>NZ_SDGU01000009.1 GCF_004118635.1 Chlorobaculum sp. 24CR | reverse complement strand
AGTCAAGGTCGAGAAATTGAGTATAAAAAGTTGCATTCACAGCAGCTCCAACTCTTCTAAATACCTCGAAGCTCTGCTTCGAGGATCCTTTATTTTAAAATCATTTTTTTTATTAGCTACTTTTTGAGTGAATAAAGGGTTGAATATCACGGATACATAAGCTGAACCATATGCTGACAGATGGTTGTCGTCAACATAGAGGAAATTTCCTGAATGCATTGGCAACGCTTTGCCAGAACTGTCAAACAACATTTTTTCAGGATGAAGCACTGTTATATTTCTATTCTCTGATATATCATGTATTGCCTTGAAAGGTATTTTGTTCAATTCAAAATAATCCTCCTTGTTTGATGAAATAACGGAAACCGGGATGTTCAAGCGTTTACTGATAAATAGCAAACTGTTCGGGTCTTTTTTGAGCCTCGGCACATCCATTACCACTATTACGTCTTTACCCATCGAACGAAGTGTATCAACAGATCGCGATAATCCTGTTCTCAGTAGCTTTTCCTGGCTTTCACCCTGATGGAACTGATCGTAAATATCGCGATACGAAGTTGACGGAATATCAGACCACTCCGCAGCAATGATAACCGTTTTGACTTCAGGATGGTGGCGCAGGAAGTTGATGACGGCGTTATTATGTCCGACCTCATCGTGTTCTCCTCTGATGCGATCCATTCCCAACAAGGGGCGCACACCGGTTCGGCTGATATTGTAACCGGAAACATGATAAGCCATTGCTTTTTTTTCAAGGCCTGATGCAAGCGCCACGGCATGTGAATCTCCCCACAATGCGAATGATGGTGTTGACCTGGAAAACCCGATGACCGGTGGCTGATTGCCATCTTTCATGCCATCGATCCACTTGTCTCTTGCCTCATGCTCAATCCATGCAGGATCGGTTTTCATACTGATTGTTGCACCGGGGTTATTTCGCCATGGCATGCCCTGCTGTAAATGGATAACTCTGCCCGAGGCTGCGCTGACAAACATTATCGTTAGAGCTACAGCAAAAAGGGGGCCTCTTTGCTGTAGCAGGGCCTTGCCGCTCCTGAACGGTTTTTCGATATATTTCCATGACAAGAATGCAAGCGCAAGCGAGATGGCTATAATGGTGATGGCATCGGGAAGCCCATAGCGCCAGAAAATCAGGTACTTCTCGAAGGCAAGAATCGGCCAGTGCCAGAGATAGAGGGAATAAGAGATCAATCCGATGACGACGAGCGGTTTGAAACTTAAAATTCTGTTGCCAATACCAGACTCTTTTTGGCCAATGTTGATGCCGCTATGAATAATCAAACCTGCGCCAAGCACCGGGACAAATGCGCTCAAGCCGGGAAACAGGGTGTTTTCGCTATAGAACCAGACACTTCCCAGAACAAGGATTAGTCCTGTCAAGGAGGCCGCATCGCGAAAGCGTTCCGACTTCAATGAAGGAAATACATGAAAAGCTAAAAGAGTCCCTGTCAGGAGCTCCCAGGCGCGGAATTGAAGAAAATAAAAAGTTGCCCGCTGGTAATCATGAATGTAATAGATGCTTGATCCAAAAGAAATAATCCAGAGGAGCAGTATTATGTTGAATGCTTGTTGCTTTTTAAACTTATGGAGCTGTGATAGGAGTAGTGGGAATATAACGTAGTATTGCTCTTCGATAGCCAGCGACCAGGTATGAAGCAACGGCTTTTGAAACGATGGTGCTTCAAAATAGCCAGATTGTTTTTGAAACAGGATGTTCGACCAGAAAAGAGTGGCTGCCGTAATGCTTTCTCCAAGCGCATCGAAAGCATCCTGAGCCATGAAGAAAAAGCCTGCAATGAGTATGAAAAAGATGACGGCAAAAAGCGCGGGATAAATTCGTCTGATCCTTTTTTCGTAAAACCTTACAATGGAAAATTTATCCTCTTCAATATCCTTGAGGAGAATAAGGGTAATCAGGTATCCTGAAATGACAAAGAAAATATCGACACCAACAAATCCGCCACTAAAACCAGGTATTTCTGTATGAAAGAAAAGAACAGACAGAACTGCAATAGCTCTTAATCCATCAATATCAGGGCGATAATGTATTTTCATGTTCTATAATTATGGTGCCGGATAAAAGTCTGTTTTTGCTTGTTTCGCTATTATTTATCGCGTGAAATTTCGCAACGCCTCAATTTTTCGAGCAGCGCCAATTCCCGCCTGGCGATGATGTCGAGCGAGTAGTTGTCGAGGGCAAAGGCTCTTGCGTTCTTGCCGAGATCGTATCTGAGCTGCTCTGAATCGATGAGCGTCGTAATCGATTTTCGGATGCTCTCCGCGCTGGTTTCGCACAGCCAGCCGTTTTTGCCGTGCGTGACGACCTCGCGGATGCCCGGCGCGTTCGCGCCGATGACAGTGGCGCCCGCCGCCATCGCTTCGATCAGGGTTTTCGGGTGGCCTTCGTAATGGGAGGGCAGGATGAATATTTTCGACCGGTTCAAAAATCCCGGCAGTTCGGTGTTGGGCAGATTTCCCTTCCAGTCGATGTCGAGATCTTGGGCGCGAGCTTTCTCTTTCAGCTCGTTTTCCAGCGGGCCGCTGCCGATGATGACCGTTTTGAGCTTCAGTCCGCGCAGCGCATCGAGGAGCGCCTCCAGATTTTTTTGCGGATTGAGCCTGCCGATGAAGAGCAGGTCGATCTCTTTTTCGGCATCTCGCGGCGAAAAGCTCTCGGTATCGACGTAGTTTGGCGTCACGGTGATCTTCGTCGCGCTGCCGGGAATGCGTTCGATGATGCTGTCGCGCATCATCGGCGTCGTCACCTCGATGGCGTCGGCCTGGCCGAAAAGCTTCCGCTCGTCGTCGAGCGCCTGCCGCGCCTCTTGAGAGTCCGCGCCGTGCTGGTTGGCGACGAACTCCGAGTGCATGTAGCCGCAGCGGGCGAGCATGGGCTTGTTGTAGCGCCGCGCCGCCGCGAGCGCCGTCAGAGCGCCGGGGGTCTGGTTGGACTTGATGACGCTGCACTGCCGCAAAACCTTGCCGTGCAGGAGCGGGATCATCCGGGTGTAGAGGCCGAGCGGCAGCCTGAACTCGTTGCAGAGAATTTTGATGCCTCGCAGTTTTTCCGCGTAGCGCTGTTTGTCCCACCGACCGTAGGTGACGAACGACACCCGCACAGCCTTTTCGACATACTTCCGGTAGAGCGCCACCTCGCGTTCGAGCATCCCGCTCCGCTCCCAGGCCCTGAGCGAAGTGTCGTGGGTGAAGAAGAGGACGAGGTGCATTGGCGTATCACGTTGTTGTGCAAGGAGTTAGGTCAGAACAATGCCAGCTTTGCCTGAAGATGCCGGAGTCAGCCATTATAAGTATGCCGACGCTGACTTTCACTGCCATGCGATTGAAAAGTGAGAAAATCTACTGGCGTAAAATAGACAAATCGAATCGAAATTTTCGATCTCGGCTTCCCGGATTGGCGTGCCTGGACGGACAGGCTTCTGGTCATCAGGTCAGGTTTTGTTGTTTTGAAAATGTTTTTTTCAGTGATTTCAGAAGCTTCTGTGCCGGCGTTTTCTTGTGCTTGTGGGCGTGTATCTCGAAGTGGTCGTTATTCCGGATTGTTCCGGGCAGGAGAGCGTATTCGAGCTGCTCATTCCTGGCAACATACGCAAAGCTTAGCTGGTCGCGTTTGCTGTGCCGTTGCAGCTCCTGCCACCAGAGTTCAGAAAATCGAATGATGTTGGGCTGGTTATGGCGGCGAAGAATATGGTGTTTTCCGTCAGGCCATACTTTTCCGGATGGCCCATGCGGCGGTAGTGCTTGATCTGTCGCCTCATGGTTACCGGATCGTCTTTCTGCCGTTCGATACAGGCTTCGAGTTCTTCATAGATGCAGTTTCTGCTTGAGTGGGAAAATGCAGCCCAGTTGTGCTTAACCAGATGGCTCAAGGCAAAGTCCCTTATATCGGTTCGTTTTATGGAGACTGAGCCATCTATGTAGATTGAATATTCGTGATCAGGAAAGAACCGGTGGGGGAGCAGTTTCACCATGCGGTTCCGCCTGGTGTTATCCATGCCTTTGAGGTCGAGGTATCGTATGTCGAATGTTCCGGATATGAGCTTGCGGTTATTGGTGAAGCAGACGAAATCGCATCCATCGATCGGTTCCGGAGGGGTTTTCAGGTCGTCGTACTCACCAAAAAGCGCCGTATAAACCACAATTTTGCTGTTCATTTGCCAAGGTTCATTCATTGTTTTTGAAGTGGAGTTGTGCCGTAAAGTCGTTGATCGAGTTAGTGGATGACCGCAGAGCCTGCCGCTATAGCTTCGAGCAGGATTTTCGGGTTTTCTTCGTACCGGGAGTGCCGCCTGAACTCGTTGTAGAGGATTTCGATGCCTTGCGGTTTTTCCGGGTAAGGCTTTTTGTCTTGGCGGCCGTCGGTGATGAACGACACCCGTACCCTTTTTCGACATACTTCCGGTACGGCGTCAGCTCGCGTTCGAGCATGCCGCTCCATTTCCAGACTTTGAGCGAAATGTTGTAAATGAAGAAAAGGGGTAGGGGGCATAAAAAAGCGTTCGTATCGCTATATTTTGTGTATTCGCTTCGTATTGAAGCTCTATCTTTTTTATGATTTTGTTAGTGAATTTTAAAAGTCAAAATAATTTTTCTGGCGATAAAAAATAATGACTGGCTCTGCTTTTTTGCGCTTTATAAAAACAAGTTCATTGCAAGTGAGCGTTGCTGAATTAGCAATTATCCCGTTGTTATAGAGACATTTTTACTGCCATATGCTTAGATGGTGTTTTCATTGAAGAAGAAGTCTCGCAGGCGTAACGCCTGATTTTCGCATGAATAAAAAGATCGAATCTTTGTTGTGTCGGGAGCTGGTTTGGCGATCAGTTTGTTAATACATGAATCTATATTATCGGCATTTTCTTCCAGAAAAACTATGGATTCATATAGTGACGCAAGTTTTTCATACGATGGTAATTTGTTGGCAATAATGGGGATGCCTGTTATTGCAAAAACCAATGCCTTGAAAGAGCTGTGTCCAAGATTATATGGATCGTCTATATAGGTTCTCGGCAAGAGGGCGATATCGCAATCCATGAGATGATTTGGAAATGTCTCGTATCTCCATGGCATGTATTTGAAGTTAAAATCAATTTTCTGATTGTGAATTTTTTCATCGCAAATCAAAATTATTTTGTTGTCAATGATGCTGCTGAAATTATTGAGAAAGTGTGCTTTGCTGGAGACGCCAGACCAGCCAAATATAGGGTTTTGATAATTGATGTTCGATTTTTGAAGATGAAAGTATTCGGTGTCGATAGGATCATCCATTATATGGATATTGCTGTTGAAGCGCTTTGCATAAGAGGCAATATTTTCAGTGCTGCAAATGATGCCGTCGCACACCTCGGCAATTTTTTTTTGATAATATACCTGTTCTGCATTGCAGCCACTATGTTCAACAAAATAGTTGACGACGGAATCGAAGTACACTTTTTTGGCTGTTTTTCGCAGTGCCTTGCAAAGAAGCAAGTTCTTTTTTGTCGCCAGTCGATAGACTATCGCTATATCATAAAATCTCAAGGGCTTGTTGATGGAGACATCAAATCCCAGGTTCTTGTAATGCGTAACCATTTGCAGGGCGCGAATCCATATCGAGGCGGATACCTTGTTGTAATCATCGCTGACTTCCGGAAGGAATAGCCCTAACTTTTTTTTCATGTGTTGCTCGGGTTATTTTGTTTTTTTGAAAAAAATAGTCCTGAATTCTACTTCATTTCAGATTGGGTTCACATTAGCTGATTTTGACACTCTTCGTCATGCAACGCAGCAGGAATTTCAGGTATTTTTTTATTTCTGGCCGGTACAGCGGTTGCAAAAATGACGAGCGGTACACTCGCAAAGTCGCTTTGCCGTGCCCGGTATTCTTCCGGCAGACAAGCCACCACTTTCGGCCCATTTCGCGGCGGAATATCTCCGCATCGAACATCCCCGTCGCGTCGTTCGTCCCGACCAGTTCTTCAAGCCACGCTTTCGCTTGTTCGAGGTCGATGTCGTTCCGGTTTTCCGCGATGGCGTGGTGAATCGCAAGCTGTTCGTCAGAGACCTCGCCCGCCAGTCGCTTCAGGTATTCCGTCCTCAATGCTCTTGCGTTGGTGATCTGCAAGTCAGCTTTTCTGGTGCTGATCTGCCCCTCGTGCTCGCGGAAATGGAGCAATATTTCGTCGATGTTGGCGAAGCGGGCGAGGGGCGCGAGTCGCGTCCAGTAGTTGTAGTCTTGTGTGTAAACGAGATTGTCCGGATAGGGATGCGCTTTTGCCAGCTCCGTGCGGATGATGACCGTCGGGTGGTATAAACAGGTGCTGAAGAGGAGCTGGATTTTGAGTTCCTGGTCGCCCGTGGGCAGCATCATGGTGTTTTTGAGCTTTCCCTTTTTGAGGACGCGCATGCCCGCTCCCGAAACACCGACTTCGGAGTGTTCGTCCATGAAGCGCACCTGCCTTTCGAGCCGTTCTGGGAGGCTGATGTCGTCGGCATCCATGCGGGCGATGTACCTGCCTTTCGCCAGTGCGATGCCCTGATTGAGCACGTGCACGGTGCCCCGGTTGTCGGCGTTCGCGACGAGCACGATTCTCGGGTTGCCGTACGATTCGACGATCTGGCGGCTCCGGTCGGTCGAACCGTCGTCGATGACGAGAAACTCGAAATCCGCGAAGGTCTGCGCGAGGATGCTCTCGATGGCCTCCTTCAGGTAGCGCTCCCCGTTGTGCACGGGCATGAGAACGGTGACCGTGGGCTGCGGCATCTTTACTGCTCCTCTGCGGCCATGGCGAGAATTTTGGCGGTCATGCTCGTGTCGGAGAACTGTTCGAGCACGAACTGCCGTCCCTTTCTTCCCATTTCGCGCGCCTTTTCCGGGTCGTCGAGGAGAGCGCAAATGCTTCGCTTCAACGCCTCCTGGTCGCCGTTCGGCACGACCAGTCCGGTTTGCCCGTCGATCACCCCTTCCGACAGTCCGCCCGTGGTGCTGACGATGACCGGAATCTCGCAGGCGCTCGCCTCGGGGATCACTCTCGGCAATCCCTCCTCCTGATAGGACGGGTAATAGACCGGCTCGGAGGTGAGCACGAAAATGTCCGCAGCCTGGAGGAGTTTGGGCAGCTCACGGTTGTCCATCTTGGGATGGATGCGTACCCGCTCTTCGAGATGCAGCTCCTCGAGGAGCCTGTCGAGCAGCAAGCATTCCGGTTCGTCACGGTCGGCGACGATCATGTAGGTCATATCCGGGTAACGCTCGCGCAGGGCGGCCACGGCCATGACGACATGACGGAACCCCTTGACCGCTACCATGCGGCCCACGGTGACGAGCAGCTTGCACTCCGGCGCGATGCCGAACTGCTTGCGCAGCGCCCTCTTCTTTTCCGGGTCATGTTCGGGGACGAAAACATCGGTCAGCACATTGCAGCCGAGCACGAGGCTTGGGCAGCGGAGATTCGGGTACATCGACCGGGCGATGAGGTCGAGCGACTTGCTGACCGGCATGAAGAGATCGGCGGAGCCGTAAATACGGTTGATTTTTTCGATCACCTTGTGCTTTCTCGGAAAGACGTGTTTGGTGACATCCGTGCCGTGCGAGGCGCAATAGATTTTGAACCCGAACAGCGGCTTGAGGCGATGGATGATTTGCAGGTCGTCCCAGGTCGCGGCAACGAGAATCAGCTCCCTGCGCGTCGCCATGTACTTCAGCAGCGTCGGAAGCCGGTAGAGCCAGTGGAACTTCTGCCAGTCGTGCCCGGCGAGGTAGCGCACCTCCCGCGTCGAGCGGACGCCCTTTTTCTTGTGGCTTCGGGTAAGGTGGGTCAGCACGACGGCCTCGTAACCGTTCGCGGTCAGCGTCTTCAGCAGGTTCTCCGCCCAGAGCGCGATGCCACCCATGTAAGGCGGATATTCCGAGCAGAGTATGACGAAGGTTTTCTTTTTCATTTGGCCATGTTGCCGTTTCTGAGTCCATCCACCAGCGCGATCCATCGGCCATCGGGCATCCGGTGCGGATCGACGGTGTGCATCCCCCTGCCGTTCCAGACCTCGTTTCCCTCCTGCACCACCGGAGTGTCGGAAACCGCCTCTTCGCGGTAGGTGGTCGGCGTCAGCTCGGTGATGCGAAAGCCCCAAGCCTTGCTGCCGTAGCGAGGCTGGCCGTCCTGCGCGAAGCGGTAGAGCACCGCGCCGTCCCTGACGACCCGACCGCCGGGTCGCGCGAAGTGGTCGCTGTTCCTGAAGACGGGACTTGCCGGGTGCTCGGTCCACGGGCCGGTGAGCGTTTCGGCGACATGCAGATGGAGATTGTTCACCTTGCGCATGTAGCTGAAGAGATACCAGTGGCCGTCGTGGAAGACGATCGACGGGTCGAGCAGCGGCACCTTGCGTTTGTCGCCATGCAGGAGCGTCACGATTGGCCGCCAGTCGTCCGGAAACGAGGCTGCCTTGTAGAGCCGGATCGATTTCGATTTGGCGCACTCGGGAATCATGTACATCTCGCCATCGTGTTCAAAAACATACGGATAAGAGAGGTGGAACCGTTCCCGGAGCACGACGTGGCTGTAGCGCCATGTCTTCAGGTCGTCGCTGACGGCATGGCCGATTTCGCCCATCTTCCGCTTCGTGTTGAGCAGCTCGAAAAAGAGGTGGAACGCTCCGTCGCGCTCGATCATGAACGGATCGGCGACGAATCTCGCGGGCACATCGGTGACCTCCTTCGCCGTCAGGATCGGATTGCGGATTCCGGGTGCGGGCGCGAGCGTGACGGGATCCGGCCCTTCATACAAACCGATCGACCAGACATCGTTTTGCTGCCGCCGCTGTTTTTGCTTCCAGCGCTTGATGCGGTACTTGACGAGCAAGCCGAGTCCAGCGAGGAGCGGGATGGTGATGATGCCGAGAACGAGGGTCATGTGTCGGGGCGATGCTTGAACGGAGACATTGTGCCCGTCAATTTAGGCGATTTCACGTTTCTTTCCCAATGGCGCGGGCCGTGAGCCGCCGCACGGCGTCAGCGGCTTCGCCTGGCTCGATGCCGCTCACTTCGCCAGTGGGCGAGATGACGATTTCGTACGGAATGGCGTAGGGGCCGAAGCGCGAAATGTCCTGCGGTGCTTCGCGGTACAGTCCGGCGACGGGCGTGCCGGTGGCCGAGGCGACGTGCACCATCGAAGTGTCGGGCGTCACCAGCAGCCGCAGCCTCGACACGATGCGGCTCGCTTCGTAGAGGTTCCGCGTCGGCGGCGAGGCGACGACGTTCGGGCACTGCGCTTCGAGGCGGCGCTTGGCATCCAGATCGTCCGGCCCGGAGAGCACCACGAAGCGCTCGCCGGGGAAGCGTTCGAGCAGCGCCCGCCACTTCGCCTCCGTCCAGAGCCGGTTCGGCTCGCCTGCGCTGATGTTGACGCCGACGGGCGCGAGCGCCGCGATTTCGCCGAGAAACGCCGTCAGCTCCTCCGTCACCGGCATGGCGGGCAGCGACGGACGACACGCCCCCGTCTCCGCCGTGACGCCAAGCAGCGGCAGGAGGGCGCAATTTTTCACCGCCATGTGGCTGTGGAACTCCGTGTCGAGCAACCGGTCGTAAAGTCCTTCGTGGAAAGGGTTTTTGTGTCCCACCTTGAAGCGGGCGCGGATGAGCGCCGACTGGAGCAAAAACCAGGTCGAGGGGTGATCCTTGGTGTTGAAGAGCAGGTCGAACTCGCGGGCGAGCACCTCCCGGAAATAGCGCCGGGGCTGTTTCTTGACGAGGTGCACCGCCGTCACCAGCGGGTCGTTCATGAAGAAATTTGCCGAGGCGCGGCTGAAGGCGATGAGGTGAATTTCGAGATCGGGAAAGGCGCGGCGCAAATTCCTGACGAGCGGCGTGAGCAAGACGCAGTCTCCGAGCTTCTCCTGGGCGAGGATGGCAACGGAGTTCAGCGGCCCGCTGAATTCGGCGCTGCCGCTTCTCGTGCGGGCGAGGCGTTGCAGCGAGCGGGCGAAAAGCTGGCGGAACTGCCGCTTCTTCTTTTTTCGGGGCTTCATCTCCGGGCTGGTTTTCCGGGCCGCATCCGGCGTCATCGATGTTTCGGGATTTTTCGTTATCGGAGCAATCAATGTACGCCATTTTTTATCTTTATGCAGGTCCATCGATTTTCCTGGCAGTAATCTTTTCAAACCATGAGCTTGAAAAAAAAGCTGGTCGTGGTGCTCGGCTCGAAACCGGGTGCGGATATTCCTCTGGGAGACGCGGTCTATTGCGCCAACGCCGCTATCGGCTACTACGCGGAGGCGGTCAGCCGGTTCACGCAGGTTGTGAGCGTGTTGAGTCCCGACTCGATCCATCCGAAGGAGCGCCGGGAGGGAGCGCCAAACCGGGAGATGAATGTGCGGCAGTGGGAGATGATTATCGCGTCGCGGCCCGACAAGATGATTCTGACGAGAAGCGGCTATTTCGAGTTTTTGAAAGAGGTGCTCACCGAGGCAGGGTTCCGCTTGCCGGTCGAGGCGGTGGCGGCGCATGAGCGGCGGGCGCTGGTCGGCAGGCTCAGCGGCTGTTACGATCCGATTGTCTCCGGCGAGTTCTTCCGGCTCTCGATGCGGAGAAAAATCCGCTATGCTGGCTCGCTGACCAGCACTTTTCTCAAGCGCCTCTTCGACAGACGCAAGGATTGCGGGTCGGTGTTCCGGCCATCGACAGGCATTCTCGCGCTCGTCTTTGCTATCGCCGATCATGGCCGGGATGCCGATTACGTCATTTGCGGCATCGGCGCTCAGAAACGGGACGAATATCTTGATGGCAGGCACATCCACGGGCGCGATCTGCCGCAGCATGTGTTCGCCGACGTCAAGGTGCTTCGCAAGCTGGCCCGTCGCTACAATCTTTTCACCACCGAGCCAGAGCTGGAGCATCTCGTTCCGCGTTACCCCGCCTCGGACGAGGCGTGACAACGAGCCGTCACGTTCCCTTTTTTCCGTTCAGCCCCGTCGCGCTTTTTCGGCGAGCTTCGCTTTCAGATGCTTTTCGAGATTGTCAACCATGATCGGCACGGTGAAGTGCGTTTCGACGCGCTCGCGCCCGGCCTTGCCGAACGCCGCCATCGCTGCGGGGTTGTCGATGATTTTTTCGATCGCCTCGGCGATGGCCGCCGGATCTTTCGGCGGGATGATGAGGCCGGTGTCGCAGTCGAGGCTTTCGGTGCTCGCGCCCATCAGCTCGCGCGCGCCGTTCACGTCGGTGGCGACGACCGGCTTCTGCATCGCCATCGCCTCCATGACCACGTTGGGCATCCCCTCGAAAAGCGAGGCCAGCACGAAGAGGTCGCACCCTTTCAGGCACGGGTAGATGTCGGGCGTGAAGCCGAGGAAGATGAACGACTCTTCGCGTCCGAGCGCCGAGACCCTGTTTTTCAGCTCGATTTCGAGCTTGCCTTCGCCCGAAATGGCGAAGATGAGGTCGCTGCGCTTGCGTTGCAGCATGGCGGCGGCGTCGATGAGGTACTCGAAGCCTTTCTGCTTCGAGAGGCGTCCGGCGCTGTAGATGATCTTTTTGCCGGGGTAGCGCGAGGCGAAGTCGAACGTCGTGACGTTGCCGGGAATCGTGAGGCCGTTGTAGATCACCTTCACGAAATTTTCGTCGAACCAGCCGTACTCCGCGTAGGCTTCGCGGATGGTGCGGCTGTTGGTGATGATGCCGTCGGTCAGGCGGGTGAGCGAGAGCTTGTGCTTCCATTTCTTGCTGCACAAGAGCATCCCGTGGCGCGCCAGCACCACGGGTCGCCCGACGAGCCGCGCGGCGAGGCCCGCCACGCGCACATCCTTGTTGAGGTTGCAGATGAGAATGTCGGTCTGGTGCTTTTTCATCCATGCGGCGATTTTCAGCGTCGCCAGCGGGCTGAAGTCGCCGCGAATCTCCATCGCTTCGGTGCGGACGCCGCGCCCGGCGGCGTACTCCAGCAGCCGGGAGTTGCGCTTGCTGGCGAGCACCACGTTGTGGCCGCGATCGGTCAAGCCTTTGGCGGCGTTGACCATCCACTTTTCGCCGCCGCCGAATTTGTTGCGGCCGATGGAGTTGATGAAGAGAATGTTCATGGATGCGGTTTTGTCATGCCAGGGAGGCTCTGTCAGTTTCGGATTTTCTGGAAAAAAGCGATCATCTCTTTTTCCATTTTTTCCGATGAAAATCGTTCCAGGGTGATCTCTCTTGCATTGCCGGAAAGTCGCGTCCTGAGATTTTTGTCCTCGTATAAACGGTGAAACCGGGTGGCGAGCTGCGATTCGTCTCCGTAATCGACATAGAGGCAGTGTTCATTGTCTTCGAGCAGCTCTTCCGTTCCGCCCGCCCTGGTGGTGATGATCGCGTTGTCCAGCAATGCGGCTTCGATGATGGCATACGGAATACCCTCGTTTTTGGAGGTCAGGGCGAAAACATCGCTGGCCAAGAGGTCAGGGTAAGGATTTTTCACGAACCCGGCAAAGATGACAAAGCGTTTGACGCCGAGCGATTCCGTGAGCGCTTCGAGCTTTTCTCTCTGGCCGCCCGATCCCATGATGAGCAGACCGGCGTCAGCAATGCCATGCTCTTTGACGAATCTGGCGAATCCGCGGATCAGGAAGTCGAACCCTTTTCTTTCGCTCAACTCGGCCAGTGACGTGACCATGAAATCGAACGCCTTTTTCACGGGAACGATGCCGCCGCGATCGATCGATATGCCGTTGGGGATGACCGCGATCTTTTCCGGTTTCATGAACGGGGATTGCAGCAGCACCTCCTTGATGGTCTGCGCGTTCACCATGATGCCGTCGGCCAGGATGTTATATACCAGATTGTTGACGAGCGTCTTCTCCAGACTTCTGACAATGCCGAGAATCAGAATGTTTTTTGCGCCGGTAATCCGGCAGGCGATGCCTGCGAGGAAGTAGTCTTTCCGTTTCGTCGGGACGACCACATCGATCCGGCGTTGTCTGATGATGGAGACCAGTCTGCCCAAGGTCAGCAGGTCGGCTTCGTTCATGAACGGCAACCGGTATTTATCCACGGTGAAGCGGTTTCCCACCTCATCGGCCCGATAGGCCAGACTGACGTCATGCTTTTTGCCGAGCACTTGCGCCGCATTCAGAACCCAGGCTTCGTTGCCGCCCCATTTTCGCGCGGAGCAGGTGAAAAGTATGTTCATGTTTCATAGGGGCTGATTGCCGAAGTCATAATAAAAAAACGGGTTACGGTGTTCTGAATAGGCGTCGGCGACCTTGCGGCGTCTGTTTTTTTTGTGCTGTCATACGGACGACTTCCGTGCTCGCTTCTGCGGTTTCCTCGCCATGAATTCAAGCCATTTTCATCGTTTTCCCGCCACCTCCCGGCAGAAGCCGGCGATTTCGCTTGCCATCCGCTCCATCGAAAATTGTTCGATGATCCGCGCCTTCGCTTGCCGCGCGAACTCCGCCCGGCGCTCCGGCGATTCGACGAGCAGTTGCAGGGCACTCGACAGCGCCTCCTCGTCGCCGTAGTCGAGCAGGAGGCCGTTGAGGCTGTCGTCGATCACCTCTTCGACGCCGCCCGCCCGCGTGCTGACCGGCGCGTTGCCGAGGTACATCGCTTCGAGCAGGGCGTTGGGCAAGCCTTCGTTGGTCGAGGTGACGGCGAAAATGTCGCTCGCGGCGAGCCACGGGTAAGGATTTTGCTGGAAGCCCGGAAACAGCACGCGCTCCCGCAGCCCCAGCTCGGCGGCGAGTTTGGTGAACTCCTCTTTCTGCGCCCCGTCGCCGATCAGCACGATTCCCGCGTCGCGGTTGCCGGTGTGCTTGACGAAGCGCGCGAAGCTGCGAATGAGAAAGTCGTACCCTTTGTTCCACGTCAGACGCCCAAGCCCGGTGATCGTCACCGGGAATGGGTTGGCGACGGGCTGTTCCGAGCGCCGCCGGTCGAGTTCGGCGGTGTCGAGGCCGTTGTAGATGACGCGGATTTTCGCTTCGGGTATGTAGCCGGTTTCGAGCAGGGTCTTTTTGATTTTGCTCGCGTTGACGATGATGCCGCTGCTGAGGGTGTGGTACATGAAGCGCTGCCAGGGCCATTTCAGCTTGCGGTCCGCGCCGAGCCGCAGAATCATCGGCACGCCGGTGATCTTGCCCGCCAGACCGCCGAGGAGGTAGTCCTTGCGCTTGGTCGGGATGACGACCTCGATGCCGTTTTGGCGAATGATCGCCACCATCCGCAAGAGCGTGTAGAGATCGATGTGGCTGAGGCAGGGGAGGCGGAATTTCGGCAGGTCGAAGTTTTTGCCCACCACCTCCTTGCGATAGATGAGCGAGACCTCATGCTGCTCTGAGAGCTTGCGGGTGGCCATCCGCGTCCATTTTTCGGTGCCACCCCACTCCCGCGCGGAGTTGACGAAGAGAAGCTTCATCCGTTACAATCTGCCGTCGATGGTGCCGGTTGGCAGCACCCCCTTCACGTCGTAGATCACGGCGTTATCGCCCGAGCGGAGTTTGCCGATAGCCATCTCCGCGAACGCCGCGTGCGCGACGGCGAGAATGATGGCGTCGTAGCCGCCTTCGACCGGCGCGTCGATACAGTCGAGTCCATATTCATGCCGCACCTCCTCCGGGTTGGCCCAGGGGTCGTGAATGTGCACCTGCGCGCCGTACTCCCGCAGCTCGGCCACAATATCGACCGTGCGGGTGTTGCGGATGTCGGGGCAGTTCTCCTTGAAGGTGATTCCGAGCATGAGCACCTTCGCGCCTTTGACCTTCATATCCCGCGAAATCATCAGCTTGACCACCTCCGAGGCGACGTAGCGACCCATGTTGTCGTTCAGGCGGCGGCCCGCCAGAATGATCTCCGGATGGTAGCCGTACTCCTGAGCCTTCTGCGCCAGGTAGTAGGGATCGACGCCGATGCAGTGGCCGCCGACCAGGCCGGGCCGGAACGGCAGGAAGTTCCACTTCGTCCCGGCGGCCTTGAGCACGTCGAGCGTGTCGATGCCCATGCGGTTGAAGATCATCGCCAGCTCGTTGACGAAGGCGATGTTGATGTCGCGCTGCGAGTTCTCGATCACCTTGGCCGCTTCGGCGACCCTGATCGACGAGGCCAGGTGCGTGCCCGCCGTGATGACCGAAGCGTACAGTTCGTCGATTTTGCGGGCGGCTTCGGGCGTGGAGCCGGAGGTCACCTTTTTGATCTTCGCGACCGTGTGCTCCTTGTCGCCGGGGTTGATCCGTTCGGGAGAGTAGCCCACGAAAAAGTCCCGGTTGAAGCAGAGGCCCGAGACCCGTTCGAGCACCGGCACGCAATCCTCCTCGGTAGCGCCGGGATAGACGGTCGATTCGTAGATTACGATGTCGCCTTTATCGAGCACCCGCCCGACGGTTTCGCTCGCCCGGATGAGCGGGGTGAGCACGGGGCGGTTGTGTTTGTCGGTCGGCGTCGGCACGGTGACGATGTAGATGTTCGCTTTGGCGATCTCCGCGATCGAGGAGGTGACGAAGAGGCCCTTGTCGCCATCGGCGCTCAGCGGGTTGCTCGCCGTGAGCACCGCGCCGAGGGCCTCCGCATCGACTTCGAGCGTCGAGTCGCACCCGTTGTTGAGCTCTTCGATCCGCTCCTGCTTGATGTCGAAGCCGGCCACCGGGAATTTTTTCGCGAACTCGACGGCGAGAGGCAGGCCGACGTAGCCCAAGCCGATCAACGCGATTTTGGTGTTCTCCATTTTGCCGGTTAAGTGTTTTTTATTCTGATAGTTGGCTATGGATTTGCTGGAGATTTATTCCACGGACAGGCGATGCGAATGTTCATTCCTTGCGGGTAAAGCTCAGGTCAGAAACCCGAATGGCATAGAATTTTTGTCTTTTAAGATAAGAAATCATCGTGATTTTCTGCTGACCTATCTGTGCTGGTCATGGCGGTAAGAGGTCTGGATAAGAGATGTTAGCTGTATCAATTCCTTGATCAGGCGCAAGTTTATATGTTTGAGGTGTTTGAGATTTGTATTTCAAAGCGTTTATTAAGATAAAATACTGACCATTTGCTGTATTGACGCAGTTTCATGCATTCGTCCGAATTTCCACTCTGGCTGAAATCCAGAGTCTCGTCACAAATTAATCATTGATGACGGCACAGCCCTTTGTGCGATGGTTAGTATTCATTTTTTCGGAGATGCTGCAAGCAGTACTGGTATTCTTCGGCTATTGATCGTGTGCCGGGTGATTGGAGCAGGCCGCCCGCTCACGAGCTAACTTGCAAGAGTCAGGATAATGAATCTTCCTATAGTTGTTGATCTCGACGGAACCCTTACCCCGACTGATACCCTGGTCGAGTCACTTTTGAAGTATATACGGAAGTCGCCCCTCAATCTGTTCAGGGTTGTTGGTCTGGGGCGGCAGGAGCGCGCGGTTTTCAAGAGTCGCATCGCCGATCACAGCAGTATTTCAGGGGAGTTGTTGCCGTACAACGAGCCGTTTCTCCAGTATCTGAAAGAGGAAAAGGCCAAGGGTCGCCGTCTTGTGCTGGCCACTGCCGCGCACCGTTCGATTGCCGAAGCCGTATCGGTTCATCTCGATATCTTCGACGAGGTGCTGGCCACCGATGGCACGCACAATCTGAAAGGCAAGGCGAAGCTGGAGGCGATTCGTCAGAGTCTGGGAGAGCAGTTTGTCTATGCCGGCAACAGCCGGGCGGATATTCCCATCTGGATGTCATGCAAGCACGCTATTCTGGTGGGAGTTCCTTCGCAAGTCGCCAGGTCGGTAAGGCCGCATGTCTCCGTTGAACGCGAGTTCAAGTGGCCTGCGCCGGACTTCAAGGTTTTGCTGAAAGCGTTGCGTGTGCATCAGTGGCTCAAGAATCTTCTGCTCTTCGTGCCGTTGCTGACCGCCTTCAACATGACCAATGCCGGTCACCTGATTCAGGCGATGGTGGCATTTGGCTCGTTCTCGCTGGCCGCTTCGTCCACCTACATTTTCAACGATCTTCTCGATATCGAAAACGATCGCGCCCATCCTCGCAAGCGCCTTCGTCCATTCGCCAGCGCGAAACTTTCGGTCATGAGCGGCGTCGCCATGAGCGTCGTGCTCATGGCGGTCGCTGTCGGCACAGCGCTCTGGCTGTCGAACGGCTTTTTTGTGATGCTGATGCTCTACGTTATGATGACGGTTTTCTATACGCTGGTGCTCAAGGAGATTGTGCTGATCGACGTGCTGATGCTTGCCCTGCTCTATACGTTGCGCATTCTGGCCGGTTCGGTTGCCACCGGCGTGAAGACGAGCTTTTGGTTGATGGCTTTCTCGGTCTTTATATTTTTCAGTCTGGCGCTGGTCAAGCGATGCGCGGAGCTCGTGGCGATGGACGAGAAAGGGAAGATGGGCACCTACGGTCGTGATTACCGGGTCGAGGATCTGAGGGTTTTGTGGCCGCTGGGTGTCGGCTCGTCGCTTGCCGCCGTGGTGGTGTTCGGGTTGTTTATCAGCGCCCCAGAAACCATTATCCGGTACGCAACGCCGGAAATGTTGTGGTTGATCGCCATTGCCCTCATTTACTGGCAGTCGCGCTTGTGGATCAAGACGTCGCGTGGGCAGATGCATGACGATCCGGTGATTTTCGCCATTACAGACAAGGGGAGCCAGGTCATCGTGCTGTTCATGATTGTCGTAACGTTCTTGGCCCGTTTCATTTCGGTCAATTTCCTCCCATGAGTACCTTTATCGTTGCGCTTTGCAGTATCCTGATTTCAGCGGCTGCGCAATTTTCGCTCAAGGCGGGCATGTCGGCAGATGCCGTCAAAACGGCGATGCAGCAGCCATTCTCGACGAAGACCCTGTTGACGGTTCTGACTGACAAGTTCGTGGTTGGCGGCTTCCTGCTTTACGGAATCGGCGCGGTGGTCTGGCTGTGGGTGCTCTCGAAATGGGACGTGAGCAAGGCGTATCCTCTTGTGGGAATTGGCTTTGTGGTGACGGCGGCGGTTGGCGCCATGCTTGGCGAACACTTGACATGGTCAAGGGGCGTCGGTATCGGCATGATCTGCCTCGGCATCTGGTTTATCTCGAACTCCTGATCCTGATCCGGATGCTGATGCCTGGTGTCATTGAGTGTTTTTGCGCCGCCCGTCGAAGCCGTTTTGACCATTCGCTTTTGACGTCGCCGTTCGCTGCTCTCTGGATTTTGCCGGTTGACGTTGATGTTGCGACTGGTAGCCGGGCCGTCTGCTTTTCCCCTGATCTTGCCGCTTTTCACGAACGCTTCAGTTTTTTTCAATCGAATTCCCGGTATCACCGAAAAGCATTGGCGTGCCTTTCGGATATTGCCGTAATTCCTGATGTGTGTTAGCATGAAAGATGGTTTCAACGGCCGTATGCCTGAAAAGATATGGAACATCGTCAGCTATGTGCTGATTCCGCTGGTATTTGGCTACGTGGTGAGTATGCTGGTCGGGTTTCAGTTCGGCATCTACAACAACATCTTTCACCTTCCGTATATACTGAAGCTTTCTGAGTTACCTGAGTTCCGCAACGATGCGTTTTACGCAACGCTCAATAATTTTACGTCGATCGTTTTGCCGATCATGAGGGCTTTTACCACCGAGGAGAATGTCCGGCAGGTATTTTACTTCGTAAGCCTGGCGAGCAAGATTGCCGGGTTTGCGGGACTGGTCTATCTGTCGAGAGCCGCCGGATTCCGGAAGCCGGTCGAACTGCTGCTGGCCATGACCGTGCTGGCGCTGACGCCCTTGCTGCAAGGCAGCTCCATCATCGGAGACCACGACATGTTCGTGCCATTTTTCACGCAAACCGAGCTGACCTGGGTGTTCGTGTTTCTCTCCGTGGGGTTGCTCTGCAAAGACCGGATCGCTCTGGCCTATGCGATGGTGGGGATTGCGTTTTCGATCAACGCTTTCGTCGGCATCTGGCTTCTGGTCATGAATACGGTGGCGCTGCTCCTGGTGAAGCGGCCGCTTTCCGTGAAGGCGTTCCTGAAAGCCGCAGGCGGGTTCTTGTTGTTTGCCTTGCCGGTGGCGCTCTGGATCTATTTCATCGTTAACGGCAAGCACCAAAAGGTCGATTTCAGCTACATCGACTATATCCGCACGTACTGCAAGGTGCACTTTCTGCTTGAGTCGGTTGACCGGATGCTGGTGCTGAAGCATTTCATGCTGGTCGGTTCCGGTCTTCTGGCCTCCAGGCATCTGCCGAACAGCCGCTTCTGGATCGCTATTCAGCTTGGCGCTTTGTTGCTGCTGCTCGTCGGCATTCCGCTGCCTTATCTCGTCAATAACCGCTTCGTTTTCAATCTGCACCTGATCCGCGCGGCGGGTCTCGGGCAGGCGCTGGCGACGGTGGTGATCGTTTTGGCGGGGGTGAGGCTGTTGCTGAACAAGGAGGAGCTGGCGATGCGAACCATCGGGGCGGTCGTGTTGCTCTCTCTTGCGCTGTTGCCTGTGAGGCTCATCGGCATGATCGTGCTTCTCGCTTCGATGCTTCTGGCATTGCCCGGAGATGGTGTTGTTACCCGTTTTGACCGGTCGGGAATTTTTCGGTGGGTCAGGGCGTGGCGCCGCCCGCTTGCGTTTGTCTGCCTGGCGCTTTGCGTGTTGGCGCTGTTTTCACCTATTCCTCCATATCCGTTCATCTTGATACAGGCGGGGAAGCTTGCCGTAATTCTTGGGGTTTCAGCACTTTTGGCGTTCGGACGTTATCGTCACGTGAGCGTCGGCGGTCCAGTGGCGCTTCTCTTGCTGTGCTTCATGGTGGCCATGAGCTGTTATAAGGATATTTTCGAGGAAAAACTGTACGCCAATCGAAAATATCCCGTAAGGCGAAGCTGGACGGAAATGGTGTCCTGGATCCGGAACAGCAGTCTTCACGGCCCGTTTTTGCTGCCGCTCGATGACATCGACCATACCGACTATTTCCAGTTGCAGGCGCGCCGGAAAGTCTGGGTGTCGTGGAGGCAGGGCGGCGCGGTTATGTGGTACCCATCCTTTTACCGGCAGTGGTCAACACGATTCCGCGAGGTCTCTGCCCTGCATACACCCAAAGAGATGGTGGCATACGCCAAGGCGCACGGCATCCGTTACCTGCTTTTGCATGATCCAAAGGCAAGCGTTCCGATCTCCTGCGAGCTGTTGAAACGGACGCCCTGTTACGTTCTGTACGAAGTACGCTAAATCGCAGGGGCGACATGGCTGTTTAATCTGATTGTCCGGGAGTCGCTTCTTTCGTTCGGGATTTTGTCCAAAGTTTCATGCCAGCCAAGCAAAGGCCGAGCAGCAGAAGCGCGCCGACGGTGCGTCCGGCAAGAATGAGTCTGAGTGAAAAGAGCGTCTCGCGGGCGAAATAGTATTCGTTTTCATGCACATGTGGCCATGCGGTCAGTAAAACGCCAACGATCAGCACTGCTGTTGCAATCCGGTAGTAGGGCAAATTACTCCTTCGCCACCAGATCGGGAATAGCGCGAAGGGTACCGACAGGAACAGGAAGTAGTTCGTCCAGGTTACGGGCAGAACAAGAACCATAAGTGCCGCTGCCAGAATCACTTCAAGTTCGACAGTTTCTGGATCACCTGTGCGCTTGATGCTCGCAGGTGCTACATTGAAGAATCTCCATCCGGCAAATACGACACCCATGGATACAGCCAGTAACGAGAGAAAGAGAGCAACAACAGCGGCTTGTGGCCGTGGTGAAGGCGTCCAGTCGGTCAGGCCAGCGCTGCTGAACGCACGCATCCACAAACCATCGAGGCTTTGATTGTTGAATACGGCCAGACCTCCATGGGTGTTTGCACCGAAAATGCGTTCAGCATATTGACTCATGATTTCTGTGCCGACCCAGAGCCAAGAAGCCAATACTGCGAGGAGAAGCACGGCAACCGAAGTAGCTACCGTCGTCCAGCGCCGTCGCGCAGCAAACACTACCAGCAGCAGCAGCGGTGGTATTTTGAGAGCGCACAAAGCGCCGAGTGCGATGCCCGCGCCGATATTTTGTTTTCGCAGCAGCAAAAATATGCAGATAGCCAGGAGCAGGACGGCCAGTGGCGTGGTCTGTCCAAGATCGAGGCAGCGGTACATAAGCGGAGCATAAGCAAGAAAAATCAGTGCGGGAAGGAGTGCCGCTCCTGCATCCGATGGCATTCGTGACTGGGCAGTTTTGACAAGTAGCAGCAATGTGCTTGCGAAAGCAACGATGCAAATCCACCACAGGATGTGCCATGCAGTGCTATACCCGAACATGGCTGGAGGCACGCAGAAGAGGCTGAGAACCGGAAGGTTGGTGAAGGTGGATTTGCTTAAATACAAGTCGCCTATTCGGCCATCCAGCACGGCACGACCCGCGTCATAATAGGCAGGGAAATCATTTAACAAGCGTGGCGAGTAGGTTTTGGACAGGTACCAGCCGATTGCTACCACCAGCAGAAGCAAAACGATTTTTCGCGCCGTGCCGGGAAAATTTTTGTCGAGGGGTACATCGTTCAATTCACTGTTGTTTCTCATGGGCTGTATCTGAAATCGGTGCAAGGTGAAGCTGATAGTTGTCCGCTTTATAAAAAAAGCAGGGCCTGCTTGCTGATTGTCCGCAACGGTTGGCGTTAAAGGATGAAATCTGTCTGAGCGTGGTTGAATATTGTCAGTCTCAAGCAAATTCCCTGAACAATCCAGACAGAGAATTCAGCTCAATAATCAGTTTTTCCGGGTGCTCTTCAGTAATATTCTGGTGGAAAAAGGCTTGGTAACAATAAAATAATTTCCGTGAATATCATGGTGTCGATTCTTATTCTGGCTGTGCTGTCGGCGGTTCTGTTCCTGTATTTGTTTTCGGACAGTGCTCCTGACGGGTTCAGGCTGAAAAAGTACAGGGAACATTCTCTGCTCAACCGGAGCTATCTGCTGTTGCTGACGATGCTGGTCAGTGCTGTGCTGGTCAGTGCTATGCTGGCTGTCTGGTTCCATCAGCCGGAGAACACGACGGCGGGATATATGCTCCAGACGCTGAATGTGCTGGGGTTCAAAAGCGGTGACGATTCGTGGGGTGTCATGTTTGAAGCACTGAACAGACTGAGGGCTGATCCGCAGAATCCAGTGTCACTTTTTGAGCGCGTTTTTTTTACGGACAAGATAAAGTTCCAGTATCCGCTGAGCTCTTTGCTCCTTGTTGATTTTCCCCAGCGAGTGTTTTCCGCAGACTGGAGTTCCGTCTCTATCGTGCTGAACCGGCTCTCCTGGATCGGCCTGATCGCTATGGGCTTCATGATCTATTATCTGCTTTTCGACACAGCCTCTCGCTATGGTGAACAGGGCGTGCGGAGTGGCCTCGATAGCAGGAAACAGTTCCGTTTCCCATTGTTGCTGATAAGTTTTGCGTCGGTCTTTCTGTTTTATCCTCTGACCAGGTCTTGCTATCTTGGTCAGATTCAGACTTTGCTCACCTGTCTGACGGCAGCCGCCCTGATTGCATGGAGCAAAGATCGTAAAATTCTTGCCGGTTTTCTGATTGGTCTCTGTTGCTCCATCAAGCCTCAATATGCGGTTGTGCTGCTGTGGGCGGCTTTCAGGAAAGAGTGGAAGTTTTCCGTTTTCCTGCTGGTCACGGCAGGCCTGTTGCAAGTTGTTTCGGTGCTGGAGTATGGATTCAATAATGTTGTCGGGTATCTCGATGTTCTGCGATTTATCAGCCGGAGGGGTGAGAGCTTTTTTCCGAACCAGTCGGTGAATGGCGTGATGAACCGGTTGCTATTCAACGGGAACAACCTCGAATGGCTGGAAGATAGCTTTCCTGCTTACAATCCGGCAGTTTATTACACAACGCTTGTCAGCTCGGTCATCATTCTCGGATTTGCTTTGCTCTGGCGGGTGCGGCAGAAACCACAGCTTCTCGATCTGGCGCTGATCTTCCTCAGTGTCACCATTGCCTCTCCGGTGGCGTGGGAGCATCATTACGGGATAGTGCTGCCGATATTCGCGGTGCTTATTCCTGCGGCCATTGCTCGCAGGCCGTTTGGCAAGTGGACGGAGGCGTATCTGCTGGTTTCCTATTTCCTTGTGAGCCAGAAGCTTGACAGTTTTACAGACCAGTTCGCCAATACTTACCTGAACTTCCTGCAATCGTACCTCTTTTTTGGCGCTGCCATGGTGCTGGTGCTGCTGTACCGGTTGCTGTCGGTCGAGACGAAGATTGCGAAGACTTCGGCATGAACGCGGGAGCCATCCGGTTTTTCGCCGAGATGACAAAAGGGTAAAGCCGAGGCCGGAGTTTCAGTTGCTCCGGCCTCGGCTTTATTTTCATATCCGGCTACGGGCTGTTTGCGACCGCTCAGACCTTGAAGAATTCACGGTACCAGGCGATGAAGCGGTTGACGCCCTCCTGTACCGTTGTTTCGGGTTTGTAGCCGAGGTCTTTGACCAGATCGCTCACATCGGCGTAGGTCGAAGGAACGTCGCCCGGCTGCATGGGCAACAGATTCTTTTCGATGGTTTTTCCGAGCGCCTTTTCGATGGCCGTGATATAATCCATCAGTTTGACCGGCTGGTTGTTGCCGATGTTGTAAACGCGGTACGGCGCGGATGACGAGCCGGGATCGGGCGCGGCTCCGCTCCAGTCGGGGTTCGGCTGGGCCGGATGGTCGAGCACCCGCACGACCCCCTCGACGATGTCGTCGATGTAGGTGAAGTCGCGCTGCATGTTGCCGTAGTTGAAAACGTCGATCGGTCGGCCTTCGAGCGCGGCCTTGGTGAAGAGGAAGAGCGCCATGTCGGGCCGTCCCCAAGGGCCGTAAACCGTGAAGAAGCGCAGGCCGGTGGTTGGGATGCCGAACAGGTGGCTGTAGGTGTGGGCCATCAGTTCGTTGGATTTCTTGCTTGCCGCGTAGAGGCTGACCGGGTGATCGACGTTGTCGTGCACCGAGAAGGGCTGGTGTTCGTTCAGGCCGTAAACCGACGAGCTTGAGGCATAGCAGAAGTTGCCGAGGCTGTTGTGGCGGGCCGCCTCCAGAAGGTTCACGAAGCCGACGATGTTCGAGTTGACGTAGGAGCCGGGATTCGTCAGGGAGTAGCGGACGCCGGCCTGGGCGGCCAGATTGCAGAGCGCGTCGAATTTTTCCGTTTTGAACAGATTGTCGATGCCCTCCTTGTCTTCGAGATTGAGCTTGACGAAGCGGTAGTCGGGATATTTCGATGACTGTACCGGCTTGCCGTATTCGATAGCGGACTCCTCGATGCCTGAGTAGGCGAGTCGTCCATACTTGACCCGCTGGTCGTAGTAGTCGTTGATGTTGTCGATGCCGACCACTTCGTCACCCCTTGAAGCGAGGCGTTCGCAAAGATGGAAACCGATGAATCCGGCGGAGCCGGTAACGAGAATTTTCATGCGGGAGGTATGAATTGATACCCGTTTGCCGGGTGGTTATCGGGAACAGGCGCACTCCTTGGAGGTTGAGCAGCGTAGGGAATGCGTTTATGCCTCTGAAGATAATCAGCTTTTTGGTAAAAAAAGCGTTTCATTCAGGATGAAAACGCTGGCCATGTTTGTTCATTGTCCACTCTTACGAAAATAGGGTATCTTTCCGCCTGCCATGAAAGCAATCAATCACCAACTGCTGAACCGCGCTGCATGAATTTCACTGAAGACTCGAAACAGCACCGGCATCCGGCTTTTTTGGATATTGCGCTGGTGTTGCTCTCCGTTCTTGCCGTCTATCCGATTGCCGGTTCGCTGCTCACCTTGCTGGCGACCGGCGGCGTCTCTCTGGGCGAAGGGTTTCGGGGGGCGACGGCTCCGGTCGTCTCGAAGCTTCTGCTGGCTCAGGCTTTCGGGCAGGTTGCCGTGCTCGCGCTGCCGGTTTTCTGGCTGGTGAGCCGCTTCAGCGGCGGCGGACTGTTCGGCAGGGCGACGCTCGACTGGCTGGGAATCGGCAAGCGGGACGGCCTTCGCCCGGCCCTGATGGCCGGAGCCGGAATGCTCTTGCTGCAACCCGCGCTCTACACCATCCTTGAGTTGCAGAGCCTGCTGCTTCCCTGGTTCGGAAGCGCCGGTAAAAAAATCGTGCAGGATCAGGCGGCACTCGATCTTTTGCTCAGAACGCTGGC
This sequence comes from Chlorobaculum sp. 24CR, assembly GCF_004118635.1. GTDB lineage: Bacteria > Bacteroidota > Chlorobiia > Chlorobiales > Chlorobiaceae > Chlorobaculum. The sequence goes on along the minus strand of NZ_SDGU01000009.1, from coordinate 129,712 downwards.
TGGTGGCGCATCGATGGAGGGGTTGCTTCTGTCGATTCTGGTGCTTGTGCTCACTCCGGCGTTCTGCGAGGAGCTGTTTTTCCGCGGCTACATCCAGAAAGGTCTCGCCCTGAGTCTGTCCCCAAAAAGAGCGGTGCTCCTGACCGGAGCGGTGTTTGCGCTGTTCCACATGGCGTGGTTCAATTTCGTGCCCCTGACTTTGCTTGGGTGGTATATTGGCTATATTTACCTGAAATCTGACAACCTTCTCGCCCCTGCTGCCGCTCACGGCGCGAACAATCTGGCTGCGCTGGTTCTGCTGAAAACCGGCGTCGATTCAGGCGGCGCTGCTGACGCGGTTTCCGGAGTGCTTGTCTGGTGGCCGTGGTGGGTTTTGGTGGCGGTTTCGTTGTCTCTATTTTTTCTGCTGATCCGGCATTTTCCGGTGAAGCCGGCATTGCAGGATGCCGATAACCCGATGCCTGGCGGGCATCGCTGACCTCTTTTTTTCCGATGCCAAGCAATCTCTCGCAGAGAGTGGCGGTCGCCATCGCGGGCATTCCGCTGCTGCTCTGGCTCAATATGCAAGGCGGCCCGTACTTTCTCGGACTGGTGCTCGCGCTCAGCCTGATGGCGACCTGGGAGTTCTGGCGTCTGGCCGCGCACCGGGCGCATCCTCCGTCGATCGCTATTCTCTTGCCGCTGACCGCGTTCATCCAGCTCGATTTTTATTACGGCTTCATCGCTTACTGGGAGGCGATTGTCGCCGTGGTCATGTTTCTGTATGTGCTTGAAATCTGGCGAAACCAGGGTTCACAGTTCATGAACCTCGGCGCGACGCTTGTCGGTCTTTTGTACGTGAACCTGAGTTTTGGGGCATTGCTCCGGCTCCGTTTGTCGGACGCCACCGGCGCGGGTTCCGGCCAGGCGCTGGTGCTGCTTTTGTTTTTGTGCGTCTGGGGGGCAGATATTTTCGCCTATTTCGGTGGACGCGGCCTCGGCGGCAGGTTCATCAAAAAGAAGCTTTTCCCTCGCATCAGCCCGAAAAAAACCTGGGAGGGGTACCTTTTCGGCATTGCCGGAAGCGCGCTTGCGGCGTGGCTCTGCTCGACCTGCATCTCAGGCTGTCCCGACGGGCGGGCCATACCGGCGGGCCTGTTGATCGGCGCGGTCGCGCCCGCCGGCGACCTGCTCGAATCGATGTTCAAGCGCGATGCCGGGGTCAAGGACTCGTCGGGCCTCATTCCTGGGCACGGCGGCGTGCTCGACCGCTTCGACACGGTGATGTTCGTGGCTCCGCTACTCTATTTTCTCGTTCATCACTGGTGATCTTTCCCCGATTGAAACCGGGGCGGAAACGAATGTTTTTCTTATATTCCGGTTCTGTTTTTCAGAGGTTCACCTCTGTTTGACGGTATCGTGCTCTCCGGGTTTCCGGAATCCTGTGTCGATCACCTGCGGCAGCCGGACTGCTCGCGGGTTTTTCCCGTTTCCGCTCCGGCGACAAGCCGCGAAACGCTCAGGCGAACCTGGTTTCACGATCTTGCATCCACACTCTGCAATGCTGTTATCGATCATGAAAATAGAAGCCCTTCTTACAGAAAAGCACATCAACCTGAATCTCGACTCCAGCTCCAAGGAAGAGGTGATCGATACATTGCTCACCATGGTGGCCGGTCATGACAAGGTCAGGGATGTCAAACAGCTTGCCGAGGATGTCCGAAAGCGGGAGCGAGAAATGTCCACGGGTATTGGCAAGAACATCGGGTTGCCTCACGCCAAGACCTCCGCCGTGAGCGAACCGGTGCTGGCGCTGGTGACGCTTTCGGGTGAGGTGGATTTCGAGTCGATCGACAACCAGCCGGTCAAGATCGTCTTTCTGCTCGCCACGCCCGAGACCATGCTCGCCGAGCACCTCAAGCTGCTCGGACGCATCACCCGGCTCGCCGGGCGCGACGACGTGCGTCGCAAGCTCATCGAAGCGACGACGCCCGGCGACGTTCTCGACCTTTTCCGCGAAGAGGAGAAGGATTTACCCCAGATTTAATATTGACGACCGCAAGGCAGCTATGACGCAGTTTCAGGCAGTGAAAGGGACAAGAGATATTTTCCCTGATGAGATTTCAAGATGGCACCATGTCGAGAGGGTTGTTCACTCGGTGGCCGCGCTGTACGGATTCAGCGAAATCCGCACGCCTGCCTTCGAATATACCGAGCTGTTCCAGCGGGGTATCGGCGCGACCACCGACATTGTTGGCAAGGAGATGTTCACCTTTCTTCCCGACCCCAACGGACGCTCCCTGACGCTCCGTCCGGAGATGACCGCCGGGGTGATGCGCGCCTGCTTGCAGAAGAATCTCCTCTCGCAGTCGCCGGTGCACAAGCTCTGGTACATCAGCGATCTGTTCCGCAAGGAGCGTCCGCAGGCCGGACGCCAGCGCCAGTTCACGCAGTTCGGCGCGGAGCTGCTCGGCGTCTCCAGCCCGGCGGCGGTGTCGGAGGCGCTGACCTTCATGATGCAGGTGTTCGACACGCTCGGCCTGCACGGCTTGCGGCTGCGCATCAACTCGCTCGGCGACCTCGATGACCGCGCCCGCTACCGCGAGGCGCTCCGGGCCTACTTCCAGCCCTACGAGTCGGAGCTCGACGAGCCGTCGAAGGAGCGGCTCGAAAAGAACCCGCTGCGCATCCTCGACTCCAAAAATCCCGCGCTGAAGGAGATGATCGCCGGAGCGCCGAGGCTCTACGCTTCGCTCAAGCCGGAGGCGGTGGCGGAGTTTGAAGCGGTGCTCGCTTACCTTGACGACCGGGGCATCGCCTACGACATCGACCATCTGCTGGTGCGCGGACTCGATTATTATTGCCACGCGGCGTTCGAGGTGACCAGCTCCGAGCTTGGCGCGCAGGACGCCATCGGCGGCGGCGGGCGCTACGACGGCCTGGCGCGTGAACTCGGATCGCCGCACGATCTTCCGGCGGTCGGGTTCGCCGTCGGCATGGAGCGGCTCATGATCGTCATGGAGAAGCAAGGGTTGTTCGCAACGCTCAATCCGCACGGTCCGCTCGTTTCTGTCGTCATACAACAGCAGGAGCTTGCCAGCCATGCCATGCAGGTCGCTTTCCGGCTGCGCAAGGCGGGCATTCAGACGGAGATCGATCTGGCCGGAAGGAGCATGAAGGCGCAGATGCGCGACGCCAACCGCATCGGTTCAGCCTATGCGCTCTTCGTCGGCCAGTCGGAGTTCGAGTCGGGCGTCTATGCGCTCAAGAATCTCGAGACCTCCGAGCAGACCGCGCTCGATCTCGACGCCATCATCGAAGTGCTGCGCGAACCGGCGGCGCGGGAGTCGCAGAGGCCGTGAAGCCTCGGGTCACGATTTACGGCAAGCCGGAGTGCTGCCTCTGCGACGCGGCGCTCGAAGTGCTCGACGAGGCGAGGAGGCAGATTCCGTTCGAGATCGAAAAGTGCGATATTTCCGGCAGCGCCGATCTCGTCGAACGCTACGGCCTCGACATTCCGGTTATCCTTGTCGATGGCCAGGTGGCCTTCAAACACCGGATCGACAAAAGCCGCCTCGTCGAGCTGCTTGGCGAGTGGTAAGATCTCCGGGAAAGTTTTGTCGATGTCACTGCACACGGATATTGAACATGATTATCCAGACAAAAACCAATCATTTTCGACTGTAGGGACGGGTCTTGTGCCCGTCCTCTTCATCAGTCTGTTCATTGCGAGAAGCAACGCGACGCGGCAATCCATGCGGAGCCAGTGCAGGCACACAGCAAAGATATTGGTGGAAACAGGCGGCAAGAGATTGGGCTAAAGCCCGGATATTTTTTATGACTGGCTCTCCCCGGCTTGAAAGCCAGGGCAATTTGAATGTAAGACAACCGAATGTCCGACGGGCTAAAGCCCGCCTGAATGCAAGTGGATCGCCACGTCCCGACAAGTCGGGATGGCTCGCGATGACCAGTCTTCGTCATTTTTCTTTTGATACAACATTATGCTGAAATTCATACTTCTTCTCATCGCTCTGTGGCTGGCCTTGCGGCTTGTGGGACGGATCTTTCGTTTCACCACTTTTATTGGTGGCAATCAGAGCGAACGACGCGCCAGTGGCTCTTCGACCTTTTCCTCTTCCGGCAGCCGCGCGCAGGTCGAGGAGGCGGAGTACGAGGTGATCGACAGCCAGATCAAACAAAAGGAGTAAAGCGCGCCGATTGCGAGATAGCTGTTTGACATGTGCGCGCTTTTTTTGTACATTGTGGCTCACTGGAGCACTGGCCTGTTAGAAGCAAAGTTTCTGAAAGTGGGGTATCCCCACTTTTTTGTTTTCGGAAATTCGAGTTGATGAACGCGATGATGGATGAGTTGATACACAAGGCGATTGGCGAGTCGATCGCCGACCTTGCTGCCGCAACCGGCGACGAGATGTACGTTGTCGAAGCCGTCATTCGCGCTGGCGGCAGAAAAATAGAGCTGACCGTCGATACCGACAAAGGCGTCAGCATCGGTCAGTGCGCGAAGTTGAGCCGCGCCATCAGGGCGCGTCTGGAGGTTTGCCAAGACAATATCATGCTGGCGGAAGGAGATTTCGATCTCATGGTCTCGTCACCCGGCATTGGCGAGCCAGTCAAGGTTCAGCGCCAGTACCTGCGACATCTGGGACGTTTGATACGGGTCAATTACCTGGACGGGGAGGCTCAGCCTAAAGAGATTACGGGCCGCCTGCTCGAAGCTGCCGTCGGTGCTGGGGAGGAGGAGGCGCCGTCGATCACCATCGAGGCTGTCAAAGAGGGCCGCAAAAAGAGAAGCGCCGGCGAAGCGCCGGTGACGCTTCGCCTTGCCGACGTCGTCAAGGCGGTCGTGCAGACCGGTTTGTAAGTCCTGGTTCCGTGAAGTGCAAGAACGAATCGCAGACTATTTTATTACAAATAAAGATCACACAGCGATGCCAAGAAAGCAGCTAAAGGGTGAAACTCAGGATCAGAAAGCGCAGATTGCGAGCGCTTTCGGTGAAATCGAGCAGTCGAAGATCTTTCTGGACAAGCGCTCCGAAAGCGCCGCGGTCAAGATGGACATTGCCGACCTGCTCAAGGAGATCATCCAGAAACAGCTCAGGAAAGATTACGATCCAGAGGTGGAGTCCAATATTTTCATCAATCCGGAGCGCGGCGATTTCGAGGTCTATATTCTGAAAAAAATTGTCGATGACGTCGATCTTCCGACCATCGAAATCGATATCAACGAGGTTCGCAAGATCGATGATTCGCTCGAACTTGGCGACTATTACGAAGAAGGGCCGATCAAGCTCGACGATTACCTGACCCGCAAGTCGATACAGATCATCAAGCAGTCGGTGCAGAAAAAGGTGCGCGACCTGGAGCGTCTGGCCGTTTACGAGGACTGCCTCGAAAAGGTGGGCGAGGTGGTGGCCGGAGAGGTCTATCAGGTGCGCTCGAACGAGGTGATCTTCACCTACAACACCTCCAAGGATCACCGCGTCGAGCTGGTGCTGCCGAAGTCGGAGATGATGAAGAAGGACAATCCGCGCCGCACGCCGCGCATGAAGCTTTACGTCAAGCGCATCGAGCGCGAAAAGGTCAAGTTGCGCAACGACGACGGCACGGTCGAGGAGCGCGAAAAACCGGACGGCGGCATGAAGGTGATTGTTTCGCGCGTTGACGACCGCTTTCTTTACAAGCTTTTTGAAAGCGAGGTTCCGGAGATTCTCGACGGCTTGATCGTCATCAAGGGCATCGCTCGCGTACCGGGCGAGCGAGCCAAAGTGGCCGTCGAATCGACCAGCTCGCGCATCGACCCGGTCGGCGCGACGGTCGGCTATCGCGGCAAGCGCATCCAGAGCATCGTCAAGGAGCTGAACAACGAGAATATTGACGTCATCTACTACACCGACGAGCCGCAGGTGTTCATCGCTCGTGCGCTCCAGCCGGCCAAGATCGACCCGATGACCGTACACGCCGACATGAAGACCCGCAAGGCGCGCGTCATGCTCAAGCCAGACCAGATCAAGTACGCTATCGGCAAGAACGGCAACAACATTCATCTGGCTGAAAAGCTGACCGGTTACGAAATCGACGTCTATCGCGACGTGATCGACAAGTCGCTCGAAGATCCGAACGACATCGACATCATCGAGTTCCGCGAGGAGTTCGGCGACGACATGATCTACCAGTTGCTCGACGGCGGGCTCGACACAGCGAAAAAGATTTTGCAGGGGGGCGTCGAAAAGATCGAGGAGGCGCTGGTCGGCGCGCCGAAAACCGAAGAGCTGTTTGTTTTCAACAAGGGGCGCAAACCGGTAAAGCCTCGGGAGCGCCGGATTACCGACGACGAAAAGCGCTACTGGAAGAAGATTGCCGAAACCATTTACCGCACGGTTCGCGAGCAGTTCAGCGAGGAGGATCTGAAGTCGCTGCTCGACGATAGTCGCGAACGGTTGCTCATGGGCGAGAGCTTGGACATGGGCGAGAACATCGATACGGGCGACGCCATGGACATGGGCGAGAACATCGATACGGGTGAGAGCCTGAATTCCGAAGAGCGCCCGGACGAAGAAACAAACTGAGAATTACCACGGGATTTCCAGACAGGCGTCAGGGCGGCGGATTGTGGCGGAATTCCGGCAAGAGGATAATCATCCAGGAGAGGCCAATGGCTATCGAGGAAAAGCAAAGAAGATTCCGAATCAGTGATATTGCCAGGGAGCTGCAAGTCAGTCCCCAGGAGGTGCTGCACTTTGTCAAGCAGGAGGGAGGCAAGGTAGCGTCCACCTCTTCAATGGTGGAGGAGGAGATGCGCGACATGATTTTCGGCAACTTCAGCCAGGAGAAAAAGCAGGTCGATGAGACCCGCAAGATCAGGGCTGAAAAGCAGAAGCGCCTGACCAGGCTCGAAGAGCAGTCGCGCAAAGCGTACGAGAAGGAGCAGCAGCTCAAAGAGAGCCTGAGCAGCGTCCCGCCGCCAGCGCCTGTCGCGCCCGTGCCTGAACTCAGAATCGAGGTTCCTCCGGAAGCCGTCGCCAGGCCTGTCGCCGCCGAGCCGCCCGCCGCCCCTCCGGTCGCTCCCGCGCCGCCACAGCCGGAACCCGTTGCCGTCGAGCCGGTCGCCAAAGAATCAGCGCCCGCCGAGCCGCCCGTCGAGCCTGTGGCCGAGGCGCAGCCTGTTGTCGCCGAAGAACCGCCCGTTCCGGAGGCCGCCGCTGTTCCGGAGCCTGTTGAGGCTCCCTCCCAGTTCCTGGTGCAGACCCTGCCCGAATCGATGAAGACCTACGAAGCGCCGCAAAAGATCGGCGGCCTGACGGTGCTCGGCACCATCGATGTGTCGAGTGGCTCCGACAGGAAGAAGAAGTCTCGCAAGAAGAGCTTCAAGGAGAATGCCGCCGAACTGAAGGGAGAGTTTGAAAACGCCTCTTCTCCAGCCGCTGGCGCAGAGGAGGCCGCCAAGAAAAAAGCTGCCAAACCAGCGGGAGAGGGCGGGACTTCGACCGGAGGCAGTGATGCCGCCGACAGCAAGAAAAAGAAGGGCAAGAAGAAAAAGAAGGTCGAGGTTGACGATAAGGTCATCTCCAAGAATATCAAGAGCACCATCAGTGGCATGGACGACAGCAGTTCGACTGGTTCCCGCCAGAAGTTCCGCAAGATGCGTCGCATGGAGCGCGAGCGCGAGTACGAGGAGGCCGAGGCGATGCGCGAGGCCGAAAGGAGCCTTATCCGCGTCACCGAGTACGCCTCGCCGCACGAGCTTGCCGAACTGATGGGGTTGACCGCCAAAGAGATTATCCAGAAGTGCTTCACGCTCGGCAAGTTCGTGACCATCAACCAGCGTCTCGACAAGGAGAGCATCGAGCTGATCGCGCTCGAATTCGGTTTCGACATCGAGTTCACCACGGAGGTCGAGGCGACCACGACCGTGGAGCAGGTTGACGAATCGGAAGATATGGAGACCCGCCCGCCGGTGGTGACCATCATGGGCCATGTCGATCACGGCAAGACCTCGCTGCTCGACTACATCCGCCGGAGCAACGTGGTTGCGGGCGAATCGGGCGGCATCACCCAGCACATCGGCGCGTACGAAGTATCGCTCGATGGCGGACGCCACATCACCTTTCTCGACACGCCGGGTCACGAGGCGTTCACCGCCATGCGTGCTCGCGGCGCGCAGGTGACTGACATCGTCATCCTCGTCGTGGCCGCCGACGACAGTGTCATGCCGCAGACCATCGAGGCGATCAACCACTCCAAAGCTGCCGGCGTGCCCATCGTCGTGGCGCTCAACAAGATCGACAAGCCCGAAGCCAACGTCGAAAAGATCAAGACGCAGCTCTCCGAAGCGGGCGTGCTGGTCGAGGACTGGGGCGGCGAGAACCAGTGCCAGGAGATTTCGGCCAAGAAGGGCATCGGCATCAGCGAGCTGATGGAGAAGGTGCTCACCGAGGCTGATATCCGCGAGCTGAAAGGCAACTATTCGAGAGAGATTCCCGCCAGCGGCATCATCGTCGAGTCCGAGCTCGACAAGGGCAAGGGCGTGGTTTCGACCGTGCTGGTGCAGCGCGGCTTCCTGAAGGTTGGCGATCCGTTCGTGGCCGGCAACTCGCTGGGCAAGGTCAGGGCGCTCATGGACGAGCGCGGCAAGCGCATTCATGTGGCGGGTCCCTCCACGCCGGTGCGCGTACTCGGTTTCGAGGATATGCCGCAGTCCGGCGACGCACTGACCGTCATGGCTTCCGACCGCGATGCCCGCGACCTGGCGCAGAAACGCCAGATCATCAAGCGCGAGCACGAGTTCCGCCGCAGTACGCGCGTCAAGCTCGACAGCATCGCCCGCCAGATCAAGGAGGGCCTCAAGAAGGAGCTCAGCGTCATCATCAAAGCCGATACCGACGGCTCGATCCAGGCGCTCGCCGACGGCCTGATGAAGATTCACAACGAAGAGGTGAAGGTGCAGATCATTCACCAGGGCGTGGGTCAGATCACCGAAACTGACGTGTTGCTTGCCGCCGCTTCGGATGCGATCATCATCGGCTTCAGGGTGCGCCCGAACGTCAACGCCAAGAGGCTTGCCGAGAAGGAGGATCTCGACGTGCGTTTCTACAGCGTTATCTACCACGTGCTCGAAGATGTGGAGAAGGCGCTCGAAGGTATGCTGTCGCCCGAACTGCACGAGGAGAGTCTCGGTTCGATTGAAATCCGCCAGGTCTTCCGCGTGCCCAAGGTGGGCAATGTCGGCGGTGCGTACGTGCTGGAAGGCAAGGTGCCGCGCGACGCGAAGGTGCGCCTGTTGCGCGACGGTGTACAGATTTTCGACGGCCAGCTCGACTCGCTCAAGCGCTTCAAGGATGACGTCAAGGAGGTCGATGCCGGTTACGAGTGCGGCGTCAGCCTGAAGAACTACGACGATATCAAGGTCGGTGACGTGATCGAGGCCTACAAGATCGTCGAGAAAAAACGCAAACTCTGAGCAACCGGAAGGAGGGCATCGATGTCGATACGAACCGAAAAAGTCGCCTCGCTGTTGCAGCGGGAGCTGAGCGCGATTTTTGAGAAGGAGCTGCCCCGCAGCGGCCCGCTGGCCACCGTAACCGAGGTGCGGATCACCGCCGACCTTGGCATCGCCAGAGTCTATGTTTCGGTCATCGGCTCCGAGGCCCAGCGCACCGAGGTGATGGAGTACCTTCACGCCGAAAACAAGATGATCCGCAAAACGCTCTCTTCGCGGATTCGCCACCAGTTCCGGCGGATTCCTGAGCTGGAGTTCTACGAAGACCGCCTCTTCGAGCAGGCTAACCGGATCGAGCAATTGCTCAAATCGGTCAAGCCTGCCCGTGATGAAGAGCAGCAGTAACCCGCACTGTCCGGAATCTGGAGTACGATGATCGAACAGGGTCGCGCTTCCGTCCTCAGCGAAGAGGGCGATTACCTGCTGGTTGACAAGCCGCTTGGCTGGACCTCGTTCGACGTGGTGGCCAAGATTCGCGGCGCGTACAAGCGCAACGGCGCGAAGCGCAAGGTGGGTCACTGTGGCACGCTCGACCCAAGGGCGACCGGCCTTTTGATTCTCGCCACGGGGCGCAAGACCAAGACCATCTCGTCACTCGAACTGCTCGACAAGGCTTACGAAGGCACGATCAGGCTCGGAGCGAAAACCGTGAGCCACGATACGGAGACCGAGGAGTACGACCTCCGCGATGTGTCCGCGCTCGACGAAACGGCCATCCGCGCCGCCGCCGCTTCGATGATTGGCGAGCAAATGCAGCAGCCACCGATGCACTCGGCGGTCTGGCACAACGGCAAGCGGCTCTACGAGCTGGCGCGGCAGGGCCACGAGGTGCGGGAGCGCAAGGCGCGACGGATCGAGGTTCATCGGTTCGAGATCACCGGTATCGAGCTGCCCTATGTCAATTTTTTCATCCATGTCTCCAAGGGCGCTTACATCCGGGTGATCGCTCATGAACTGGGCGAACTGCTCGGCGTCGGCGGCTATCTCAAATCATTGAAACGGGTTGCGATAGGTCAGCATCAGCTTTCGGAGGCGATGAGCGTCGAAGAGGTCGTTGACCAGATAACCCGAGCCGCTTCGGCCATCGAAGAGTAAAACAGCAAGGAGTATGCGCGTCGTAGTTTTGCAGGGCAGTACGGTCCTTGATCCCGCAACCGGGTTGCCGGTGCAGCTTTCGCCGGAGCCTTCGGCCGTCACCATCGGATCGTTCGACGGGCTGCATGTCGGCCACCGGAAGATCATCGGCAGCATGACCGGGCACGCCAGGGAGCTCGGCCTCAGAAGCGTCGTCGTGACCTTCGAGCCCCATCCGAGAATCGTGCTCGAAGGGGGCGGCGGGTGCGCGGTGCGATTGCTGACCACCTTCGACGAGAAGGTCCGTCAGTTCGCTTCGATGCCGATCGATCTGCTCTTCGTGGTGCGCTTCGACCGGCAATTCGCCTCGACAAGCTCCGAAGCGTTCATCCGCGAGGTGCTCGTGAAGCGGCTCGGCGCGCGCCATGTCACCGTCGGCTACGACCACGGTTTCGGCAAGCGGCGGAGCGGCAGCGAAGAGACGCTGCACGAGCTTGGCGCGGCGTGCGGCTTCAGCGTCGATGTGGTCGGCGAAGTGGTTGTCGCCGGTTCGCCGGTATCGAGCACCCGAATAAGGCGATTGCTCGAATCGGCCAAGATTCGCGAGGCTGACGAATGCCTCGGAGCGCCCTACTCGATCAGCGGCACGGTCATTGAAGGCGACAGGCTTGGCCGTTCCATCGGCTTTCCGACGGCGAATATCGCCCTTTCCGATAGCTGCAAAATGCTTCCGGCTCACGGCGTCTATGCGGCGACGGTCGAGATCGACGGCAAGGAGTATCCGGTCATGATGAACATCGGCCATCGCCCGACCGTCGCCGAGAATGGCGAGGTGAGGGTCGAGGCCCACATCATCGGTTTTTCAGGGAACCTGTACGGCAGGTTTCTCTCCCTGAAGATGCTCGATTTCATCAGGGCCGAAAAGCGTTTCGCTTCACTTGACGAGCTCAGGGCGCAGCTTGATCTCGATAAAAAAGAGGCGGAATTCTGCAAGAAATAATGTTATATTAAGGGCCGTTTTTTATTTCGTTATAACACATCACACAGAAAACATCATGGGTCTGACAAAAGAACACAAAGCCGAGATTATCACGAAGTTTGGTGCTTCTGCGACGGATACCGGAAAAGCGGAGGTGCAGGTTGCCCTGTTCAGCCGCAGGATCGCCGATCTGACCGGTCATCTTCAGCAGCATCCCAAAGACAAACATTCACGCCGCGGCCTGTTGATGCTGGTCGGCAAGCGCAAGCATGTGCTGAACTACCTCAAGAATGCCGATATCGAACGCTATCGCAAGGTGCTTGCCGATCTCGACCTGCGCAAGTAACCGGCCTCTTCCGGAGCCTGCGGGGAGCGTTCTCCGCAGGTATCTTCAAGAATGTAACAGAGTGAGTGTATGTTGGAAAGCATGACCGGATACGGCAGCGCCGAGCGTTCGGAAAAAGGCATGAAGGTGCTTGTCGAACTTCGCTCGGTCAACAACCGTTTTGCCGAAATCGGGGTCAAGCTGCCCAGGCAGTTGCTGTCGTGGGAGCTGGAGGTCAGGGAGCTGATCCGCGCCACTTTCCAGCGCGGCAAAATATCGGCGTACGTGCAGCTTCAGCTCGACGAGGCCGAGCAGTTGCCGGTGACCGTGAATCCGGCGAAAGTCAGGGCCTACAAGTCTCTTCTCGAAGCCGTGCGCCGGGAGGCGGAGATCGAAGCGCCGGTGACGCTCGACCACGTTCTGCGTTTTTCCGAGATTTTCGAGTCTGACCACACCATTCTGGAACACCCCGACCAAATCTGGCCTATCGCCAGTTCAGCCCTTGCCGAAGCTATCGGCCATCTCAAGGAGATGCGCCGGAAAGAGGGCGAGGAGCTTGCCGGTGATTTCAGGTCAAGGATCGACGAAATCGAATGCACACTCAAAGATATTCGCGAGATTGCTGCCGGTAATCTCGAAACGATCCGCAAGCGGCTGGCCTCGAAAATCACTGCCATTGCCGGGCGCGATGTCGAGTACAGCAAGGATCGGCTCGAAATGGAGATTGTCATGGCTGCCGAGCGGCTCGATATTACCGAGGAGTGCATCCGCTTCAACAGCCACAACAAGTTTTTTATAGAAGAGCTGAACAACAGTTCGAGCGGCTCTGGCCGCAAGCTCAATTTCCTCCTGCAGGAGCAGCTCCGCGAGGCCAACACCATCGCTTCAAAGTCGCAGAACGCCGATATTTCGCAGAAGGTGGTGCACATCAAGGAGGAGCTCGAAAAGGTCAGGGAGCAGCTTCAAAACATCGAATAAGCCTATGAGCGCGGAACAGGTTTCTGGCCAAGGTCGGCTGATCGTCTTTTCGGCCCCGTCGGGCACCGGAAAATCGACGGTCGCCAAACTCGTGATGGAGCGTCTCGGATCGCTCGAATTTTCGGTCTCAGCCACGACGCGCCAGATGCGCGACGGCGAGCGTGACGGCGTCGATTACCACTTCCTCGCCCGCGAGGAGTTCGAGAAAAAGATCGCCGAAAACGGCTTTATCGAACATGAATTCTTTTTCGGTAACTTCTACGGAACGCTGCTCGACAAGACCATCGAGGCGATCGAGGCGGGCCGCAATCTGCTTTTCGATCTCGATGTGAAAGGGGCGCTGAACCTCAAAAGAATTTTCGGAGAACGGGCGCTGCTCGTTTTTCTTAAACCCCCGAGCATGGAGGAGCTTGCCCGCCGCTTGCAGGCGCGCCAGAGCGAGAGCGCCGAGGCGCTCAAAACGCGGCTCGAACGGGCGGAGATGGAGCTGTCCCATGCCGGAGAATTTGATTTTGTCGTGGTCAACGACGATCTTGGGCGCACCGTCAATGCGGTCGCCACGCGGATCGCCGAGTTTCTTCCACAATCATAACGCACTATTGCCATGTCGGTCAAACCAGTTGATTTGAACAAGCTGAGAAGTACGCATGAAAATCTCTACGAAACCGTTGTAGCCATTTCGAAGAAAGCAAGGGAGATTCACGAAGAGGAGCGCTCCGAACTCGAAGAGCGCCTGCTTCCGTACAAGGAGATGATCCGGAACCCCGCTTCGGAGTCCGAATCGGAAAAGGTGTTTCCCGAACAGATCGCCATCAGCGTGGAGTTCGAGTGCCGCGAAAAACCCTCCCAGCAGGCCGTGGAGCAGTATTTCGATCATGAGTACGATTATGTTCTCGAAAAGAGTACCGAAACGAAAGTAGCGGAGAGTGAGGATGAAGATGAATCTGACGGGGATTAACCAGATCACGCTTCGGGTCAACGATGTGCGGTTGTCCGAAGAGTTTTATGCCGGTATTCTCGGTTTCCGGGTCGATCACCGCGCCGGAGCCAACATCTCCTACCTCCGGCTCAATTCCGATATGCTCGTGCTGGTCAAGGCCGAGACGCCGGGTACAGCCGACGCACGCGACATTCGTGTCGATCACTTCGGATTCAGGCTGGCCTCGGACGCCGAGGTTGACCAGGCCGCGGTTTATCTCGACGACCGGGGTGCGCATCTTGTCACCCGGCCCGCGCATCGCCGCGAGGGCCGCGCTTTTTTCGTGATGGATCCGGACGGCAACCTGATCGAATTTTACTCCATGAGTGCTACCGGTTTGCAGTCGCCGACTGAAAAGATCGATACCCGCACGGCCGGCGATATCGCCTCGGAATCCCGCCGAGAGCTTGCCGCTGGCGGCGAGGTCAAAAAGACGAGGCGCTCGCGGAAGTAGTGCCATGACAGCCCTGAGTTGTCGGATCGCTCCTGACGCTCAGGTGACAGTCAAGAACACTGTCGGGTGCATGGTTCAGATCGAAATCGATTTTCTGATGGAACAGCTTGCCTGTTCTTGACCGATTTTTACTTCGGCGATGATCACGCTCAACGACTTGCTTCGGACTTCAGTCCGGGGTTTATTGATAAGAAAGGATAACCCTGGCCTTTAGCCCAACTTTTTCCGGCGGCGGCGATTGCGATTTTTGCCTGCTGAAGTAAAGCTGGAAATTTATGCTGAAGTACAACAACAGGGTGTTTGGCTTTGTTGTTTTCATCGGAGTTCGATTGCGGTAAGGAGTTCGATTTGGATTTCGATGGTGCAGGATGGTTTCACTCAAGACCTTAAACTGCCATGCACATCGGTGTTTTGACCGGCGGTGGCGACGCTCCCGGTATCAACGCATGCATCAAGACTATCGTGACGATCAGCGCCGAGAAGGGGTACCGGGTGACTGGAATCCGCCGGGGCTGGAACGGCCTCTTGGCTTTCGATCCCGATGATCCGGCTTCCCGCACGGAGCATATCGCCGATCTCGATTCCGAGCTTGTGCGCAGAATCGACCGCACCGGCGGAACCCTGCTCCATACCAGTCGGCTCAACCCCGGCAACCTCAAGAAGAAAGAGATTCCCGCCTTCCTCCGCAACTCGCCGCATCTGTTGCGCTCTGGCCTGCATCACTCAGGCAACTTCGATTTGACCGATCACGTGCTCCGGAGTATCGAAGCGCTTGATCTCGATGTCATTATCGTCATTGGCGGTGACGATACGATCGGTTACGCCGAGCATCTTTCCCGCAAAGGGGTCAAGGCGATCGGCGTACCGAAAACGATGGACAACGATGTTTATGGATCGGACTACTGCATCGGTTTCGGCACCGCTGTCACCCGGAGCGTCCAGTACATTCATCAGCTCCGCACCAGCTCCGGCTCGCACGAGCGCATCACCATTGTCGAGCTGTTCGGACGCAGCACCGGCGAGACCTGCCTGGTCAGCGCCTACCTGGCGGGCGTTGATCGCGCGCTCATTCCCGAAGCGCCCTTTGACCCCGAAACCCTTGCCGAGTTCGTGATTCAGGACAAGGATGCCAATCCGAGCCGTTATGCCATGATCGCCATCAGCGAAGGGGCGCGGATGATCGGCAGCAAGATGATCGAATATTGCGGTCGGCGCTACGACGAGGATGGCCATGAGCCTGCCGGTATCGGCCAGTTGACCCGCGAAACCATCTCGATGCTGACCGGCCAGGAGGTGATCTGCCAGCCGCTCGGTTACCTGATGCGTTCGGGTATTCCCGACGCGCTTGACCTGATGGTTGGGTTTAACTTCGCGCAGCTCGCCGTCGAACTGATCGCGGAGGGGACTTTCGGCGTCATGGTGGCGCTGCAGAAGGGGATATACACCTGTCTGCCGCTCGCCGAGGTTTCAGCCAACACCAAACAGGTCGATATCGGTGAACTTTACGATATGCGCAGCTACCGCCCGAAGATGAGAAGCGTCATGGGCAAGCCGATGTTCTTGTACTGAAGCTGGGAGGTGGTTTGGAAGCCGGGAGGTTCTGCGGGGGTTGTGTGCAATAGGTCGTATAGGTTTTACAAGTCCTATAGGTGAAGAGGGGAGAATGTCTTTCTGGAGCTTGTCCACTCAGTCCACCTCGTCCACTTAGTCCGCTGCTTACAAATACTTCTCGCCCTGGAGCAGCAGTTCGGCTTCCCGGAGCTGTTCGGGGGTGTTTATGCCTCGGATTTCGTTGGGGTCGGCTACCTTGAAGGCGCACACCTTTTTGCCTTTACCGAAGCAGATGCCGAAGACGTCGGTGAGGTAGTACTCTTTTTGCGCATTGTCGTCGGTGATGCCGTTCAGGGCGGAAAAAAGCTCGGCAGCGTTGATGACGTACACGCCAGAGTTGATTTCGCTTACCGTTTTCTCCTCTTCGGTGGCGTCCTTCTGCTCGACGATTTTCAGCACCTCCTCGCCGCCGCCGTTTCTGATGACTCTTCCGTATCCTGTCGGGTCGTCCATCTCTGCGGTCAGCACCGTGGCGACCGCCTGCCGCGAACGGTGGAAGTCGATCAGCTCCCTGAGCGTGCGGGCTGTGAAGAGCGGCGCGTCTCCCGACAGGATGACCACCTCACCCTCGAAATCCTTCAGAAACGGTTCTGCCTGCATGACGGCGTGGCCCGTGCCGAGCTGTGGCTCCTGCAGGGCGTAATCGACCGGGAAGCTGGTGGTTGCCTGCCGAACCAGCCCGGCCTGATGGCCGACGATGAGCACGATTTTGGCGGGATCGAGCGCCTGCGATTTTTCGATGACATATGCTACCAGCGGCTTGCCGTTCGCTTCGTGCAGTACCTTCGGAAGATCCGATTTCATTCGGGTGCCTTTACCGGCGGCCATGATGACGATTGCAAGGCTCATAACGCTGTTTTGTAAGGGGTTAAAGGAGTTTCAGCCGAGATATTCGTTTTCAGAACCTACCCGGTGGCGGCGTTTGGGGTTGTTCATCCGGTCAACGATGACGATCATCGGCTTCCAGTTGCGAGCCTCTTCCGGCTCCATTTCGGCGAAAGCCATGATGATGATTTCGTCGCCGGGCAGCGCGCAACGGGCTGCTGCGCCGTTAAGCTGAATTTCGCGCAGACCCTGGGTCCCCTCGATGATGTAGGTCTCGAATCGTTCACCGTTGTTGTTGTTGACCACCAGTACCTTCTCGTTGGCGATCATGTCGGCCATCTCGAGCAGCTCCTTGTCGATGGTGATGCTTCCTTCATATTCCAGGTCTCCACTGGTGACAATGGCGTTGTGGATCTTGGATTTGAGCATGTGTAATTTCATACCGGTACAAACAGAGTCGAGTTATTTAGAAAAGGATTCACCGCTGGCATGAAAAATCTTGTACCGTTTCATGGCGTCGTCGCTTTCAAAGCCGTACCCCCGGATGGTGCGCGTGGGGCTGGTGATGGTGACATATTTGTCGGAGCGTATCATGCGTTCCTGGCTGGAACGGTTGATATATTCGGTGCGAATGACCGTGTTGTCAGCCGAACGGATGACGACGTTGTCGAATGCTTCGATATCCTGATTGTCATGCACGATGCCACGGCCTGCCGTCATGAGGGTTGCAGCGCCGTCACTGTTGATGAGTTGCACACTGACTCCGCCATCGAGACGGATTTCCTGCTTCTCCCCCTGGCGGTACTCCGCGGCATGGTGGGCGCTGACTATCGTTTTGGTTTTACCGTCGCTTGAAACCATGAGGGTGACGTTCCAGCTCTCCTGGGCAGGCATGTCAGCCGCAGAAACGGCCACCGTCGGCGCGCGAGGCTCCACTTTGGGAGCGCTACAGCCGACGGCGCTGAACGATATTGCCAGAAAGAAAAAGGTTGTCCGGCGAGAATTCAAGAGGCTTCCAGAAGAGGGTTACTTGATTTTCAGTTGGTCGAGCACCTTGTAGGTGATGTCTGACTGGTCATCGCCATACACGCGGGCGCTCTTGTCAAAAATCATGCTGAATCCGTCTTTTTTGGCGATCATTGCCACGGCGGTGTCGATTTTCTGGCGGATAGGGGCGATGAGCGCCTGCTCTTTCTGCGCCAGCAGACTCTGTTTTTCCATGGCGGTTTTCTGCAGGTTCTCCTGCTGGGCGCGAAGCTCTTTCTCTTTGGCGGCATTGGGCTTGCCTCCCTTCTGATAAGCCTGAACCGCATTCTGGAAGGCGCTCTGGAGCTTGGCAAGTTCCGCGCTGCTCTGGCTTTTCATGGTCTGGAGAGATTGGTCGGCGGCTTTGGTTTCGGGCATCATCTGGAAAATCCTGCCGTAATCGACCACGCCAATTTTTTGCGAGCTGTCAGCGAATGCTTTCGAAGCCGAGAAGCTCATGCCGAGGAGGAGCGACATGAACAAAAGCAATGAAGCTGATTTTTTAATTCCTTTGAAGTCTGACATTATCGGAGTGTTTTGGTTTTTCATGATACAACGTGTACGGTTCTTTGTCTTATCATCGAATCGATACTCCGAAAAGTAATAATTCCGTTTTGAAAATGCTATTTCAGAAAAGAAAATTGAGCCGGAGCGAGCAGACGATATGGAGGTTTGGGTTCATGCGCTTCAATGTGTGCGTTTCCTGAATATCTGACAGGGTTCCTGTTCGATGATCCGTTTCAGTTCCAGCTCGAAAAGATGCACCAGAAGGGCCTCGATCGTCAGGCCGGTTTTTTCGGCGACGAGGTCGATGTGCATCGCGCCCTGCTGGAGCGCTTCGACGATGCACGACTCCTCGATGTTGAGGTCGAGCACCTCGGCGGCTTCCGGCTGCCGGTTCAGCGCGGGGTTCCGGGCCGGGTCGAGTTCGGCGATGATGTCTTCTGCGCTGTGCACCGGCTTGGCCTGGTTCTGCTGGATGAGGTAGTTTGCGCCGCGCGAGGCGGCGGAGAAGATGCTGCCCGGCACGGCGAACACCTCGCGGTTCTGTTCGAGGGCGCAGGCGGCGGTAATCATCGAGCCGCCCTTGATGTCGGATTCGACGATCAGCGTACCCTGCGTCAGCCCGGAGATCAGGCGGTTCCTGCGCGGGAAGTTGCCCGGTTCTGGCTTGACGCCGATCCACTCCTCCGAGACGATCGCGCCGCGTTCGAGGATTCGCGGCCAGAGCCGTCCGGCGGGGTCGGTGTAGATGCGGTCGATGCCGCAGCCGAGCACGGCGACCGTCACGCCATCGCTCTCGACCGCCGCGCGGTGCGCCATCATGTCGATGCCGTAGGCCAGACCACTGAAAATCGCGTAACCGTTGCCCGCCATTTCGCGGCAGATGAATTCGGTGGCCTGCTTGCCGTAGGCCGTGGCCTTGCGCGTGCCGACGACGGCGAGCGAGGGCAGCGAGAGCGCTTCGGTATTGCCGCGCACGAAGAGCAAAAGCGGCGGATCGTAAATCTCCTTCAGATGCGCCGGATAAGCGGGGTCGAGAATCGTCACGACCGTGGCTCCGAGTCGATCCGCCCGCGCGAGCTGCTCTTCGGCGGCCCGGTGCGCCTTCTGTCGCCACGCCGGGCTGGCAAGCCGGTCGGCGGTTTCGCGGGCGATGGTTTCGCCGATGCCGGGAATCTGGCGCAGCGCCTCGTAGTTCGCGTCGAAGAGCGCGGGACCGGGGCCGAACCGGTTGATAAGGGCGCGCGCCCTCGCCGGGCCGATGCCCGGCAGTTGTGAAAGGGTAAGCAGCAAAAGCGTCACGCTTTGCCCAGGGGTCGTTGTCATGATCGGGAGCAGGGGAGTTGAAGAGGAATCGGGGGGAGGGGTTTCCCCCCGGAAAAGCTTCAGAAATCGCGCTTCATGAGAATGTTGGCGAAGCCTCTCAGATAGCCGCGTCCCTCCTCCAGCGGCAGAAGGTCGAGCGCGGCGAAGGCCGCTTCGGTATCCTCGTTGATCTTCGCCCTGGTCTCGTCGAGTACGCCGCAGCGCTCGTAGATCGCCTTGACTGCCGGGACGTTCTCCGGCGAGGTGCCGTTGTTGTCGATGATCGATTGCAGCAGTTCGCGGTCACGGCCCTCGGCAAGTTCGAGCGAGCGAAGCAAGAGCCAGGTCTTCTTGGCGTTGATGACGTCGCCGCCCGGCACCTTGCCCGACTTGCCGTCACCGGCCATGATGTCGAGGTAGTCGTCCTGGATCTGGAAGGCGCGTCCGATCTTTTCGCCGAAGGTGACGAGCGCCACGATCTGTTCCGGAGTGCCGTTGCCAGCCACGCCGCCCGCTTCGAGCGCCGCCGAGATGAGCCGTCCGGTTTTTTTGGAGATCATGTCGAGGTAATCGCCGATGGAGGCCTCCTTGCGCTGCTCCAGCTCCATGTCGAGCGCCTGCCCTTCGCAGATGGTGATGTTAGCGTCGTTGAAGATGTGGATCATCTCGGCGTGGCGAGCGGTGAGCGCCTTGAGCGCCAGTTCGTAGGCGTAGGCGATCATCATGTCGCCCGAAAGGATCGCGGAGTTGACATTCCACTGCTTGTGCACGGTTGGGCGCCCATGCCGCAGGTCGGCGGCATCCATGATGTCGTCGTGCATCAGCGTGAAGTTGTGCAACACCTCGATGCCGAGGGCCACGCCAAGCGCGTTTTCGGAAGAGCCGCTGAGCGCTTCGGAGGCGAGCAGCGTCAGGAACGGGCGGATTCGCTTGCCCTTGCCTTCGAGAATGTAGCGAGCCGGGCCGTAGAGCGTGGCGGGACTCTCCTTCTGGAAGCACCGGGCAAGAGCCTCGTTGATTCGTGCGTGGTATTGACGGTACTTGGATTCAACCTGCTCCTGGGTTATCTGTAAAGTCATGGCTCCGGTACTCAGGGTTTGTGATTGATAGGTGCTTGTTTGAGTTCTTCGATACTGGCCGATCCGGTCAGGAACATCGCCGCCTTGAGGTCGTTTGCCCAGGCGCGGATGGTTTCATCGAGCGTTCCGGCGTGGAGTGCGATGAGCATGCGCCTCGCCGATGCGGCGATGTTTGCGCCGAGCGCGATCGACTTGGCGACATCGAGGCCGTTGCCGATGCCGCCCGACGAGATGACGCTGAGTGCGCCGTACTCCGGGTTTTGCTGCTTCAGCGCCGCGATACCGGTCAGGCACTCCGAGGTCGGGATGCCCCAGTTGAGCAGCTCGTCGAGCGCCGAGGGGCTGAAGCGCTCTTCATTGCTGAAGCGTTCGATATAGCGGTGCTCCTCGACCTTCTGCCAACTGATGCCGCCCGCGCCGGCCACGTCGATGGCCCGGACGCCCGCGTCGGCGAGTTTCCGCGCGGCGCTCGGCGAGATGCCGCAGCCCACCTCCTTGGCGATCACCGGTACGCCGATGGTGGCGGTAATGTCGCTGAGCTTGTCGAGAAATCCGCTGAAGTTGGTGTCGCCCTCCGGCTGGAACAGCTCTTGGGCCGGGTTGAGATGCACGATCAGAGCGTCGGCTTCGATGAGGTCGATGAGCGTCGAGAGCTGGTCGCGGCTCAGTCCGGCGGCCACTTCGGGCGCGCCGATGTTGGCGTAGATCGGCGCCGTCGGCGCGGATTTGCGCACAACCGAAAAGCTCTCGCGATGCGATGAGCCTTCGAGCGCCTGGCGCATACTGCCCACGCCGAGCGGGATGCCGAAGCGTTCGGCGGCTTCGGCGAGCGTACGGTTCAGGGCGAGCGCGTCGCCGTAGCCGCCGGTCATCGAGGAGATCATGAGCGGCAGGCCGATCTTCTTGCCGAGGAACTCCGTCGAGAGGTTGATGGCCGAAGCGTCGATTTCGGGTATGGCGTTGTGTTGGAATCTCCACGCGCCGAGACCGGTATTTTGAAGGTCGAAACAGACCTCGCGGTTCAGACAGATATCGACGTGGCTGTGTTTGCGTTCAGCGGTTATGGCGGCGCTTGCTTCTTGCATGGTCGGAAAATACGCTTCTCGATCCGGTATGATTTTTCAGAGGAGGTCGGCTTAAAAAAGCAGCTTGAACAAAGCGTCACGGATAATTCCGGCTCGCCAGTTTCAACCCGTCGCGCGGGTCGTGGAACAGGTTTTTCAAGATGCTCTTAAAAGTATAACTTATGGCTGACTTACCAAACTTTTTATCAGGCTCCCGCCGCTCTTGCCCCGGATGTTCAGAACCCTGTTCGATATAGCCGTCAGGCACATTCTCGGCCGCAAGCGCCAGACGCTCACCACCATGCTCGCTGTGTCGGTCAGTACGATGGTGCTCATCACCACCATCTCGCTCACCAGGGGGCTGCTCGATTCCTTCACCGAAACCATCATCGACGCCGCGCCGCACATCCGGATCAAGGGCGAAAAGATCGATCCGGTGCCGACCAACCTGTTCGACGCGCCCGCCGGTTCGGGAACGGCTTTCGTGGCCGATCATATCGGCAGGGACGAACCGGAGGAGGTGCGCAACTACGGGCGAATTCTCGAAATTGTCTCCTCGCCCGCCTTTTCCGGCAAGATTACCGCCGCCTCGCCCTTCGTCGAGTCGCAGATCATGGCGGTCAAGGGGAACCGCAACCAGCCGGTGCTGCTCAGGGGAGTGGAGATCGACCGCGAAGAGCGCATCAGCCACATCGGGCGCAGCCTCGTTTCGGGCGATCTGGTGCTGTTCCGGAAAACCCCCGACGCCCTCTTGGTCGGGCGTTCCGTCGCCAACGATCTCGGCGTGGAGCTGAACGACCAGATCACCATCATTTCGTCCGACGGCCGCAGCCGCCAGACCAAGGTCGCCGGAATCTTTTTTACCGGCATCAACGCCGTCGATAACACGATTCTCTCCTCGCTCAAGCTCGGCCAGATCATCGAGGGCTTGCCGCCTAACAAAGTCACCGGCATTTCGCTGAAGGTCGCCGACCCGCTCGATGACGCGCCACTGGCCGACGAGCTTGAGCGCATAACCGGCTACCGCTGCCTGACCTGGCAGGAGGAGAATGAGAGCGTGCTGGTGCTCTTCAAGCGGATCGGCTCCATTGTGCTTTCGCTCGTGGGCTTTGTCGGCGTGGTGTCGGGCTTCGGCGTGGCCAATATCCTGGTGACGACGGTTTTCGAAAAAAGCCGCGACATCGCCATCATGAAGTCCTTCGGCTTTTCGTCGGCGCAGATGGTGGGGCTGTTCGTCTTCGAGGGGTTCCTGGTCGGCCTCGGCGGAGCGCTCGTCGGCGGCCTTCTGGCGACCGGCTCGATCGGGTTTCTGGCCAGCCTGCAGATCGAAAGCTCGCAGGGGCCGCTCACCAAAAGCGGCTTCAGCATGTCGTGGAACCCCTGGTACTTTTTCTTCGTGATTGTCGTCACGGTCATCATCAGCACCATCGCCGCCGCGATCCCCTCGCTCCGCGCCGCCAGGCTGGAGCCGGTGACGGTGCTGCGGGAGAGCAACGTGTAGCGTAGGGGTTGGAGCAATAGGTCTTATAAGACCTATTGCCAAAATTCACGCTGCGCCTTCGAGCCTGCTGCGCTCCGGGTGCTGCAAGAGGTACAGCTTGTAGTACAGCCCCCGCTGGGCGAGGAGCTCCTGGTGGGTGCCGGTTTCGCGGATGGTGCCTTTGTGCAGCACCACGATCTTGTCGGCGTGCTGGATGGTCGAGAGCCGGTGGGCGATGATGATCGAGGTGCGGTGCTTCATCAGCCGGTCGGTGGCCTGTTCGATGAGCGACTCGGTCTCGGTATCGACCGAACTGGTGGCTTCGTCGAGCACGAGAATATCGGGGTTGTAGAGTAGCGCCCGCACGAAGGCGAGGAGCTGCTTCTGGCCTGCCGAGAGTCCCGAACCGTTTTCGCGGATGCGGTAGTCGTAGCCGCCCGGCAGCTTTTCGATGAAGCGATCCGCGCCGACGATGCGCGCCGCCTCGTGAATCGTTTCGTCCGAAATCGAGGGATCGCCGAAGCTGAGATTCTCGCGGATCGAACCGGCGAAAAGCACCACATCCTGCATTACCACGCCCACGAGCTTGCGCAAATCGTGGCCGGGAATCCGGCTCAGTTCGATACCGTCAATCGTCACCGAACCCTTCGCGTAGGGGTAAAACCGCGACAGAATGTTGATGAGCGTGGTTTTTCCGCTGCCGGTTGCGCCGACGATGGCTACGGTTTCGCCCGCCTTGATCTCCAGCGAAATGTCGCGCAGCACCCAGTGATTTTCGTCGTAAGAGAACCACACCTTGTCGAATTCGATACGATCCCGAAACGCGGTGATCGTTCTGGCATTCTCCGTCGGCTCCGGATCGAGCGGCTCTTCGAGCAGGCGGAAGATGCGGTCGGAGCTGGTGATGGCGGTCTGCATGATGTTGAAGCGGTCGGAGAGGTGCTGCAACGGGCGGAAGAAGAGCCAGATGAACTGCACGAACGACACCACCACGCCCACCGAAAGATCGGCCTGCATGATCCTCGTCGCGCTGAACCACACCACCAAACCCGCCGCCGCAGAGCTGAGAAACTCGATCAGTGGGAAGTAGATCGAAAAATAATGCACCGTTTTGATGTTGGCGTCGCGGTGGTCGGCGTTGATTTCGGAGTGTTTCATGAACTCGGCCTCTTCCCGCGAAAAGAGTTGCACGATTTTCATGCCGGTGATGTGCTCCTGAAAGAAGGAGTTCAGGCGGGCCAGATTCGTCCGGACATCGAGGAACGCCTGGCGCACCCTGTTCTTGAAAAAAATGGTCGCGTAGATCATGACCGGCAGAATGCTCAGCACGACGAGCGTCAGTCGCCAATCGGTCAGGAACATCATGACGACGATGAAGAGCAGTTGCAGAATGTCGCCGATGATGGTGATGAGGCCGCTGGAGAGCATTTCGTTGAGCGCCTCGACGTCGTTGGTGGTGCGGGTGATGATGCGCCCCACCGGGTTGCGGTCGAAGTAGCGGATCGGCAGGTGCTGCAAGTGGCGGAAAATGTCGAGGCGGATGGCGTAAACCGCTTTCTGGCCGATGAGCTGCGTCAGCCAGGTGGCGGCGTACTGCTTGAGGCCGTCGAGCACGATCACGAGCAGCATCACGAGACTGATGACGGCCAGGCCCTTGTGGTCTCCCTTGGCGATGTGGTCGTCGATGGCGATGCGGGTCAGCCAGGGACGCAGTGGCGTCAGAATCGCTCCGAAGGCGGTCAGCGCCACCGCGCCCGCGACCAGCACCTTGAATGGCTTGATGTAGCCGAGAAGCCGCTTGATGATGTAGCGATCAACCGAACCCTTTTTACGATTACCAAGGGTTTCGTCCTGCTGCGTACGGAATCCCGATGCCGCGCCTGCTCCCATTCGCATATTGGTCAGCTCCGGGTCGCGGTGGCCGATTTGGCGGCGGCTTCTATCTCTTCGATGAAGCTCGCGGCAAGGGCGTCGGCCTCCTCTTGCGTCGAGGCTTCGGTGTAAATACGGACAATCGGCTCGGTGTTCGAGGGGCGAAGGTGCGCCCAGCCATTCTCGAAGTCGAGCTTGAGACCGTCGAGCCGGTTGCACTCCGCTTCGGGATGGTTTGCCGCCACCGTGTCGAAAATTTTGCCGAGCGCCTCTTTGGTCAGCGCGGCCAGCTCCACCTTCTTTTTCGACATGAAGTAGTCGGGGAAGGTTTTGCGGAATCCCGAAAGCGTACCGCCTGTCTCGGATTTCCATTCGGCGAAGGCCTGGAGGAAGAGCGCGATGCCCGCGAGCGCGTCGCGCCCGTAGTGCAGCTCCGGCAGAATGACGCCGCCGTTGCCCTCGCCGCCGATGACTGCGTTTTGCTCTTTCATCACCTCGGTCACGTTGGCCTCGCCGACCTTGGCGCTGAAGCACTCCACCTGGTGCTTGCGGGCGATGTCCCGCAGGGCGCGGCTGCTGGAGAGGTTGTTGACCACCGGCCCTTTGTGGTGTTTGAGATAGAAATCGGCGCAGGCTACCAGCGTATATTCTTCGCCGAAGAGCGTGCCGTCCTGGCACACCAGCGCCAGACGGTCAACGTCGGGATCGACGATGATGCCGAACTCGCAGCTCTCGCGGGCGACAATCTCCATCGTCCGGCGGAGATTGTGCTCGACCGGCTCCGGGTTGCGCGGAAAGATGCCCGTGCCCTCGCAGGCGAGCGTTTTGATCTCCGAAATGCCAAGCTTGCGGCACAGCTCCGGCACGATGTACGAACCTGCGCCCTCGACGGCGTCGATCAGCACGCGGAAGTTCATGCTCGCGATGAGGTTGAGGTCGAGGCAGGAGAGCTTCAGGATGCGCCCGATATGCACCGCGTCCCACGATCCGTTTGCCGTCAACGAGCCGATGCCATCCCAGCGGGCGAAGTCGAACGTTTTTTTGTCGGCGATGTCGAGCAGCTCCTCTACGTCCAACGCGGTGAGGAATTCGCCCTTTTCGTTGAGCATCTTCAGGGCGTTCCACTCGACGGGGTTGTGCGAAGCGGTAACGATCAGGCCGCCGTCGGCACCTTCACCGGCGGTGGCGATTTCGACCGTCGGGGTGGTGGTCATGCCAACGTCCACCACATCGCAGCCAGAGAGCGAGAGGGCATTGGAGACCAACCCGGTGATGACGCCGCCGGTCGGACGGCTGTCCCTGCCGATGACGATTTTCGGTTTGGACTGCAAGCCGGGGTTTAGCGACTGTTTTCGCCTCCTGATCCAGGTGGCGAACGCCATGGTGAAGGCCGTGAGGTTTTCCGGGGTGAGGCTCTTGCCGACCACGCCGCGGATGCCGGAGACGCTAATCATCAAGCTCATTGGCAGGGAATGTTGGGTGTTCACAGGGAAATACGGTTTAGCTGCGGGAATATACAGAAAAAACAGCCGAAGCCCGACGGCTGGCCGGATGGATTCTGTCAATATTTTGTTTCGATATTTTTTAATTTTCGAGGCTGGTTTGTATATTACATGCCTTTTGTTGCGGAAACCGCACATTCTTAACAAGTTATTATAACAGCACAAGGTTATGCCTCTACACAAATCAGCCGAAAAAAGACTCAGACAGGCAGCGCGCAGGAATGAACGGAACCGTGCCCGTAAAAAAGAACTCAAGGGCGTTTTGAAGAACATGCAGAAGCTGATCGATGCCAACGCCCAGAAGAGCGAAGTCGAGGCGGCATACCGCGCAGCCGTGCAGAAGCTCGACAGACTTGGCGTCAAGCGTTACATTCACGCCAACAAGGCGTCGCGCAAGAAAGCCCAGTTGACGAAGGCGCTCAACAACTACACGCCGACTGCCGGCTGAGCATCTGGCTTCCGCAAGCGTACCGCGAGCGGGCAGTGCTCCATATTCAGATCATACCCGGTCAGTATCCGGCGCCTTGACGGCGCTCTCTGATTGCAAGCCGGGTATCGTCCATCCCATTCATCATGTTCGCATTTTTGAGAGGTGAGCTGGTAACGGCCTCCCGCGAGGAGGCGGTTGTCGAGGTATCCGGCATCGGCTACCTGCTGCACATCTCGTCCGCCGCGAGCCGCCGATTGCCCCCGGAGGGGAGCCAGGTGCGTCTCTTCACCCACCATTACGTCCGCGAGGATGGCCAGCAGCTTTTCGGTTTTCTCGACGAGGGGGAGCTTCAGCTTTTCCGGCTGTTGCTCACCATCAGTGGCGTGGGGCCGAAGCTGGCGATGGCCGTGCTTTCGGGCCTCAGCGTGGGTGAAGTTCAGGAGGCGATCGTCGCGAACCGTCCGGAAACGCTCTACGGCATCACCGGCGTGGGCAAGAAAACCGCGGCCCGCATCATCCTCGAACTCCGGGACAAGATTCTCAAAATCCAGCCGGCGGCGAGCGGCAAAACGGCGGGCGAGCCTCACGCCATCCAGTTGAACGAGGACGCCCTGTCGGCGCTCATGACCCTTGGTTTTCCCAGGCAGACCGCCCAGAAAGCGGTCTGTGCTGTTCTGGAATCATCGCCCGCGCTGTCGGTCGAGGAGCTGGTCAGGGCCGCGCTTACCGCCATTCACAACAACTCCTGAAGCTACTGTGGATTACCAGCAAGCTATCGATTTTCTCTTCCCCCTTCACCGTTTCGGTATCAAACCAGGCCTCGAGCGCATCGAGGCGTTGCTCGGTGCGCTCGGCCATCCGGAGCGAAAGCTCGGTACGATCGTGCACATTGCCGGAACCAACGGCAAGGGCACGGTCGCTTCGTGCGTGGCCTCTATTTTCAAAGCGTCGGGCCGCAAAACCGGCCTGTTCACCTCGCCGCATCTGGTCGATTTCACGGAGCGGATTCGCATCGATGGCCAGCCGATCGGCAGGCAGCGGGTCGCCGAATACTGCACGAAACTGCAAGCGGCGGTGCTCGAAACCGGCGCGACCTTTTTCGAGGCGACCACGGCGATGGCTTTCGCCTTTTTCTCGGATGAAGGGGTCGATGCCTCGGTGATCGAAACCGGCATGGGTGGACGGCTCGACGCGACCAATGTCGTGCAATCCGACGTGGTCATTATTCCCAGCATCGGCATGGATCACACTGAGTGGCTTGGCGAGAGCATCCCGGAAATCGCTGCCGAGAAGGCGGCGATCATCAAGCCGGGGTCGCGGGTGTTCACTGCCGTGCCCGAATCGGGAGAGGCGTTCGAGGCGATAGAACAGGCTGCACGGAAGGCGGGCGCGGAGCTGCACCAGTTCGAGCGGGAGGCGGCGTGCACCGTGGAGGAGGTCCGTCCGGGAGCGCTCGAACTCCGGATCGCCCTCGACGGCTCCGAGCCGCGGCAGATTCAGGCTTCGCTGACCGGCTCGTTTCATGCGCCGAACGTGTGCCTTGCCGTCATGGCTGCCCGTTCGGAGGGCATTTCGTGGGAAGAGATCGGCGACGGGCTTGCGCAGCTTGGCGCTTCGGGCTACCGGGCGCGGCTGGAACGGATTGCGGACAGACCGGCAGTGATGCTCGATGTTTCGCACAATCCGGAAGGGATGCGGAAAACCGTCCAGGCGCTGCTGGAGATACGGGACCATTTTCGGTTTCTCTACCTGATTATCGGCGTCGCCGCCGACAAGGATGCCGTCGGAATCGTCCGGCAGATCGCGCCAGTCGCCGACGAAATCGTCGCCGTGGAGCTGCCGACGGAGCGGAGCCTTCCGGCGGCGGAGCTGGAGCGGTTGTGCGCGGAGGCGGGGGCGCAACACATCAGCTCGCGCCGGACGGTTGCCGAAGCGCTGGCATTTCTCGACGAGCGCGTCGAACCCGAAGACATGATCCTCGTGACCGGCTCGTTCTATCTTGCCGGAGAGGTGGCGGCGATGGAGCGGTTCGGCTCAACCGGAGAGGCATGATTAATCTGTTTTTATATAAAAAATTTTATATTCATCATAACCTCTGAGATTCTCCAGTCAGGGCCGAAGCCTTCCGCTGGCGGTTCTCTGGTAAATACCGGTTTCATTACATACCATCTTACCTCATACGGCTTCTTTTCTCATTTTCATGTCGTTTCCTACAGGATCGAAGGTGTCATTCACCATATCCGGCGATGATCGACGATGATCTCGTTGTTTCTCCTCAGTGATTACGCATGAGGCAGTTCTTTTACTGCATACTTAACCATTAAGCGTTGACCAATCAACAATGTCGAACAATTCGGTATCCAAAGGTCTGGACATCAATGCACTCCAGAAGAAAAAGGTTTATGAACTCAATGCCATAGCCAAAGAGCTGGGCGTGATTACCGCCGGCTTTCGGAAGGAGGAGCTGATCTACAAGATCATCGAAGCACAGTCCCTGAAAAATCCTGATCCGGAAAGCGGGCAGGTGATGGTCAATACCGGCGTGTTGCAGGTCATTCCCGAAGGATACGGTTTCCTCCGCTCATCGAACTACAACTACCTCTCCTCTCCCGACGACATCTACGTTTCTCCCTCCCAAATCAAGCGCTTCAATATGCGCACGGGCGACACGGTTTCGGGACAGGTTCGGGCGCCCAAAGAGGGGGAGCGCTTTTTCGCTCTGCTGAAGATCAACACCATCAATGGCAAGGATCCCGAAGTGACCCGCGAGCGCCCCTACTTCGAGAACCTGACGCCGCTGTTTCCGACCCAGCGCCTCAAGCTCGAAACCCGGCAGAACGAATACTCCGGGCGCATCATGGATATTTTCACCCCTATCGGCAAGGGTCAGCGTGGACTGATCGTCGCGCAGCCGAAGACCGGTAAAACCATTCTGCTCCAGATGATAGCCAACGCCATCATCAAGAACCACCCGGAGGTCTATCTGATCGTGCTGCTCATCGACGAGCGTCCGGAGGAGGTGACCGACATGGCTCGCAGCGTGGAGGCCGAGGTGGTCAGCTCGACTTTCGACGAAGATCCGGAACGCCACGTGCAGGTGGCCGACATGGTGCTCGAAAAGGCCAAGCGACTGGTCGAGGTGGGGCGCGATGTGGTGATTCTGCTCGACTCGATCACCCGCCTTGCGCGCGCGCACAACACCATCATTCCTCACTCCGGCAAGATTCTCTCCGGCGGTATCGACGCCAACGCCCTCACCAAGCCGAAGCGCTTCTTCGGCGCGGCCCGAAACATCGAGGAGGGGGGGAGCCTCACCATCATCGCCACGGCGCTGGTCGATACCGGCTCGCGCATGGATGACGTGATCTTTGAAGAGTTCAAGGGCACCGGCAACATGGAACTCATGCTCGACCGCCGTCTTTCCGAGCGCAGAATTTTCCCGGCCATCGATATCCTCCGCTCCGGCACCCGCAAGGAGGAGCTGCTTTTCAGCCGCGAGGAGCTGTCGCGCACCTGGCTGCTTCGCAAGTACCTGGGCGACAAGAACCCCATCGAGTGCATGGAGTTCATGCGCGAAAAGATCGTCGAGACCAAGGACAACAAAGAGTTCTTCAAGTACATGAACGGATAAGCCGACCGATGAAATCAAGCCCGGAGTTGTCACGGGGGAAAAACTGTTCTCTGGTATTTTTTTGTTTGGTGAAATGGGGTCGATGCCCTATATTACTTGCCTTCTAAAACAAAGGAAAGAATTTACTATTCATGCCCTGCGGAAAAAAAAGAAAACGCCATAAAATGGCCGTACACAAACGCAAGAAAATGCGCCGTAAGAACAGGCACAAGAAGCGTTTGAGGTACCAGAACAAGTAAGCCCGTATCGTGGCTGGATCTTGGTTGAGAATATAGCTCAGTTGGTAGAGCAACTGCCTTTTAAGCAGTGGGTCGAAGGTTCGAGTCCTTCTATTCTCACTGGGAACAATGCAGTTTCCTGGATGACGATACAGTTTGCCCGAGTGGTGGAATTGGTAGACACACCATCTTGAGGGGGTGGCGCCGTTAGGTGTAGGAGTTCGAATCTCCTCTCGGGCACATAAGTAAAAAAGCCGCATTTCGCGGCTTTTTTCGTTGTCCTGAAATTCGGCGCCGACATTGATCCTGGCTGCCGGGATATGCTCCGGTTGATGCGCGGCATTCGCCTTGTCCCCAAGGTTCTCATCGGCAATAAATAGAGTTGCCCCTCTTTGATCGAGAAATGTTTAACAGTACTTTTCTGTTAGTGACTCACGGGATCGATCCGCTCCCGCTGAAACGATAAATGTTCCCGATATATGAACAAACTACAGGTTGATATTCTCGGATTGTCAACAAGTCCTCATACCAACGGCGCGTATGCCCTGATTCTCTACGAAGTGGAGGGGAAGCGCAAATTGCCCATTATCATTGGCGGGTTCGAGGCTCAGGCCATCGCGCTCAAGCTTGAAAACATCAAGCCGCCCCGTCCGTTCACTCACGATCTGTTCAAGCAGATTGCCGATGTCTTCGATCTTCATGTCAATGAAGTCTTTATCGATGAGCTGCATAACGAAACCTTTTACGCGAAAGTGATCTGCGAGATGAACGGTATCGTGCACGAGATCGATGCCAGACCGAGTGACGCCATCGCCATTGCGGTGCGTTTCAGCGCTCCGATTTACGTTTCGGAAGAGATCATGAACGAGGCGGGCATTGTCGAAGAGCGGCAGAAAGAGGATGAAGAGCAGGCTTCCGCCGAAGAGGCTGTCGAACAACAGGGCGCAACACCGGAACCCGCCACGGGCGAATCGGTCGCGGCGGAACTCGACCGGAAGCTCGAAGAGGCGATCAACCGTGAAGATTACGAGGAGGCAGCGCGGATTCGGGATGAGCTTTCTCGTCTCAGGGAGGGCGGCCAGGGCGAAGCGTGACACAATTCCGGTCGCTAACCTGTTTTAGTACCATAAAAAAAGCCATGACTCAATCAGTTGCAGTCATGGCTTTTTTCGTTTGCTGAACAGAGAGAGCGGTCAGTTGTTGGGCTGACCGAACGAGAAGGTGAAGTTCCAGCCCTGCGAGCCTTTGTCCGGCTCAGACGGAACGGAGTCGAAACCGTAACCGTAGTCGATGCCAATTTGCCCGATGATGGGCAAGTAGAGCCTCAGCCCGATACCGGCTGATTTCTTCAGATCGGTCAAATCGAAGGTTGAGGCATCGGCCCAGAGGTTGCCCGCCTCGGCAAAAACCAGGGCATAGATGCTGGCCGACGGGCTCAGTGTCAGCGGGTAGCGAAGTTCGGTGGTGAATTTCGAATAGATTCTGCCGCCGTAAAGATCGGTTTCACCCACGAACCGTTGACCGAGGCTGTGGTCGGGATAGCCCCTGAGCGGAATGGTCGGAAGGGAAGACATGCCGCTGCCACCCATGTAGAAGTAGTTGGTGTAGGGGATGTAGTCGTCTTCGCTGAAGGTGTCGAGGTATCCCTGCTGGGCCGAGATGTTGACGACCAAATCGCGCGATACCGGGAAGTACCAGCTTGTCGTTCCGATCAGCTTGTAGAAATTGATCGTTCCGGGCAGCACACCGCCGGCCAACTGAGCGGTGAAGACGTTCTTGCTTCCATGCCGCGGATAGATCGGATTGTCGATGCTGTTGCGGCTGATCGTCTGGGTGATCGAGAACTCTTCGGCCTCTTCGGGAGCGCCCGCCTCGTCGAGGAAGCTGACGAAGCCGCCTTTGGTATGCAGGTAGCCCAGGCGCCAACTGATCGCGAAATAGTCATCCGGCCAGGTGAGCCTTCTGCCGATGGTGATGTTGGCGCCGTACTGGTTAATTGTTCTCGTTGTCTCATCTACGCCGTCATCGATCAGGTCGTAGCTCTGCTTGGTTTTGAAGGCGGTGAATCCCAAAGAGGTATGGGTGCCGAATGCCCACGGGTCGCTGGCTGAGAGCGAAAGGGTCTGGTAGTTGTTTGATCCGAACTGCCATTGCAGGGCAAGCGTCTGCCCGTCGCCATGGGGCAGGGGCTTGTATGCCGACGGATTGAAGAGGTCGCTGAACGAGAAGTTGTTGAAGGTCAGGCCGAGCGAGCCGGTGCCGCCGCTCGATGCGCTGTAGCCGATGGCGGCGTTGAACGTGTCGGTCTGCCGTTCGGTGACGTTGTAGGTCAGATCGACCGTGTCGTTTTTCGCGTTCGGCTGGATGTCGGGCGTCAGGGTTTCCGGATCGAAATAGTTGAGCATGGAGAGCTCCCTGATGCTCCTGACGACATTTTTACGGCTGAATGTGTCGCCCGGAACGGTGTAGAGTTCCCGCCGGATGACGTGATCCTTCGTTTTGGTATTGCCCTTGATGTTGATGATGTTCAGCGTGTACGGCTCGCCTTCGGTGAGCGTGATGACCAGATCGACCTGGTTGGGTTGCACCACCTGTTCCTCGATCTGCGCCCTGAACGAGAGGTAGCCCCGGTCGAGGTACAGCGAGCTGACATCCGAATGATCCTGTGAAAAATTCAGCCGTTCGTTGATCTTTTTCGCGCTGTACAGATCACCCTTTTTGATGCCGAAGGTGGTGTCGAGTATCTGGGCCGTGGCGAAATCTTTCGTGTTGCCGCTCCAGGAGACGTTCCTGATGTGGTACTTCGGCCCCTCATCGACGTAAATATCGAGGATAAGCCCCTTTTTGTCATCGGTGTAGGTGATCGTGTCCTTGACGATGCGGGCATCGCGGTAGCCGTTGTCACGATAGAATTCGACCAGCAGGCCCTTGTCTTCGTCGAACTTGTCCTTGTCGAGTTTCGGCTGCCCGAAAATTTTTCGCCACCAGGAGTTCTGCGAGGTCTCCTTGAAGACGCCGCGCAGCTTGCCCTCCTTGAAGGCGCTGTTGCCGTGGAACCGGATTTTTTCGATGACCACCTTTGAGCCTTCCTGAATGGTGAAGAGCGCCTTGACCTTGTTATCGCCGACACTCTGGAGCCGGTACTCAGCGCCCGCCGTCAGATAGCCTTTCGCGGCGTACTGCTTTTCGATCCTGTTCTCGGCGTTCAGCAGCTCCTGGGTGGTGATGCGCCTGCCGGGGTTGAGATTGGCGGTTTTCAGCAGCTCTTTGGTTTTGAACTTGTGGTTGCCCTGGAACTCGACGCTTTCGAGAAGGGGAAACTCGGTGACCACGAAGGTGAGCCTGACATTGCCATCGCCCAGATCGGTCTGTTCGATCTGGATATTGCTGAAATATTGCAGGTTCCAGAGGTATTGCAGTACGCCGGGAATCTCCTGGCCGGGCACGGTTATCCGGTCGCCAGCCTTGACGGGCAGGCTTTTGAGCAGCGCGGACTCCTTGACGCTCCGGAGGCCGCTGAAGCCTATTTCCTTCACAGTGATGGTGCGCGTTTGCGGCATGGCTGCCGAAACCGCGCTGGCTGGCGGAGGCGTTGCTTTCGCTTTTGCGGAGGCGGAGGAGGGGAAGTTGATCAGGGCCAGGGCAATCAGGAGCGCTGATAGCCTGTCTGGTTGAAATGGTGTCGTTTTCATGAAATGACTGATTGATTCTGTGGTTCAGTTCGGCGTTATTCTATGCATTGGTCTTCAGTTGCTCGCTGGTTTGGCCAAACCGCCGTTCACGTTTCTGAAACTCCCGGATGGCTTCATACAGCTCGTTCCGGCGGAAATCGGGCCAAAGGGTCTTGCTGAAAAAGATTTCGGAATAGGCGCTTTGCCAGAGCATGAAGTTGCTGATGCGTGACTCACCGCTGGTTCGTATAAGCAGATCGGGATCGGGCATCGATGCGGTTGAAAGATACGAAGCGAGCAGGTTTTCATCGATGGTTTCGGGATCGAGCGAGCCCTGTTTCACCTGAAAAGCGATCTGCCGACAAGCCTGGGTGATGTCCCACTTGCCGCTATAGCTCAGCGCGATGGTCATCGCCATGCCACGGTTCGATCCGGTCATCTCCATGGTTTCGTCAAGCGTCTGGCGCACGTCATCGGGGATCATCTCCATCTCTCCGATAACCTGCAAGCGCACGTTGTTTTCGAGCAGTTTCACGGCTTCTTTTCTGAGCACCTTGATGAGCAACTTCATCAGGGCGGAAATTTCGGGTCTCGGTCTCTTCCAGTTCTCGATTGAAAAGGTGAAGAGGGTCAGATTTTCGATGCCGAGTTGCGAGGCCGCCTCGATGATGTCTCTGACCGAATCAACGCCTGCCACATGGCCCGCAATGCGTGATTTTCCCTTGAGTTGCGCCCATCGGCCGTTTCCGTCCATGATGATGCCGATGTGCCGGGGAAGCCCACCGGTTGATTTCAGTGTTTCCTGGATGCGGATATCTTCAGGATCAGATTTTGATTTGAACCACTGGGGCATGTAAGAGTAGAAAAATCCAAGAGTTGATACTGACCACAGGAGCTTGCGGCTTTACGGCGGGAGCGGTCTCTGCCGGTGATGCGAGCAATATCCATGAAATTGAATTATAGACAGTTATTTATTATTATACAAACTTCATGGCGGCGGAGCCCCCTGGACTCTTCCGGTCGGCAGCGCCCTCTACCCGCAGGAGTTGTTGTCCCGCCGCGACATGCAGATGAACGATCTTCAATTTTATAATCCAGCCAATCAAACGTGCAGTTTCATGGATATCAGGACCTCAGGTCCAGACTGCTCTCTCGTGAGCTAACCTGCGAGCAGGTAATTTCAGATTATTTACAGCGCATCGACTCCAGCCGTGACGACAATATTTTCACCGCCGTGTTTCATGAAGAGTCGATGGCTCGCGCGCGTGAACTTGACGCCAAGCTCACGCGCGGCGAAGCGCCCGGCGTGCTCTTTGGTATGCCGATCGCCATCAAGGACAACATCGCCATCAAGGGCGCGCCGCTCTCCTGCGCCTCGAAGATTCTCGCCGGTTACGAAAGCGTTTACGACGCCACGGTCATCGGGCGGATGCAGGTCGAAGATGCAGTTTTCGTGGGTCGCACCAATATGGACGAGTTCGCGATGGGCAGCTCAAACGAGAACTCCGCCATTGGCCCGGTGCCCAATCCCTACGACAAAACCCGCGTACCCGGCGGCAGCTCCGGCGGCTCGGCGGCGGCGGTTGCCAGCGACCTCTGCATGGTGGCGCTCGGTTCCGACACCGGCGGCTCGGTTCGCCAGCCCGCGGGCTTCTGCAACATCGTCGGCCTCAAGCCAACCTATGGCCGCATTTCGCGTTACGGCCTCGTGGCTTTCGCCTCTTCGTTCGACCAGATCGGCCTGCTCGCCGCCAACTGCGACGACGCGGCGCTCGTGCTTGGCGTCATCGCCGGAAAGGATGAGCACGACGCCACCTCGTCGCACCACGACGTGCCGGAGTACGATACGACGATGGATCACGTTTCTATCGAAGGGTTGCGCATCGGCGTACCGCGCGCATTTTTCCCGGAGAGTCTGAACGCCGACGTGGCCGGAGTGGTCAAGGCGGGGCTGAAAAAGCTCGAAGAGGCGGGCGCGGAGCTGGTCGAGATCGACCTTCCGGAGAGCGACTACGCCATCGCGGCGTATTACATTCTCGTGACCGCCGAAGCCTCCTCGAACCTCGCCCGGTTCGACGGCGCGCGCTACGGCTACCGCTCGCCCGACTCGCCTGACCTCACCAGCATGTACGTCAACTCGCGCACCGAGGGGTTCGGCGCGGAGGTCAAGCGCCGCATCATGCTCGGCACCTACGTGCTTTCGGCGGGCTACTACGACACCTACTACAAAAAAGCGCAGCAGGTGCGCCGGGTGTTCCAGGACAAATACCGCGAAGCGTTCGAAAAGGTCGATGTGATCTTCGGGCCGACCTCGCCCTTTCCGCCCTTCGGCATCGGCGACAAGATGGACAATCCGCTCGAAATGTACCTGGCCGACGTCTTCACCGTCCCGGCCAGCATCGTCGGGATGCCCGCCATCAGCGTACCGGTGGGCTTCGACAGCCTCGGCCTGCCGGTGGGCGTTCACCTGATCTGCAACTTTTTCGAAGAGGGCAAGATGCTCGGCATCGCCCGCCATCTCCAGACTTTGTGTCAGGCAGTTCCGTCGAACTGACGGCTTTTTTTCATCACCTCAAAAGATTATGGGATTATGAGCGTACTGGTCAATAAAGATACTCGTCTGGTCGTGCAGGGAATCACCGGCGGCGAGGGAACCTTTCACACCTCGCAGATTCTGGAGTACGGCACCAACGTTGTCGCTGGCGTCACTCCCGGCAAAGGCGGTATTCTCTATAACGGCAACGAAAAAGATCAATTCTGCCGTCCCGTGCCGGTCTTCGACACCGTGCAGGAGGCCGTGGACAAGGCCGAAGCCAACGCGACGGTGATCTTCGTGCCCGCGCCATTCGCCGCCGACGCCATCATGGAGGCCGCCGCCGCCGGGCTGAAGGTCATCATCTGCATCACCGAAGGCATTCCGGTCAACGACATGATGAAAGCCTACAGCTACGTGCAGGAAAAAGGCGCGGTCTTGGTCGGCCCGAACTGCCCCGGCGTCATCACTCCCGGCGAAGCCAAAGTCGGCATCATGCCCGGCTTCATCCACAAAAAAGGCACCATCGGCGTCGTCTCGCGCAGCGGCACCCTGACCTACGAAGCGGTGCACCAGCTCACCGAGGTTGGCCTCGGCCAGTCCACCTGCATCGGCATCGGCGGCGACCCGATCATCGGCACCCGCTTCCTCGACGCCATCAAAATGTTCGCCAAGGATGACGACACCGAAGGCCTTGTTATGATCGGCGAAATCGGAGGCACCGCCGAAGAGGAGGCTGCCGAGTACATCAAAAAGTACTTCAAGAAACCGGTCGTCGGCTTCATCGCAGGACGCACTGCCCCTCCCGGCCGCCGCATGGGCCACGCCGGCGCGATCGTTTCGGGCGGCAAAGGCACCGCCGATGAGAAGATCAAGGCGATGGAAGCCGCAGGCATCCACGTCGTCGAAAACCCTGCCGACCTCGGCATCACCATGCTCAAAGCCCTCGGCAGAGCCTGAGATCAGGACTGACACGATTCACTAAAAGGCTGCTCCGAACGCAAAACCGGAGCAGCCTTTTTTGCGTTAGGTGGCCTGGGAGCGCCGGAATTGTGTGATTTCCTGACGGAGTGGCTATATTGAGGTCATTGCTGAACTCGAAAAAAGGACAGCAACGGAAAAACCTGAACGGAGATACTTCAATGCCATCAATTTCGATGTTTTATGGTTTGATCGTTTACCTCTACTTTCAGGATAACCGGCAGCATCATGTGCCTCATATCCATGTAAGGTATCAGGCAGAAGAGGTTATTGTCTCGATTCCTGATGGAGAAATTCTTGATGGAGCCATTCCGAAATCAAAGATGAAGCTTCTGCAGGCTTGGATAGAGCTGCATCAAGACGAACTTGTGGCAGACTGGGAGCTGGCGGTATCAGGAGAACAACCATACAAAATCGATCCATTGAGGTAATGGCTATGAATCCAAGAGTGAAAAAAGTGACTCCACTGGATGGATACAAACTCCATCTTGAATTCAGTAACGGCGAAGTCGGGATATACGATTGCACGCACCTGCTTGATTTTGGTGTTTTCCAGGAATTGAAAAACGTCGATTACTTTAAAAGGGCGACGGTTATCGGCGGTACTGTCGCATGGCCAAACGAGCAGGATATTTGTCCCGATACGTTGTATCTTGATTCTGTAAAGTCAGCGAGACAAAGCGCCTGAGGTTAAAAGCAGAATAAAATTTTTAGAAAGTCTAAAGCAGCAAGCGATCAAAGTAATATCAGCATTGCCGGAAAATGTGGATATAGAAGAGATTATTTTTCATAGACCGTATGTGTTCGATAAAGTCAAAAATGGCGAAAATGCTGTCAGGGAAGGAAAGGCGATTTCAAGCGAGGATTTAAAAAAAGAAGTCGTGTCATGGTAAATCGTAGGAGCTGTGGTGGAGCATTGGCAGATACAGAAGGCGAAAAATCATTTCAGCGATCTTGTCCGCAAGGCGGAAGAGCAGGGGCCGCAAGCAATTATGCGGCATGGGAAGGATGCGGCGGTTCTGCTTTCGATGAAGGATTATCGCAATCTGATGAGAAAGCCAGAGTCTTTGACCGAATTTTTCCGTCGTTCTCCACTTCGTGGTATTGAGCTTGATCGAAGATAATTGTCGTTGTTCCGAAGCCTCAACTGCAACTATAAAAATAAGGACTTCAAGGACATCAAGGACAGCAAAGCTATCAGGTAAAATGCAATTCGTCCTTGTAGTCATTGCTGTCCCTGTAGTCCTCTCCCGCCCATTCTTCCCTTCCGCCTCACAACCCCAGCGTTACCAGATCGTGGATGTGCACTATTCCTACCGGGCAGTGATTTTCGTCGCAGACCATGAGCTGGGTGATGCGGTGGGTTTCGAGGAGTTCGAGGCAGGCTTTGGCGAGCAGCTCTGACGTGACGGTTTTCGGGTTGGGGGTCATCACTTCCGCTGCGTTCTTGTCGAGGAATGTCTCGCCGGCCTGCACCAATCGTCTCAAATCGCCGTCGGTGAAGATGCCGGTCAGCCGCCCCTCCGCATCGACCACGCCGCTGACGCCGTAGCGCTTGGAGGTCATTTCGAGGATGAGGTCGGAGATGGTCGCCTCCTCGCTGACGACGGGCAGCGCATCTCCCTGCGCCATCACGTCGCCGACCTTCATCGTGAGCTGCTTGCCGAGCGAGCCTTTCGGGTGGGTGAGGGCGAACTGCTGGTCGGTGAAGTTCTTCTTTTTCATCAGGCAGATCGCCAAGGCGTCGCCCATCGCGAGCATCGCCGTGGTCGAGCTGGTCGGCGCGAGGTCGTAGGGGCACGCCTCCTGGTCGATGCCGGTGTCGAGCACCACATCCGCGTTCATCGCGAGGTACGATCGCGGGTTGCCGGTGAAGGCGATGATCGTCGCCTTCCGCTCCCGGAGCGCCGGGAGGATGAAGTTCAGCTCCTCGGTCATGCCGCTTTTGGAGAGGCAGATCACCGTGTCGCGCTCTGAAACCACGCCGAGGTCGCCGTGCGCCGCTTCCGCCGGATGGAGGAAGATGGCCGTGGTGCCGGTCGAGGACAATGTTGCCGCAATCTTCTGGCCGATGATGCCCGACTTGCCCATGCCGGAGATGATGATTTTGCCCGCGCAGTCGAGCATCAGTTCGACCGCACGAGAAAAGTTTTCGTCCAGCCGCTCGCTCATCAGGCGAATGGCGTCGGCTTCCTGCAGAAGGATGCTTTTGCCCTCCCGCACGGTGGTTGCGTGCTCTTTCATCGTCGCTGGTATGGTTTCGGCAGCGGCAATCGGGTTCGCCGCCAAAAGCAGGAAATATTCATTTTTTAATCCGATATTCAGCGCTATAATCTGGAAAATTCATGATATTTTCAAACTCCGGGCCGGAAGCGCCTTTTTGTCGCGAGCAATCGATTGATGAGGCGGCGGTTCCGCAATGTTCCCGGAAACTGTTCACGCTAACCACAACCTGCGGACTATGAGCTGGATTTTAATTCTCGGATTTGCGCTGTCGGTCTTTTTTCTGCTCGTGTATTTTCTCTCCAGGTTCGTCAATTACATGAAGATGGAGCAGAACATGGAGATCGAATCGTTCAAGGATAGCCTGATCGACAAGGACAATCCGGTCGGCCTGACGGGCGACGAGCTTGAAAAGATGAAGCAGCAGCAGGCCGAGGCGCAGGCGCATCTGCGCGAGGTGATCTCCAAGATTCCCGTCATCCAGAAGGATGGCAAGTTCCAGCTCGATATGGACGCCGTCAGGCAGCAGAAAGAGCAAGCCGCGGCGACCAACGGATCGGCTGGCCCGGCGACCGGCAAGAACTGACCGCTGCCTCCAGCCACCCAGCGGATGTTCTCCAAGCTCAAGCTTCTCGCGAAGGATACGGTTATCTACGGCGCGAGCACTATTCTGGCCCGCAGCCTGAACTACGTTCTCGTTCCGCTCTACGCCAACCAGCTCTCCACCTTCGACAACGGCATTCAGGCGGTGGTTTACGCCAACATCGCCCTGGCGAACGTCATGTTTTCCTATGGCCTTGAAACCTCATACCTGAAGGTTGCTTCCGACGCCATCAAGCGCAACGAGGATGAACGACCCTATTTTTCGACCGCCTTTCTCAGCCTCTTTCTGACCTCGATTCTTTTTTCCGTTTTGATGCTGCTCTTCGCTCCGGCGCTGGCCGTCGCCATCGGCCTCGCTCCCGGTTCAGGCATCTACATACAGTACGCCGCCGCGATCCTCTTTCTCGATACGCTGCTCGTCGTGCCGTTCGCCGAGCTTCGGCTGAAGCGCAAGGCGATCCGGTTCGCGCTCGCCAAGGTGATGGGCGTGGTCGGCGGCGTCATCAGCACCTTCGTGCTCATTCTCGGACTTCACGCAGGTCTCTCCGGTGTTTTCATCGGCGAGGCGCTCGGCTCGGTGGTGAGCCTCTGCTTTATCCTGCCGGTGCTGAAAAGCCTCAGGCCCGTCTTTTCGCCAAATCTCTACCGCGAGCTGCTGCGCATCGGCCTGCCCTACGTGCCGACCGGTATCGCCGGATTGCTGATTCACCTGATCGACCGGAACCTCTTGATCCGCATTCCGCAGCACGACATCGAGCGGCTGTATGGCGCGGGGTTCCAGGCGTCGGACATCACCGGAATTTACGGACGGGTGGCGGCGTTCGGCGTGGCGCTTCAGATGTTCATCCAGATTTTCCGCTTCGCCTGGCAGCCCTTTTTTCTGCAACATGCCGACGATCCCGAAGCCAAGCCGCTCTTCCGGCAGGTGATGAATCTTTCGGGCATCGCCGTGATCGTGCTTGCCGTGGCTTGCACCTTTTTCGTGCCCGATCTGGTGCGCCACCACTGGGGCGGAAAGCTCTATCTTTTGCCGCCGAAGTACTGGATGGGCCTGTCGATTCTGCCGTGGATCTTTTTCAGCTACGTGTTCGACATGGTTTCGACCAACCTGTCGGCAGGTATCCTGATTACCGGAAAGACCAAATATCTGCCGGTGGTAACTTTTGCCGGAGCCGCTGTGACGACCGTCGGGTGCTGGATTCTCATCCCGCTCGCAGGCATGGATGGCGCGGCGGTGGCGATTCTCTGCGGTACGGCGGTGATGTGCCTCTGCATGGGGTACTACTCGGTGCGCTTCTACCCGATCCGCTACGACTGGGGCCGCCTGGCGCTGTTGCTTGGCGCTGGACTGGCCTTCGCGGTGTGGCATGACGAGCTGCTCCTGTGGCTCGCCGGATTCGGCATCAGCGGTCTCTTCGCCATCGTCGTGAAGCTGCTCATCGTTTTGCTTTATCTCGCGCTGGGCACGCTCATTTTCCGCAACGAGGCGTCGGCTGTCGCGAGGATGGCGCGGAAGAAATTGCGCCCGGCGGGAGGTTCCGGCAGTCGATGATCCGCCTCGCCACCGTCCAGTTCACGCCCCGGCTCGGCGAGCGCGAGGCGAATCTCGAAGCGATCCGGGTGCTCCTCGATCCTGTCGAGGCGGACGTTATCGTGTTACCGGAGCTGTGCACGAGCGGCTATTTCTTCGTGTCGCGCGAAGAGCTTGCGCCGCTCGCCGAAGCGCCGGGCGGCGTGGCCTGCGCTTTTTTCCAGCGCCTGGCCGAAGCAAAACGTGCGATCATCATCGCCGGGATGGCCGAAGCAGCGGGCGGGAGTTTCTACAACTCGGTGTTCGTGTTCCGGCCCGGCGTCACAGAGCCGCTTGTCTATCGCAAGGCGCACCTTTTTTACAAGGAGCGCTTCGTCTTCGAGCCGGGCGACACCGCTTTTCCGGTCATCCGCGACGAGCGGCTCGACCTCTCCATCGGCATCATGCTCTGCTACGACTGGCGCTTTCCGGAGGTTTCGCGGGCGCTGGCGCTCGGCGGGGCCGAGCTCGTCGCCTGCCCGTCGAACCTCGTCACCGATGCGTGGCGGAAGGTGATGCCTGCCCGCGCCATCGAGAACAAGGTGTACGTCGCCGTGGCCAACCGGTGTGGCACGGAAACGAGAGGCGGGGAGACGTTGCTGTTCAAGGGGTGTTCGGCGGTCTATGATCCGTGGGGCGAAGCGGTCGCGCTTGCCGACGCTGAGGGTGACGCCGTGCTGCTGGCGGAGATCGATCCCCGGCCATGCCGCGACAAAAGCTTCAACGAGTTCAACGACATCTTCGCCGATCGCCGCCCCGAGCTGTACGGTGCGATTTGCCGTAAACGCTGAAATCGCTTATCGATACCTCTCCGAACGGATTATTACTCCGGCAACAATAAATCGCAAAAACCACCCCGGCAAGAGATTGGGCTAAAGCCCAGATTTATTATGCTTTATCCGCATACCCCGGACTGAAGTCCGGGGCAATTGACAAGAGTTTTTTTTCGTCGGAGTAAAAAATATTCCCGTTACCGCTTTTCGGTCATGGCGTTGATTTTCCGGATCAGATCGGGAGTGCCCAGGCCGTTTTTCGATGCAATATCGGCGATCCTCTCGTCTGGCGCGGCTTCGATGCCCTGCTGCTTCAGCGCCTGTTGCAGGGCGAGCGGAGCCACTCCGGCGGCGTTTGCAGCCTCGCCGAGCGTTTTCTTCCCCCATCCGCCACCTTCGCCAAGTCCGCCAGAGCGCTTGCCCTCAACCATGATGTCGTACAGCCGCTGTACCTCCGCGCCATTTTCAGCGGCGATTTCGAGCAGCGTCTGTTGGGTGCTGCTCGCTTTGATGCCTGCTGCCTGAAGCTTCTTGAGCAGTTCACTGCCCGGTTCGTTGACCCGGGGCATTTTTCCAAGCTCTTCGAGGGAGAGGGTTTCGGCATGAGGCACGGGCGGGCCGCCGGTTTTGTCCTCCCACGAGCCTGAGAGCCGGTCGCCGAGCGCGATGATCTGCTCGAATGGCGGCAAATGCCAGAAGGTGCCGACAGCCAGCACGGCAAAGAGCACGAGCGAAGTGAGAAGCTCGGCGGGGCTGTTCAACCCCTTCGAGGCCTTGCTCTTGATGTAGGAAAAAAACGCTTTCCAGTTGATGACGAACAGGTGGAAAATCGACAAAATGATGAAGGCGAAGCCAAAGATGACGTGCTGGTTCTGCCACCCTTTTTTGGTCAGGCCAAAGATATTCCAGTCAGTCCAGTTCGCCACCCTGCCCGGCGGAGAGATGTAGAGCACGATGCCTGAGACGAACATGACGAGAAAGGCGAGAGCCAGTCCGGCGCTGATGAAGACGCGCCACTTGAAATGCGGTGTTACAGGCATGGCAGTAGAGGATTGTTAGGGTTCGGAAGGTGGAGGCGGCATGGGTCTGTTCCGGCCATCATCGCGACCATCGCGATGGGGACGGCCTCTCCATGAACTCATTTTCTGGTATCGGACGGTGTAGATATTGTTGAGCAGCTTTTCCAGAGAGTCGCGCTGGGCAGGCGTACAGAGCGCGGCAAGTTCGTGGAAATGGAGGGCGAGATCCTTTTCGAGCCAGCTCTGGCGCTTGCCGAGGCTGTCGGCGATAGCGGCGATTTTGGCTTGGTCGGGATTCGGCTTGACGGCTTCGGAGATCATCTCTTTTTTCAATTCGAT
Organism: Chlorobaculum sp. 24CR; assembly: GCF_004118635.1. GTDB lineage: Bacteria > Bacteroidota > Chlorobiia > Chlorobiales > Chlorobiaceae > Chlorobaculum. Next base: position 85,168 of record NZ_SDGU01000009.1, on the reverse strand, counting down.
GATTTTCTGCACGGCAGGCATGGTCTTGCGGAAATGTTCGCGCCGCAGCTTGCCGAAGGCCACTCTCTGCCGATCGGTTAGATCCAGCTCTCTGCCACGATGGCCAGTATCGCGGTAATAACGGGTGATTTCGACCGAACGGTAACTGCTGCTGACAAAGTTCTGCCACCAGAGGACGCCCAGCAACGTGACGTTAAGGATGGCCAGAAGCACCAGGGCTGTCGTGACGAAGCGCTTGGAAGAGAGAAAATCCATCGGTAGTCATTAAAAATTAATACCACAAGAATCAGGCCGCGTAAAGCATTGCATCGTTGGCGGCGGTGCTGTCCATAGTTTGATGCTCCGGCGTCAGTGTTCGATAGCCGACTGATCGTCGTAATAGGAGAGCGCCGGGCCGCCGTAATCTTCGCTCAACGATTCGGCGATGGTTCCCGAAGAGCCGGTAGCTTGCGGTGTCTCGTGCATGAAGAGCATGAGGGCCGAAGCGACATTCAGCACCAGCAGGAGCGTCATGAAGGCGAGCTTTGGGCTCAAAGCGCCGCCAAACAGAGCGGTTCCCGAAGATTTTCCGGTCTCCATTGCGTCGATTCGCTGCATGAGCCGCGCCCTGAAGAGGTGATTTACCTCCACTCTGGGCATCTGGTCCAGCAGTTCGAGGGTCTTGTTGACCTCTGCGTTGCGTTGTTCAGTAGTTCTGTTCATGGTTTTTCGGTTTCTATCAAATGTGACGTCGAAACATTTTAAATCTTGTGTCGAAAGACGCGCTCACTCAGCCGATCGGTAGTGACGTTCGAGACGCGCTTGCAGATTTTTTTTCGCCCGGTGAATCAGCGATTCGACCGCCGGGATGGTGGTCTGGAGGATGTCGGCAATCTCCTGATTGCTGTATCCGTCCTGCTTGCTCAACAGGAAGGCCGTTTTCTGGTTGTCGGGCAAACCGTCGAGCGCGTTTTGCAGCACGGCAACGCGCTCCTTGCTGCCGAGCACGTCGGCAGGGTTGTCGTATTCGGGCGCCGGGATCGAGTCCGCCGGGTCGTCGATGCCGATGACCCGTTTCAGCGAGCTGAAACGCTTTTTGCGCTTCAGCCGGCGCAGGTGATCCAGCGACTTGGTGACGGCGATCCGGTAGATCCAGGTCGAGAGTTTCGACTCCTCGCGGAATTTGTCGAGTGAGCGATAGACCTCGATGAACACCTCCTGCGCAAGATCCTCGGCATCTTCGCGATTGAACACGAAGCGGTAACAGGTGTTGACGACCATCTCCTGATGTTCGGCGACAATTTCGCTGAATGATCGCTCCGTAGATGTTATGGTCTCTTGCTGCAATGGTCAACTGTTAGGGCAAATCGAAAGGAATGTCCGGTGATTTTGCCTGAAGTGATGGCGAAGTCTGGCATTTCAGGCTGTCGCCGCAAGTTGTCATGATCCGGCATGATATACTTAAATTATACAAGCGGATCGGTTTTCAAGATAACCGTAAGTATTTTATTCCTCAAAGTGTCTCAGGTTGCGGCGAAGAGCGTTGAGCTTTTGGTCCTCCGGAATCATCCGGTTTCGGGCGACACGTCGCTGTTGGACGACATGCCGCTGGGATTCTTGCGCTCATTATGCGAGTTTCGAGGCGAACGCGAGCACTTTTTCTACCTTTTCAGTTGAATCGGCCTCGCAATAGATTCTCAGCACCGGCTCGGTGCCCGACGCCCTGATGAGCAGCCAGCCGCCCTCGAAGTGGTATTTGAAGCCGTCGAGATCGTTGAAGCCGGTCACCGGGAACCCGGCGATGCTCGTCAGTTTGCCGCCCGCCGCCGCCTCGATGATCGCCTGCTTCCTGGACTCGGCCACGCGCAGATCGAGACGGTTGTAGCTGAAAAAGCCGAACTCCTCGTACAGCTCCTCGACCAGGCCGACCAGCGTTTTCTGGCGTCGCGCCATGATTTCGAGAATCAGCAGGCCGATATAGACGCCGTCGCGCTCCGGCAGGAACGAGGTGATGCCGATGCCGCCCGACTCTTCGCCGCCGATGAGGATGTCGTTGGTGGTCATCAGACGACTGACGTGCTTGAAGCCGACCGGCAGGAGGTGCATCGTCAGGTCGTGCTTCCGGCAGAGCTTGTCGATGATGTCGGTCAAAGCGAAGGTTTTGGCCACCTCGCCGCGTTGGCCCTTCTGTTCGACCAGATACTTCAGGATGATGGCGAAAAGCTTGTGCGAATCGACGAATTCGCCCTTCTCGTCGAGCATCCCCACGCGGTCGGCGTCGCCGTCGTTGATGATCGCCACGTCGGTTTCGACCTCCCTGAAGAACTCCACGAAGTCGGCGATGTAGTTGGGGATCGGTTCGGGGTTGATGCCGCCAAAGCCGGGGTTGAGCGAGCAATGGTAGCAGTTGATCATCGACTCGTCGAACAGTCGGGTAATCATGTCCTGACCCGCGCCATACATGGCGTTGTGGGCGATTTTCAGTCCCGACTCGCGAATCAGTTTCAGGTCGAGTTTCGATTCGAGATAGCCGACGTAGTAAGACTTGATGTCGGTCATCGAGATCAGCTCCGGCACGGGAGTCACTTCGGTTTCGGGATCGACCGTGAGCAGGTTCCGTTCGATTTCGTCGATCACCTCCGGGTGCGCCGGGCCGCCGTAGGAGGCCTTGACCTTGAAGCCGTTGTAGATCGGCGGGTTGTGCGAGGCGGTAATCATGACGCCGCCAGCGAGGCGATGGTCGCGGGTAAAGAGCGAGACGGCAGGCGTGGAGACGAAGTTGTCGGCCAGGAACACCTTGAGGCCCATCGAGGAGAGCACTTCGGCCGTGAAGCGGGCGAACTCCTTCGACATGAAGCGGGTGTCGTAACCGACGCAGACGCCGTTCGATTTGTCCGGGTGCTCCAGAAAGTAAGCGCCAGAGGCGAGGGCGGCAAGCTTGAGGTTGTCGTAAGTGTATTCTTTGGCTATAATTGCCCGCCAACCGTCGGTTCCGAATTTGACTTGCATTCTGTTATGGATTTGATATATAATAGTTCTGACTCGCTGGTGCTTTGTCATGAAAATGCACCGCTTTTCTGCCGGTGAGCTAACTGGTTCCTAAAATACGCTTTCCTGTTCGATGATGCAATTTCAGCAGCCGATACGCGGCAAGACTTTGTTTGTTCTGGCCGGTGAGGTTTCCGGCGACCTGCACGCCGCCGGTCCGGTCTCGACGCTGCTTGAAGAGGCTCCCGGCACGAAGGTCTTTGGCGTCGGCGGGCGCAAGCTGGCCGAACTTGGCGCGGAGCTGCTCTACACGACCGACCAGATGAGCATCATGGGCTTTGTCGAGGTGCTCAAGCAGGCGGCGTTTCTGCGCAAGGTGATCGGTGAACTCAAAGCGGCAATTCTTCGTGAAAAGCCCGATGCGGCGCTGCTCGTGGACTATCCCGGCATGAACCTGCACCTGGCGGCCTTTCTGAAAAAACAGGGCATTCCGGTGATCTACTACATCTCGCCGCAGGTGTGGGCCTGGAAGGAGCGGCGGGTCGAAAAGATTCGCGCCTGCGTTGACCGGCTGCTGGTGATCTTCGACTTCGAGGTTGACTTTTACCGCCGCCACGGCATCGAGGCCGAGTTCGTCGGCAATCCGGTGGTCGAGGAGCTGGCGGAGCTGAAGTTCGCGCCGAAGCCGGAGTTCCTCGCGCGGACGGGTATCGATTCCGACGCCCGCATCGTCGGACTGTTGCCGGGCAGCCGCAAGCAGGAGATCGAGAAGATTTTCCCCGAAATGCTCGGCGCGGCAAAGCGTATCCGGGAGCAGACGAAGACGGTGTTCCTGCTCGGCAGGTCGCCGCATATCGATCCGGCGCTCTACGAGCGGCACATTTGCGAGGCGGGCGTCGAACCGCTCGACTGCACCTCCTACGAACTGATGCAGTACAGCGATCTGGAGCTGGTGACCTCCGGCACGGCGACGCTCGAATCACTCTGCTTTGCGGTGCCGATGGTGGTGCTCTACAAGACCTCGCCCTTGAACTATTTCATCGGCAAGCGGCTGGTGAAGCTCAGCAACATCGCCCTGGCCAACATCGTTGCCTGCGGATTGCTGTCGGAAAAACAGGTGGTGCCGGAGCTGATCCAGCACGAGGCCAACGCCGAAACCATCAGTCGGAAAGCGCTGGAAATTCTTTGTGACGATTCAGTCTCTTCGGCGATGCGGCGCGAGCTCCGGGAGGCGCGGGCGCGGCTCTCCTCCGACTCGCCGTCACGCCACGTGGCCGCCGTCTTGCTTGAATATCTTTGAACGATGTGAAACGCTATGAGTGACCTTATCAACTACCTGACCGCCCATCCGCTCTTGCTTGGCGTGGCGGTGATCTTCTCTCTTTTGATTGTCCTGTCGTTTGCGCGGCGGATTCTGCGCTTTCTGCTGGTGCTGGTCGCGCTCGGCATCCTCTATGTCGCCTGGGTAAGCTGGCACGGCGGCGATCCCGCCGAAAAGGCGCAAAAGGCGGGCAAGACGGTCAAGGAGGCGGTTCACAAGAGTGAAGGGGTGATGAAGGCGTTCGACTGGCTGTTCAAGCGAGACGAAGAGCGTCCCCGGAAAGAGTGGGAGGAGTGATAGAGAGCGCCATTTGATTGCAAGTCTCACGTATCCGGCGTGATATTGCACAAGGAGGATGCCACATTAAAACTGTAGGGACGGGTCTTGTGCCCGTCCTTTTTCGTCATGGCGACAATGGACATTCATCCGTTTGAATTCTTTATTACGCGCAACCAATTGCTGGAGACGATCCGTCCTTGCTCTTGCATAAGAGGACGGCTCTTGTGGCCGTCCCTACAATCGGACATGACATGGAGCAAGAACCGGCTCTGATTTCCGAGACCTCCTTACCGGCTGATGGCCCCCGTTGGGCAGTGGTCGATCAGCTCCTCCCGGATCGTGGCCGCGTCTGCCGAAGCCGACTCCAGCGTGCGGATGCAGACGCCGCAATCGACGCACTTTTCCCGCTCGAACCGGATGTTGCCCGACCTGTCGATGCTGAAGTAGTCGTGGCTCTCCTCGACTACCGGAGTCGCTACGCCGAACGCCGTGGCCAGGTCGCGCAGGCGGCACGATTCGACCGCCTGGCAGCGGCAGCGCAGGCAGCGTTTGGCCTCCTCGCGCGCCTGTTCCGGATCGTAGCCCGTTACCGCCTCATCGAAACTCCGGCGTCTCGCTTCCGCCTCCAGCTCCGGCACGGCCACGCGCGCCGCGGGTTTTGCCCGGTCGTAGAACTGGTGCGGGGCCTTATCTCGCGCTCCGTACGATGCGTTGAACATCGCCACTCCCGTCGCCGCCGGATCGCCGCCGCCGAGGAATCGGTCGATGGCTTCGGCGGCGAGGCGTCCCTGCCGGACAGCTTCGATGGCGAGGTCAGGGCCGCTGACGCAGTCGCCCGCCGCAAAGACGCCCACGGCGCCGGTGAGCATCGAGCCGCCCTGCACCGTGATCGTGCCGTTGCGTTCGACGCCCACGCCCGCTATAGCTTCAGCCGGAAGGTCAACGTACTGGCCGGTGGCCGAAATGAGCGTGTCAGCTTCCAGCGCAAACTCCGATCCTGCGACCGGCACCGGACGGCGGCGGCCACTCGCGTCGGGTTCGCCGAGCTGCATTTCAACCGCCGTGACGATGAGTCCATCATCGCTTTTCTCAATTGAAACCGGCGCGGCGAGCAGGCGAAGTTCGACGCCCTCGGCAACCGCCTCATCGATTTCAAGGCGGTTGGCGGGCATCTCGTCGCGTCCGCGGCGGTAGAGAATCGTTACCGATTCTGCGCCAAGTCGCAGCGCGGTTCGTGCCGCGTCGATGGCCGTGTTGCCTCCGCCGATGACGATCACCGATTTGCCGGGCGCGGCGGCGTGTCCGACGGCCACGTCGGCAAGGAAGCTGATGCCGCTCTGCACGCCCGCGAGTTCCTCGCCCGGAATGCCGAGCTTCGAGGCCTGGCTCGCGCCGATGGTGAGCAGCACGGCGTCGTGCTCCTTTTGCAATCCCGTTAAATCTGCATCCTTTCCAAACACGGTCGAGAATCTGAACGTCGCGCCCATCTTCACGAGCGGCTCGACGTCGGAGTCGATCACCGCTTCCGGCAGACGGAACTTCGGGATGCCGTAGCGCATCATGCCGCCCGCTTTTTCGTTCGCGTCGAGAATCGTCACCTCGTGTCCGCCGAGCAAGAGATACCACGCGGCGGTCAGACCCGCCGGGCCTGCGCCGACGATGGCCACGCGCTTGCCGGAGGCCGGTTTGCGTTCCGGCAGTTCCGATCCGTCGGCCATCTCCTGGTCGGCGGCGAAGCGCTTGAGGGCGCAGATCGAGACCGGCTCGTCAACGCCGTGGCGGCGGCACGCCTCCTCGCACGGGGCGGGGCAGACGCGACCGAGAATGCCCGGCAGCGGGATGGTGCGGCGGATGATTTCCAGCGCCTCGTGGTCGTTGCCCTTGGCGATGGCCGAGACGAATTCGGGAATGTCGCACCCCGCCGGGCAGGCGAGCTCGCACGGCGCGAGGCAGTCGCCGCAGTGCTGGGCGAGGATGCGTTCGAGGCTCTGGCGGCGCATCGAGTCCAGCTCGGCATTGCGCGTTTCGACCACCATCCCTTCGCTCACCTTCGTGCTGCACGACGGGATGAAGCGGTTTTTGCCCTTGATCTCGACGATGCAGATCCAGCACGAGCCGGTCGCTTCGATCTCTTTGTGGAAGCAGAGCGTCGGGATGCGGATGCCGTTGTCGCGGGCCGCTTCGAGGATGGTTTGTCCCGGTGCCGCCTGCACGCTGCGGCCATCGATGATGAGGTTGACGGGTTTCATGGTCGGTAACGTTTCATGGTTGCGTTCATGCGTCCGGGGCGCTGGAGCCATCGCCGAAGGTCTTGTCGATATAGTTGGCCACCTTTTCGAGCAGCCACATGGGGGTCGAGGTCGCGCCGCAGATGCCGACGCTCTGCACCGGTTTGCCGTCGTCGCCGACGAACCACTCCGGCAGAATCTCCTCGACATCCTCGATGAAGTAGCTGTGCGGATTGGCGTCGCGGCAGATCGAGTAGAGCACCTGCCCGTTCGAGCTTTTGCGCCCCGCAGCAAAGACGATGCAGTCGTTGGAGAGCGCGAAGTCGCGCAACTTCCCGTTGCGGCTCGAAACCTGACGGCAGATGGTGTCCTTGTAAACCAGCTCCGGCATCGCGCGCGCGCCGGTTTTTTCGGCGGTGATGTCAATGTCGCGCACGGCCATCCATTCGCCGCTTTCCGTGCCGGGGTTGCGGTGGCCGTGTTCGGCGAAGAGCTTTTCGAGGTTCTTTTTCAACTCGTAAAAGCCGGGCACATCCATCGTGGTCTGGGAGATCAGCGCGGTCTTGCGGCTGAGGTCGAGCGGCTCGGTTTCTTCCGGATAAGACAGGTCGGGATGCTTGATGACGACCCCCTCGTCGTTGCACTGGCCGTTGATGCCGATCACCTCCGGGTGAACTTTCTTGCCGTAGATCACCACCTGATAGCCGAGCTGGTGGAGCATTTTGGCGGTCTTCTGCAACTTCGCCACCACCGGGCAAGTGGTGTCGGTGATCGCGAGGTTGTTTTGTCGTGCGGTCTGGTAGGTCGAAGGCGGTTCGCCGTGAGCGCGGATCAGCACCTCGGCATCGCGCAGTTCCTCGAACGCCGGGATGTCGATGGTCTCCATGCCGAGCGCTTCGAGCCGCTTGACCTCCACCTCGTTGTGCACCACATCGCCGAGGCAGTAGAGCGCGCCCGACTCTGCGAGCTTCTCTTCGGCAACATGAATCGTGCCCTGCACGCCGATGCAGAAGCCGGATGATGTTCTGTCAAGATTGATTTTCACTGGTCTCTCCGGAATGGTAAGGCCGTCGCCTTCAAGGTTCAGATTTTGCCGGAAAAGATACAATTAAAATGGGAAAGGCAATGGGGGAGAAGAAGGCAATGGGACGAATAGGACTGATAGGACAAATAGGACGCAGAGGAGGAAGAGAAAAGCAGGTTCTTTCTTTGTCCTTGATGTCCTTTTTTCTGAAATTCAGCGCCCCTACACTCCAACCAGCTCGACGTCGGGCAGTTCGGTGCCCATGAAGAGGCGGTAGAGTTCCCGGAATTTCTGCGGGAGGTCGCTGACCATGAGGTGGGGGAGCGCTTTTTCGGTGCTCTGGTTGAGCAGACCGCGAAGGGAGAGCAGCTCTCCGGCTTTTTCGGCGACCGCTTCGGCGGAGTCGATGATGGTGATCTGTGGCCCGGAGATGCTTTCGATGATCTTCCGCAAAATCGGGTAGTGGGTGCAGCCGAGCACGAGGGTGTCGATCTCCTTGCCGGTGAAGGCTGACAGGTACTCTTCGGCCACGAGCCGGGTGGCGGGGTGGTCGATGAATCCCTCTTCGGCGAGCGGCACGAAGAGCGGGCAGGCTTTCGGGAACACTTCGAGCTCTTCGTTTTCATCCCGGATGGCGCAGGAGTAGGCGTTCGAGCCGATGGTGGCCTGGGTGCCGATGACGCCGATGCGGCCCGACCTCGTCCGCCGGGCGGCCAGCTCCGCGCCCGCCTTCAGCACACCGATCACCGGAACGCCGCCCGCGGTCTGTTCGACCACGTCGAGCGCCAGCGCCGAGACGGTGTTGCAGGCTACGATGATGAGCTTTGGCTGGTGCTTCATCAGAAGCTCGGTATCTTCGCGGGCGTACTTGCGGATCGTCACCTGCGATTTGGTGCCGTACGGCACACGCGCCGTGTCGCCGAAGTAGATGATCCGCTCCGAAGGCAGCGCGGCCTGCATCGCCTTGACCACCGTCAGGCCGCCGATGCCCGAGTCGAAGATGCCGATCGGGCTGCCGGATGAAATCTTGTGCTGCGGCATTGGTTAATTAGTGCTCCGGGTGAGGTTCATTCTCAATAGGACTTATAGGTCGTATAAGTCCTATTCTTCAGAGTTTTCGGTTACACATTGAACCTGAAGGTAATCACGTCGCCGTCTTTGACGATATACTCCTTGCCTTCGGAGCGCATTTTGCCGGCCTCTTTGACCTTCTGCTCCGAGCCGAGGGCGATCAGGTCTTCGTAGGCCATCACCTCGGCGCGGATGAAGCCCTTCTCGAAGTCGGAGTGAATCGCGGCGGCGGCTTCCGGGGCGGCTGCGCCCTTGCGGATCGTCCAGGCGTGAACCTCCTTGACGCCCGCCGTGAAGTAGTTGTGCAGGCCGAGCAGGTCGTAGGCTTCGCGGATGAGGCGGTCGAGGCCGGACATTTCGAGGCCGAGGCTTTCGAGGAACTCCGGGCGCTCCTCTTCGGGCAGCTCGGCGATGTCGGCTTCGGCTTTGGCGCTGATGATGAGCATGTTCGCTCCGCTGGCGGCGGCGATTTCGGCCACCTTCGCGGTGTGCTCGTTGCCGTCCGGCAGGTCGCTTTCGGCGACGTTGGCCGCGTAGAGTACCGGCTTGGCGGTGAGCAGGAAGAACTGGCGGGCCAGCTCGCGCTCTTCGTCCGTCTCCGTGATGCGGCGCACCGGCACGCCCTGGCCGAGACCGGCCACGATCTTTTCGGCCAGCTCGACCAGCGCCTGCTGATCTTTCTCCTTGCGGGCGTTCTTGCGCAGCTTGTCCATGCGCTTCTCCATGCTGTCGAGGTCGGACAGCATCAGCTCGGTCTCGATGGTCGTGATGTCGTCCGCCGGGTCGATCTTGCCCTCGACGTGGATAATGTTCGAGTCCTCAAAGCAGCGCACCACGTGGATGATCGCATCAACCTCGCGGATGTGCGACAGGAACTGGTTGCCCAGTCCCTCGCCCTTGCTGGCTCCCCTGACCAGACCGGCAATATCGACGATTTCGAGTACCGCCGGAACGATCACCGGGGTCTTGACGACTTTTGCCAGCTCGTTGAGGCGCTGGTCAGGCACCAGAACGGTTCCGACGTTGGGTTCGATGGTGCAGAACGGGTAGTTGGCGGCTTCGGCCTGCTTGGCCGTAATGGCATTGAACAGCGTCGATTTGCCGACATTCGGCAGACCAACTATGCCGCAGCGGAGTGACATGGGCGGAAGAAATTTGTGGTCATCTCATGGAAGCTATTGCGCGTCCCGATTGCTGCGTTGGGTGGTGCTCGAAATCCTCACGTACTTTAAGTACGCTCCGGTTTCTGCGCTCCATCCGCCGTGCACTCGGGCCGCTCATCACGCTTTTCAGAGATGCCTTTATTGTTGAACGAAAAATCCGAAAATCCGGATTTTGAATGGCTTTAACATGTAATCAATCTGTTTGGAAAAAGCAAATAAATTTTTTACAATTACAGGCTCAATCAAAATTGTGTTAGAGAGGAGAAGTCCTATCGAAAAGAAACCGATCATCGTCGCCATAGACGGCCCGGCCGCATCCGGCAAAAGCACGACCGCCAAGCTTCTTGCGGCTCGGCTTGGATACACCTACATCGACACCGGAGCCATGTACCGCGCGGTCACCCTCAGGGTGCTCCGCGAGGGTTTGCTCGACGAGATTCGCCGGGACGAATCCGGAATTGCCGAACTGCTTGAGCAGATCACGATCGGCTTTCAGGGCCATCGGGTTTTGCTTGACGGCGAGGATGTGTCCGGGGCGATCAGGGAAAACCGGGTCAGCCGCGAGGTCAGTTTCATCAGTTCCCTCAAACCGGTCAGAGACAAGCTTCGCGAGCTTCAGCAAGAGATGGGCCGGAAGCGTGGCATCGTTATGGACGGGCGCGACATTGGCACGGTCATTTTTCCCGACGCCGAGCTGAAAATCTTTCTCGTCGCCGATCCCCGTGAACGCGCCAGGCGGCGTCACGCCGAACTCTCGCTCAAGGCCAGCGGCGCGGCGGTTCCCAGCATCGAAGAGCTTGAAGCGGAGATCGTCAAGCGCGACCGCGACGACGAGGAGCGCACGCATGCGCCGCTCAGGCGGCATGCCGATGCGGTTTTGCTCGATACCTCGAAGATGACCATCGACGAGCAGGTCAATGTCGTCTATGAGCTGGTCAATAAAATTGCAGGGCAATGAGGCAGGTGACGGCGCATTGTCTTTGTTAAGTATAAAGTGTTCTTTCGTGTCATAACTCATAACCATAAAAACCGGCAGCCGAAATCTCTCGCGGCTGACGGCAAATCTATCAGAGAGGAAGGAAAACATTAATGTCAGAAACAACAACGCTGGAAACGCCGAAGCCGAAAGTGCCGGGCAGAAAGAAAATCAAGATTTTCGCGAGCTACGATCCCTCCGAACTCGAACAGATGGAGTCGCTCTATACGAGCACCCTGTCCGAAATCACCGAAGAGGAGATCGTGAAAGGAAAGATCGTCTCTATTTCCAACAAGGATGTCACCATCGACGTTGGATTCAAATCGGAAGGTATCGTTTCGCTTCTTGAGTTCCGTGACGAAGACGAAATTCAGGTCGGCGATGTCGTCGAGGTTTATCTCGAAAACATCGAAGACAAGATGGGTCAGCTCATCCTCTCCAAGAGGAAAGCCGACGTGCTTCGCATCTGGGACAAGATTTACGATTCAATCGAGAACGACACCATCATCACCGGCAAGATCATCAACCGCGTCAAGGGCGGCATGACGGTTTCGCTGTCGGGTGTCGAGGCCTTCCTTCCCGGTTCGCAGATCGACGTCAAGCCGGTTCGCGACTTCGATGCCCTGGTCGGCAAGACCATGGACTTCAGGGTCGTCAAGATCAACCCGGTTACCCAGAATATCGTCGTCAGCCACAAGGTCATCCTCGAAGAGGAGTATGCGGCCAAGCGTGAAGAGATGCTCGCCAACATCAAGGTCGGCATGGTCCTCGAAGGCACCGTCAAGAACATCACCGACTTCGGTATCTTTGTCGATCTCGGCGGTCTGGACGGTCTGGTGCATATCACCGACATCACCTGGGGCAGGATCAACCATCCGTCCGAGGTGGTCGAACTCGACCAGCCGATCAAGGTTGTGGTCGTCGGCTTCGACGAGAACACCAAGCGCGTCTCGCTCGGCATGAAGCAGCTCGAACCCCATCCGTGGGAAAATATCGAAATCAAATATCCTGTCGGTATCAAAGCCCAGGGCCGCGTGGTTTCGATCACCGATTACGGCGCTTTCGTCGAAATCGAGAAGGGCATCGAGGGCCTCGTTCACATCTCCGAGATGAGCTGGACGCAGCACATCAAGCATCCGAGCCAGTTCGTGTCGCTCAATCAGGATGTGGAGGTCGTGATCCTCAACATCGACAAGGAGCACACCAAGCTGTCGCTGTCGATGAAGCGCGTCATGGAAGATCCGTGGATCGCCCTGTCCGAAAAATATATCGAGGCTTCGCTGCACAAAGGCACGGTCAGCAACATCACCGATTTCGGCGTGTTCGTCGAGCTGGAGCCTGGCGTTGACGGTCTGGTGCACATCTCCGATTTGTCGTGGACCAAGAAGATCCGCCACCCCAGCGAGCTGGTCAAGAAGGGCCAGGAACTCGATGTCAAGGTGCTGAAATTCGACGTCAACGCACGTCGCATCGCGCTTGGCCACAAGCAGATCAACAACGATCCGTGGGGCGAGTTCGAGCAGAAGTACGCCGTCGGCGCAGAATGCACCGGCGCTATTTCGCAGATTATCGAGAAGGGCGTGATCGTCATTCTCCCCGGCGAAGTCGATGGCTTCGTGCCGGTGTCGCACCTGTTGCAGGGTGGTGTGAAGGACATTCACTCCTCCTTCAAGATCGGCGATGAGCTGCCGCTCCGCGTCATCGAGTTCGATAAGGAGAACAAACGCATCATTCTCTCGGCTCTTGAATATTTCAAGGACAAGAGCAAAGAGGAGATCGAGGCTTATCTTCAGGCTCACCCAAACGAGAAGAAAGAGATCGAGGCTGCAACCGCTGAGTTGGAGCCACAGCCGAAAGGCCGCTGATTTTTTTTACCGGTTGTTACAGCCAAAGCCGGAAAGACCCCTTCCTTCGTGAAGGGGTTTTTCCGTTGTGTGGGGGGGAGGAAAGAGGGTGGACGCTGTGGACTTGGTGGACGAAGTGGACAGGGGAAGAAGAATTTTTTTCGGGTTTTTGTCCACAACGTCCACTCAGTCCACTATTCTTTCAGTAGCCGTAACTCTTCAGAAGGTTCTTTTTTTTGCGCCAGTCTGGTCTGATCTTTACGAAGATTTCGAGGTACACCGGGCGGTCGAGGAGCTCTTCGATCTCCTTGCGGGCGGCCTGGCCGAGTTTTTTGATGGCCGAGCCTTTCTGGCCGACGATGATCTGCTTCTGGCTGTTGCGCTCGACGATGACCGAACAGCGGATCAGCTCTTTGCGGGTCGGGTCGTTTTCGTGCTGCTCCTTGAATTCGTCGATGACCACTTCGGTGGAGTAGGGAATTTCGCGTCCGTATTGCAGAAAGATTTTTTCGCGAATGATCTCGCCGACAAAGAAGCGTTCCGGCTCGGTGCTGAGGATGTCGTCCGGCCAGAGCGGTTCGTCGAGCGGCAGGAGCGGCCTGAGCAGCTCGACCAGCTCCGGAATGTTGCCGCCGGTGAGGGCCGAAAGGGCGAGCGTCGCCACGGGCTTGTACGCGCTCATGATCTCCGCCTGCACCTCGCGGACGCTCTCTTCCGTTACCAGGTCGGCTTTGTTCAGGGCGATGACGAAGGGCTTTCCGGCAGGGCGCACCCACTCGTCGATCAGTTCGCTGGCGAACTGCCGGTCAAAGGGTTCGTCGCCTTTCCGGAACGGGATGAGCGCCACAATGACATCCGACTCCCGGAGCGAGCGCCGGGTGATTTCGAGCATCGACTCGTGCAGCGATTGCTGCGGCTCCATGATGCCGGGCGTGTCGAGAATGATGATCTGGCTTCGGCTGTCGTGATAGATGCCGGTAATTTTTTTGCGAGTCGTTTGCGGTTTTGGGGTGACAATCGATAGCTTGTGATCGAGCAGCCGGTTCAGCAGAGTCGATTTGCCGGCATTCGGCGCGCCGACAAAAGCGACATGGCCGCAGGAGAATGGTGGTGGTTGCACTGTGGTGGTTTTTCTTCTATGATTTCGCAGCCGGAGCAGGCGTGAATGGTTGTTCCGGCGATTTTTAAAGTTGTTTACCGGCAAGATAACATGATCTCTCTCCTCTTTACGGACAAGTGATGGAAAAGTACAATAAACTCGATCAATTGTGGCTTCTGGTGCCCACGGCGGGGTTGATCATCATGGGGCTTATGGCTGTATTCAGCGCCACCAACGGTTCTGCCGAATCGGTTTCTCTCTTTTACAAGCAGCTCTCCTGGGCTGTGACCGGAGCCGTCGCGGCCTCCATTATATACTTTATGGATTATCGCATCATAAAGGATAACGCCTACATCATGTATGCGGCAGGTATCATTCTCTTGATCGCGGTGCTTGTTTTTGGAAAAAAGGTGGCTGGAGCTACGAGCTGGGTGCGTTTCGGCATGTTCAGTTTTCAGCCCTCCGAACTCACCAAAATGTTTACCATCATCGCGATGGCGAGGTTTCTGTCCGATGACCAGACCGATATTGGCAACATGATGGACCTCGGTAAAGCGCTCGCTCTTGCGCTGATTCCTGCCGGCCTTATCATGCTTCAGCCGGATATGGGCACGACCCTGACCTGTCTGTCATTTATCGTTCCTATGATCGTCCTCGCCGGTTTCGAACTCTATTATATTTTGCTTGCGGTGGTTCCGGTGGCCTTGATGCTTTCGGGTTTTTTCAATTTTACCATTCTTGCCACCATCGCTGTTCTTTCGATGGTCATGTTTGTTCTGCTCAGGAAAAAGTTTTATATCCACCAGTTGCTCGTTACCGGTGGTGGTTTGTTGGGCGGATTGCTGACCTGGAAGTTTACCTCGATTATTCTCAAGCCTCACCAGATCAAGAGAATACAAATATTTCTCGACCCGACAGCCGACCCGCAGGGCGCGGGTTACAATGCGCTTCAGGCAAAAATCGCCATTGCCTCGGGCGGGATTTTTGGCAAGGGATTTCTTCACGGCACCCAGACGCAGCTTCGATATATTCCCGCGCAGTGGACCGACTTTATTTTCTGCGTGATTGCCGAAGAACTCGGTTTTTTTGGTTCAACCTTGTTACTGCTCTTTTTTCTGGCGCTTGCGCTTCGCCTGATCTGGATGGTTGGAGCCATCAAAAACCGCTTTGTCGAACTGATGCTTGTCGGCTATGCCTCGTTGCTCCTGACCCATGTGATTATCAATGTCGGCATGACCATTGGCGTGATGCCTGTTATTGGCGTACCCCTTCCGTTTATTTCATACGGGGGTTCGTCTCTGGTCGCTAATATGATGATGGTCGGTCTGGCGATGAATTTTTCGAAAAACCGCAGGCATATCGGGTATTGAAATGAGAGGGAAGTGATGAAAAACAAAAAAGGCCGTCGTTCGGACAGGCCTTTTTTGTCAGGAAAACCGTGTGATTTGGATCGGTTTTTTCGATCACCTTTTGATCTGATAGATGAAGCGTTTGCCGCCTTCGCCAACGGGAATGCGTTCGATTTCCGGATCCTGGTTGCCATACTTGTTGAACCACAGGCTGACAGCGGTGCCTTTGGTCTGAAGAGCTGCCGCGATTTCACGTGGTTTGAATGCCTTGTCGGGATTGGCCTGAAGCAGAGTTTTGATCGATATGCCGAGCTTTCCACGCCCGAATTTGGTGGTTCCTGTTTTGGCTGGAGCAGTACCTTCCATTTTCGAAAGGTTGTTTTCGAGCTTTTTGATGATAACATTCAGTTCGGTTTCGTAAGGCTGAATGCTTTCCTCGAACTGACGCTGTAACTCGGTAATTTTTTCCTTCAGTTCATTTTTCTGCTCATTCAGTGCCTTGAATTCATCGACATTGAGAATGTACAGATCAAATTTGTCCGGAGCGGATTCTTTTCTCATGGTATTCACTATTTGCTTGTGTAATAAGTATACTTATAAGACGAAAGAAATATAACAGGTTTATCTGCAATAGTGCAATAAAAAAAAATATCTCTTTTTTTAAATTCAAAATATAAGCGCTGTATTTCAGATGTATATAAGTTTTGCGTTTAACTTGCAGTGTAGTGAGTATTATTATTTCATTGATGAACAAAATTACATGTTTTATGAAACAGAAAAGTGTTGCTGCTGTAACTCTTGGGTGTAAAGTGAATTATGCCGAAACGTCTTCTATAGTCGATATGTTGTTGTCTGAAGGCTGGCATCTGAACGCCATCGATGACAGGGCGGATGTTATTATCATTCATACCTGCGCTGTTACCGGCGAGGCTGAGAGGAAGTCGAGGCAACAGATACGCAAAATCATAAGAAATAATCCGGGAAGCAGGGTAGGGGTGATTGGTTGCTACGCCCAGCTCGATCCGGAACGGATTGCTGCTATTGAGGGTGTTTCATTCGTGCTTGGCACAACCGACAAGTTCGAGATCGCTTCTTATCGTTATAAGTTGTCTCTGGATAATCCTGCGCCTTTGATAAAGGTCTCTCCGCCTGATGAGGCCAAAACCGCCCATCCGGCCTGTTCGATGCTTTCTCAACCTGAAAAGGGAAGAACGAGGGCGTTTCTGAAAATTCAGGATGGTTGCAGTTTTGGTTGCGCCTATTGTTCTATTCCTCTGGCGCGGGGGCGTTCACGCTCGGTGCCGTTTTCGCAGGTGCTCGACAGGGCGCGAAAAATTGCCGATGCCGGTTATAGCGAAATCGTGCTGACCGGCATCAACATCGCCGATTACCGTGATGGCGATATCCGGCTCGTTGCTCTGCTCAGGCGTCTCGAAGCTATCGATGTCAGCCGGATTCGCGTCAGCTCGGTCGAGCCGCAACTGCTCGACGACGAACTCATCGACCTGGTCGCGAGTTCAGGCAAGATCATGCCGCACTTCCACCTGCCGTTGCAGAGCGGTTCCGACAAGGTGCTGCGGTCGATGGGGCGGCATTACGATACGGCGTTCTATCGCGAACGCCTCGACAGGGCGGTCTCGTCGATCAGGGATTGCGCCATCGGCGCGGATGTGATGGTCAGCTATCCCGGCGAGAGCGACGAGGAGTTCGAGGAAATGTGCCGTTTTATCGAGGCGTTACCGGTGGCTTATCTGCATGTGTTTACCTGTTCGCCGAGGCCGGGCACCCGGCTTTTCGCGCAGATCGCCGAAAAGAGGCTGGTTCGCATACCCTCCGCCGAAGCGTCGGCGAGAGCGGCCCGGCTCGGCGCGATCGGCGAGCGGATCGGGTGCCGTTTTGCCGAAACGTTCATCGGCCGTCGCCTGAAGGTGCTGTTCGAGGAGTCAGTGGCGCTTGCCGGTGGAATGGTGCAATGGAGCGGTTACAGCGAAAATTACCTCCGGGTGAGCGTCGAAACAGGCGCGGAAGCCGGTGCCGGGGATTTGAGAGGTCGGATGCGGGAGGTGATCATCGACGGCTTCGGAGAGGGTTTGCATTTAAAGGGCAGACTCTTATCTTGAATTTCTGCAAGCAGAAGGCGTCTTTCCGGAGCGCAGCGTCGGAGAGGCCCGGTATCCGGCAGTTTTCATCAATACCGTAAAATCTCAAGAGCAATGCCCATCAAATCCAGAATTCGCACTGTTCCCGATTATCCGAAAAAAGGGATCATGTTCCGCGACATCACCACCCTTATCAAGGATCCGGTCGGTTTCCGCCTGGTGATCGACAACATGACCCAGCACTATCTGTCCAACGGCGTCGATTTCGATGTGATCGTGGGTATCGAAGCCAGGGGCTTCATTCTTGGCGGAGCTCTCTCCTACACGCTCGGCAAGGGGTTCGTGCCGGTCCGTAAGCCGGGAAAGCTTCCGGCTGATGTGGTGCAGCTCGAATACGAACTCGAGTATGGTACCGACAAGATCGAGATGCATACCGATTCCCTGGTTGAAGGGCAGCGCGTTCTTCTGGTCGATGACCTGCTGGCCACGGGCGGAACGGCTCTTGCCGCCGCGGGATTGGTCGAGAAGCTGGGTGGCGTTGTGGCCGGCATGGCCTTCATCGTCAATCTGCCCGATATCGGCGGTGAAAAGAAAATTCGTGAAAAAGGCTATAACATCTACTCCCTTACGGAATTTGAAGGCGATTGACACGCCTTTGAACTCCGATTCTTATGAAGCATTACTCTGGTTTGTTGAAACATAGCGCAGCAGCGGCGGCAACGCTGATCTTCTCTTTCGCCGTACCCTCCGTGGCGTTTTGCGCATCCGGGGGCGGGGGGCATGCCTCCCTGCCTCCGGTCTGGCTGGCGTCGCCCTTTGTGCTGCTGCTTCTGATGATCGCCACTGGCCCGCTCTTCTATCCGAGATTCTGGGAACACCACTACCAGAAGGTCTCGATCGTTCTCGGCGCTTCCGTTACGCTCTGGTACGCATTCATGGTAGAGCACGGCGGGCACATGCTGCTGCACACCCTTGAAGAGTACATCTCCTTCATCGTGCTGATCGCCTCGCTTTTTGTCGTGGCGGGAGGCATCCTCGTCAAGATCGAACGGCGGGGGACGCCGGTGCTCAATGCGATTCTGCTCCTGTTTGGCGCGGTGCTCGCCAACGTCGTCGGCACGACTGGCGCGTCGATGCTCCTGATCCGGCCCTATCTCAGAGTCAACGAGGGCCGTCTGAAGCCGTTCCATATCGTCTTTTTCATCTTCATCGTCAGCAATATCGGCGGTGCGTTGACCCCTATCGGGGATCCACCGCTTTTTCTCGGCTTTCTGCGCGGGGTGCCGTTTTTCTGGGTGTTTCAGCATCTCTGGCTGCCATGGCTGTTGACGGTTCTCCTTCTGGTTGCCATTTTTCTGGCGTTCGATGTGAAAGCCGGGCGAAGCGAGGCTGATCTGGACTATTCTGGCCGCATCACGCTGATCGGCCGCAGGAATTTCCTCTACCTGATTCCCCTTAT
Source organism: Chlorobaculum sp. 24CR (assembly GCF_004118635.1). Lineage (GTDB taxonomy): Bacteria > Bacteroidota > Chlorobiia > Chlorobiales > Chlorobiaceae > Chlorobaculum. The sequence goes on along the minus strand of NZ_SDGU01000009.1, from coordinate 66,289 downwards.
CGGGTCGATCTTTCTCGATCCCGCCGTGATTGAAGGGTTTCCGAGTCTTCAGGAGATGCTGCATGTGCCGTTCGGCATCAGGGAGGTCATTATGCTGACCATTGCGGTGGTGGCTTACAAGACGGCCAATCAGGACGCTCTCGGGGGCAACGAGTTCAACTTCGAGCCGATCAGGGAGGTCGCGTTCCTGTTTGTTGGCATTTTCGCCACCATGATCCCCGCGCTCCAGCTTATCGGCGCTTATGCGCAGTCTCACGCAGCCGATTTCACGGTTACGAAGTTCTACTGGTTCACCGGAATCCTGTCGGGAGTGCTTGACAATGCTCCGACCTATCTGAACTTCCTGGCCGGAGCGCTCGGCAAGTTCGGTCTCGATTCCAACAGCATTGCGGATGTCGTGAAGTTTGCCTGGGGCATGGACTCACCGGTTGCCGGTGACGTATCTTCGAGGCTGTATCTGATGGCCATTTCGGTGGCGGCGGTCTTTTTTGGCGCGATGACCTATATCGGCAACGCGCCGAACTTCATGGTCAAGAACATCGCCGAACAGACTGAGGCCGACGTACCCTCTTTCGTGGAATATATTTACCGCTATTCTATTCCGGTGCTGCTGCCGGTCTTCGGCGTCATCTGGTTTATTCTGTTCCACTGGTAATCGAGCCGCGCGACCTGCCGTTCAGAAAAGCAAACGGCAGGCGCGAAATCCGGAAGCCGAGAAGTCACTCTCATCCGGTACTCAACGACAAGAGTGACTGAGGCTCTCCATTCCGCCTCCATTCCGCAGTTATCCTGAAACAATTTCCTCCCTTTTTGCGCGCAGGCATTTTGTCCTGCAAAAGAGAACGCCTTTCAGGGAAGCCGCCGGGAGCTTTACTCCTCTGCTTTCAGGCTTTCGCTGACCGCGTGCTTGAACTCTTTGGAGATTTTGAAGGTCGGCACGTTTTTTGGCTCGACGGTCACCTTCTCGCCCGTCCGGGGATTCCGTGCCTGCCGGAGATTTTTGTAGCGGATGTTGAATGATCCGAATCCACGGATTTCAATCCGTTTCCCAGCTTTCAGCGAGTCGATGATGCTTTCAAAGAGGCTGTCAACGACCGCTTCGGTTTCGTTTTTGGTCAGACCGGTGCGCTGGGCGATAACGTTCACCAGGTCGGCTTTGGTGGTTGTCTGTCCCATGGTGGTGTGTGCTTGAGTTATAGGTTTGCCCGTACTGCTTGGTTAATACCAAAGGCGTATTGCTACTAATACAAGAAAAACAGCGAACATCCGTCTCAGAAGGTCACTTGAGAGTTCAATGGCTATCAGTGCTCCGAAAAAAGCTCCGGCAAAAAGTCCCAGCGCTACGGTCAGGCCGAACCAGACGTGTTCGACCGAAATGTTTCCTGAACGGTAATATTCATAAACTCCGAGCAGCCCGACCGGCAGCAACAGGGCGATGAGCGAGGTTGCGCTGGCGGTTTGCTGGGTCATGCCAAAAAAGAACACCAGCGCCGGAACGATAATCACGCCGCCGCCGACGCCGAACATGCCGGAGAGCAACCCGGCGGCAAGTCCCGTGACGAACAGAATGAGATACTGCATGATGCTTTCCGAATAATGTTCCGTTATGGCCTTTTCAGCGTCACTCAGGCCGGAGCGCCTGCCACGGCTCCGTTTGAGCCTACGATGGTGTCGATTTCATCCGAATCGAGCGACTCTTTTTCAATCAGCAGGGCAGCCATTTCGTGCAGTATCCGGCTGTGCGACGACAGAATGTTCCGTGCATTGTCCATACATTCGGTGATGATTCTGCGCACCTCTACATCGATCTGAAGCGCAGTATCCTCGCTGTACTCCCTGACGTGCGAGTAGTCTTTGCCGAGGAATACCTCCTTGTGCCCGTCGCCGTAATTGATCGGCCCGAGCTTGTCGCTCATGCCCCAGTTCTTGACCATCTTGCGGGCGATCTCGGTCGCCTTTTCTATATCGTTGGCCGCGCCAGTGCTCACCTCGTCGAAGATCAGCTCTTCTGCCGCCCGTCCGCCAAGCGCGTAGGTAATCATGGCGATCAGGTACTCCCGGTTCTGGGTGTAGCGGTCTTCGAGCGGCAGGTAGGCGGTCTGGCCGAGGCTGCGGCCCCGAGGAATGATCGTCACCTTGTGAATCGGGTCGGAGCCGCTGGTGAACTTCGCGACGATCACGTGGCCCGCCTCGTGATAGGCGGTGAGTTTTTTCTGGTCGGGGGAGATGAACATGCTCTTCCGCTCCGGCCCCATGAGCACCTTGTCGCGCGCCTCCTCGAAATTCTCGCCAGTGATCTGCGTCTGCTCTTTTCGCGCCGCGAGCAGCGCCGCTTCGTTAACCAGATTGGCCAGGTCGGCGCCCGAAAAGCCGGGCGTGCTTTTGGCGATGACGGCAATATCGATGTCGCTCGCGAGCGGGGTGTTGCGGGCGTGAATCTTCAGGATCGCCTCGCGCCCCCGGATGTCGGGCTTGTCGATGACCACCTGCCGGTCGAACCTGCCGGGGCGCAACAGCGCCGTATCGAGCACGTCGGGCCGGTTGGTGGCGGCGATGAGAATGACGTTGTCCCTGGCGGTGAAACCGTCCATCTCCACCAGGAGCTGGTTCAGCGTCTGCTCGCGCTCGTCGTGGCCGCCGCCGACACCCGCGCCGCGGCTCCGGCCAACGGCGTCGATCTCATCGACAAAGACGATGCACGGCGCATTTTTCTTGGCGGTCTCGAACAAATCGCGTACTCTGGCCGCGCCGACGCCGACGAACATCTCGACGAAATCCGCGCCGGAGATCGAGAAAAACGGCACCTTCGCCTCACCGGCAATCGCCTTGGCGAGCAGGGTCTTGCCGGTGCCGGGAGGGCCGAGCAGGAGGACGCCTTTTGGAATCTTGCCGCCAATTTTCTGGAACTTCTCCGGGTTCATGAGGAACTCGACGGTCTCCTTCAGCTCTTCGACCGCCTCATCGACGCCTGCCACATCGTTGAAGGTCACCTTGACGTCGAATTCGCTGATGAGCTTGGCGCGGCTTTTGCCGAAGCTGAAGATGTTTTTCTGCGCGCCGTTTTGCATCGACATCCGCCTGAAAATGAAAAAGTAGGCGAAACCAAAAAGAAGCCACGGCAGCAGGAGCAGCAAAATATTGGAAAACTCGTCACTGCTCTGGGCGATCTTGAGCTGGACGCCGCTTGCCGAGAGGCTGTCGGCCTGGGCGCGGTCGAAGCCCGGAAGTCGCACCATGAAGCGCTCGGAGCGCACCGTGGCACCGTTGGTCAGCCGGAGGCTGTCAGCAGCCTTGAGCTTGCCGGTCAAGAGCGCGGAATTGTCCTGACTGGTCTTGACGGTCACTTCGGCCAGGGAGCCGTCACTGACGAGCGCGCGGTATTCGTTATAAGAAATTTCCGGGGAGATATCCTTTGAGAAAAAGCGCTGGAATACGAAAAGGCCAAGCAGCGCCAGCATCAGGAAAAGGATGAATTTGGGGAAGTTTCCTCCCTCACGCCCCTCTTTTCCGGAAAAACCGCCATCAGGCCCGGACTCTTTGGCCGGAGGCATGAATCGATTTGCGGGCCGGGTTTTCGGAGTCTTGTCGCTGCTTTTCTTTGACTGCATCGGGAGTTGTTCGGGTAACGCAAGATAACTTGCGGAATAATAAGTAATTAAAAGTAAAACTATGGTGGAAACCAAAAAGTTTATCGCAAACCGCCTCTTGCAAGGTTTTTTAACCGTTATTTTCTTGCCGCAGCCGGAGATATGGCTCCCATCGAGCGCCAGGCGAGCTTTTTGTTCCGCGGTTGTTCAAATTCTCTTCCGATTGCCGAATGCGGCGAGATTTTTTTTAAATTCCATGCGTTTGGACGGCGCTGCAAAAACACCTGAATGTTCGGGTTCGCTGGCCGTCACAGTTTGCCGAAATCACAAAATCTGGATCTTCGTACTATGGCCGGTCAAAAGGTTAGAACGCGATTTGCCCCATCTCCCACGGGATATCTCCATGTCGGCGGTCTTCGCACCGCGCTGTACAACTATCTGTTCGCCAAGAGAATGAACGGGGAGTTCGTCATCAGGATCGAGGATACCGACCAGAGTCGCAGGGTCGAGGATGCCGAGAAGAACCTCATCAGTACGCTTGAATGGGCGGGCATCATCGCCGACGAAAGCCCGATGCACGGCGGCAACTACGGCCCCTACGTGCAGTCGCAGCGCCTGTCGATCTATCGCGACTACTGCACCCGCCTGCTCGAAGACAAGAACGCCTACTACTGCTTTTCGACCTCCGAGGAACTCGAAGAGAACAGGCAGCTTCAGCTCAAGCAGGGAGTTCAGCCCAAGTACAACCGCAAGTGGCTGCCCGAGGAGATGGGCGGAAACATGCCGGAGTCGGAGATCAAAAAGAAGCTCGACGAGGGCGCGCCCTACGTGGTGAGGATGAAGGTGCCCGATTACATTTCGGTCTGGTTCGAGGATATGATTCGCGGCCCTATCGAGTTCGATTCGGCCACCATCGACGACCAGGTGCTGATGAAGTCCGACGGTTTTCCGACCTACCACTTCGCCAGCGTTATCGACGACCATCTGATGGAGTTCACCCATATCATCCGTGGTGAGGAGTGGCTGCCGTCGATGCCGAAGCATCTGTTGCTCTACGAATTCTTCGGCTGGGAACCGCCGAAGTTCGCGCACCTGCCGCTTCTGCTCAATCCCGACCGCTCCAAGCTCAGCAAGCGCCAGGGCGACGTGGCCGTGGAGGACTACATGCGCAAGGGTTACAGCAACGAGGCGATTGTCAACTTCGTCGCGTTGCTCGGCTGGAACGAAGGCGAAGGCAGCGAGCAGGAGGTTTTCAGCATGGACGAGCTGATCTCGAAGTTTTCGCTCGAACGGGTCGGCAAGGCCGGAGCTGTGTTCAACGTCGAAAAGCTCTCCTGGCTCGAAAAGCAGTACATCAAGACCCGGCCCATCGAAAAGATCGTGGAGGGCATCAAGCCGGTGCTCCAGGCCAAGCTTGCCGAATTCTCTCCGGAGATGTCGGTCGAGCGCATCAGCTCCGACGACTATCTCGGCAAGGTGGTCGAGCTGATGCGGGAGCGCGTCAACTTCGAGCACGAGTTCGTGACCTTCAGCAGCTATTTCTTCTTTGAGCCGGAGAGCTACGAACCGGAAGCCGTGGCCAAGCGCTGGACGCCCGAGGTGCCGTCGCTGATTCAGGAGTTTGCCGAAGTGCTCGAAGCGAGCGACGACTTCACCGCCGAGAACATCGAGGCGCAGCTCAAGGCGTTTGTGGCGCCGAAGGGGCTGAAGCCCGCCGTGCTGATTCATCCGCTCAGGATCGCCGCCTCCGGCGTCAGCTTCGGGCCGAGCCTCTACCACATGCTCGAAGTGCTTGGCAAGGAAGCGGTGCTCCGCCGCATCCGCCGCGCTGTCGAGCGCATCGAGCTGCCCGTGGCCTGACCCCGTCCGACTGCGGGGCACTTTGGTGCCTCGCAGCAAAAAAAGTTTTTTCTGTTTTGAGTTAAAAGTGCAATTGCTATATTCACCTCACTTCAGTTGGACAGATAGCTCAGTTGGTAGAGCAAAGGACTGAAAATCCTTGTGTCGGGGGTTCGATTCCCTCTCTGTCCACCACATAGTTCTGCTGTTCAAGCCCCTGAGAATTCAGGGGTTTTCGCTTTTCTGGCGTTGCGGGCAGTCAGCAAGTCAGCCGGCCAGCATTCAGTCGTCGCACGTTTTTTCATGCCACGCATCGTCAGAGGAACCGTTTCTGTTATTGCTCCGGTCATTATTACTCTGGCAACAATAAATCGCAAAGAGATTCCGGAGAAAAGGCTGTCATTCTGCCTCGACTTGTCGGGGCAGAATGACAAGCAAGAAACCTCTTGTTGCTTGCAGGTATTGATATTTTTAATCGCCGAAGCATGAAAACTCTTAAATAATTGCCCCGTCCGGCAAGCTTTCGGGACGGGGCGTACGGATAAGGCATAATAAATCAGGGCTTTAGCCCAATCTCTTACTGCGAGAGTGTTTGCAGTTTATTGGTTGCAGGAGTAATAATATCCCCATGCGCTCCCCCGGTTTTGCACGTCGCATGCTGTAGCCGTCGCTTCGGGACGTTTCCGTGGCGCTTCATGTTCATGGCAAGGAATTCCTTTCTGGAGTTTTGGCAATGCGCCGGGACTTTTTGGCTCGCTTTCGGAGTGTGCCGGTACCGTTCGTCGATGATTCGTCCGCTCTTCCCGCCAGCTACATGCCAAGGGGATCGGGTCAGCTCCCTTGCTGACTTTTTGTTCCGGTTATGACCCTTTTATTTTACGCTCTTTTCTTCCGTCTCGTCTTTGCAGCGCATTTGCTCCCGAACCAGAAGCCCGACTGCTGAATTGCTCGCCCTGTTTTGACCACATCATTCGCCGCGCCTGCCCGCCCCCAACAATGGCTATCATTGGTTGTATAAATAAAAACCTATAAGGTGTAAGGAATTTTTTGGATTGTTTCGCAATTATACGTACTCTTTACAACTAAACTACGAGTTAAAACGAGCGGTGTCAATCTGAATGTTACTTGGTGTATATATATAAGGTATAGTGTTGTGAGAAAACACTTTAACGTTTTAGCGCAATAATAAAGAAAAATATCATGCTACAGTTAATCACTCCATTACTCAAAGAGGTATCGAACTTACCCACTACGATGCAGGTCATGGTGGTATCGGCGCTGGGAATCGCGGTGGTATGGATGGCCATGAGGCATATCGACAGACATGCCGGCGGGAGTTATTGAAGTCCGCAATTGAATGGTTCTTGCTTCGGCCAATGGGCGCCGAAACTCGCGACTCAGTAACTTTATCGGCCCGCCGCTTGAATACCCGCCGGAATTCTGAAAAAAGGCCTACCCGGCGGCATTTGGCGGTCGGGTCTGCGCTGCGCGAAGCATGGTTCCCGGCAAATCTCAGTATCTCAAATCTGAAATTCATCAGTCGCCACACCCCCTGATCCGATAGGCGCTCTGATCGTTCGGAATGAGTTCTCTCTATTGTTCCATAACCTCCCGGCCTGATCCGGACGCATAAACGGGCGGCATATTCCTGCGTTCAACGCAGGCTTTGTCAGCCGGGCTGTCAGGGCGACTGAACACCGGTTTTACCTTGTTGCCACAAAACCCGCATCCGTATTTTGCCGATGAATTACGGGTCATTCTTACCGCGCTCATTGCCGATTTGTCAGGCTCGATGAGCCTGTCAGAATCTCCGTAGTGTCACGATTTTAGTGCATGCAAGGAGTGCTGACAGGCTATTGTTAGCCAGATTCTCAAGATCGCCAGTGGTGCTTTATCGCCGGGAAAGCGCTATCTTGGTTGAAATTTTTTGACTTTCATGTTGGTAGTTGTGGGTTTAACCAGATCGTTGGCGAAGTTTTTGACGTATGTGCATCCGATCATTTCTCTCTTCTCAACGCTCTCTTTCGCCGGTTGTCGAGCTTTTCCGGCTGTCTTGCAGTGATTCTGTCAGCTCGTTTTTCCACCAGCTGCGTCTGGCATGAACATCACGACCGATCCGCTTCAGGAGGCATGGCACCGGCTCGATGCTCCGGGTTCCTACGAGTGGTGGTATTTCGATGCCGAAGATGAAGCGCAGGGAATCTCCGTCGTCTTCATCTGGTTTGCCGGTTTTGCCTTCTCGCCTTACTACCTGAGCCATTACGAAGATTGGAAAGCCCGCCGCCGGGCCGATCCGCCGAATCCGGTCGATTACGCCGGTTTCAGCTTTCAGTTCTATGAAAACGGCAAGGAGGCCATCAATTTCATCAAGGAGGGGGGGCGTGAGCTTTTCGCCTCCGAAGACGGGGGAGTCGGCGTTCGGTTCGAAGGGAACCGTTTTGTCTATGATCGGCAGCGCGACGAGTATCGCCTCAGCATCGATTTTTCGTTTCCGGCACGAGACCGGTCGGTTCACGCCTCGTTTTCATTCAGGCCTCAGCACCGTTTCGACTATCATCTCGACACTTCTCTGCACGACAGCCTTGATTTTCGTCACCAGTGGGTGCTGAGTGTACCCAAAGCCGAAGTGCTCGGCATACTCGACATCAGGTCGCTCGCCACCGGCAAGCGGAAGGTGGTGCAATTCCGTGGGCGAGGCTATCACGATCACAACCTCGGCACGGTGCCGATGTACGAATCGATCGACCGGTGGTATTGGGGGCGGACCTTTTCTGAACGTTACGACCTGATCTATTACGTGGTTTTTCTGCGTGGCCGGTTATCCTCACCGCAGGCGGTCATGATGCTTCGCGATCACCAAAGCGGAAAAGCCCCGGTTTTCGAGGCGGTAAGCGTCACCGAGAGCCGCTTTACGAGAGGCCTGTTCGCGCCGGTTCACGGAAAAAAGTTGCGGCTCGAAACGGTGGGCGTCAGCGTCGAGATTCGGCACCAGAAGGCGCTCGATGCAGGGCCGTTCTACCTTCGTTACACTTCACGCCTCTCCATGACGATCGGAGATGAGCGGCTGGAAGAGGTCAAGGGAATCTCGGAGTTCCTGAATCCAGCCCCCTTGCGTTCAAAATTGATGCAATTTTTTACGGCAAGCCGTGTCTTGCGTGCCGGCAAGCGCTCCGCGATGTATTTTCTTTACAATTTTTTCAAGCGGCAATTCGATTGGTTTAACAAGAAAAAATTTTAAATTGCGTGCCATTCTGTAAGTCCGTTTTTTGTCTCCGGCTCACGCAAAACGCCGGGACGGGCTTTGGTTCCGCTGCGATTTCTGCGAGATGCCGTCAGGCGGCGGATGCTTTCTGGATACATACAACTCAAGTCATTAAAAGGAGATAGATACGTAATGGCGCAAACTGGTAATTTCAAAAGCCCGGCAAGGATGAGTTCGCTGGGTCAGGGAGCAGCTCCCGCTTCGGCCGGTGCCGTTACCGGCGGCAAACCTCGTGAAGAGGGGCTTAAAGGGGTCAATTTCGAGCGTAGAGGCTTTCTGCACAAGGTTGTCGGTGGCGTTGGCGCAATCGTGGCCGTCAGCACGCTTTATCCGGTCGTCAAATACATCATTCCGCCGGCCAAAAAGGTTAAGATTGTCAACGAACTCACCGTCCCTGCGTCGGAAGTTCCGGATGGCAAAGGCAAGATTTTCCAGTTCAACGAAGACAAGGTGATCGTTGTCAACAGCGGCGGCTCCCTTACGGCGGTCAGCGCCGTCTGCACCCACCTCGGTTGCCTGGTCAACTGGGTCGATGCCGACAAGCAGTACTTCTGCCCCTGTCACGGCGCGAAGTACCAGAGGAACGGCGAAATCATCTCCGGTCCGCAGCCCCTGCCGCTGAAGCAGTACAGCGCAAGGATCGAGGGCGACAGCATCATCATTTCAAAAGCTTAAGAATCAATACCTGAAAATCAAGGGAGTCAAGATACATGGCTGAAAATACCCAGAAGCCGGCCGCAGGCACCGCTCCTGCCAAGCCGAAACCGGCAGCCCCCGGAGCGGCAAAGCCCGCCGCCAAGGGTGCCGCGCCGGGCGCTGCGAAACCTGCCGCGAAAGCTCCGGCCAAGCCGGCTGCACCCGCTGCCGCCGCTCAGTCGGGCGTTTACAAACCACCGGTTGACCGTCCGGACCCGAATCCTTTCAAGGACTCGAAAATGAGCGTTTTGGGATCATGGTTCCAGGAGCGTTTCTACATGATTATGCCGATCCTCGATTACCTGAAGAAAAAAGAGGTGCCGAAGCATCGTCTCTCCTTCTGGTACTACTTCGGCGGTCTCGGTCTGTTCTTCTTCATCATCCAGATTCTCACCGGTTTGCTGCTGTTGCAGTACTACAAGCCGACCGAAGCCGAAGCTTTCGCTTCGTTCCTGTTCATTCAGGGTGAAGTTCCTTTCGGCTGGCTGCTTCGCCAGGTCCATGCCTGGAGCGCCAACCTGATGATTATGATGCTGTTCATCCACATGTTCAGCACCTTCTTCATGAAGTCTTACCGCAAACCGCGTGAGCTGATGTGGGTCAGTGGCTTCATTCTTCTCGTGCTCAGCCTTGGCTTTGGCTTCACCGGCTACCTGCTGCCGTGGAACGAGCTGGCCTTCTTCGCTACCCAGGTTGGCACCGAAGTTCCGAAGGTCGCCCCCGGCGGCGCGTTCCTGGTCGAGATTCTTCGCGGCGGCCCCGAGGTCGGCGGCGAAACCCTCACCCGCATGTTCTCGCTGCACGTCGTGCTGCTTCCCGGCTTGGTCATGCTGGTGCTTGCCGCTCACCTGACGATGGTGCAGATGCTTGGCACCTCCGCTCCGATCGGCTACAAAGAGGCCGGTCTCATCAAGGGCTACGACAAGTTCTTCCCTACCTTCCTTGCCAAGGACGGCATCGGCTGGCTCATCGGTTTCGCCTTGCTCATCTATCTGGCCGTGATGTTCCCCTGGGAGATCGGCGTGAAGGCTGACGCGCTCGCTTCGGCTCCTGTCGGCATCAAGCCTGAGTGGTACTTCTGGGCGCAGTTCCAGTTGCTTAAGGACTTCACCTTCGAGGGCGGCGAACTGCTGGCCATCATCCTCTTCACCATCGGTGGCGTGGTCTGGATGCTGGTTCCGTTCATCGACCGTCAGGCTTCGCAGGAGAAGAAAAGCCCGATCTTCACCGTGTTCGGTATTCTGGTGCTCGCCTTCCTCCTGGTCAACACCTACAGGGTTTATGCCGAGTACTCTGCTCTGCCGTAAGCAGCCTGTTTCAATAGTCCCAAGAAAAAGCCCGGAATTTCCGGGCTTTTTCTGTTTCTGGTGGGGGATGTTTTTATAGGACTTATAAGTCCTATAGGTCTTATACGACCTATAGGATAAAAAGACAAAGTTCAACGGCTCATTTTTAGCAGCGATCCGAGTTCGTAGCCGCTGACGAAGGCGGCCATTTCGAGCTTTTCGATGGCTTCGAGCCAGGTGTCGGGAGCGGCTTTTTCCTTGGCCTGAATCAGCTCCTGCACCATGATCCATGAGGCCAGTTGGCTGAGCTGGCGTTCGCGGAACCACTCCTTGCCGTGCAGGTGCTGCACCTGCATGAAGGCGCTGAAGTGGCGGTCGCCCGATTCGCGCAGGGCGCTGATCGACTGCATGAGCTGCTCATCCGGTGTTGCATCGCTGGCGGTCTCTGTCCGCCGGGCGAGCAGGCAGGAGAAGAGATCGACCGCTTCGGCGCCGTTGACCGGCCAGTTGGCGGCCTGTTCGGCGACGGTTTTTTCAAGCGCGCCGCCAAGCATCCACTGATCGATGAGTTGCTGCTGCAAGAGGCCGTTGTCGCGCACCATCGTCTGCATGAGGTCGAGGGCGACAAGGGTTTTGGTGAGCGAGCCGAAAGGATCACCGGTTGTTGCGTCGAGGCCGAGCGAGGCTTTGACGCGCTTGATGCCATCGGCTTCCTTGAGCTGCGAGCGGTAGTCCAGAGCGCAGCGGTAGCGCTCCGCAGCCTCTGCGCCGATGTCGTCGGGCGGCGTGAGCGGCTGCTCCATGATCTCCGCGAAGCGCTCCGCGACAGCTTCGAGCAGGGTTTCGCAGGCCTTGCCGAACGCCTCTGCGTGCTTTGCCGGTTTGACGGGTTTCGTCTTGCCGTCTTCGATGAATCCGCCGATTGCCGCAGTCACGATCTGGTGAATCGGTCGCAGGCTCATCGAGAGCGCTTCGATCTCGACCGACGCGACGCCCCGTCCGTTCAGCTCTTCGCACACCCGGTCGAACGGCTTGAGCTTCGAGGGCTGGACAATGCGGAACTCCATGAACAGATTGTACTGGTAGCCGCCGAGCGAGATGTACAGCCCGTCATTTCGCATCTGCTCGCAGGAGCGGATGAACTCCAGGCCGCTCTGGTGGTCGCGGAAGATGACGAAGCTGCCGTGCTCGCCGGGCAGCGAGAGCGCGTCGCCAAGCGAGGTATGCGTGAACGAGCCGTTGTCGAGCCGAGCGGCGGAGAGTCTGATCCACCCTTCAGAGGCTTCGTAGCGGTTGTTGTAGATAAAGAGGTTCTGCTTGTCGCCGTGCCGGTTGGTGTAGGCGAAGACGTTTTCGTTGACCTGGCCGTTTGGCGCGTAGAGGTCGAAGAGCTGGAAATGGGCGACTTCGGCGAAGAGCGAGCGCTGCTTCATGACCGGGAAGATTTCGCGGTAGTGGCGCTCGACCAGCTCGTGGTCGGGCTGTTCGTCGTAGTAGGCCTTGGCGTACTCCATGCCGTACTTTTCGGTGAAGCCCTCGACCTGCCCGTGGCCGATCATCGGCAGGCCCGGCATGGTGAGCATCATCATGCAGACGCCGAAGTACTTGTCGCCCCTGCCGAACTGCGCGATGGCCGTGTCTTCGTCGGGGTTGTTCATGAAGTTGACGTAGCGCTTCAGAATCTCCGCGTCGAATTCAAGCGTCTTTTTGATGAGCTGGCGGTAGCCCGCGTTGTCCTCCTTTTTGAGCATGTGCATGAAGGCGCTGTTGTAAACGCGGTGCATGCCGAGCGTGCGGACGAAGTAGCCTTCGAGCATCCAGAACGCTTCGGCCAGCAGCAGCGTGTCGGGCACTTCGCGCGCGACGCGGTCAACCACTTCGCGCCAGAACTCCTGCGGCATGGCGGCCTCGAAGTCGGCCATGCTCATCGACCATGCGCCGCGCGACGGAATGCCTGGTGCGTGGCCATGCAGCGGGAACCACAAGCGCTGGATGTGCATCTTGGCCAGCACCATCGCCGCGTCGAAGCGGATCACCGGGAACATGCGGGCCACGTGCAGAATCTGCTGGATCACCCCTTCGCGCACCTCCGGGTCGAGGAAGTTGAGCTGCGCCGTGTCGTTCCACGGCATGGTGGTGCCGTCGTTGCCGTGATAAATATAGCGCGTGTCGCCGGTCAGGTGATCGACCCGCTTGAAGGTGACGGCGGCGTCGGAGCGGTTCCAGTAGCCATCCTCGATGTGGATGCCGTAGCGGTCGCTGGCGCTCAGGTTCGGGCCGTTGTAGCTGTAGTTCGGATAGGGCGGCTGGTTGGTCGAGAGGAACCAGTCGGGCCGCTGGCGCACCAGCTCGGAGTCGATACCGGTGTGGTTCGGCACCATGTCGCTGGCCAGCCGGATGCCGCGCTGCATGGCGCGGTTGCGCAGATCGACGTAGCCGTCGTAGCCTCCCAGCTCCAGGGCGATGTCGTAACTTTCGAGCGCGTAAGCGGAGGCCTTGGCTTCCGGATTGCCCTGCAACTGCTTGATTTTGCGCGATGCGTAGCTGCGCTCCCAGAGGCCGATCAGCCACAGCGAGGTGAAGCCGCGCCCGGCGAGCAGGTCGAGCTCCTCGTCCGGAATCTCCTGCAATCGCGTGACGCGCCGCCCGTACTGGCGCGAGAGCTGGTCGAGCCAGACGTAGGTGCTCTTAGCGATCATCACCACTTCGGGCATCCACGACGAGTCGTGCGAGTAGCGGGCCGGAGCGTTGGCCAGGTCGTCATACGAGGGAGCGTGCGCCTCCTTTTCGCCGAACGCCCCGTGCGCCTGCCCGCCCCCTTGCTGGGCCATGTGTTCAAAAAAGAGGTAGCGATCCTCATCCTCGATCAGCACGATCGCCTCGTCGAGCAGCTCCCGCCAGGGTGAGTCGGCGAGCAAGTCCTGCCAGTTCAGCTTGATGAAGCGGAGCTGGTCGAGCAGTGAATCGGGCGCGTACCGGAACGGGCGGGTGAGCAGCTCCTCAAGATCGTCCTCCCGGTTGCCGACCGGGCCAGCGCTCTGCACGGCGTGCTGCATCGCCCTGACGAGTTGCGGGTAAGCCCGGTCGCCGTGCAGCTCCTGGTCGGAAATCAGTCCCGCAAACTGTTTCAGCGCCGGATTCCGGTTGTTGAGCCAGACCAGGTACGCCTCTTCGAGCGCGTTCGAGCGGTTGGCGGGGCTTTTCAGCCACGCTTCAGGAGCGGTTTTCGAGCGGTAAATCTCACCGGCAGGGAAGCGTTTGACGAACCTGCCGAGATACTCGGCGGCATTCCAGTTCGAGGCTTCGCTGTCCAGCACCGCCAGCGCCTGGGTGCGCAGGCTCGATACCTTGTCGATCACATGGTGTTGCAGTTCGTGCAGGAGCTTCATGCCGTGGAACTGCGCGGGCAGCAACGGTTTGGCGTCGTCGCCTTCGATCAGGCGCAACCGCTGGTTGATCGTCTCGGTCTGCCGTTCGGACTGCGCCATCGCCTCGCGCCGGTCGCCGGGCAGTCGCAGCAGGTCGGGATCGTCAAGGCGATAGCGGTTCCTCGCGGCTTTGCTGATGTAAAAGTGCTCTTTCGCGGAAGTACGGATGTCGGTGCTCATAAGGCTTGCCTGTCAGGCTCGGGATGGTTCATAAGTATTGCACAAGGTACGCAATAATTGGTTCCGGCTGAAACACGGGTTTCAGGAGCGTCTGGGGCAACTAAAGGCGTTTTTGGTGGATCACAGCCTTCGTGAATCAGTCAACGGAATGAGTCCTGGTTTTACGTTAGCGACACGCAGCTCTCCCAGGTGTGCGAATAAAAAAGAAGATATTTTACCTATATTGATTAATTGGTCGGCCCGGAAAGCGGCGAATCGGAAACATCACCATTACTGACCGAAGATCATTAACCACCATGAAAGGCATCATTCTTGCCGGAGGGTCGGGCACTCGCCTCTACCCCGTCACCAGGGGCTTATCGAAGCAACTGCTTCCCGTCTATGACAAGCCGATGATCTACTATCCGCTGACAACCCTGATGCTTGCCGGTATCAGGGAGGTGCTCGTCATCACCACTCCCGAAGATCAGTCATCGTTCGTCAAACTGCTTGGTGACGGCAGTGACTGGGGCATTTCGATCTCCTTTGCCGTTCAGCCAAGCCCCGACGGTTTGGCGCAGGCGTTCATCCTTGGTCGCAATTTTATTGGCGATGACGATGTGTGCCTCGTGCTTGGCGACAATATTTTTTTCGGCTACGGCTTCAGCGGGATGCTCGAAGAGGCGGTGCGCGCCGTCGAGAATCGGAGAAAGGCGGTGGTTTTCGGCTACTATGTCAGCGATCCTGAACGGTACGGCGTGGTCGAGTTTGACCCGGAGGGGCAGGTGCTCTCCATCGTCGAGAAGCCGGAGAAGCCGAAATCGAACTACGCGGTCGTGGGCCTCTATTTTTACACCAACGATGTGGTTGACGTTGCCGCCGGGGTGAAGCCTTCGGCCCGAGGCGAACTCGAAATCACCTCGGTGAACCAGGCCTACCTCGAACGGGGCGATCTGGTTTGTTCGATCATGGGGCGTGGATTCGCCTGGCTCGATACCGGTACGCACGAATCTTTCCAGGAGGCAGGAAGCTTTATCCAGACCATCGAAAAACGGCAGGGTCTCAAGATTGCCTGCCCCGAAGAGATCGCCTGGCGAAACGGCTGGATCAGCGACGCCGAACTCGAACGCCTTGCTGCGCCTATGCTCAAGAACCAGTACGGGCAGTATCTGCTCAAACTTCTGGAGCAGGGAATCTGAACCTGTTTATTACCTGTTCATGAATTCATCAGCCGCTTTGTAACCCATGCAGATCATACAGACCCCGCTTCCCGGTGTTTTGCTGTTCGAGCCAAAAGTGTTCGGCGACGAGCGCGGATGGTTTTTCGAGTCTTTCCGGCAGGACGTGTTCGAGCGACATGCCGGAAGCTATCGTTTTGTACAGGACAACGAGTCTTTTTCGCGCTATGGGGTGGTTCGGGGGCTGCACTACCAGAAATCGCCTCACGCGCAGGGCAAGCTTGTCCGGGTGATTCGGGGCGAAGTGCTCGATGTAGCGGTCGATATCCGGCAGGAATCACCGAACTTTGGCAAACACACCGCGCAGGTGCTCAGCGAGAGTAACCACCGCATGATGTGGATTCCGCCGGGGTTTGCGCACGGGTTCGCCGTCTTGAGCGAATCGGCGGTGTTCAGCTACAAGTGTACCGACTATTACGCGCCGTCGCACGATGCGGGCGTTCGCTGGAACGATCCGTCGATCGGCATCGACTGGCGATTGCCCGCAGCCGACGTGAGTCTGTCGGACAAGGATCAACGTCAGCCGATGCTGCACGAGATCGAGCCTGTCGAACTGACGTCGTAGTCCCCTTTTTTGTCAATGTATCGATCAACCCTCGATGAACATTCTGGTAACGGGAAGTCTCGGTCAGCTCGGTTCTGACCTGCGCCATTTGCAGGACGGTTCGGATGGCCATAGCTGGTTTTTCAGCGATCTGCCCGAGCTCGACATCACCGATGCCTCGAAAGTCGAGGCGTTTTGCCGCGACCACGAGATCGGCGTGATCGTCAACTGCGCGGCCTGGACGGCGGTGGACAAGGCCGAGAGCGAGCCGGAGTCGGCCTTCCGGGTGAACCGCGACGGCGCGGCTTCACTTGCGGCAGCGGCAAAAGCGCTCGATGCGCTGCTGGTGCATGTTTCGACCGATTATGTTTTCGATGGAACCGGTCACCGTCCGTATCGCGAGGATGATCCGGTCGCGCCGTGCGGGGTTTACGGGCGTTCCAAGCTGGCGGGCGAGGAGGCGATTGGCGAGAGCGGATGCTCCCACCTGATTATCCGCACCTCGTGGCTCTACTCGGCTTACGGACACAATTTCGTGAAGACCATGCTGCGTCTCGGTCGTGAGCGGGAGCAGATCGGCGTGGTTTTCGACCAGGTCGGCACTCCAACCTGGTCGGCGGATCTGGCGGCGGCGATTGTTGCGATGCTCGACCGGATCGATCCGGTCCGGAGCTATGCCGAAACGTTTCACTACTCGAACGAGGGGGTCTGCTCGTGGTACGATTTCGCCAGAGCGATCATGGAGGCTGAAGCTCTTTCGTGCAAGGTCTCGCCCATCGAGAGCTGGGAATTTCCGACACCAGCCGCGCGTCCCCACTTCAGCGTGCTGAACAAGCGCAAGATCAGGGAGTGGTTCGACCTCGAAATTCCGCACTGGCACGACAGCCTGCTGCGGATGCTGCGGGAGGCTGGCGGCGGCTCTCAGTGAATAGGTCTTATAAGACCTATAGGTCGTATAGGACTTATAGGCTGGGAAGGATAAAAGACGATGAACCAATTCATAATTCAGCATTCATAATTCATCATTCTCTTCATGCACATTCTCATCACCGGCGGGGCGGGGTTTATCGGCTCTCATGTGGTCAGGCATTTGCTGAACCGTTATCCCGATTACACGATCACCAATCTTGACAAGCTCACCTACGCCGGCAATCTGGCCAACCTGCGCGATGTCGAGTCGAATCCAGACTACCGGTTCGTGAAGGGCGACATTGCCGATGGCGCGTTTCTGCTCGATCTGTTCCGTGAGCAGACGTTCGATGCGGTGATTCATCTGGCCGCCGAGTCGCATGTGGATCGCTCCATCGAAAGTCCGGTCGAGTTCGTGGTCTCCAACGTGCTAGGCACGGTCAACCTGCTCAACGCCGCGCGGGCGACCTGGGACGGCAAGTTCGAGGGCAAGCGCTTCTACCACGTCTCGACCGACGAGGTCTATGGTTCGCTTGGCCGGGAGGGGATGTTTTCCGAAACCACGCCCTACGATCCCCACAGCCCCTACTCGGCCTCGAAGGCGTCGTCGGACCACTTCGTCCGCGCTTTCCACGACACCTACGGCCTGCCGGTGGTTATCAGCAACTGCTCGAACAACTACGGCTCGCACCAGTTTCCCGAAAAGCTCATTCCGCTCTTCATCAACAACATCCGCCTCGAAAAACCGCTGCCGGTCTATGGCGAGGGGCTGAACGTTCGCGACTGGCTCTGGGTGGTCGATCACGCGCGCGCCATCGACGAGATTTTCCATCGCGGCACGGCGGGCGAGACCTACAACATCGGCGGGCACAACGAGTGGACCAACATCGACCTGATCCGTTTGCTCTGCCGCATCATGGATCGCAAGCTTGGCCGCGAGGCGGGCGCATCCGAAAAGCTCATCACTTACGTGACCGACCGCGCGGGCCACGATTTGCGGTACGCCATCGACGCCTCGAAGCTGCAACGCGAACTTGGCTGGGTGCCGTCCGTCACTTTTGAGGAGGGGCTGGAACTGACGGTTGACTGGTACCTCGAAAACCAGGCGTGGCTCGACGAGGTTACTTCGGGGGCTTATCAGCACTATTATGAAAAGATGTACGCCGGGCGCTGACGCCTTGCGGCGTTGTCGCAAACCATAACCATTTCATCGACTCTGCACCTATGATTATGCCTGTCATTCTCTCCGGTGGCTCTGGAACGAGGCTCTGGCCGCTTTCGAGGGCGATGTATCCGAAGCAGCTCCTGCCGCTGTTCGGCGAAAAAACCATGCTTCAGGACACGGCGCTCCGGGTCAAATCGATCGAGAGTGTCGGGCCGGTCATCTGCGTATGCAACGAAGAACACCGCTTTCTTGTGGCCGAGCAGCTCCGGCAGATCGGGGTCGTCGAAGAGGCGATCATTCTGGAGCCGGTTGGTCGTAATACAGCTCCAGCCGCCGCGGTGGCCGCGCTGATGCTTGCCGAAAAGCATCCAGGTTCGCTGATGCTCATCATGCCCGCCGACCACGTCATTCTCGACCAGAAAGCCTTTGCCGAATCGATTGAATCGGCACGGACGGCGGCCGAGTCCGGGAGTCTGGTGACTTTCGGCATCGTGCCGGACGGGCCGGAGACGGGGTACGGGTACATCAGGGCGGTTGCCGGTTCCGGGGGCGCCGCCCGTCCGGTCGCCGAATTTGTCGAGAAACCCACCCGCGAACGGGCGGAAAGCTACGTTGCGTCGGGGGACTACTTCTGGAACAGCGGCATGTTCCTGTTTCGCCCGGAGGTCTATCTCGCCGAACTGGAAGCGAACTCTCCGGAGATACTCACGGCTTGCCGGAGCGCCGTCGAAAAAGTCCGGCGCGATCTCGATTTTCTGCGGCTCGATTCCGAAGCCTTTGCGGCCTGTCCTTCCGATTCTATCGACTACGCGGTCATGGAAAAAACCTCCAATGCAGTGGTGGTGCCGATGCAGGCGGGGTGGAACGATGTCGGCGCGTGGTCGGCGCTCTGGAGCGTGCATGATCGTGATGCCGAGGGCAACGTCAAGCGGGGCGACGTGTTGACGCATGAGGTGCGGAACAGCTATATCCACGCCACCAGCCGCTTGGTGGCGGCGGTCGGCCTCGAAGATCACGTGATCGTCGAAACCGCCGATGCGGTGCTGGTTGCCTCGAAAGACCGGGTGCAGGAGGTCAAGACGATTGTCGAGCAACTGAAGTTGCAGGAGCGAGAGGAGCCGCTGATTCACCGGCGGGTCTATCGGCCCTGGGGTTCGTATGAAACCGTCGATGAGGGTGAACGTTTCAAGGTCAAGCGCATCACGGTCAAGCCAGGCGCGGCCCTCTCGTTGCAGATGCACCATCATCGCGCCGAGCACTGGGTCGTGGTGACGGGCGCCGCTGTGGTCACGGTCGATGAGCGGCAGGTGGAGCTTGCGGAGAACGAGTCGATCTACATTCCGGTCGAGGCGCGTCACCGGCTCGAAAATCGATGCCAGCAGCCGCTCGAACTGATCGAGGTGCAGTCGGGCGATTATCTCGGCGAGGATGACATCGTGAGATTCGAGGATCACTACGGGCGCTTGTGAGCGCTTGGTGGCAGGTTGGTTGCCTTTTCACTCTTTCTTCTCTTATATGACCTATAGGTCTTATAAGTCCTATAGGTCATATAAGTCTAATTCAAGAGGAATGCAGGAAGAAGAGCTTCGCCTTGCCGCTTTGAGAGCACCGATTATTGTGATACATTGACCTGTTGCGGTTTTGCGGCATTACAGACGATTTTCAATCAAAAATTCCGGTAGCATATGGCTGAAGATATGAGAAATCCCAACCAGGGACAGCAGGTCGGTGACGTCGTGAAAGGTGATTTCGCGACCATTCTCGTCGGTCTGGGCACGATGCTCGACGGAGCGCTGACGCCTCTGAGCAAGGTCGTCGCCTCGGCGCTCGATTCAATGACGGTCGTGGCCAAACAGATTCTCGACGGCATCAGCAACTCGGTCGGCGACAATAAACAGCAGTGACTCTCTGTTGCCGGCAGCCTTGCCGGGATTTTCCTGCGCACAGTATCTGAAGGCAGCCCGATTCAGCACGATCGGGCTGCCTTTCTCTTTTCCTGCCGATTCTCGTATATTCAGACTTTTTCGCGGAGATGGGTCATCCACCCTTTTTCCCGCTCACGATATTTCCAGCTTGACACTCTCAAACGCCATGCCCGACACCTATCCCGAATACCCGTCCAGCCTTTCGTACAGCGCCATGGAAGCCAGTATCCGCGAGTTCTGGATCGAACGGAATATTTTCAGGAAGAGCCTCGAAAAGGATGCGCCCAAGGGCATCTACTCCTTCTACGAAGGCCCGCCGACGGTGAACGGCAAGCCCGGCGTGCACCACCTGTTCAGCCGCACCATCAAGGATGTGGTCTGCCGCTACCACTCCATGCAGGGCTTCCAGGTGCCGCGCAAGGCAGGCTGGGACACGCACGGCCTGCCGGTCGAAATCTCGGTTGAGAAGAAGCTTGGCCTGAAGAACAAGTCGCATGTCGAGGAGTACGGCGTCGGCGAGTTCAACCGCGAGGCGCGCTCGCTGGTCTATCACCACATCGACGACAACCGCGAGGGGTGGGGTAAGCTCACCGAGCGCATGGGCTACTGGGTCGATATGGATTGCCCGTACATCACCTGCGACAACAACTACATCGAGTCGGTCTGGTGGGCGCTGAAGACCATTTTCGACAAAGGCCTCATCTACAAGGATTACAAGATCGTGCCGCAGGATCCGAAGTCCGAGACCGTGCTCAGCTCGCACGAGCTTGCGCTTGGCTACAAGGAGGTGCAGGATCCGAGCGTTTATATCAAATTCCGTTTGAAGGATTCGGACGAAAGCATCCTGGTCTGGACGACCACGCCGTGGACGCTCATCTCGAACGTCGCGCTGGCGGTCGGTCGCGATATCGACTACGTGCGCGTCCGCAACCGCGAGAGTGGCGAGGTGCTGATCCTTGCCGAATCGCGCCTGTCGGTGCTGGTCGAGAAGATCGGCGACGAATCGGCGTGGGAAATCATCGACCGCTGCAAGGGCAGCGACCTCGAAGGGCGCGACTACGAGCCGCTCTTCAACTACTTCGCGCCCGAACGCCGCTGCTGGTACGTGGCCTGCGGCGAGTTCGTCTCGACCGGCGACGGCACCGGCATTGTGCACATCGCTCCGGCGTTCGGCGCGGACGACTACGAGCTCTCGAAGCTCTACCAGCTTCCGATGCTCCAGCCGGTGGCGCGCAACGGCTGCTTCACCGCCGAGGTTCCCGACTACGCCGGGATGTTCTTCAAGGATGCCGACAAGCCGATCATGCAGCGCCTCAAGGAGGAGGGCAAGCTCTACCGCCGCGAGACGATCCAGCACACCTACCCCTTCTCGTGGCGCTACGACGTGCCGGTGATCTACTACGCCCGCGAGTCGTGGTACATCCGAACCACCGACATTGCGCCGCGCATGGTGGAGCTGAACAAGACCATCAACTGGAATCCGTCGGAGATCGGCGCAGGGCGCTTTGGCAACTGGCTCGAAGAGAACAAGGACTGGGCGCTCTCCCGCGAGCGCTTCTGGGGCACGCCGCTGCCGGTGTGGGTGGCCGAGGATTTCGCCATCGGCGACGGCCCCGCCTCCGGCAAGCTCTTCGCGGTCGGCTCGGTCGCGGAGCTGCGCGAAGGGTTCATCGAGATCGACGGCGAGGCGATGAATCTCGGCGAGGCGCTCGACAAGGGGTTCGTCGAACTCGACCTGCACAAGCCCTTCGTTGATCGCATCTGGTTCATCCGCGACGGCAAGCGCTTCAACCGCACGCCGGAGCTGATCGACGTCTGGTTCGACAGCGGCTCGATGCCCTTCGCCCAGCTTCACTACCCGTTCGAGAACAAGGAGCTGTTCGACAAAACCTTCCCGGCGGATTTCATCGCCGAGGGTGTTGACCAGACGCGCGGCTGGTTCTACACGCTGCACGCCATCGCGACGCTCATCTTCGACCGCCCGGCCTACCGGAACCTGGTCGTCAACGGCCACATCCTCGACAAAAAGGGGCAGAAGATGTCCAAGTCGAAGGGCAACGTGGTCGATCCGTTCGAATCGATGGAGCAGTACGGCGCGGACGCCATCCGCTGGTACCTGATGATTACCAGTCCGCCGTGGCGTCCCAAGCTTTTCAACGTTGCCGAAATCGAGGAGGAGCAGCGCAAGTTCTTCCGCGCCTTCATCAACAGCTACAACTTCTTCGTGCTCTACGCCAACGTCGATGGCTTCCGCAACGAAGAGGCCGCCATTCCGTTCGCCCAGCGCTCGGAGCTCGACCGCTGGGTGCTCTCCAGCCTTAATACGCTGGTCTCGGAAGTGACGCGCCGCATGGAGAGCTACGACCTGACCGGCGCGAGCCGCCTGATCGGCGACTTCACGGTTGACGACCTGTCGAACTGGTACATCCGCCGCTCGCGCAAACGCTTCTGGAAAGGTGAAATGGGGCCGGACAAGCTTTCGGCCTACCAGACCCTCGCCACGGTGCTCGAAACGCTCTCGAAGCTGATGGCTCCGTTCGCGCCCTTCATCGCCGAAAAAATCTGGCTCGACCTGAAGAGCGTCGGCGGAAACGCGAAGGCCGAATCGGTGCACCTTGCCGACTGGCCGGTGACGGACGAAGCCTGCATCGACGCGGCGCTGGAAGAGCGGATGAAGAAGGCGCAGATTATCACGTCACTCGTGCGCACCATGCGCGAGAAGGCCACCATCAAGGTGCGCCAGCCGCTCAGGCGCATTTTGCTCGCCGCCGCCGAACCCGGTTCCCGCGCCGCTTACGAGCTGGTCTCGGACATCATCCGCGAGGAGGTCAACGTCCAGAAGATCGAGTATGTCGAGGACGAGGAGGGATCGGTCATCAGCAAAAAGGCCAAGCCCAACTTCAAAACTCTCGGCCCACGTTTCGGTAAGGAGATGAAGTTGCTTGCCGAAGAGATCCGGATCATGAGCCACAAGCAGATCGCGCGGCTCGATCGTGAGGGCGAGATCGAGATCGACCTTGACGGACGCATGTTCAAAATCGAGCGTGCCGACGTTGACATCGTTCACGAAGACATCGAAGGGTGGCTCGTGGCCGCGGACGAGGAGCACCGCATCATGGTAGCGCTCGACACGGAGATCACCGAGGAGCTGGAGATGCTGGGCCTGGCTCGCGAGCTGGTGAGCCGCATCCAGACCCTCCGCAAGGAGAGCGGCCTGGAGATCACCGACCGCATCGCGCTGACGGTGGCGGGCAGCGACAAGCTGCTGGCGGCGGCCCGGAAGAGCGAGAGCTACATCATGGACGAAACGCTCGCCACGTCGGTGACGTTGCTGCCGCTCGACACTTCGCAAGCGGGCGAGGCTGAACAGGTGAACAATGAATTGTGCCGGTTGTCCCTTGAAAAATCCGGATCATGATCGTATTATAAACATCCCCGTTTTTTTACGGTTTGCCGTTGGGTTGCCGTTGGAACCTCTAAACCATGACCAGCATGTCGAAGAAAAACAGCCCTGCTCCGGTCAGCCCCGCAGAGCCTGTGGAGGAGCCGAGACTGACCAGAACCTACCTGAGCGACGACGAACTCGA
Source organism: Chlorobaculum sp. 24CR (assembly GCF_004118635.1). Lineage (GTDB taxonomy): Bacteria > Bacteroidota > Chlorobiia > Chlorobiales > Chlorobiaceae > Chlorobaculum. The sequence goes on along the minus strand of NZ_SDGU01000009.1, from coordinate 42,664 downwards.
ACACTTCAGGCAGATTCTTCTGAAACGGCGTGATGAGGTTCTGCGCGACCTCGATATTCTCCGTTCCTCGCTCTCCGAGGAGAGCGTCGAGGACTCGATCAACTCGAACTACTCGATGCACATGGCCGATCACGGCACCGAAACCATGGATCGCGAACAGCGCTTCATGTTCATCGCCCGCGACGAAAAATATCTGCACTACATCGACCAGGCGCTCGACCGCATTCGCAACAAAACCTACGGCATCTGCACCAAATCGGGCAAGCCCATTCCCAAGAAGCGCCTTGAAGCCGTGCCGCACACCTCGGTCAGGATCGAGTTCAAGCAGGCAAAAAAATAAAGCGGAAGGCTCTCTTTCCGGGTCATTGACCAAGCGTAGAAGGGCTGCCACAAAAGGCGGCCCTTTCGCGTTGCTGGCTCGGCTCGCCAGATGAAAGCGTTGACCTGATTGTTTCACTCTCTGATTTCTTTTTCTCATCTTGACGGTTATTTTTCGTTTTCTATATTCAAAGGCTGAGCTTGAGTGGTCTGGTGAAGTGATTTTTCGCATACTGCTTGTTTCGTAACGGGTTATGCGTTTTGTCGTGAGTTTTTTCTGCTTCGTTGAGTCCGTGCCGCCAAGACGGAAATGCCCAGGGACACACAATATTTATCCGCTTTTTTTATGAAAATAGCCATCGCCGGAACCGGTTACGTCGGTTTGTCTATCGCCTGCCTTTTAGCTCAGCATCATGAAGTTGTTGCGCTCGACATTGTTCCTGAGAAGGTCGAGCTTATCAACAACCGCAAGTCGCCGATTGTCGATACCGAGATCGAGGATTTTCTGGCCCACAAATCCCTGAATCTCAGAGCCACGCTCGATAAAGAGGATGCTTATGCCGGTGCGGATTTTGTGGTGATCGCCACGCCGACTGACTATGATCCCGAGAATAATTATTTCAATACCCGCACGGTCGAGTCGGTGATCCGCGATGTCATGGCGATCAATCCGGACGCCGTGATGGTCATCAAGTCCACCATTCCCGTGGGCTATACGGCCAAGACCCGCCAGGAGATGGGGTGCGACAATCTGCTCTTTTCGCCGGAGTTCCTGCGCGAGGGCAAGGCGCTGCATGACAACCTCTATCCGTCGCGCATCATCGTCGGCGAGCGTTCCAGGCGCGCGGAGAGCTTCGCCAATCTTCTGCGCGAAGGGGCGATCAAGCAGGATATTCCGGTATTGTTCACCGACAGCACGGAGGCCGAGGCGGTTAAGCTCTTTTCCAATACCTATCTCGCGATGCGGGTGGCCTACTTCAACGAGCTCGACACCTACGCCGCGACGCACGGCCTCGATACGCGCCACATCATCGAAGGGGTGGGTCTCGATCCGCGAATCGGCTCGCACTACAACAACCCCTCGTTCGGCTATGGCGGTTACTGCCTGCCGAAAGACACCAAGCAGTTGCTTGCCAACTATCGTGAGGTGCCGCAGAACCTGATTCACGCCATCGTCGAGTCCAATACGACCCGCAAGGATTTCATCGCCGACAGCATCATCAAGCGGAGTCCGAAGGTGGTCGGCGTCTATCGGCTCATCATGAAAGCCGGGTCGGACAATTTCCGGGCGTCGAGCATTCAGGGCATCATGAAGCGCATCAAGGCCAAGGGCATCGAGGTGATCATTTATGAACCGGTGATGACCGAAGAGGTGTTTTACCACTCGCGGGTGCTCAACGATCTGGAGGCGTTCAAGCAGCAGTCGGACGTGATTATCGCCAACCGCAAGACGGCGGAACTTGAGGACGTCGCCAGCAAGGTATTCACTCGCGATCTGTTTGGCCATGATGCCTGATCGCCCTCTTCGGCAGCGGAGATGACCGTCAGGCTTTCGCGCAGCCGGGAGCGTGTTGGAGAACGATGAGGTGACTGACAAAAAAAGCAGTTCTGACTTACAGGCGATCAGGGCTGCTTTTTTTCATTCACTGATGACTCCTCCCCGTTCAAGCCAAAAACAGAAAAGCCATCCCGAACACTGCCGGGATGGCTTTGACAGGTATCTGCTGACGAGACCGGGAGCGCTTCAGTCGTTCTCCTCCTTGTCGGTCGTGACGTCGGTGATCGGGATCGGGTAGTCTCCGCCGAAGCAGGCGGTGCAGTAGCTGCACTTTTCGCCGTCGAATTCCGGTACGCTGTTCAGCAGCCCCTGCATCGAGAGGTAGCGGAGCGAGTCCACGCCGATGTACTCCCGGATTTTTTCGATGTCGCCCAGCTCGTGCTCCGCGTCGGCAAGCATGTGGGTGAGGAGCTGGCGCTTGGTCGGAAAGTCCATGCCGTAAAAGCAGGGGTTGGTGATCGGCGGCGAGCTGATGTGCAGGTGGATTTCCGCGGGATTGGCCTCGCGCACCAGTTTGATGAGCATCTTGGCCGTCGTGCCGCGCACGATCGAGTCATCGACGAGAATGATCGGACGATCCTGCATGACGCCGCGCACGATGTTGTATTTGGAGCGAACCTTGATTTCGCGGCTCTGGATGCCGGGCTGAATAAAGGTGCGCCCGACGTAGTGGTTGCGGATGAGGCCGTGCTCGAAGCGGGCCGGTTTGCCGAGCTTGTTGCTCTCGCGCACGAAGCCGAGCGCGGCGGTATTCGACGAGTCGGGTACGCTGACGACCGCCAGCTCCTTTTCGCTCTGTTTTCGCTCAACGGTAGATTCCCGCGCGAGATTCTTGCCGAGGTTCCGGCGCACCTTGTCCACCGAATGCCGGAAGATGAAGCTGTCGGGGCGGGCGAAATAGACATACTCGAAGATGCAGCGAGCCTTGCGCTCCACGGGCGGCAGGTAGAGCGAGACCGGCTTTTCGTTGTCCACGGCGAGGTGATCGATCAGGAGGATTTCCCCCGGCGCGATGTCGCGGATATATTCGGCCTTGATGATATCGAACGCGCAGGTTTCGCTCGCCACGACGTAGGCCATCTCGCCGGTCGCCGGGTCGATCTTCTTGCCGAGAGCCAGCGGGCGAACGCCGTAAGGATCGCGGGCGGCGATCATCTGGTTGTTGGCCAGAATGACGATCGAAAACGCGCCCTCGACCTGCCGCAAAGCATCGTAAATCTGGTGGAGCGGCTCCTTTTCCTTGCTTCTGGCCGCCAGATGCGGAATGATTTCGGTGTCTGACGATGCCTGGAAAATGACTCCTTGCTCGGTCAGCTCCTTGCGAAGTGCTCTCGAATTGGTGAGGTTTCCGTTATGGGCGATGGCGAGGCTGCCGGAGCGATAGGTGAGGGAGAAGGGCTGGATGTTGTTGTTGGATTTCGATGCGCCGGTGGTGGAGTAGCGGTTGTGGCCGATGGCTGCGTAGCCGCTCAGGTTCTCGAAAATTTGCTCATCTCTGAACACTTCCGAGACCAGGCCCGGTCCCTTGTGCTGTTTGAACAGCGTTTTCTTCTTGGCTTTATTGTATTCAGCTACCACGATACCGGCGGCTTCCTGCCCTCTGTGTTGGAGCGAGTAGAGACCGTAAAAGGTATCTTCGGCGGGAGTTTTTGAATTGAATACGCCGAAAACTCCGCACATATCGATCGAGTCTTGAGATTGTGTAAAATCTTCGCCTCTTAAAGGCAGGTGAAGCTAATATATCAAGTCGAGACTTAAAAACAATCAAACAGCCAAAAGCGTTCGTATCCGCTTTTTTGCTGCATCTGCCCGCTTCCGGAGAGGGGCTTGATTTTGAGGGTTTTCATCCGGAAGGAATTGAATGACCAGCGCCGCCGTTTGTTTGCATGGAAATCGATGACCGCAACAACACGCAACAACATTCAAATCAATCTTTTATGAACGCTGCAACAAAAAAGTCCGCGCCCCAGTCGGTATGGACCTGGATTATCATCACCCTGCTCTGGGGGAGCGTTTTCTTTTTCACCTCGACCTGGATGCTCGGCAAGGCTTCAGCCTGGCTCGATGCGGGTGGTTTCCGGCCCGACGGTTCCGAGCCGCTGACCGTTTATTTCATGTATGTGCCGGTGCTGATCGTCATCGCGCTCGTGGCGATGGCCGTGAAGAACCGGCTCGACCCCGGTTCGCAGAAGCAGTTGGAGCGGCAGAAAGCGGTCAGGGAGGGGAAGCGCGAGCGCTATTTCGTCTCGTTCGCGGGCGGCATTGCGAGCAGCTTTCTGTTCACCGTGCTGACGGCGTGCGCCCATCTGGCGGCGGCACCCGTCACCGGTGCGTCCGTCAGGCTGAACGTGGCGACGGTGGCTGTCGCAGGAGTACTGAATATCGCCGCCGGGCTGGGAGCTTCGTTGCTGGTGGGGATGATTTTTCTCGTTTCGGGAGTCGGGCGGAAGCCGAATCGCGACTGATCGTGGATAGTCGAAGGGCCATAAATGAAAGAAGCGCAGGGGGAGGTCTGCGCTTCTTTCGAGAGATTTTCGTGGAGCTAAGGAGACTCGAACTCCTGACCCTTTGCATGCCATGCAAATGCTCTACCAACTGAGCTATAGCCCCATCGTGATGGACTAATAATCTGAAAAAAAAGTTGGATTTGCAACTGCTTTTTTTGAATCTTCGATATAAAATTTTCAGAAGCCGAAAACACATCGATTTTATGAGTCTGTTTTACAGCATCAAGGAGGGGTTTGCCGGGATTGGCCGGGCCAAGCTTCCCGCAAGCGTGACCATTGCCACCGGGTTCTTTTCACTGCTGCTGCTCGGGCTGTTCCTGACGGTATCGTTCAGCTTTTACCAGTTGATTCACGAGGTGCGTTCGCGCGTGGAGTTGGAGGTTTTTCTCGATGACCGCCTCGGTGATCTCCAGGCCGATTCGCTCAACGCACGGATGCAGTCGATTGCCGGGGTCGCCGGAACCCGTTTCATTTCGCGCACCGAGGCCGCGTCGAGGTTTGAACGCGATTTCGGGGCGGATGTCGTGGGCATTCTCGGCACGAATCCACTCCCGCGCTCCGTCGAGGTGAGCGTTCAGCAGGGATACACTGCTCCGGACAGCATCGCACACATCGAGAAGCAGATTGCGGCGCTCGGCGGAGGACTCGACATTCGCTACAACAAGGAGTATCTGAGAGGCGTCGAACGGAACGCGCGACTGTTCACGCTCATCACCGCCGGAGTCGGTGGGGTGATCGCTCTGGCGACCATTATTCTGAACGCCTTCACCGTGCGGCTCGCCATGTACGCCCGCCGCGACAAGATCAAGACCATGCGGCTGGTCGGCGCGACCCGCAGGTTCATCAGCGCGCCATTCCTCTTCGAGGGAATCATTCAGGGGCTGGTGTCGGGCGGACTGGCCGCGCTCGGCCTCTGGCTGATTTTCGAGCAGGCGCTGTTGCGCTACGAACCGGCGATCTACCAGATTCTGCACCCTTCGACTATCGTGATCTATCCGGCGCTTGTCGCGCTCGGCATCGTGCTCGGCTTTTTCGGCAGCGCCTGGTCGGTGGCGCGGTTCCTGCGGAAGAGCTGAAGAAAAGGACTTCAAGGACTTCAGGGACGAAAGGGTGAAGGCTATTCTTTGGCGAGGCTGTAGAGCATCTTGATCTCTTCGGCCCAGCCGTCGGCGTTGGGGGTTTCGAGAATCAGTGGAATCTCCTCCAGCGCCGGGTGGCGCATGATGCTTGCGAAAGCCTCGATGCCGATCATTCCTTTGCCGAGGCACTCGTGCCGGTCAACTTTGCTGCCGAGCTTCTGCTTGGCGTCGTTCAGATGCATCCCCCGCAAATACGAAATTCCCACCACGCGGTCGAACTCCGCGAGCGTCGCGTCGAATGCTTCGGACGTGCGCAGATCGTAGCCGCTGGCGAAGAGGTGGCAGGTGTCGAGGCAGACGCCGACGCGCGATTTGTCCTCCACCAGCTCGATGATTCGCGCCAGATGCTCGAAGCGCCAGCCGAGATTACTGCCTTGCCCCGCCGTGTTTTCGATCACCGCCGTCACGCCCGCCGTGGCGTCGAGCGAGCGGTTCACCGACTCGGCGATGGTCTGGAGGCAGTCGTCCTCGCCGGTCAGATTGAGGTGGCTGCCGGGGTGGAAGTTCAGCATCGAGAGTCCAAGCGCTTCCGAGCGTTGCATTTCGGTCACAAAAGCCTTGCGCGACTTTTCGAGCTTGTCGGCTTCGGGAGCGCCGAGGTTGATGAGGTAGCTGTCGTGCGGCAGAATATGGCCGGGCAGGAATCCCGCCTCCTCGCAATTTTGCCGGAACGCCTCGATCGAGGCCGCCGTAAGCGGCGCGGAGTGCCACTGACGCTGGTTGCGGGTGAACATGGCGAACGCTTTCGCGCCGATCTTTTGTGCGTTCAGCGGGGCGTTCTCGACGCCTCCGGCGATACTGACATGGGCGCCGACCCGTTTCATACTATTCTGGTTTGGAGGTTTTCGTGAATCGAGCATACCGTAACGGCGATCCGCCGCCGGAAGTTCAGTCGCTCAGTTTGTCGATGATTTCGTCCGGGAGGTTTTCCGTCCGGCGGATCGACCAGCCGCCCTGGCGTGTCGTGCGGGTCGAAAGCAGCTCGCCGACCAGGCCGGTCGAGAAGAACTGCACACCGAGGATAATCAGCAGGATACCGAGGAACAGAATCGGGCGGTTGCCAGCCGGTTTGTCGAACATATACTTTTCGATGGTGACGTAGAGGCTGATGCAGAAGCCGAAGAAAAAGCTGCCGAGGCTCATCATGCCGAAAAAGTGCATCGGGCGTTTCAGGTAGCGGGTGATGAACATGACCGACAGGAAGTCGAACAGCCCGGCAAAAAATCGCGCTACGCCGTATTTGCTCGCGCCGTATTTGCGGGCGTGGTGCCGGACGGGAATCTCCGTCACGCGGAACCCCTTCCACTGCGCCAGCACCGGAATGTAGCGGTGCATCTCGCCGTGCAGGTCGAGCGACGAGGCCAGCTCGCGACGATAAGCTTTCAGGCCGCAGTTGAAGTCGTGCAGCGCAATGCCGCTGAACAGCCGCGTCGTCAGGTTGAAGAGCTTTGACGGCACGGTTTTGCTGACGGGATCGTTGCGCTCCTGTTTCCATCCGCTCACGAGGTCGAAGCCCTCACGGATTTTCATCACGAGCGGCGCGATCTCCGTCGGATCGTCCTGCATGTCGGCGTCGATCGTCACCACCACTTCGCCCGACGCCGCGCGGAAACCCGCCGAGAGCGCCTCGGTTTTGCCGTAATTTCGGCGGAACGAGACGAGGCGTAGTTCCGGTCTCCCGGCCATCAACTCGCCGATCAGCAAGTCGGAGCCATCGGTCGAACCGTCATCGACCATGATCACCTCGAAGCTGAACGGCGCGTCGAAGCATCGCGTCAACTCCGAACTTGCCAGCGCCGCGAACAGGCTGTCGCAGAACTCTGGCAGCGATTCCCGCTCGTTGTAGAGCGGCACGATGACGGAGAGGCTGGTCACTTACACCCCTCGCGCGTCGGGTTGCCAGATGTACTTGTGAAACTGGAGCTGCATCCGCACGGGGAGCCGGTCGCGCAGAATCCACTCGGCGAGCAGGCGCGGTTCGAGATGGCCGAAGACCGGGCCGAAGATGATCGAGCACTTGCCGGGAAGGCCGTGCCCGGCGATGTACGATTTCGCCCACTCGTAATCCTCGCGCGAGGCCACGACGATCTTGAACTCGAAGCGTTCCGGCGTGTCGAGGGCGAGGGCGAAGTTCGTGGCGCAATTCTCTGCCGCGACTCCCGACGACGGCGCTTTGATGTCGATGATCGCGTGAACGCGCGGATCGACGCGCTCGACCGGCAGAAAGCCGCCGGTTTCGAGCAGCACCACCGGATGCCGGTCGCAGAGTTCGGCGAGCAGCTCGAACGCGCCGGGCTGGAGCAGCGGCTCGCCGCCGGTCACTTCGACGCACGGCGCGTCGAACGCGAGCACGCGGCGCACGATCTGTTCGACCGTCATCGCCGTGCCCGCCTCCTCGGCGTAGGCCGTGTCGCAGTAGCGGCAACCGTGGCCGCATCCGGCAAGGCGCACGAAGGCGCACGGCCAGCCAACCCGCGACGACTCGCCCTGGATCGAATGGAAAATCTCGCTGACGCGGAGGGTCGTTTCCGTGCTCATGACTCTCCGGTGAGCAGTTTTTCGAGCGCGTCGGAGTAGAGGCGGTGTTCGCAGCGCAGCACCCGCTCGGCCAGCGTTTCGGGCGTGTCGCCCGCCAGCACCGGCACGTGGTTCTGCATGATGATGCGCCCCTTGTCGTACTCCTCGTTGACGAAGTGCACCGTCGCGCCGCTCCGGTTCTCGCCAGACGCGATCACCGCTTCGTGCACGCGCATTCCGTACATGCCGTGGCCGCCGAACTGCGGGAGCAGCGAGGGATGGATGTTCACGATCTTGTCCGGGTAGGCGGCGATCACTTCGTCCGGAATCTTGCGCAAGTAACCGGCCAAGAGGATCAGGTCGATCCGGTGCTCCCGGAGCGCACGAAGCATCGCGCGGGCGAAATCGCCTTGCGTCTTGAACTGCTTTTCGGAGAGGAGCATTGTTTCGATGCCGTACTCTCTGGCGAAATCCACCGCGCCGCACTGCGAGCGGTTCGACAGACACAGCACGATTTCGGCGGGCAGCTCGCGCTCGATGATGGCGTGGAACAGCGCCCTGAAGTTCGAGCCCGTTCCCGAACAGAAGACCGCCAGTCGTTTTTTGTTGTCACTCATACAGATCGCGTACAAAGGATTTCGTGAAGTTCCTCTAATATGCACCTGCGCTCAACGTTTTTCAAGCCGGAAACCGGGGGCGGAAATTTATCTCGCGGATTTTTGTAAATTCACGCTTCCCGAAAAGCTTCGTTACGAAAATTCAACTCTTTGCTCATGCCTGATCCTGTCATCAAACGGGCGCTCGTCTCCGTTTCCGACAAAACCGGCATCGTCGATTTCTGCCGTGAACTGGCGTCGATGGGTGTCGAAATCTTCTCCACCGGCGGTACGCTGAAATCGCTTCAACAGGCCGGTGTCGCTGCGCAATCCATCTCGAACATCACCGGTTTTCCGGAGATCATGGACGGCAGGGTCAAGACGCTTCATCCGAAAATCCACGGCGGTCTGCTTGCCGTGCGCGAGAACCCTGGGCACCAGCAGGCGGCGCGGGAGAACGGCATCGAATTCATCGACCTGGTGGCGGTGAACCTCTACCCCTTCGAGGCGACGATTGCCAGGGCGGACGTGAGCTTCGAGGAGGCGATCGAGAATATCGACATTGGCGGCCCGTCGATGCTGCGCAGCGCAGCCAAGAACAACGAGTCGGTCACGGTGATCACCGATGCCGCCGACTACGCCACCGTGCTTGACGAAATGCGCGCGAACGGCGGCGCGACCACGCGGGCGACCCGCCTGAAGCTCGCGGCCAAAGTCTATGCGCTCACCTCGCGCTACGACACGGCCATCGCGGCCTACATGGCCAAAGCTGCCGGAATCGAATCCGCTGGCGACACGATGACCGTTCGGCTCGAAAAGGAGCTGGGGATGCGCTACGGCGAGAATCCGCACCAGAGCGCCGGACTTTACAAGATGGACGACGGCAACGGTGTGCGCTCGTTTGGCGCGATTTTCGAGAAGCTGCACGGTAAAGAGTTGTCGTACAACAATATGCTCGACATCGCCGCCGCGGCGGGCATCATCGAGGAGTTCCGTGGCGAGGAGCCGTCGGTGGTGATCGTCAAGCACACCAACCCGTGCGGCGTCGCGCAGGCCCCGACGCTCTGCGAGGCCTGGCGCAAAGCCTTCTCGACCGATACGCAGGCCCCGTTTGGCGGCATCATCGCCTTCAACCGCCCGCTCGACATGGAGACGGCCAAAGCGGTTAACGAAATTTTCACCGAAATCCTCATTGCTCCGGCCTTCGAGGAGGGGGTGCTCGACCTGCTCATGAAGAAGAAGGATCGCCGCCTGGTGCTCCAGAAAAAGGCGCTGCCGAAAGCTGGCTGGGAGTTCAAGTCCACGCCGTTCGGAATGCTGGTGCAGGAGCGCGACAGCAAGATGGTCACGCCCGAAGAGCTGAAGGTGGTCACCAAACGCCAGCCGACCGGGGAGGAGCTGGCCGACCTGATGTTCGCCTGGAAGATTTGCCGGCACATCAAGTCCAACACGATTCTCTATGTCAAGAACCGCCAGACTTTCGGCGTCGGCGCAGGCCAGATGTCGCGCGTCGATTCCTCGAAGATCGCCCGCTGGAAAGCCTCGGAAGTCGGCCTTGATCTGAAGGGTTCGGTCGTCGCCTCGGACGCCTTCTTCCCCTTCGCCGACGGCCTGCTCGCCGCCGCCGAAGCCGGAGTGACTGCGGTGATTCAGCCGGGAGGCTCGATCCGCGACAACGAAGTCATCGAAGCCGCCGACGCCAACAACCTGGCGATGGTCTTCACCGGAATGCGCCACTTCAAGCACTGACGGTAGAATAAAAGGACTTAAAGGACAGCAGAGACAAAAGGGACAATTTATCACATTATTGTCCCTGATGTCCTTGCTGTCCTTTTTTGGTTTTGGTGAGGGAGTCCCGACTCTTTTTCGTTATTTTTTTTGATGTTTCAGGATCAATTGTAATGGAGAAGGGTGATGAGCGCCAGGATCGACATTCCCCAAGAAACAATGGAGCAATTCTGCCACCGTTGGAAAATCACGGAATTGGCTCTGTTCGGCTCCGTGTTGCGCGACGACTTCACGCCGCAAAGCGATGTTGACGTGCTGGTTCGGTTCGCGCCAGACGCGGGGCACGGGTTGTTCGATCTGGTGCGGATGCAGGACGAATTATCTGAAATTCTCGGTCGGCCAGTCGATCTGGTTACCCGCAATGCCGTGGAACACAGCCGAAATGAACTGAGGCGCAAATTGATTCTGGATAGCGCGGAGGTGATCTATGCGGCGTGATCGGGTGGTTGGTGAAGCCACCTCGAAACTGTCAGAGGAATTTAGTCTGGAGCATTCCGTATTGCCTTGGCGAGAAATTGTTGGAATGCGTCATCGACTTGTTCATGACTATTTCGGCATTGATCTCGAACAAGTTTGGAACACAGTTCATGAGGATTTACCCGGTATGATTGATGTTGTTGACCAGTGGGTTTCTTCAGGAGAGGGGGAGTAAATCTATGGATGAAAGATTATTTATTGCTCCAATAAAAGCTCCAAGAGAAAGTTGGAAAGAACAGTATGAGAAAGGTGATGGAACAGGACAGGCTTTGAGTGAAGAGGAGCAAGAGTGGATTGATGCCTCGCTTGTTGATGAAAATATCGTTGATTGCGTACATTGAAAAATACGAGAGTGCTGAAGATGACGAGATACAAGTACACGCCATATTTTGAGCATGAGGTTTTACGAAAGAGGCCATATCTTAAAAAGGAGTGGTGCATCCGGGTGGTGGAGAACCCGATCCGGGTCGAAAGCCAGGAGGGGAACCGCTTCCGGTTCGTGACGTCGATCAAGATGTGAAGCCTTCGGCTTCATGTGCCAAGCTGGAGCATGGCGTTCCCATGGCGCAGTGTCGGCCATCGTTTTTCTCGCGTTGAACGGCTACGATTTCAAAGCGCCGGAAGACGATCTCGTCGAAATGGTTTACGGTGTGGCGAGAAGTGAAGTTGAAAAGGCGGATGTGGCGCTGTTTATGAGGAAGTTGGGGAGAAAGAGATGATCTTGGATGAGCAAATGCTGCGAAGTGTTAAGAGTTTGATTTTTTTTCGCCGCGATCATTTGTGCAAATAATAACTTTCCAAGTGATCCTTTTATCAAGTAGCCTTTTTTGAAGCAACGGCTTGATAAAAGGATCACTCGATTGTTAAGTGCTTAGTCCTTCTTCGCCAATTCTTTTTTTTCCATATACCACAGTTCTATGCTCATATTGCCTTCACAGAAGCGTTGCATAAGTGCGGAAAGGAAATATTTTTTCGCATCAGGGCTCGCTATTCTAAGTATTTCATCGCATGTCGGAAGCGAAATGAAAATACTGTTGTTCTTTTTGCTGACATCGAAGATTCCGCAAGAGGATTCGTCGGAAACTGCGACGTGTAATGAGTGGACATCGTCGTACTCAAGGTCTCCAATGGAATCAAACCACGTTTTAAAGTTTGTTATTGCGTTTGACATAGTATTTCTCTTTTTAACCTATTTATAAGGGGATACCCGGAAAGCAAGTTGATAAAATACTTTTTTTCTCAACGCCGAGCGCAGCAAATCACCGGTTGCCGAAAGCTGCATAGCGAGAAACGAAGAGTACAGCGCATTTTCCGCCCGAGTAAATATACCTTGTAATGCGATTATTCGAATTCACTATATTGATAAAATTTCGTGTTATCAAGAAGCGAAATATAAGCTTTAAGCGGTTCACATTTTGATTTTTCTTTTACGCGCCTAAGTTGATCTGTAAACTTTCCAGACATCCATAGCCTTCCAATAATAATGTTTTCTTTTTTATTCAAAATGACTTGATCTCGTACCCACAGTTCAATGTTTTTTTTCTCGAAAAGTTTCGCTTGCTCCAACGAAATAGATGCCTCCGCTTGAAGCAATGCCTCATCTTCTGGTTTCATTAGATGTTCGGAAGTGCCATTTGTTTCGATTGAAATTTGCCCACCCCAGAATAAGTTATTTTCTCCTTCAATGAATACAAAATACTCGCTATAGAGTGTTGTGTTTCCGACTTGATTTGCGCTCACGATGACTGTCGGCCTACCGAACCCAATTAGATAGTTTCCTTCGTAGATATCAAATTTTGAATCAGACATTTCTTCCCCTATTATGCATAAAATGAAATAAATTGATCCGCATAAGACGCGGATTTTTTACTATAAACCAAGGTAATATTTTATCAGATAATCCCCATAGGCTTCTTTCAATCAGACACCACAAATCTCAGATTTTTTTGATCGCCAAAACCATCCGACCCCTCCATCCATCCCCAAACAAAATCCTTCGCCCTCACCCTTTTTCGAGATTATCTCTGATCTCGGCGGCGGTCGTGTGAACGAAGTGAAACCGTGTTATGGTGAACATAGATTTCAGGCTTTGGGGTTAAGCAGCTCCTCAACCGTTAAACCTATATCTTTAGCGATTTGGCGAAGCAGGATCGGCGATATGTCGCGACCCGCATGAAATGGAACCGTGGTACACCGGCCATCCGGGTGGCGAAACTGCTTGTGCGAGCCGCGTTGCCGAACTTCGACAAATCCAAGCGTCTCAAGCAGTGCGACAACCTCACGGGGTTTGAGAACAGGCAATTGTCCCATCTTGTTACGCCACGATGACGTTTTGGGTGCCGATGAATTCTGATTCCAGCGGTGGCTCGCCGTCTTCGAGCAGCATTTCTAGTACTTCCCGAAGATTCTGATTTAATTCATCGAGACTTTCCGCCTGTGAATGCGCTCCCGGAAATCCGGGGATAAAGCCGACATAGAGTCCTGTGTCAGGACAACGCTCAATAACAGCCGTGTAGCTTTTCATACTCGTACTCCCTCGTGATACATGAACATGGTTTTTGCATCGTCACCCTCGATTCGCAGCCGGACAATGCTCTAAAGCTGCGATACCGGTATCGCAAAGTAATAGTTCCTTCCATGAAATGTGGTGTTTCGTCCGAAAAAAGCTGAAGCTTGCTAATGAGAAGAGAGAAGAAGCCGAGCAGGCGCTCGGCGCTCCCAGACATCACCTTCCCAACAAAATCCTTCGCCGTCACCCTTTTTCGGGATTATCTTTTATCTTGGCGGCGGTAAGCGTGAACGAAGTGAAACAGTGTTATGGTGAATATGGACGAAACGACAGCAGCAGAATCACTCTCCCTGCTCAGAAAGCTTGAGTTTGACAAGGTGGCTCGTCATGCGGCGGGGTTTTGCATCTCGGCGATGGGCAGCGATCTCGTCATGGAGATGGGGCTTCCCGAGGAGTGCGAGCGGGAGCTTGTGCGGGTGCTCGAACTGAAGGATTTTCTGCTCGAAGGGCAGCCGCTGCCGTTTTCGCGTCTGCCCGATACTCGCTATCTGCTCGACAAGCTCGAAGTGCTCGACAGTTGGCTCGACGCCGCCGAGCTGCTCGATATTTTTTACCTGCTGCAAAGCGCGGCGCAACTGCGCAAGTTCATGTTCGCCAGCCGCGAGCGCTTTGCGGAGCTGAACGAATTCACCATCCGGCTCTGGCTCGAAAAGAGCATCCAGTTCGCCATTTCGCAGGCCATCGACGAGCGGGCCGTGGTGCGCGATACGGCCAGCGACGCTCTGTACGAAATTCGCAAAAGCCTCGGCGAGGCTCGCGACGGACTGCGGCGCAAGATGGAGCGCATCCTGCGGCGCTGCCAGGCCGAGGGGTGGCTGATGGAGGAGACCGTGGCGCTCAAAAACGGACGGCAGGCGCTGGCGTTCAGGGTCGAGAACAAGCACCGGCTGCACGGCTACATCCAGGACTACTCGCAGACCGGCCAGACCGTCTTCATCGAACCCGCCGAAACGCTCGAAATCAGCAACCGGATTCAGGAGCTTGAAATTGCCGAACGGCGCGAGATCGAGCGCATCCTCAAGGCGCTCTCCGCGCAGGTGCGCCAGGAGCTGGAAAACGTGCGCCACAACGAGGGAATCATGGCCGCCTTCGACTCGCTCTATGCCCGTGCGCGGCTCTCGGTCGAGACCGCCTCCACGCTGCCGCAAATCTCGGCGGGGCGGCGGCTGAAGATTGTCAAGGGCTACCATCCGTGGCTCTTCATTTCGCACGGCTTCTCGAAGGAGAAGGTCTTTCCGCTCGACATGGAGCTTGGCGAGGAGGAGCACGTGCTGGTCATTTCGGGGCCGAACGCGGGGGGCAAGTCGGTGGCGATGAAGACCGCCGGGCTGCTCGTCTGCATGTTGCGCCACGGCTATCTCGCGCCGTGCAGCGAGAGTTCGGTCTTTCCGCTCTTCAATGGCCTCTTCATCGAAATCGGCGACGAGCAGTCGATCGAGAACGATCTTTCGACCTTCAGCTCGCACCTCTCGGCGATCCGCGACATTCTCGACCACGCCGCGCCCGACAGCCTCGTGCTTATCGACGAGCTGTGCTCCGGCACCGACGTCGAGGAGGGGAGCGCCATCGCCCGCGCGGTGATCGAGGAGCTGCTCGCGCGCGGCGTCAAAACCATCGTGACGACGCACCTTGGCGAGCTGAAGCTCTACGCCCACCGGCGCGACGGCGTCGTCAACGGCGCGATGGAGTTCGACCGGCACGGCCTCGCGCCGACCTTCCGCTTCCTCAAAGGGGTGCCGGGCAACAGCTTCGCCTTCGCGATGATGCGGCGCATGGGCTTTTCCGACGAAATCGTCAGCCGCGCCTCGGGCTTCCTTACGACCGGCCACACCGGGCTTGAGGAGATGATCGATGACTTCCGGCAATCTGCGGCGCGGAACCGCGAGCTGGAGACGGAGCTGAGGCGCGAGCGGCTCGAAGCCGAATTGATTCGTTCGACGCTCACCTTGCAGCGGGCCGAGCTTCGCAAAAAGATGCAGGAGCTGAAAAGCCGCGGCCTGCGCGACCTCGACCGCCAGCTCGAACAGGCGCGCAAGGAGATTCGCGAACTGGTGCGCGAGGTGAAAGCGCATCCCGGCGACGAGGCGGCGCTGCACAAGGCGCGCACGAAGCTGGCCGCGATGAAGCAGGAGGCCGCGTCGAAGGAGGAAGCCGTCGAACGCGAGGTCGCCCCGCAGGCCGACCTGAGCATCCGCCCCGGCGACACGGTGCGCATCGGCGACACCAACACCACCGGCGAGGTGGAGTCGATTCAGGGCGACTCGGCGGTGGTGCAGTGCGGCAATTTCCGGCTTACCACGGCGTTGCGCGGTCTCGAAAAGATTTCCCGCGCCGGAGCCAGGAAGCTCCAAAAGGATGTCACGACGGGCGCAGCGGCGGGCAAGAGCTGGTCGGTGCAATCGACGCCGCTCGAATCGACGCGGCTCGATCTGCGCGGTCTGACTGGCGACGAGGCGATTGCCGAGATCGGGCGCTTCATCGACGCGCTGGCGGTGCACCGGATGCCGTCGGGCACGATCGTGCACGGCAAAGGCTCCGGTGCGCTCCGGTTGCGCACGGCGGAATTTCTCAAGCAGCATCCGCGAGTGAAATGCTTCCGCCTCGGCGAATTGTCGGAAGGCGGCGCGGGCGTGACGGTGGTGGAGCTGCGCTGAGGCGGCGCTTGCAAAAGTTGCGTCCGCGCATGGCCGCAGGCGTTGAAAATAAGCGCGGGATGCCGTATCTTTCGCCCTTGCGAACGTCCAGACAAGAAGTTGTCACTCTGTCCCGACAGTGGTCGGGAGAAGAATCATCTTCGTCACAAAAATTCTGGATTCTTCGCCCGACTGCGTCGGACTCAGAATGACAAGCGCGGGGCTAATCAGAATTGATGCCGTTCATTGCCAGAGTTATTATCAGCTTTTCATCATCGACATGACCTTCTCCAATCAGCTTACCATTCTGAGAATCCTTCTCGTCCCGGTTTTCGTGCTGCTGCTCATGCACTCCGGCGCGTGGTACAAGCTGATGGGGGTCTTCGTGTTCGCCTTCGCGTCGCTGACCGACATTTACGACGGCTACCACGCCCGGAAGTACGGGCAGATTACCCGGCTCGGCGCGTTCCTTGACCCTCTCGCCGACAAGCTGCTCATCACCACGGCGTTTCTTTTCTATGTCTGGGAGGGGTACCTCGCGCTCTGGATGGTGCTGCTGGTGGCCGCTCGCGACATTCTGGTCACGGGGCTGCGCGTCTGGGCCGAGCACATCGATCATCCCGTCGTGACCAGCCAGGAGGCCAAGTACAAAACCCTCGCCCAGAACCTCTTCGCCTACATCATCATGCTCTTCATCCTTTTGAAAGAGCAGAGCTTTTTCGGCCCGAATGCGGCGGCGCTCATGGATGAAATCCTTTATTCGCCCTGGCTCGATTACGTGATGCTCGCCATTACGCTCTTCACGGTCTGGACGGGCGTCTCCTACCTCGTCAGCAACCGGACGCTTTTTCTCCGCAACCCGGCGGGAGGGCGCTGAACTCATGCAGAAATGGCTGTCGAGAATTTTCGGAACCGCTTTCGGCATCGGCTACGTTCCGTTCGCTTCGGGCACCTTCGCCAGCGCCGCCGCTGCCTTGCTTTACCTGTATGTGCCTGCGATTCGTGAACTGCCTTTGCTCGCGTTGCTGATCGTGCTTTTGGCGGTGATTGGCGTGTGGGCAAGCGGGGCGATGGAGAAGGAGTATGGCGAAGATCCGTCGCAGGCGGTGATCGACGAGGTGGCGGGTCAGTGGATTTCGCTGCTCTTCATCCCGTTTTCGCCGCTCACGGTGCTGCTGGCCTTCATCCTCTTCCGGCTTTTCGACGTACTCAAACCGGGGCCGGTCGATTGGGCGCAACGCCTTCCCGGTGGCTGGGGCATCATGGCCGACGACGTGCTGGCGGGTATTTTCGCCAACCTCTCGCTACGCCTCGTGTTGCTCGCGTTGCCGCTGCTGCCGTTCGGCGTGGCGCTGTAGGGGCGAACCTGTGTGTTCGCCCTTTTTCGGTAATGCCGCAGCGTATCGGAAAAGGGCAACCGCAAGGGTCGCCCCTACAGAAGAGTCACCATTATGCCTCAGAACGATCAGACCGAACGATCTGATCTGGAACGATTCACCCATCTCGGTTCACCCCTTGTTCCCGTAAAACTCCAGAATTTTGCTTGCCAGTGTTCCGGCGTCGAGGCCGACTTCGCGGTAGAGTTCGGCCATGCTGCCGTGGGTGACGAAGTCGTCCGGGAGGCCGAACGACATGCACTTCACGCCGGGGTGGGCGTGGCTCAGGTAGCTCGTCACGCTGCTGCCGAAGCCGCCGATGATGCTGTTCTCCTCGATGGTGACGATGTGCGAGCATCTCTCGACGGCCATGTCGATCATCTCCGTGTCGAGCGGCTTGAGGAAGCGCATGTCGCATACCAGCGGATCGAGGCCCGCCGCTTCGAGCAGCGCGGCGGTTTCGAGCGCCCGTTGTGACATTGTGCCGATGCCGAGCAGCGCGACCGATTTGCCATCCCGCAAGATCCGTCCTTTGCCGACCGGAACCGGCGTGAACTCCTTGTGCAACGTCACGCCGCTGCCGCTGCCTCGCGGGTAGCGGATGGCGACCGGCCCCTTCACCTCGTAGAGCGCTGTGTAGAGCATGTCGCGCAGCTCCTGCTCGTCGCCCGGAGCCATGACTACGAGGTTCGGCACGGCGTTCAGGTACGACAGGTCGAACGCTCCGTGATGGGTCGGGCCATCCTCGCCGACGAGGCCCGCACGGTCGATGGCGAAAATTACGTGCAGGTTTTGCAGCGCGACGTCGTGGATGAGCTGGTCGTAAGCGCGCTGTAAAAAGGTCGAGTAGATCGCGAACACCGGTTTGAAGCCGCCGCAAGCCATTCCCGCCGCGAAGGTGACGGCATGTTGCTCGGCGATGCCCACGTCAAAGAAGCGCGACGGAATGGCTTGCTGGAACAGGTCGAGCGAGGTGCCGCTCGGCATGGCTGCCGTGATTGCCGTGATGGTGGGGTCTTTCAGCGCCAGCTCCACCAGCGCTTCGCCGAACACCTCCTGATACTTCGGCTTGGCGGGCTTGCCGGGGGCGTTGATGTTTTTGCCGGTCTCGATGTCGAAGCCGCCCGCGCTGGCGTGCCACTTGGGCTGGTTGTCCTCGGCGGGCTTGAATCCCTTGCCTTTCGTCGTGATGACGTGCAGGAGCTTCGGGTGGTGGAGTTGCCGCATTTCACGCAACGCCTTGGTGAGCTGCTCCATGTTGTGGCCGTCGATGGGGCCGAAGTAGCGGAAACCGAGCGCCTCGAAGTACGCGCCGGGCGTTAAGGCGGCCTTGATGCCGTCCTCGATGCGGAGCACCGCCTGCTTGGCCGTTTCGCCGAGATCGTTGTTCAGCAAGGAGATACTGTCCCACACGAACTTCCGCAGCCGGTTGTAGGTCTTGTTCAGGGTGAGGTTGACCAGGTAGTTTTTCAGCCCGCCGGTGCTTGGCGAGATCGCCATCTGGTTATCGTTGAGAATGACCAGAACGTCGGACTTGGTGTCGCCCAGATGGTTCATCGCCTCGAAGGCCATGCCGCCGGTGAGGCTGCCGTCGCCGATGATCGCCACCACCTTCTCCTTCCGCCCGGCCAGGTCTCGCGCCGCCGCCATGCCCGCCGCCGCCGAGATCGAGGTCGAAGCGTGGCCCGTGTCGAAGGCGTCGTGAGGACTTTCGCTGCGCTTCGGGAAGCCCGCCAGGC
Organism: Chlorobaculum sp. 24CR; assembly: GCF_004118635.1. Taxonomy (GTDB): domain Bacteria; phylum Bacteroidota; class Chlorobiia; order Chlorobiales; family Chlorobiaceae; genus Chlorobaculum. The sequence goes on along the minus strand of NZ_SDGU01000009.1, from coordinate 23,447 downwards.
CGTGGTAGCGGCGGTTGGTCTCCATCTGCGCGAGCCGTCCGGTGAGGATTTTGTGCACGTAGGCCTGATGACCCACATCCCAGACGATCCGGTCGGTCGGGCTGTTATAGACGTAGTGCAGCGCCACGGTCAGCTCGACGACGCCGAGGCTCGAACCGAAATGCCCACCGTTCTGCGAAACCAGCTCGATCACCTTTTTCCGGCACTCCGCAGCCACCTGTTCGAGTTCGTGCAGACTCAGCTTCTTGAGGTCGGCGGGGGAGTGGATGGACGAAAGCAGCGGATAGGCCTGCGGCACGGTGGGCGGAGTCGAGACGAGGTCTGCCATGGCTTCAGGGGGGTGATGTTCAGGTGAAAATACTTGTGTTCTTCTAACCTCCTGTATCAGCCCACGGTTCCGGGCGGGAGTAGCTGATTATATGAGGTTATCGCTCTTCATCGAAATCGGAATCCGGATCGGGGGGGGGGCGGTTCGTGATAAATTTTTCCGCAGGGGCATCCCGACTGGTTGGGATGCCCGGCTATCAACACGGTTTCGGGTTCATCCGTAACAGGGTAACCGCAAGGGTTACCCCTGCAAAGACATTGCATCATTTCACGCATGATCGAAATGATTGTCCATATCGAACCCGATTCCGATCCCGATTATTCACCCTGGATGTGCACCAGCACCTCGCGCTTCGGGCGGGGGCCGTCGAGTTCGATGAAGAAGATCGACTGCCACTGGCCGAGCATGAGCTGGCCCTCGGAGAACGGAATCGTTTCGGAGCTGTTCATGAAAAGTCCCAGCAGGTGCGAGTGGGCGTTGTCGCGGCCATCAATCGTTTCGAGGTTGTGCAGCCAGTCGCCATCTTTGGGGATGAAGCGCTTGAGCCAGGTGGTCATGTCCTGCATGAGCCGCTCCTCGCGCTCGTTGATGTTGAGGCAGGCGGTGGTGTGGCGGCTGAGCAGCGTGACCGTGCCCTGCTGCAGGCCGGACTCTTCGAGCGCCGCGCGAACATCGGTGGTGATGTCGATGATGTCGATCGGGCGCGTGGTCTGGCAGGCGATGGTGGTGGTACGGTAGTTCATGGATGAGCGTTCGGAAATGGGATGTGATACACGCCGGTCGGGCCGCGTCAGCCAGGCTTTGCTATGAGCAGCACCCCTTCGTGGGGCGCAAGGCGGATGCTCACGGTCGAGTCGTCGAGCTGGCGTTCATGCGGATGCTCCGGGAAACGGGTCGAAAAGGCCGTGATCGTCAACAGGTCGAGGCCGACGAGCGCCGGATGGCTGAAGTGCGTGTCGATGCCGGTCGCCGAGAAGTTGGCCAGAATGAAGGCGTAAACGCCCGGAATCGTACGGCAGTAGCCGAAACAGAGCGACTGGCCGTTGGTGTTCAGTTCGAGCCACTCGGTACGGCCCTCCTGAAACACTGCTTCGCGATGGAATTCAAAAAGCTGGAGGTACAGGTGCAGGAGCGCGCGGTGCGACGGCTCTTTTGAGTGGCGGATGAGCTGCACGGGGATTTTTTTCTTCAGGCCAAGCAGTTGTCCCTGGTGCAGCAGGTTCATGCCGGGCGAGGTGAGCATCACCAAGGCCGCGACGGCGTGGTTCGGGCCGAAGCGTTCCGAGGCGCGAACCTCGTCGTGGTTTTCGATGAACCGGCACAGTTTTTTCTGGTACTCCCAGTCGGCGAGAAGGTGGCCTTTGAGCTTCGGCACATTGACCGGCGACGCGCCGAGATAGTCGTAAAACGGCTTGTCGTAGGTAAAATCGAACCCCATCTGCTGCAACTCCCACTCGCGGTTCCAGTACGATTCGGCCAGAAAGAGGAACTCCGGATGCTTCTTCCGGATCGCCTGGATCGCTTTCGGCCAGAACTCCTCGGTCATTTTTCCGGCCAGATTTTCCCACGTGGTGTTGAACACATCCTTCAGAATCAGCATGGCTACATCACATCTTACGCCATCGCACAGGTCGCTGATGTGCGAAAGATTGTGGATCATCATCTCGTGCGTGGCCGGATTGGCGTAGTTAATCTGCAAGGTGTCGCTCCATGGCGGGAAGTACGGGTCTTTGCCGTGCGCCAGGTATTTGCCTCTGGTGTACTCGAAGCAGGAGGAGGGATCATGGCACTGCTCGTGCCTCGATACCGTGACGAAAAATTCGGGATGCTCCGGCAGCCAGCGGTTGTCGAGCGCCATGTGGTTCGGCACGAAGTCGAGCATCAGCTTGATGCCCATGCCGGCAAGGCGCTTGCGGAACGCCACGAGCGCGTCGTGGCCGCCGATGGTTTCGCTGACCTCGTAGGCGGGGATGGAGTAGGGCGAACTGACGATGTCTTCGGGTTGCAGATCCTTGAGGTGATCGAGCAACTCTGGCCGGAGTCCCTGGTGCGACGCCGCAATGGCCGCGCTGAAGCGGCTTGGCCTCCACACGCCCATGAGCCAGAGATGGGTGAACTTGCCGTCGAGGAGAATCTGCAACTCCTCCCTGGGCACGTCGTTGAGGGTGACAGGATGACCAAGCCTCGCCGAAATCTCTCTCAGCCAGACTCTCGTATTGATTTCATAAACAAGTGGAAACATGCCTGTACCTGTTGAGCGGAGGCGGCCAGTGTCGAGGCCGGAAATTTTGGATGCCTAATATAGCAAGGAAATAAGAAAAGATTGGGGGCGGGTTGAGGTTTTCGGGTTTCCGGAAATGAGCCGCGTGCAACTCCGGGATGGATGGTGCTGTTGAATAACTGAACGGCAGGGCGGTACTCCGGTGATTTTTTTGGTCATTGATACCGGGCCTGTTCCATTGAACTCAAGACGGGAGAACACATTATGACACAGCTCGAAAACAAGCATTGCGTGCCTTGCGAAGGTGCGGCAGCTCCGATGGCTCCGGATGAGCTTCAGCGCCAACTCTCCTCCCTTCCGGAGTGGCGCGTGGTCGATGATTCGGGAACCCCGAAGTTGGTCAGGGTTTTCACTTTCAAGGATTTCCAGACGGCGCTCGACTTCACCGTCAAAGTTGGCCAGCTCGCCGAATCCGAGGGGCACCACCCGGCGCTGTTGACCGAATGGGGCAAAGTGACCGTTTCCTGGTGGACGCACGCCATCGGCGGCATCCATCTGAACGATGTTATCATGGCGTCGAAGACCGAAAAGCTGGATTGAGGATTGGGGGGAGGATGGTTGCGATTTTTACTTCACTCGAACTCGGAGCGCTGGACTGCGGACTGCCGGATGATGGAGAGCAGCGTACCGGTTTTGAGTTCCTTGTGATCTGGAACCGGCACGGTGATGGTGCTTCCGGGTATCTGCTTCTGCATGATAACATGGCTGCCTTTTCTTCTCACTTCAAGGAAACCATGCCGGTGCAGAATCTGGCAGACCTCCTGGCCCGACAGTACCTTCAGCTTACCCAACAGCCACCTCCACATGCGTGACATAGACTTCGTCATGAACGCGAGTCTTGATCTCTTCCGGCGATGCCGTTTCAAAGAACAGCTCCAGAGCCTCTTTCAGATTGGCTCGCGCTTCGTCCACAGTCCCGCCCTGACTCGCCACATCGACCTCCGGGCAAAGCGCCACATACCCGTCGCCTTCCTTTTCAATGATCGCGGTTAATTGCCTGGTCATAACTGTTTCTTTTTTATGGGGTTATCATCGATTTCTCAGCGTAATGGCATTGGTCGAGGCTGACTGGTTATCCGGCGAGTTGCCTTTGAGAAGCAATGTAGCAAGGAAATTGCAAAAGATTTAGGGGGGGATTTGACGGCTGTTGTTTTGATGGGTATTCGATGATACTTTGAGAGTAGCCTTTCGCCTCTGCAAACCCGACGAATTCACTCACCTCATGAACGTCGCGCTCATCGTGCTCGGGCACCTGTTCACCTTCGTGGCAGCCATCGCGGGCCTGCTGCTTGGGTTGAGCTTTACGACCGTCGAGCACCAGCGATTCCCTTTTTTGCGGAAGCTTGAAGGAAAACGGGTTTCTCTTCTTTTTACGACGGTGCTCTCGCTTGCCGTCGTTCTGGTCGTAAATATCACAAAAGATGTTCCACCCGCATTCGAGACGGCGCAAGGCCCAAAAGGAGAGGCTTTCCAGAAGGCGACGGCATCGGGTTTCGACAGGGAGCTGGAGGATGCAGCCGCAGAGCTGAAAGCAAAGGCGAAGCGCTTTTTCGATGCGGCTGAAGCGGATTTCAAGCCCGGCTCATATGAGGATGCGGCAAAGAGTTACCAGAAATCGATCGACCTGCTGCCAACGATGTCGGCCTACCTGAACGCCGGTATTTCATGGTATTACATTTCAAACTATCCGAAAGCCGAACAAGCATATCTTGCCGGGTTGCAACTGGCACGGAAAAAAGGTGATGAAGCGTTTGAAGGCAATTTTCTTGGCGGCATCGGTCTCGTTTACCAAGATCAAGGCAAGCTGGAAGCCGCGCTGCAATCGCATCAGGAGTCGCTGGAAATCGACAGGAAGATCGGCAACCCGTTGGGCGAGGCAAACGCTCTTGGCAATATCGGTATTGTGTACTGTCAACAAGGCAAGCTGGAAGCCGCGCTGCAATCGCATCAGCAGTCGCTTGAAATCGACAGGAAGATCGGCAACTCTTTGGGTGAGGCACAAACCCTCGGCAACATCGGTATTGTGTATCGTAATCAAGGGAAGCTGGAAGCCGCGCTGCAATCGTATCGGGAGTCGCTTGAAATCGACAGGAAGATCGGCAACCCGTTGGGCGAGGCAGCAGCCCTCTGCAACATCGGCGTTGTTTACGAGAAACAAGGCAAGCTGGATGATGCTTTGCGGTCTATGCAGCAGGCTCGTGAGATTTTTAAACGCATCGGTGCGCGGATTCAGCTCCAGATCGCTGAAAGAAATATCAAGCGCATCACCGAGCAACTCCAATCATCGCAAAAGCGCTAACCCATCCTCCCCGCCCTTCAAATCCCCCTCAACCCAATCCCGCATTTGTAATTCGTGCCGGGATGTGCGAAATTCTTCTGAGCTTTGTGACGGCCCTCCCATCCCCCTTCGGGAGCGCGGGTCGCTAACCTTTTATTTTGAGCAGCTTTGACAGATTTTCTCCGGGAACTCAACGACGTCCAGCGCCAGGCCGTCCTCGCTACCGAAGGCCCCGTGATGGTGCTTGCGGGCGCGGGTTCGGGCAAGACGCGAGTCATCACCTTCCGCATCGCGCACCTCATCCGCAACCAACGGGTTTCGCCGCAAAACATTCTCGCACTGACGTTTACCAACAAGGCGGCGGGCGAGATGCGCCACCGCATCGACGGCATCCTCGAACAGGGCAGCGCCTCCAGCCTCTGGATCGGCACGTTCCACTCGGTGTTCGCGCGGCTTTTGCGCAGCTACATCCATCTGATCGGCTACGACCGCAACTTCTCGATCTTCGATGCCGACGACAGCAAGAGCCTCGTCAAGCAGTGCATGAAGGAGCTGAACCTCTCGCCAGAAACGCTGCCGGTGAACCTGGTGCACTCCGCCATCAGCAAGTCGAAGAACAACTTCATCCTCCCGCCGGAGTTCCACCGCAAAGCCATCGACGACCAGTACCAGAAAATTGCGCTGGTCTATGAGCGCTACGTGCAGCGGCTGCGCGAGAACAACGCGCTCGACTTCGACGACCTGCTCATCAAGCCCATCGAACTGTTCACCGAGCATCCGCCCGTCCTCGAACAATTGCAGGAGTACTTCCGCTACCTGCTCATCGACGAGTACCAGGACACCAACCGGGTGCAGTACCTCGTGGCGAAGATGATCGCCGCCAAACACCGCAATATTTTCGTCGTGGGCGACGACGCGCAGTCGATCTACTCGTGGCGCGGGGCGGACATCTCCAATATGCTCAACTTCAACGACGATTACGGCGACGCGCAGCTCTTCAAGCTGGTCGATAACTACCGCAGCACCAAGACGATTTTGCAGGCGGCCAACAACGTCATCAGCCGCAACCAGCGCCAGATCAAAAAGGAGCTGGTGGCCAACGCCGGCACGGGCGAGCCGATCACGCTCATCGAGGCGTACAACGAGCGGCGCGAGGCCGAAAAGGTGGGCGACAGCATCCGCTCGATTCGCCTCGCCAACGGGGCCGAGTACCGCGCCTTCGCGATCTTCTACCGCACCAACGCCCAGTCGCGGGTGATCGAGGACGTGATGCGCCAGAATCGCATTCCCTACAAAATTTTCGGCAGCGTCTCGTTCTACAAGCGCAAGGAGATCAAGGACGCCGTGGCCTACATGCGGCTCGTCCTGAACGACCGCGACAGCGAGTCGCTCCTGCGGGTCATCAACTTCCCGCCGCGCAAAATCGGCGACGTGAGCATCAACAAGTTGAAGGAGTTCGCCGAGGAGCAGAATATTTCGCTCTACGACGCGGTGAAGCGTGCGGGCGAAGGTGGATTCCAGGCGCGGCTCGCCCGTGCGCTTGCGCAGTTCGCGAGCCTCATCGAGGCGATGCGCCAGCAGGCCGAAGCGAGCACGGCCTACGACGTGCTCTCGATGCTCTACGACACGACCGGCCTGCTCTCGCTGCTCAAGGAGGAGAATACGCCGGAGTCGCTCGCCCGGCACGAGAACCTGCAAGAGCTGCTCTCCATGACGCGGGACTTCGCCGACCACAACCCTTCGTCGGCCTCGCTCGGCGACTTCCTCTCGACCATCTCGCTCGCCTCGGACTACGACGAAACGCAGGAGTCGGACAATTACGTCTCGCTCATGACGGTACATGCCGCCAAAGGGCTGGAGTTTCCGGTAGTGTTCGTCACCGGCATGGAGGAGAAGCTCTTTCCGCTCAACAGCTACGAGCCGAGCGAGGTGGAGGAGGAGCGGCGGCTCTTTTACGTGGCGATCACCCGCGCCCGCGAAAAGCTCTTCCTCTCGTGGGCGCAGAGCCGCTACATGTACGGCCAGCCGCAGATGTGTTTGCGCTCGACCTTCATCAACGAAATCGACCCCGACATCATCGTCACCGAAGGGGGCCGCAAGCTCTCCGAAAGCCCGCAGAAAGTTGCCGCAACAGCCATGGCCGGACGTCCGGTCTTCGGCTCATCGCTCAGGCCGCAGCCAGGCCGCCCGTCAGCCAACGTGCCGACCGTCAAGCCCGCCGGAGCGGCGCGCCCCACCGGAGCGGCCAAAAGCGCGTACCGCGTCGGCACGAAAGTGCAACACGCCATCTTCGGCCCCGGCGTGGTGCTCGAAGTGCAAGGCGCTGGCGCGAAGCAGAAGGTGAAGATCAACTTCCGCAACGCCGGAGAAAAAACGCTGATGGTGCAGTACGCCAATCTGAAAGTGGTGGGGTGAAGACAGCAGCTAACGCGCCGAAGCTTCGGCGCTGTTCATTTCTTGTCCACCGCGTCCACTCAGGCTATGTTCGGCCTGCTGCTGAATTGAAGCGCACGAGCTTTGCCCAGTCTATCGCTCCGTGTTCGCTGCAATACTCATTGCCAAACTCCAGTGTAAACCGGTTGAGCATCTGCGCGTAGGACTCTTGGAACGCTTCATTTTTTTCACGCGCATTGTGGCCGAGTGGCTCGATGATTTCCGTGTAGAGTTCGGTATCCCCTGAGATGAACGCCCAGAAATCCTGCCCGCAATATTTGAAATAGTCGCCTTTGTCCGGATTTCTGTCTCGCCCGTAACAGCAGCCATTCACTGCGATTACCTGTATTCCGGAATTGCTGGTGCGTAGCGTTTTTTTCGCAGATCGGAAATTGTCGGTCATTTTTTTAATCTGGCCGCTGTTGCCCCAGTTCGGGCCGGATTTGATACTCACGATGTAGCGGCAGCCATCCCGGTCGAATTCGAGATCGATGCCAGGAATGCCCGATTTCCAGCCGCCGAAAACTTTTTCATTGATGAAGATGGCCAAGCCTTCGAGCCAGTCTCCGAAAACGGTCTCTTCGTTCGAGGAGATGTGAGCATCGACCAGTCCCCGCACAATCTGTTCGGCAGTTTGCATGTACTTGGCCTTGAACAGGTACGGGTTTTTCCGTTTCAGCACCGTCGAGAGGCGCAAGCTGTCGAGGCTGGCGATTCTTTTCTGGTGAAAAACGCCAATGTTGTTTTCAACGTAAGTCGATACGTCGCTGAGGTTCAGTTGGGGCATAACTGTCCTTTTTTTCAAGCAGATAGAGTTCTACCGGCCTGAGTTCCTGTTCAACCATCTCGCAATACTCCGGCATGATTTCGATGCCGATGGAGTGGCGTTTCATCCGCTGGGCGACGGCGTTGGTGGTTCCTGAACCCATGAAGGGGTCGAGCACTGTGTCGCCCTCTTTGGTGAAGAGTTTGATGAACCACTCCGGCAATCCCTCCGGGAAGGCTGCGCTGTGGTTTTTGTTGTTGCACTCGGTGGCCAGGTGCAGCACGTTGGCGGGGTAAGCCATGTCGCGCCGGAGCCAGTTGGAGATGTTCTTTCCGAAACCACTGCCGACTTTCGATTCGTCGCGGGTCTTGTCCGTTTCGCTGAGATTCTTGAGGCGCGTTTTCGACCAGTCGCCCATCGGCACCATCACCGCCTCCTGGTACATCGAGAAGTGCCGCTCCTTGTTGAACTGGATGAGCCGCTCCCACGAATCCCGGAAGCGGTTGGGCCATTTGCCGGGGTAGCAGTTTTTCTTGTGCCAGATGAACTCCTCGGTCCAGAGCCACCCCTGCTGACGCCGCATTTCGAGGATCAACTCCATCACGTAGGTGCTGCGCTCGCCGTTGACCACCTTCTCCTTGATGTTGAGCACAAAGGTTCCGCTGGGCTTGAGCACCCGTTTCAGCTCTGCGGCTATCGGCAGGAACCACTCGACGTACTGGTCGGGATGGATGCCGCCGTAGGTTTTTTTTCGCTGGTCGGCATAGGGCGGCGAGGTGAAGACCAGATCCACCGATTCATCTGGCAGCGTTTTCAGAACTTTCTTGCAGTCGCCGAGAAGAATGTCGGTCTTGATTTCCATCGAAAAAAAACGTGAAAAAGATTGCTTTCGGGCATCGCGGGCTTTCGGGCCGCGCCTTTGTAAACTAACACTTTTCCCCGCTTCTCTCGCACCGGCGACCGATCTTTGCTGCAACTGCGTTACGGCATTGCCGAGCTGTTCTATATTTCCGTAATAATTGTAATATTAAGACCTTGACATCCGCCTCCGGGGCTATGGCAGGCAACGGGATGTTCGGTGGAAGGTATTAAACAACGCAGTGCATGAAGATCCTTTTCGGCGTTCAGGGAACAGGGAACGGCCACATCAGCAGAAGCAGGGAGCTGGTCAGGAAGCTCAAGGAGGATGGGCACGAGGTCGAGGTGATTATCAGCGGCAGGAAGGAGGAGGAGCTGCGCGAGATCGAGGTGTTCGCGCCTTACACGGTGCTCAAGGGGTTCACCCTGGTGACGCGCCGGGGAAAAATGAATTATATCGAGACCATGTTCCAGCTCGATTTCGTCAGTCTCTGGGCTGATGTTCTTTCGCTCGATACCTCCTGTGTCGATCTGGTGATCACCGACTTCGAGCCGGTCACTTCAATGGCCGCGCGGCTCAAGGGAATCGTAAGCATTGGGTTCGGTCATCAGTACGCCTTTCCGTTTCACATTCCCATTGCGCGGGGCAGCCTGTTCGAGCGCTATACCCTGCTCAACTTCGCTCCGGCCCGTTACAACGCCGGGTTGCATTGGGATCACTTCAACCAGCCGATCTTTCCGCCGGTCATTCCCGAAACGCTCTATCGCGCCGCCCGGCCAGCGGAGGATCCGCGGAAGATTCTGGTTTATCTGCCTTTCGAGGAGGTTGAAGATATTTCGGCATTCCTGACGCCTTTCGACGCTTACCGCTTTTTCATTTACGGCAAGGTGACGGAGGATCGTGACGAGGGGCATCTGTCGTTTCGCGGTTACTCGCGGGAGGGGTTCCTGCGCGACCTTATGGAGTGCTCCGGCGTGGTCTGCAATGCGGGCTTCGAGCTGCCGGGCGAGGCGCTGCACCTCGGCAAGAAGATGCTGCTCAGGCCGCTCGACGGGCAGATCGAGCAGGAGTCCAACGCGCTGGCGATGGTGCAGCTTGGTCACGGCATGTCGATGCACACGCTCGATGGCGATGTGCTCAGGGAGTGGCTCGATATGCCGCCGGGTAAGCCGCTCAACTACTCCAGGACGGTCGATTACATCGCCGAGTGGATCGCTTCGGGCCGGTGGAGCGACCTGCGCGTTTTCACCGATGCCGCCTGGAAGGATCACTGTCGCGAGGAGTCGAAAGCATGAAGTTCAGGGAGCTGGTGACCCGGAGCCGCAGCATCCGGCGTTTCGACGAGGGCGTCGCGGTGAGCGACGGAACGCTCCGCGAGCTGGCGGAGTTGGCGTGTTACACGCCGTCGGCGGCCAACCGGCAGTCGTTGCGCTTTCTGCCGGTCACGGGCGGCGAGATGCTCGACAAGGTTTTCCCGTGCCTGAAGTGGGCCGGGTATCTGGCGGAGTGGCCGGGGCCGGAGCCGGGCGAGCGTCCGGTCGCCGGTCTCGTCGTGCTGTGCCGCAATGAGGATGCGGCGGACGCGGCTTGCGACAGCGGTATCGCGGCGCAGACCATTCTGCTTGGCGCGGCTGAAAAGGAGCTGGGCGGCTGCATCGTCGCCGCCATCGACCGCGAGCGGCTCGCGGGCGAGCTTGGCATTCCCGACGCCTGGACGGTGCTGCTGGTGCTCGCGCTCGGCAAGCCCGCCGAGACGGTGGTGATCGACCAGATCAAGCCGGGCGGCAGCGTCCGCTACTGGCGCGACAAGCACGGCATCCACCACGTGCCGAAGCGGCGGGTCGATGAATTGCTCGTAACGGCGGAGCAACTTGGTGAACGCAGGTAAGCGGAGCATGATAAAAGTCGAGGATATTCTGCGCGCCTACCGGCACGGCTTTTTTCCGATGGCCGACTCCCGCGAGGGGACGGTGAGCTGGTGCCAGCCCTACCAGCGAGCCGTGGTGCCGCTCGACCTTTTCCGCCCGTCGCGGAGTCTCCGCCACGCCATCGGCGAAGAGCGTTTCACCATCAAGATCGACTCGGCCTTCGAGCGGGTGATCCGCTCCTGCTCGCTGCCGCGCGCGACCGAACAGGAGACCTGGCTCTCCGAGGAGATCATCGAGGTGTTCCTCAAGCTGTATCGTCTCGGCCTGGCGCACAGCGTCGAGAGCTGGGAGAACGGTAAGCTTGCCGGAGGGCTGTACGGCATCGCGATGGGCGGGGCCTTTTTCGGCGAGTCGATGTTTTTTGTTCGTCCCAACGCCTCGAAAGTCGCGTTCGCCTGGCTGGCGGCCCATCTCCGGCGGAAGGGCTATCTCCTGCTCGACGCCCAGATCATGAACCCCCATCTCGAACGCCTCGGCGCGATTGAAATTCCCCACGACGACTACATGGCCCGTCTCGAACTGGCGCTTGGGAAAAAGATTTCATTTCTCTGAAAAACAAAGCGGAAAAGAGCTACTTTTTTCTTTTGCAGAAAACGGAGGGGTATTCGGGCCTGATTTTCTCTTCTCGACAACTTCCCGAAGCGCAGCCGCCACTCAACATTCGATCACGCGGTGTTTTACAACGCGCGCCAGGGCGAATCGGTGCTTTTGAACCGGATGGGACGTAAGGGTTTATTAACCAAAAACAAAGGCAGACCGCAATGAAACAGAGATTTGTTCCAGCTCTCGTTATCGTGCTTGCGATGAGTGTTTTTTTCAGTAGCGCATCGTTTGCTGCGGATTCATCACCAGCAGTTTCGAAAAAGGCGGTAACCAGTCCGGCATCCGCGAAGATGGTTGCCAAGGAGGTTGCAAAACCGGGTGGCTGGTCGAAGTTTGAAATGCTGTTATCCCCGGATCGGGCAGTATTCAAGGAGACCATGGCTGGTCTTGCCGGGGTGGGTTATGAACCTCTCGTTGTCAGAAAACAGGTGGTTGCAGGCATGAACTACGAATTTTTCTGCAATGCAAGAGTGGTCTATCCCGGCACGGACTGGTATCCGGCGATGGTGCTGATTTACAAACCGTTGAATGGCAATGCCGTCATAAGGAAGATCAGCAAGATCGGGGTGCATTGAGCGGTGAATCGAAAAATACGCTCCTTCCTGAAGCAAGACACAGGAGGCTGTCTCGTTGTGATCTTCGAGACAGCCTCTTTTTTTTGAAACGAACCTTTCTGTCTCGTCTTGCTATTGCTTATCTTTTTATAGAATAATGACTTGACGATCTTTTGAAAATGTTGCGCTAAAAGTGCTAACTTCACCTTTCGTTTTAATCGGGATCATTTTTCGGGTCGTATCAAAGGAGTGTGCCGCATGTCGTCGAGAGATTTATCTGAAAAACAGTCTCAGCCGAGGATTATCATCTATTCCGGCAAGGGGGGAACGGGCAAAACCACCATCTCCTCCTCCACGGCGGTCGCCCTCGCGCGGCAGGGCAAGCGTGTGCTCATCATGTCCTCCGACCCGGCCCACTCGCTCTCCGATGTGTTCGACGTGCAGATTGGTCGCAACGAGCCGCTGAAGATCGAGCAGAATCTCTATGGTCTCGAAGTCGATACGATTTACGAGCTGAAAAAGAACATGTCGGGCTTCCAGAAGTTCGTCTCCTCGTCGTACAAGAATCAGGGCATCGACAGCGGCATGGCCTCGGAGCTGACCACGCAGCCCGGTCTCGACGAAATCTTCGCGCTCTCGCGCCTGCTTGACGAGTCGCAGTCCGGACGCTGGGACGCCATTGTGCTCGACACCTCGCCGACCGGCAACACCCTGCGTCTGCTCGCCTACCCCGAAATCATCATCGGCGGCAACATGGGCAAGCAGTTCTTCAAGCTCTACAAGAGCATGTCGTCCCTGGCCCGTCCGCTCTCCGGCAACAACATTCCCGACGACGACTTCTTCAACGAGGTCAACGTGCTGCTCAAGCAGATGGAGGACATCAACGAGTTCATCCTCAGCCCGGAGGTCACCTTCCGGCTGGTGCTGAACCCGGAGAAGCTCTCGATTCTCGAAACCAAGCGCGCCTACACCTTCGTGCACCTCTACGGCATCAACATCGACGGCATTTTCATCAACAAGATTCTGCCGACCTCGCGCACCGTGGGCGAGTATTTCGAGTTCTGGGCCGACCTGCACAGTAAATACCTGATGGAGATCGACAACTCCTTCTACCCAACGCCGGTCTTCCGATGCCACCTCCAGCGCACCGAGCCGATTGGCGCCGACGCGCTCTACAGTATCAGCCAGATCGTTTTCGGCCAGGAGGCTCCCGACAAGACCTTTTATTCGGGCAAGAACTTCTGGATCGAGAGCAAGAAGAACCAGGCGACCTCCGATCTTCGCGAAGTGCTCTGCATCAGAATTCCGTTTCTCAAGGATGCCGAGGATGTTTCGGTTGAGCGCATGGGCACCGACATCATCGTCACCGTCGATCGCGCCCAGCGCAACATCACGTTGCCGAGGGCGCTCTACAGCCTCGACATGGATCGCTTTGTCAGGGAGGATAACCTGCTGCGGGTGATCTTCAAGGAGGTCAAGGTCGATAAGGAGGAGATGGAGCTGAACGTCAACAAGAACGTGCTCGACAAGCTGCGCTCGATGCGCCGCCTGAAAATCTGACGTTGACGCGGCGCCACTCGCGTTGCCGATGCCGGTGAAGCGAGTGGCGTGACCGAAGTCAGCGCGTCGCGTTTGCCGCACCGCATTTCCAGCAGGGTATAAAATTTACCGGTAACTGTTTAACAATTCACCGGAAACTTGTATCTTGACTGCTTTGAACGATCATCAAAGGGGTATCCGCTACCCTTATTTTCTGAATAGAATCAGATTGTATCATGCCCGAGAAAGCGCACTATGGTCTTTTGAAAGGGAAGAAAGGAATTGTTTTCGGCCCGCTCGATGAAAGCAGCATTGGCTGGCAGATCGCGCTTCATGCCTACCGGGAAGGTGCGGAAATCGCGCTTTCAAATGTTGCGACGGCCATTCGCTTCGGCAATCTCCAGGAGCTGTCCGAGCTTTGCGGTAACGCCCCGATTCTCGTCTGCGATGCGTCCCGGAACGAGGATGTCGAGAACACCTTCAGGGAACTCAAGGAGAAGATGGGTCCGGTTGACTTCATCGTGCACTCGATCGGCATGTCCCAGAATATCCGCAAGCAGGTTCCATACGAGGAGCTGAACTACGAGTGGTTCATGAGGACGCTCGATGTTTCGGGCATTTCGTTTCACAGGCTGGTGGCTTACGCGCTCAAGAACGAGGCCATCAACGACGGCGGCAGCATTCTCGCGCTTTCATACATCGCTTCGCAGCGCAACTACTGGACCTACTCCGACATGGGCGACGCCAAGTCGCTGCTTGAATCGATCGCCCGCAGCTTCGGCCCGAGGCTGGCGACGCGCGGCATCCGGATCAATACCATTTCGCAGAGTCCGACCTACACGAAAGCCGGCAGCGGCATTCCCGGTTTCGAGAAAATGTACGATTACGGCGAACTGATGTCTCCGCTCGGCAATGCGAGCGCCGAGGAGTGCGCCGAATACACCATGACGCTTCTGAGCGATCTGACGCGCAAGGTGACCATGCAGAACCTGTTTCATGACGGCGGCTACAGCTCCATGGGCGCGACTATCCCCATGATAAAGCTCGCTCATGAAGTGCTTCATGACAAGGAGCTTGCCGAGAGGGTTGGTCTCGACGAGCGTCATCCGTCCAGGTGATCTTTGAGGGAGCGCCGGTTTCCGCCGGTCTTCCGTTTTCCATCATTTCTTCCATACTCATTCAGTCAACCAGGCCTTGTTGACCAGGGCCTTAAGGCAGGCTACCCCCTTTCCGGGGCGAACTGCCCCGAATGGAAGCAGGCTTTTTTTCAGGCACGACGAGTGCATTTATAGAGCGAAGTTGTCAATCCCGGCTTCTTTTCCGGGAGCATACACGGCAGTTTTTGTACTGACAGGGGGTAGTGCGACTCCTGATCGGGGGTTCAGGTTTTTTTTACCGTAGCAGTCATTTAATAACCACATACCTTTAAAGCAACGATATGGCAAGCAAATCGACCATCATCTACACCAAGATCGACGAGGCGCCGGCACTGGCGACCTACTCGCTGCTTCCGATCATCCAGGCCTTTACCCGTGGAACCGGCGTCGAGGTCGAGACCAGGGACATCTCCCTGGCTGGCAGGATCATCGCCAACTTCCCGGAGAATCTGACCGAAGGCCAGAGGATTCCCGACTACCTCGCCCAGCTTGGCGAACTCGCGCTCACCCCGGAAGCCAACATCATCAAGTTGCCGAACATCAGCGCTTCGATTCCGCAGTTGAAAGCCGCCATCAAGGAGCTTCAGGGGCATGGCTACAACGTGCCGGACTATCCCGAAGCTCCGTCGAATGACGAAGAGAAAGCGATTCAGGCCCGCTACGCCAAGGTGCTTGGCAGCGCCGTCAACCCGGTGCTTCGCGAGGGCAACTCCGACCGTCGCGCTCCGCTCTCGGTCAAGGCCTATGCCCAGAAGCATCCGCACCGCATGGCTGCCTGGAGCGTTGACTCCAAAGCCCACGTTTCGCACATGAACGATGGTGACTTCTACGGCAGCGAGCAGTCCGTGACCGTGCCCGCAGCCACTACCGTCCGCATCGAATATGTCGATGGCGCCAACGAGGTGAGTGTGCTCAAAGAAAAAACCGCGCTGCTCGCTGGCGAGGTGATCGACACGTCGGTTATGAACGTGCGCAAGCTCCGCGAGTTCTTCGCCGCCCAGATCGAAGAGGCCAAATCGCAGGGCGTACTGCTGTCGCTGCACCTGAAGGCCACCATGATGAAGATCTCCGATCCGGTGATGTTCGGCCACGCCGTGTCGGTGTTCTACAAGGATGCGCTCGACAAACATGCCGCTCTGCTTGCCGAGCTTGGCGTGAACCTGAACAACGGCCTTGGCGACCTCTATGCCAAAATCCAGACCCTGCCCGAAGAGAAGCGCTCGGAGATCGAGGCCGACATCATGGCCGTCTATAAAACCCGTCCGGAGCTGGCGATGGTCGATTCCGACAAGGGCATCACCAACCTGCACGTACCGAACGACATTATCATCGACGCCTCCATGCCGGTCGTCGTGCGCGATGGCGGCAAGATGTGGGGGCCGGATGGCCAGCTTCACGACTGCAAGGCCGTGATTCCCGACCGTTGCTACGCTACCATGTACGGCGAAATCGTGGACGACTGCCGCAAGAACGGCGCATTCAATCCTTCGGCCATCGGCAGCGTGCCGAACGTCGGCCTCATGGCCCAGAAGGCTGAAGAGTACGGCTCGCACGACAAGACCTTCATGGCCCCCGGCGACGGCGTGATCCGCGTGGTCGATGCAAGCGGCGAGGTGCTCATGTCGCAGAAGGTCGAGACCGGCGATATTTTCCGCATGTGCCAGGCCAAGGACGCTCCGATCCGCGACTGGGTCGGCCTGGCCGTTCGCCGCGCCAGAGCTACCGGCGCGCCGGCCATCTTCTGGCTCGACAGCAACCGCGCTCACGACAGCCAGATCATCTCGAAGGTCGAAGAGTACCTCAAGCAGCTCGACACCACCGGCCTCGACATCAGGATCATGGCTCCGGTCGAAGCGATGCGCTTCACCCTTGGCCGCTTCCGCGCCGGAGAGGACACCATTTCGGTGACCGGCAACGTGCTTCGCGACTACCTGACCGACCTGTTCCCGATCATCGAGCTCGGCACCAGCGCCAAGATGCTCTCCATCGTTCCGCTGCTCAACGGTGGCGGCCTGTTCGAAACCGGCGCGGGCGGTTCGGCCCCCAAGCACGTGCAGCAGTTCCAGAAAGAGGGCTACCTCCGCTGGGATTCGCTCGGCGAGTTTTCGGCTCTGGCCGCTTCGCTGGAGCACCTTTCGCAGAGCTTTGGCAACCCGAAGGCGCAGGTGCTGGCCGACACGCTCGACCAGGCGATCGGCAAGTTCCTCGACAACCAGAAGTCGCCCGCCCGCAAAGTCGGCCAGATCGACAACCGCGGCAGCCACTTCTACCTCGCCCTCTACTGGGCCGAAGCGCTGACTGGTCAGGACGCCGACGCCGAGATGAAAGCCCGTTTCGCCGGTGTCGCCAGTGCGCTCGCCGAGAAAGAGGAGCTGATCAACGCCGAGCTGATCGCCGCGCAGGGTAGCCCGATCGACATGGGCGGCTACTACCAGCCCGACGACGAAAAGACCACTCGCGCCATGCGCCCCAGCGGCACGCTCAACGCGATCATCAACGCCATGTGATTTGTCGCCAGACAGCACATCGTAACACACGAAGCCCGGTTCATCGCCGGGCTTTTTTTATTTCCGGGAGTTATCGTCCGGTGTTGCCCACGCATAGATGAACCCGCCGTCGGCCAGCTTTTCGACCACCTCGACGATGTCGCTTTTCGAGACGACAAAGCAGCCGTTGCTTCTGCCGATCATCGGGCCATAGCCGGTCACGATGTTCAGCAGGATGAAGGGAATCGAGACGTACCCGGCCTTGTGCAGCACGATGTCGCGCTTGGCGGCGTTGCCGTTGCGGAGCGAATCGAGGCCGTCGAGCCGGAGCGCGAGGCCGTGATCGCCGGAGTATCGCTTGCCGACGCGGAACAGCCCGAGGCTGCTCATGTTCGACTCCGGGACGTCGGAGAATCGCCGGGCGAAAAGCTCGCCGGAGTTTTTGCCGTGGGCGACCCGATAGAACGATTGGCGACCGGTTTTCAGGTCGATGATCGCCATGCGCTTTACGTACGAAGGTTGGCTGTAGTCGATGACCGCAAGCGCCCGGGGTGGTGCGCTTGCGTGGTTCCGGCGAAGGTATTCCCGCATGGCGGCAAACGCCTCTTTTGTCGCCTCAACTGAAACATACCCGGAATCGAGCAAGAGAGCGATCATTCCGAGGTTCAGCAGGAGAAACAGAAGCAGAGGCAGTACGCCTGCCGTGCGGGCCGCTCTCTTATCAGGATTCACGAATGTGGATATGGAGTTGATGGATCTCCCGGTGTGGAGTGCCGTTCAAAATAGCCCGCCTCGTCGATTCGACAAAACGCCGTTCCGCTCAGGGCTCTTTGATGAATGTACCGTTCTGGAACTCCTCGAAGGCGATGCGCAACTCTTCGCGGGTGTTCATGACGATCGGGCCATACCATGCGACTGGTTCGTTGAGCGGTTTGCCCGAGATGAACAGAAACCGGACCGGATCGGTTTCCGTGCTTACCGTCACGCTGTCTCCATCGCTGAACAGAATGAGGGTTTCATTATCTTGATATCGTTCAGGCTCCATGTCGAAATAGTTGACCCCTTCCGTATCATGGGAGAACGGTTCGTCGGCATGGCAGAAGATTCCCTTGCCCCCGATGACGTAGGCGAGCGCCGTGCGCCCCCGCGTGACCGGATGGGTGAAGGAGGTCGATGGCGGAACGGTGATATCGAGATATTCCGGGTCGATCGCGATGTCGTCAACCGGGCCGACCGTCTCTCCGATCCTGCCGCTGAAGACCGAGATCGAGACGCCACTGTCGAGCTTCAGCTTCGGCACCTGTGAATCGGTAATGTCGCGATACCGCGGCTTGGTCATCTTCTGTGATGCGGGCAGGTTCGCCCAGAGCTGGAATCCGCCCATTCTTTTGTGCCGGTCGCCCTCCGGCATCTCCTGATGGATGATGCCGCTGCCAGCGGTCATCCACTGCAATCCGCCCGGCCGGATCACGCCCCGGTTGCCCAGGCTGTCGCCGTGCTCCACCTGGCCTTCGAGCATGTAGGTGATGGTTTCGATACCGCGATGCGGGTGCCAGGGGAACCCCTTGCGATAGTCCTCAGGGTCTTCTGAACGGAAATCGTCAAGCAGCAGGAACGGGTCGAACAGCGGAACCTGGCTGAAGCCGAAGGCTCGTTTGAGCCGCACCCCGGCGCCTTCGATGACCGGCTTGCTTCTGAACACCTTGCTGATGGTTCTCTGAATAGTCATGGTATTCGCTCCTGTTCTGGATTTGCGAAGCTGCGCGGAGAGATAAGGAACGATCAGCCGTGGCCATTAAGTTCATATCCGGCAACCCCGGCGAGCATCTTCGGGGTAGCGATGAATTTTCGACGGATGATCGAAATAGGACTGTTCAAAATGGCGGTTAATGTGTAATTTCACGCCAACAAATGAATGAAAACAACAGATTTACCAAGGGAACCCGTATGTCAGCAAAAACCGCCAATATTCTCTTCATCGGCGACGTCGTCGGAAACTCCGGCCTGCAAATCGTCAGCCGGATGCTCAAGGGATTCATCTCGAAATATGAGGTCGATTTCGTTATCTGCAACGGCGAGAACGCCCACAACGGCAAGGGGATGAGTCTCGAAGCGCTGAACCAGATGCTCGAAGCGGGGGTCGATGTGGTGACGGGCGGCAATCACACCTGGAACAACTTCAATTTCTTCGAGACGCTCAAAACGCACGAGCGCGTGCTTCGGCCCCAGAACTACCCGAAGGGCACCTACGGCAAGGGTCACGGCGTCTATAAACTGCCGCGCGGCCTCGGCAACATCACCGTCCTTAACCTGCAAGGGCGCACCTTCATGTACCCGATCGACTGCCCGTTCCGCACGGCGGACTGGGTCATCAAGCAGACCAAAGAGCAGTCGTCGCTGGTTGTGGTCGATTTCCATGCCGAAGCGACTGCCGAAAAGCTCGCGCTGGCGTGGTACCTCGATGGCCGGGTGTCGGCAGTGATCGGTACGCACACCCACGTACAGACCGCCGACGAACGCATCTTCCCGAAAGGCACGGCCTACCTGACCGATGTCGGCATGACCGGCCCGCACCTGTCGGTGATCGGAATGCAGGTCAAATCAGCCGTTGACCGGATGCTCTACCAGACCCCGCATAAATACGAATGCGCCACCGACGACGTGCATCTCTCAGCCGTCCTGCTCACGCTGGATGTGGAGACCGGCAAGGCCGTGGGGATCGAGAGGATTTTCTATCCGGAGTTCGAGACCTCAGCGCGGGGGTGAGCGCTTTTGCCTGAGTGCTCCGGCTCGCGAAAGAATACCCCTTGCCCCGAAATTGTATATCAATCATCTATATTTTTATACAAAAACAAACACCCCCGCAGCTTTTTTTCTGCGGGGGTGTTGAGGAATTGCTCCAGGCAACTTCTTTTTCGGGCGGTTTTTTCTTGCCGTTATGCTACGGTATCGGCCACTCTGCGCACACGTCGCAGATAGCCTGTCATCAGCAACGAACCAACGCCAATAAGCGCCAGAGACTGGGGTTCGGGAACCGCACCGGTACTGCCAGCTTCGCTGACAGAGCCGGTGAATGAATAGTCATTGATGCTTAATTTACCGCCAGGATTACCGGCGTTATAGCCATAAATACGAAACTCCACAGGATCGGTCAGGTTCTGAAACTCTGAGCTGTTGAGCGCTATGGAATAATCTGTCGCGGTTGTGCTTGTGGGTATAACTGAACCGACGGATTGAAATGTGTTTCCCCCGACACTGTATTCGATCACGAGGGATTTTGGGCCATTTTTGTCTATCTCGGCATTGAAGTCAAAGCTGGCGAGGTCAATCTCGTAACCAGTGTTCGCATCAAAGGTGAAGGAGATATAATCGCTGCTATCAATTGACGTTGCTGAAGTCCAGTGATGGGCGCTGTAAATTCCCGAGGCATTATCTATTTTCAAGCCACTCCCAAAAGTGACATTTGATGCCGAAATATTTTGGTCATTGGTAATATCAGTTGCGCTGAGTACGACCAATGCAGCATCTGCTTTTGTCGCTCCCAAAGCGGCTAACAGGCAGCCGATGAGTAATGCTTTGACTTTCAAAATGATTTCCTCTCCCCGGAAGTTTTGTGATTATTTTTTGCGTAGTTAATATATATAATTATACTTTAATTTAGTGTTACTCGCATATAATAATTATTTATTTTTTGAATTCAAATAGCTGTTTGTACATCATATCCTGTTTATAAGCAGCTATTTAATACGTATTATTTATCGCTCCTATAAAGAAGGCTGGTCTCTGGCAACGGGTAAAATGAACCGTAAGCATCTGTCGCAGATCATGACCATCGAGATGATCGAGACCGGCACTTAGCTGCTGCCCTGTAGAACTATGCGCAGGCTGGGTTTTTTCGGTTGTTTTGTCCGGATTTACCGGGGCTGGAGACGTTTCTTTTCAGACTCTTTTGGCGGGCGGGGCAGCCGTGGATCATCCAGCCTGATGCAGTGGTATGTGCATCCAGGCCGATTTTTTCGTCGCTCGATATATATTGTTTTTATATGTACTGACGCTTGGCGGTATATGGATGGGGGATTAACGGACGGGTACTATCAGCGGGGGTAAAGGAGGACTCGACAATTGGTATGTCCAGGTTTGCCGGCGTGAACCTGCAACAAAAAAGCGGGCACTTCAAGAAGCCGAAGCTTGCGGTTGTAACCCGGTTTTCAGCGTTTTGAACACAGCCCCGGTTACGGCATTGTCAGTTAGCAATTGCCTTTGCCCGCTCACGCTCTGGATTATTGGCGATTTCTCTGATGCTTTTGTCGCCGTTCAGACTCAGCTCGATAGCATCGATCTTGAACTGTCTGCTCTGCTGACGGCGTGATGGTTGTTGCGCTATACTCGTTTTCTCCTTTTTCGATAAGGTATGGCTTCTCGACCTGTCCATGAAAAGATAGCAAGTTCAGATTGGCGGTTTTTCGTTATCTGTTTCTCTCACACAAACCGCGCCAGCAGAAAAACTCCAACCATAACAAAAGCAACGGCTATTCGGGCGGCGATGCCGATCGCCATGCCGATCCAGACTCCGAAGCCGGCGGTGCTGGCGGATTGGAGGTCTTTCTGGGCGTAGAGTTCGCCGAGGACGGCTCCGATGAAGGGGCCGATGATGATGCCGGGCAGGCCAAAAACGAGACCGACGACGGTGCCGATTGCTGCGCCGATGATGCCGTATTTGCCTGCGCCAAAACGCTTTGCGCCGAGGAGTCCGGCGAGGAAATCGATGATGTATGCCGCCACGGTGAGTACGCCGAGAATGGTGAGCGTTCCCCAGCCGATGTAGGCGAAGCCTTCCGCCCAGGCGGCGAAGACGAGGCCCGCGAAGATCAGCAACACTCCCGGCAGGGCGGGCAAGAGGAGGCCTGCGAAGCCGGTGATGAGCAGGAGGGCGGAGACGATCCAGAGGAGGGTGGTGGTTTCCATAATTGTATTATTCACTTCGGCCATTAAAATTCTTAAATAATTGCCCCGGACTTTAGTCCGGGGTTTATGGATAAAGCAAAATAAATAGGGGCTTTAGCCCAATCTCTTTTTTTAGAGAAGATTGCGATTTTTTGTTGCCGGATTAATAACAAGGACTTCAGGGACATAAAGGACTGCAAGGTCAACAGGGATAAAAACGGTATTCATGGTTTGTTCGTTTTTCCCAACACTGCTTTTGCATTTCGCTTGAGCCGGCGGAGGCCGAGGCGGAGGGCGGGGGTTTCGGCAAAGAGTTTGCGGAATTGTGAATTGGTGAGTTCGAGGGCTTTTTCGGCGGACAGGGTGGCGAGTTCCTCTTTTTGCTCGAAGCCGGGGAAAGCTGTCACTTTATTGGCGTTGTGCGGGCAGGCGTCGAGGCAGTGGTCGCAGCCGTAGAGCCAGCCTTCCGGCATCGCGGCTTCTTCGTCCGTGAACTCCCGTTTCAGCTCTATCGTCAAATATGAAATGCAGCGCCGGGCGTCGAGTTTGCCGGGGGCGGCGAGCGCTCCGGTGGGGCAGGCATCGAGGCAGGCGGTGCAGTCGCCGCAGGGGTTCCAGTCGAGCGGCTGGTCGGGGTCGAGTTCGAGGTCGAGCAGCAGTTCGCCGAGGAAGATGCGTGAGCCGTGGCCGGGCACGATGACGAGCGAATTCTTGCCGGTGCACCCGATTCCGGCGGCTTCGGCCCAGCCCGTTTCGAGCACGGGCAAGCTGTCCACGCAGACTCGTCCGTTGACTGGATGGTCGCAGATCAAGCGGATGAAATCGAGCAGCTCGTTGAGCAATTCGCCAACGATGCGGTGGTAGTCAGGAATGACGGCGTAACCGGAGATCGCGCCGGGCTTTGCGGGCGCTGGCCACGGCAGGGCGACGGAGAGGACGCTCTTGACGCCCGCCAAAAGCAGCTCCGGGTTGGCGCGCACTTCGAGGCCGGTTTCGAGGTAGCCCATCTCGCCGTGCCGCCCCTCGTCGATCATCGCGCGGTACTCCTCTATTGCCCCGGCAAGCGGCCCGGCGGCGGCGAATCCGGCGGCGCAGAAGCCGAGATCGAGGGCTTTCTGCCGGATCGCTTCTTTTATGGTTGGTCGCGTTTCAGACATCTCGAATCAGTATCGGTTGCGATAACTTTCTTTTCTTCTTAAATCTCTATGGGATATATTCCCCGAAGCTCTGCTTCGTTAAAGATAAAAGTGTAATAATTGAGCACATATATTCATAAAAGTCATAATGTATC
>NZ_SDGU01000079.1 GCF_004118635.1 Chlorobaculum sp. 24CR | reverse complement strand
TGCTGCATTCGAAAAGCAGCAATCAACCCTGAACAAGGCTGAGCAGAAAAAGATCGAACAGCTTGAAGCGAAGTTACGCAACAAGAACGACGTACTCTCTGAACTCATGGAGGAGCATGTCAAGCTAAAAAAAGAACTTGGGGAACTCTGACGGCGTCCTGGGTTCCCCATGATATTCGTGATGCCATTATCGACTTTGTCCGGTTGTGGGCAAAAAAGAGCAGCCTGGCTGTGATGCGATTCATCAAATGGCTGGGTATCGCGTCCAGCAAGTTCTATGAGTGGCAGGCTCGCTATGGCAAAGTCAATGAACATAACGCATTGATTCCCAGAGACTTCTGGCTCGAAGACCGGGAGAAGCAGGAGATTATCAAGTTTCATCTGAACTATCCTTTGGAGGGCTACCGTCGGTTGACTTTTATGATGCTTGACCGCAATATCGTGGCCGTCAGCCCCAGCAGCGTGTACCGTGTGCTGAGTGCCGCCGGCCTCTTGAAACGCTGGAACAACGAAAACAGCAAGAAGGGCAAAGGATTCGTGCAACCTGAAAAGCCGCATGAACACTGGCATATCGATATTTCA
>NZ_SDGU01000078.1 GCF_004118635.1 Chlorobaculum sp. 24CR | reverse complement strand
TTATCTACTGCCTCGGAAAATACGACACGCCTATACTTTGCAGGACACACAAAATGGTATATGAGTATAGATACATTATGACTTTTATGAATATATATGCTCAATTATTACACTTTTATCTTTAACGAAGCAGAGCTTCGGGGAATATATCCCATAGAGATTCAATTTCTGAATCTTCACAATCAATTACGATTAATGATGAAGGCGATATAAATGAATCAAGTTCGTTTAGCAAGTTTACTGAATCCCAATCAAGAGTCTCATTGCATGGTATTGAAATTCCAACTACTTTGTTCCCCGAATCTTGGAGAAGAAGGAATAATCAAGCGAAGATTTCATGGCCATTCCCACTTGTTTTAGTAGTAGATATTGGAGGCAACAATGACTTGGATTTAAATTCACCAAGGACAGAAATTATTATGAGTGAGAAGTGGATTGACTTTGAAGAAAAGCTTGCCCATATTATTTGTGATGAACTTTCAAAGCAAGTCGCTACAGATTATTGGGAAGAACTTAAAGCCATTTTACTGAAAGAGACCAAGAACGAATCATTTATTAGAAGTTTAAAAAAGGTGACAACGAAAAATGCATAAAACACGAAGCCACAACAAATAATGCGGGAAATGTTTGGCTTTTTTCAAAGTTTAACCGACCCGACATGAACTCCTATTCACTGATCGACTCGCTATGGCAGTAGAGAAGGAAAGGAAAGCAGAGGGCAGAAAAGAGAAACCCCCAACCAGTTCGCTCCGGTTGGGGGTTCTTCTTTTTTACAGGCTTTGCAAATGCTCCAGCAATATTCGGTTAAACATCGCGGGCTGGTCGAGGTTTGAGAGGCGGCCTGCTTCGGGAATCAGTTCGAGCTTCGAGCCGGGAATCAGGGCGTACATTCCGGCGGAAACCGCCGTCGTGGTGGCAATATCCTCCATGCCGTTGACGACGAGCGTCGGGCAGGTGATTTCGGTCAGCAGCTCCGTCGAGTCTCCACGCTCGGCAACAGTCCACCTACCGATCCGCCCTAACTCTCACACCCGCACCACCTCTTTGCAGTCGGGGTAGCCTGAGCAGCCCCAGAAGGGCTTTCCCGCGTTCCGGCCAGCTTTGGCCGTGCGCAACGTCATCGGCCTGCCGCATTTCGGGCATGAGGGGGTCGCCCCGGCAGGCGTCGGCTGACGGTGTGGCTCTGGGCTCTGACGTTCCCGCACGACCAGACGCGAGGCGGCAGGTTGCTCGCTGTGCCCGCCCTCCTCGACGGACGACTCCTCCAGCGCGGCAATTTGTCGGTCGAGCAGGTAGCTCGTCTGATGAATCAGGCAGATGATCGCATTGGCCCGCACTTCGGCCCGCTCATGCTCCAGCCACGGAGCATACAGCGCCCAGCGCTCCGAATCTGAAAGATCGGTCAGATCCGACTGATCCGTCCGCTCTTGCCGGAACCGCTTCGGCACTTCGCGAACAGCTTGCAATTCAGCGCTCGATAGCGCCCATTGCGCCAGACGCCGATGGCGCAGGTAATCCTCGAAATCGAGCAGCAGCTCTTCGAGGCTCGAACGGGCGACGTTGAGCAGCCGCAGCTCCGTCTGCGAAGAGGTCGCCGAAGCGCGGCTGGCTTCCGCGATGTTCTGCCGCCCTGAACGCGCCGCCTGCGTCATCTGGTCGAGCATCCGCGACCGGGAATCGACGAACTTCTCGCAAAACAGGCAGGTGGCATCGTAGATCAGGGTAGCCGTCTGAAAACTGGCGGCACTCCGATAACCGCCACTCGGTCTCAGCTTTTTCATGGTGTTGTCTTATAAGTTCGTTCCTTTGCGCATACCGGTTTTGCCGGTAGAGGGGCGCGCAAAGAACATCAGGGGTTTGAACGATTATACTTTGTAAAAGTACATCTTTCTTCTCAGAATATGAACCGCCGCAGCATCTCGCCGGTCAGTTCCGTAAGTTCCCGCCGGGCGGCGGCATCTCCGGCGACCGGTGAGCAGCGGGCCGGGCGGAGGTTCTCGAAATACTCGCCGTTCCAGCCGTTCCGTGCGATCTCCATCACCGTCCCGAAGACCTCCTCCCCGCCGACCGACGCATCGTCACCGGCAAGCGACCATCCGGCGTGAAGCAGCTTGGTGGCGATCACGCCCGGATCGAGCGAGTTCGAGCGCACGTCGCTTGCCGAGTCGAGCGTGAACATGATGTTGAAGAGCTTGCTCCGAGCGTAGGCGTCGTAGCCCGAATAGTCGCGCTCGCCCTGCATGTTGGCCGGATCGAACACGGCGCTGTGATGATCGACCGAACTCACGTTGAGCACCGATCCGCTGTTGGCGATCAGCGCGGGCTTGACGACGCCCGTCAGCAGGACCGGAGCGAGGTAGTTGACGCAGAAGCTGGTCTCGTACCCTTCCGGTGTGAGCGTTCGCGTCGGCATGTAAACCGCCGCGTTGTTGACGAGCAGATCAAGACCGGGATAGCGCTCAACCAGCTCCCGCCCCATCGAACAGACCGCATCGAGATCGGTGAAGTCCGCCTTCAAAGCCCCAACCGGCTCCACACCCGCAGCCCGCGCAATCTCCGCCGACGCAGCCTTGATCCGCGAAGCACTGCGCCCATGCACGATCACCCGATGCCCAGCCGCCGCGAACCGCTTCGCCGCCGCAAGGCCAATGCCGTCCGTGCTTCCGGTGATGCAGATGGTGAGGGGGGGCATGGTAAGTGGGAAGAAGGTTAGAATTATCAAGCTGATTTGCCTGAAAAGCAACTCAATGAAACATACACTTCATGCCCACATTTTTTCTTTATACGGCATTTTAAAAACCTGTCCGTAAAGATCGTCATTCACGTTCAAGTCAGCAATACCTGCATAATCAAGAAAGGATTGCACAAACTCTTTTTTTACGAAATAATACATCAAAAGCAATAGATAAGCTTTATCTGAAGACCCTCGCCCACCAAACTTAAACCTCATTACACCATATTCTTCATTCATAAAAGCGAGTCGTTCTTTTGTGCTTACAAGAAAAAAATGATTCTGCAAATCAGTGCAATGTCTTGAACAAAAACCAGCGCTAATAGATGCATCGCCTATTTTATTCGCAAGACTAATCAATTTATAATGATGTGATTTATGTTTGCAATTTGGAGGGCAAGTCTCATTAATCAAATATTCAATTTTCTCCATAAAACCGTCACAATAAACATTGTTCAATTCTGGCGGTATCGCCACACTCTCATAACGAGAAAAATCTATAGAGTCAAAACTTGACTTTAAGTCTGGTTGCGAATAAAAATGAATTAATGACAATGATACCTTCAATGAGGGATAATTATTACGAACATATTTTTCCAACAATGCAGAATTCACTATAACACCATTCTGATGACTTTGAGATAAAATTTTCAAGACCTCATTACAATAGGCATCACTCAAATCTATCTTATCAATAAAATGATTCGTTAGAGTCAGATACACACCAACACCAAGCCTATTATACGCGACCAAAAGCTCTTCAACTTCAGATAAAGGCATCTTCTCTGGGCTAACATTTGTCCTTCCGCCTGCCCATATCATATTTGGAAAGCTATCATAAACTTTTTTTATAAAAACATTCTCATATGAGGCCTCATGTCTTATCCTCAAATATTCAAGCATAGGAAGCAAGATATGCCTTTTCTCAAAAAAACCACCCAAAGAAAAAAACATTATTTTATTTTGCATCACCCCTCCATAACGCAACAAATTCGCTTATTGGAACACCACCGCCAAACAGTTTTTCAAAATATTCATAATACTCTTTATACCACTCTGCACCACGACCAACTTCTGACTTATAATTAACAGCATACTTAAAAACACGTCCATCAGAGCCTTTAATAAATGGATATGCCATACCAACTTGCTCAGAATAAAGGATCCTCGAAGCAGAGCTTCGAGGTATTTAGAAGAGTTGGAGCTGCTGTGAATGCAACTTTTTATACTCAATTTCTCGACCTTGACTC
>NZ_SDGU01000077.1 GCF_004118635.1 Chlorobaculum sp. 24CR | reverse complement strand
TGCTGCATTCGAAAAGCAGCAATCAACCCTGAACAAGGCTGAGCAGAAAAAGATCGAACAGCTTGAAGCGAAGTTACGCAACAAGAACGACGTACTTTCTGAACTCATGGAGGAGCATGTCAAGCTAAAAAAAGCACTTGGGGAACTCTGACGGCGTCCTGGGTTCCCCATGATATTCGTGATGCCATGATCGACTTTGTCCGGTTGTGGGCAAAAAAGAGCAGCCTGGCTGTGACGCGATTCATCAAATGGCTGGGTATAGCCCCCAGCAAGTACTATGAGTGGCAGGCTCGCTATGGCAAGGTCAATGAACATAACGCATTGATTCCCCGTGACTTCTGGCTCGAAGACTGGGAGAAGCAGGAGATTATCAAGTTTCATCTGAACTATCCTTTGGAGGGCTACCGTCGGTTGACTTTTATGATGCTTGACCGCAATATCGTTGCCGTCAGCCCCAGCAGCGTGTACCGTGTGCTGAGTGCCGCTGGCCTCTTGAAACGCTGGAACAACGAAAACAGCAAGAAGGGCAAAGGATTCGTGCAACCTGAAAAGCCGCATGAACACTGGCATATCGATATTTCA
>NZ_SDGU01000076.1 GCF_004118635.1 Chlorobaculum sp. 24CR | reverse complement strand
TTGCCGGTCTTGATCCCCAACGCTCCGGATATGCCGCTCTGGCCTGTTGCAGCGTCGCGTTTCGCTGCTCATAAATGGCGTTTGCCTGACCGTATCTCAACTGATGCGGCGTCACGTAGCCTATCGAGGAGTGCTGGTGCGCCGTGTTGTACCAGTTGACGAATTCGCCCATCCAGCGCCGGGCATCCTCCAGAGTATCGAACGCTCCCGGCCAGCTCACGTGGTACTTCATCGTTTTGAAGAGCGATTCGATGTACGGGTTGTCGTTGCTGGTTCGTGGGCGGCTGTGCGACACGTCAACTTTAAGGTCTTGAAGCAGCGCCATAAGACTCACTCCTTTCATGGGATGGCCGTTATCGGAATGCACGTATCTGACCGTTGTCCGTCGCCCTTTCAGCATCCGCTCAAATAACGCCCGGCTGTGCCTCTCGCTCTCCTCCTCGTGCACCGCCCAGCCGACAATGGCCTTGTCGAAAATATCTTTGACGACATAGGCGTAATAAAAGAGTCCTTTAACCGTCCGGGCCATGTACGTGATGTCCCACGAATAGACCTGATCCGAGCCTGTTGCACGGCGTTCCGGCGGCTTTGAATGCCGGTGACGAACGCGCAGTTCACTTCGATGGTGTACTTGTCCTTTCGCTCTCAATATCCGGTAAAAGGTGCTCTCAGAGGCCAGATACCGCCCTTCACTCAAGAGCTGAGGCACGATCTCACAGGGCGTTAAGTCACGAAATCTTGGCTCGTTACAGACGCTGACGATCTCTTCTCTGGTTTCCGTTGGCACTTTCCGGTTCACGCTTTTGTTTGCCCCTTTCCGTCGGTCTCTGAGTCCCTCACGCTTCCAGCGTTGCAGGGTTCGCACCGAGATGCCGACCAGATCACACGCCGCGATATACCGGGCACCCTGTTCATGGGCTTCTTCTATCCACACGACAAGTTCCTCCTTATGGGCTTCAAGGATCAGTCTTCCTCGTTGTCCGTCGAAAGTGTGTTGAGTTTTTTTT
>NZ_SDGU01000075.1 GCF_004118635.1 Chlorobaculum sp. 24CR | reverse complement strand
ATACATTATGACTTTTATGAATATATGTGCTCAATTATTACACTTTTATCTTTAACGAAGCAGAGCTTCGGGGAATATATCCCATAGAGATTTAATGAATAATCGTTTTTCAGCCTCCCTGTCAACGATCATAACAAAAAAGCAATATCAATTTTCCATATAATCAGCACCATAACAAAACGGGTCAAATTTTCGTTCATCGAGAGCTGGACGGGTTGCCCGGAAAGGTTGTACTCCGAAGTACTTAAATTCAAGAGCGAAACAAAAAATCATCAACACAAACATGATCTCTATCGAGAATTCAACTGGGATGACTCCTGTTTCCGTTGTCTCCATGCAGTATTCGTACCGAGAAGCAGTTTAAACAAAGGCACCAGTCAACAAACGAAACTGAAGCCGTCTGAAGTGCAGTCAATCAGATCTGCATTTGAACGACGCTCTTATTTCAAGTTTATTTCCCGATTGCTGAGGTACAATTTTGGAACCGATTGGAAAAAAAGAATTACAGAAAAGGAGCTCTTGTAGAAAAAGATACCACACCATTTTTCTGAACACCAAATCCGAATCTCGCCTGACAACCCGGCATAACCTCAACCGCGACATCGCTGATAATGCGTAATCCAGCGTGAACGAGATGCCGGGACAGTCTCAACTCCGCCACGCTCTTCATCCCCAACCCGATTGGGCAAGCAAGCCGTGGCAATCGGCGAGCAGCTGCACCAGCGCCCGCCGACCGCCGCCGCGCCACAGGCGCTCAGGCCATTGTTCAAAGCCTCGGCGGATCGAAAAGCGCAATAATTGAAAAATGCCGTACATTGATCCCTGAGAAACCCGGTGCCTTACGAAGCCGAACCGGCAACAGCACTGCTCACCGGCCTGAACTCCACCTCGTAGCAAACACGCAGACCTGATGAATATTTACCTGAGACTCCTGAACTATCTCGCGCCGTCGAAAAGCCGGATCGTTGTCGTTTTCTTCGTGAGCATCCTGACCTCCCTGTTCAGCGTCATCTCGATTTATTCGGTTCTTCCGCTCCTGAACACAGTCTTTACAAGCAACCAACCTCAGCAAACCTCCGCCTCGGCTCCCGGCGTCAAGCTCCCGAACATGCCGGAGTTGCAAAACGCGAAAACACAGGCTATGCCGGTTGATGCCGATGTCAAGTTTCCCGAAAAGCTCACCGACACCAAGGCCCTCAAAACCTGGGCGACCGCGAAATTCCAGCAACTCTTTGATGCCGGTAGTCGCGAGGAGACCCTCCTCAGAATATGCCTCTTCCTGATCGGGGCGTTCTTCCTGAAAAATCTGTTCATCTACCTGAACGGCCAGCTCATTTTCCGCATCCAGACACGAACCGCCAAGACCCTCAGAGACGACGTTTTCAGCAGCATCGTTGAAATGCAGATCGATTACTTCAACCAGAACCGGGTCGGCACGCTGATGAATTATGTTCACAACGAGGTGAGTTCGGTGAACAACATGATCAGTTCGACCTTCGTCAACCTGCTCCAGAACCCTTTTTCCATACTCGTGTATGTCGTCGTACTCTTGGTACTGAGCTGGAAACTGACCCTGTTCGCCTCGGTCACCTCGCTGCTCATCTTCGCCATCATGCGTTTGATCGGCAAGCGGATCAAATCGATGGCCAGACGCCTCAGAGACCTGATGGGCAACA
This sequence comes from Chlorobaculum sp. 24CR, assembly GCF_004118635.1. Lineage (GTDB taxonomy): Bacteria > Bacteroidota > Chlorobiia > Chlorobiales > Chlorobiaceae > Chlorobaculum. Next base: position 3,560 of record NZ_SDGU01000075.1, on the reverse strand, counting down.
TGAATTCGGTGCTGCAAGAAAAGTTCAGCGGCATCAAGGTGATCAAATCGAGCGCATTCGAAGATGTGGAGGTCAGGCGCTTCAAGCAGTTCACCCGCGACTACCGGAAACTCGATATACGAATCAATCGCCTGAAAAACATCATCAGCCCACTGAACGAAACGTTCCTGATCGGAGCGGTCGCCATGGTGCTCTGGTACGGCGGTTTGCAGGTGTTTGCGGGGAAAATGACCTCCACCGAACTCTTGCTTTTCGCCTTCACGCTCTACTCGGTCATGGGGCCGTTCAAAACCTTCAGCACCATGAGCACCCAGATACACATTGGCATGGCTTCGGCTGAAAAGCTTTTCGAGCTGCTCGATACCCGGCCCGATATTGTCAACGGCACCAGAAAGATCGATGGCTTCTCACACTCGATCCGCTTCGAGGAGGTCAGCTTCCGCTACCGAAAAGAGCCGGATGCTCCGTTCGTGCTCGACAAGGTGAGCTTCGAAATCAAAAAAGGCGAAATGGTCGCCCTGGTCGGCCAGTCCGGTTCCGGCAAATCGACCGCGGTCGATCTCCTGCTGCGCTTTTACGACGTCAATTCAGGCCGCATCACCATCGACGGCATCGACATCAAGGAGTACGATTACAAACAGCTCCGCCAGATAATCGGCGTGGTCAGCCAGGAGGTGATCCTGTTCAACGACACCATCGAGCAGAACATCGCCTACGGTATCCGCAACGGCATCGACCCCGAGCAGATCGAACGCGCGGCGCGGCTGGCCAACGCTCACAACTTCATCATAGAAAAGCCTGAAGGGTATAAAACGCTCGTCGGCGACCGCGGCATCCAGCTTTCGGGCGGCCAGCGTCAGCGCCTGGCTATAGCGCGGGCGATGGTCAGAAATCCCGAGCTGCTCATCTTCGACGAAGCCACCAGCGCTCTGGACAACGAATCGGAAAAAGTGGTGCAGGAGGCCATCGACCACGCCATGGAGAACCGCACCGCGCTGGTCGTCGCTCACCGGCTATCGACCGTCAGGAATGCCGACCGGATCATTGTAATGGAACGCGGGCGCGTCATCGAATCCGGAAGCCACGAGGCGTTGCTCGAAATGAACGGGACATACAAACACCTCTACGACATCCAGTTCTCCGAAAAGTCGGGCGACAAACCGGGATATTGAGGCTGATTTGCCGAGAATCAAAAAAAAAGCATTCACTCCCCGGCAATAAGGACAGTGAATGCCAATCTCCTTTCATGGAGATACTCTGTTGCGATGAAAAATATCCGGCAAAGGAACTACATCTCCACGATGCGCCCCACACGCTCGTGAAGATAAATGAGCAACCGGATTATCGCCCCGGCCAGCCCATTGAATAGAAACTGAACGCCTTGACGTCACGGAAATTCTTCTCCAGCGTCATCAGCATGTTCGGATACGCGCCTGACCAGAGCAACGGCAACCGCTTGCCCTCATGGATCAGGCCGAGATCGTTTTTCAGCATCCGCTCGTCGCCCCAGTCCAGATCAAACACGCGGCTCCCGCCATGATCGAGATCGACGATCCTGATGATGCCGTTCAGCGAAAGATCGCCGCCGTTGTTTTCGAGCGTAATCATCGAGAGGGGGCGCTCGAGCTGAAAGTCACACGAATAGCGCTTCGAAATCCTGAAGACATTATCCCGGCGAATTGGCCGCTTGTAAAAAGTCCAGGCTTTTTCGAGCTGCCAGTACCAGGGCATCAGCAGCGGCGGCGTCATCCCTTCATCGGGAAAACGCACCGGATAGTCATCGGCCCGCCATGATGAAACAACGGAGTCGCCAGAACAAACACGAATGCCATTGATTTGAGCAAGGCCGGTATCGATCAGTTCAAGCCGATAACACCCCGGTTTAAGCCCCGCTACCGACAGCCAAAGTGACGCATTGTTTGGCAAAAACACCTGAGCATTGCCACGTTTGTTCTCATCTAAAAAACGATGCCTCTCCGCCACGATGATATAATCGGACGGTAATGCTGCAATCATCTCTGGGTCAGACCGTTCAGGAAAAACCAATTGAGGATTTCGCCACATTCCGCCATACGATAAATAGACATCGCGCATCTTGGTGAAAACCACGAACCGTGTATGCGGATTCTGCTTCATGAAGTCGAGAAAACGCTCCTTATCGAAAAAGCGGACGTTGCTGTATTTGACATACGTTGTGTGGCCGACCTTCTGATGGATGGCATTGTAGAGAAACAGCACGGCAACCACGAGCACTCCCCAATCGGCAAGCCGTCGCGTCCACGTTGGCCATCGCAAGCTTACCGCCTCAGCCTTTGCGGTGCCAGGAGCAAACAAACGCCTGAGAAGCATACCGATACCATACGCAATCACCATCCAGGTGATCACTTCAAGCGGATAGAAGAAACGCATCGGATACATTGTAAGCGGCGACGCGATAATCAAACCCGCGAGAAGCAAGCTGAACACCCAGACGAGAGGCAGTTTCCGGTGCCGCACCAGCTCGAAAAGACCATAAGCAACCAACGGAGTATACAAACCATAGAAATATTTGTTAAAATCATAGACCTTTACCGTTTTGTACATCGCCTGAATAGCAAATATTAAACGATTTTGCCATCCTTCTGTTGCCATCAAATCACTGTTTTGATAATCGTGAAACGTTGTTGTGAATGACAGCTGAATCAGATGTTGTCGATAAAAATACTCAGCTGAGAGAAAAACAATAAGCAATACTGCTGCAAGTAGGATCCCTGCGATCAGAGGCTTGAAATTCCGCTCACTGACACTTTCGTTCAGAATATATGACAAGAGCAATACGGCGGCGAGATAAATTCCAGTTGAATGGGTGATAAGCAGCAGAACCAGCAACGGCAACCCGTATGTGATAGGACGCCGCGAATAAAACAGCGCAATAATTCCAGACAGAAACAGCGCGATTGCGTAGAAGCTTGGTACAACCCATGAAAAGCCATGATAACGCCCCGTCCCTTCGTAAAAAGCCAAGAGTACAAAGGCGGGCAGGACAAACCATGGAGAAGGATCGATACGTCTGAACAGTGAGTACAAAACATACCCCATCAGCCCGAGACCGATAGAAAAATTCCAATAAAACATCGTCTCGGCTGAAATCCCCAGCAGAAGCGCCAGCCAGCCAAAGAAAAGTGGATAGGTGATTTTGTTAACGATGTATATCGGGGAAGAGGTCAGCTCAGCGCCACCTGTTCTGATGAACGGAAACTCCCTGAAAAATTCGATCGGGGACATATACCATCCGGCATCATCAAGGCCGACCGGGCCGGGGTGCCCATACCACATGTACCAGACGCCGTACCACTGAACCGTTAGAAAAAAAAGAAGCCCGATCACAAAAAGCCATCGGGCTGACAAAGTCACATTATTTCGCATAAGCTCCAATCAACAAACCATGTCAGAAAATGAAAAATCCCCTTCACAATGAAGGGGATATAAATAAAGGATCCTCGAAGCAGAGCTTCGAGGTATTTAGAAGAGTTGGAGCTGCTGTGAATGCAACTTTTTATACTCAATTTCTCGACCTTGAC
>NZ_SDGU01000074.1 GCF_004118635.1 Chlorobaculum sp. 24CR | reverse complement strand
ATGTCCGGGGTCTTGTCTTTCTTTCTGGTCATAGTTTTGCTCCTTGTTACATGATAGGAAACTATGACCGTTTACACACTTTATCTTACAGACTCCGCGGGAGGGGTGACGGTGGCGCAATACTTTAAAGCATCCGCTTTCGAGCTTTGGGGAATTGGTCTTGTGCTTGCCGGTCTGGGTTATCTGGTCAAGTTTTACCTTGTGAGCCGGACGCGCAGGAAAACGCAGATGCTTTATGTGACCCAGGATTATGAGCGCGGACTGTACTACGAACAGTACCTTGACCGTGTACACCTGGTTCTGCTCGCTCTTTTCCTTGATCTTGAGCGGATTCACAAGCGGGTATTCAGAGAGAACTATGAGGCGGACACCACATCGATTGCAGTTCAATCGATTATCGACGACATTTTGTCCGGGGTTCGCTCTACTTTTTGCCCGTACGCTCACAAACATATGGCTGAGAAAAAAGTGACCCCTGAGTTGTGGACTCTGTGCGAAAGCGGTACTCGCAAGGCAGTGAAGAACTGTCCACTGTGGGAGGGGCGACAGCAGAGTGAAAACCGTATCGACAGTTTGTAATTATGACCAAAGCAGTTCTCGTTACCGGAGCTTCCGGGTTTATCGGGTCGCATCTGGTGAAGCGGTGTCTGCGGGACGGGTACGGCGTGAAGGCGCTGGTGCGGAAAGGGAATTCGCGCATCGAGTCGCTGCGAAGCTCCGGCGTCGAGGTAATCGAAGGCGACGTGCGTGACGCCGGGGCAGTCGATGCGGCGGTGCGGGGGTGCGACCTTGTGCTGCATGCTGCGGCGCTGACCTCTGACTGGGGGCCGATGCGGGACTTCATCGACATCAACGTTGGCGGCACCCGCGCGATTTGCGAGTCGTCGCTCCGGCACGGCGTCGGGCGGCTGGTGCATGTCAGCTCGTTCGAGTGCTTCGATCACCACCTGCTTGGCCGCATCGACGAAGAGACGCCCTACATGACGCGAAAGCAATCCTATCCCGATACCAAAATCGGCGGCACAAACGAGGTTTGGTCGGCCATGGAGCGCGGGCTTTCGGCGAGCATTCTCTACCCGGTGTGGGTTTACGGCCCCGGCGACCGGACGCTCTTTCCGCTGCTTGCCGACTCCATTCGCAAGCGGCAGATGTTCTACTGGTCGCGCAACGCGCCGATGAGCATGATCTCTATCGACAATCTCGTCGATCTGACGATGCTCGCCGCCACCCGCCCGGAAGCCGTGGGCGAGGCGTTCATGGCCTGCGATGGCGAGGCGATCACCTTCGAGGAGGTGTGCCGGCGCGTTGCCGGGGCGATTGGCTCGCCGCCGCCGTCGCTCTACCTGCCGTTCGGCCTCGTTCGGGCCGTCGCCGAAGCGATGGAGGTTGCCTGGCGGATTGCCGGAAGCGAAAAGCGCCCGCTGCTCACCCGGCAGGCGGTCGATGTGCTCGCCTCGCGCGCGCTGGCCGACGTGTCGAAGGCTCGCAAGCTGCTCGGCTGGCAGAGCGAAGTGCCGCAGGACGAGGGCATCCGGCGCACGCTGGAGTGGCTGGTGACGGCCGAGCCGTCGCAGTGGAAGATGAAATGAGGCATCGGAAGCACGGGAAAAAAATCCGATACCGCTTCGTCCCGAAATGCTGACGCCAAAAGCCTTGCGGGCTATACTCGCAGTAACTACGCCATTTATCGCCCGAAAAATCCTTCTCAGGCGTTGCCTTCCTTCCAAAAAATCGTTACCATAGGGAGTTCTTTTTGACGTTCCGGTGCCGGATGTTGTCATCCGGGTAAAAGGGAAGTGCGTGAGAATCGTACACTGTACCCGCAACTGTAAGATGGTATGCCGTAAGGCTATATGGGCGCTCTGCCCGGTTGGTCTCTACGGTTCGTGCTCGTCCACTGCGCCGACCCCTGATTACCACGGGGAAGGCTTGGGAAGGATGCAGCGCTGAAAAGTGTCGCCTGGCGCGATGCGGCTGTCCAAGTCAGGAAACCTGCCGGGATGAAAGGCGTCGAGCGGCTTCGGGAAGAGAGCCTGGCGAACCTGTCAATGATCGTTTCCTGTTAAGTTCCGTGATCTTTTTTTACCGGATTGTCCGAGCTGTTTCCTCTGTGCGGCAAGGTGTTTATATTGCAAAAACATCTCCTTGTCATTATGCACCCCCACGGCTCGCGCTTGTGCCGGAGAAAGGTAAGTCACGGTATTTAATGGATTTACCTGTCAACAACCAATTATCGATTCTGGAGACTTCACATGAAAATCGCCCGCCTGTTCACCTCCCCTGGTGAAAACGTTTACGACCGTTTCGACTATACGCTCAGAACCTCCGTGCTTCGCAATCCCGATGGTTCGAAGGTCTTCGAGATGAACGATGTCGAAGTGCCGGTTTCCTGGTCGCAGGTTGCCTCCGACATTCTGGCGCAGAAATATTTCCGTAAAACCGGCGTGCCGCAGCGTGATGCCGAGGGCAACCTCATCATCGGCGCGGATGGCCAGCCGGTGACCGGCAGCGAAAATTCCATCAGGCAGGTGGCGCACCGCATGGTCGGCTGCTGGCAGGATTGGGGCCGCAAGCACAACTACTTCGACACCGAGGAGGACGCGCAGGCGTTTTACGACGAGGTGGCGTACATGCTGCTTGCGCAGATGGCCGCGCCGAACTCGCCGCAGTGGTTCAACACCGGCCTCCAGTTCGCCTACAATATCAACGGCCCGGCGCAGGGTCACTACTACGTCGATCCGGTGACCGGCGAGACCCGTGAATCCGAGGACGCCTACTCCCGCCCGCAGGCGCATGCCTGCTTCATTCAGTCGATCCAGGACGACCTGGTCAACGAGGGCGGCATTTTCGACCTTGCCATCCGCGAGGCGCGCGTCTTCAAGTTCGGCAGCGGGTCGGGCACCAACTACTCGAACCTGCGCGGCTCGGGCGAAAAGCTCAGCGGCGGCGGCAGCTCGTCGGGGCTGATGAGTTTCCTCAAGATTTTCGACTCGGCGGCGGGCGCGATCAAGTCCGGCGGCACCACGCGCCGCGCGGCCAAGATGGTGATCATCGACATCGACCATCCCGACATCGAAAAGTTCATCGAGTGGAAAGCCAAGGAGGAGGACAAGGTGGCCGCGATGGTTGCCGGTTCCAAAATCTGCTCGCGCTTCCTGAAGGCGATTGTCGATGAAGCGCTCAGGGGCGGCGCTGACCGGCAGGAGAACGAAATGCTCGACCGGCTTATCCGCAACGCCCTGCAACGCGCCGTGCCGCTGAGCTACATTCTGCGCGTGCTGGCGCTCGTCGAGCAGGGCTACACGACCCTCGATTTCCAGGAGTACGACACGCACTACGAGTCCGAAGCCTACGCAACCGTCGGAGGGCAGAACTCCAACAACAGCGTTCGCGTGACCAACGAGTTCATGAAGGCCGTGCAGAACGACGAAATGTGGATACTCCGCGAGCGCACCACCGGCAAGGACGCCCGCGCGGTTCGCGCCCGCGACCTGTGGGAAAAGATCGTGATGAGCGCCTGGAAGTGCGCCGACCCCGGCTTGCAGTTCGACTCCACCATCAACGAGTGGCACACCTGCCCGGTGAGCGGCAGGATCAACGCGAGTAATCCGTGCGTCACCGCCGACACGCTGGTGGCGACCGACCGCGGCCTCGAACGCATCGGCGGGCTGGTCGGCCAGTCTCGCGGCATCAAGAGCATCGACGGCAAGATGCACTGGGTCGAAAAGATCTTTCCGACCGGCACGAAGCCGGTTTACGAGTTGAAAACAAAGAGCGGCTACTCGCTGAAACTCACCGGCGATCATCCGGTCTTCACCGAAAATCGCGGCGACGTCCGGGCCTGCGACCTCTGCAAGGATGACGTGGTTCGCCTTGTCGGCGCGGGCTTTGGCAAGGAGACGACCGGCTCCGCCGAGAAGGCGCAGCTCGTCGGCCTGTTTGCCGGTGACGGCTGCATCACCACGACCTCCGGCCGCACCGCCGCCGGAGAGGCGCGCCGCGTGGCGTTCCTGACGGTTGACAAGGCCGAAACAGAGATCGCCGAATGGGCCAATGCGCTCATCAACGACATGCGCCCCGGCCTCGGCGAGCACAACAAGCCGGGTTCCGTCACCGAAACCGTGACCACCGCCCGCGTCGCCGTCGGCAGCCCACGCATCCTCCAGCAGCTCGAAGCATTCGCCGTGCTCGACGAGGGGAGCGAGAAGAAAGCCTTCACCGATGCGGTTTTCCGTCTCGCCCGCGCTGAACAGGCCGCCTTGCTTCGCGGCCTCTTCACCGCCGATGGAACCGTTGCCAACTACGGTGACAAATCACAGTACGTCGCGCTCGACTCCACCTCGCTCGAACTGCTCCGCCAGGCGCAGTTGCTCTTGCTCAACTTCGGCATCAAGGCGAAGCTCTACGAGAATCGCCGCGCCGGTGAACTGGTCGCGCTGCTGCCCGACGGCAACGGTGGCTCGAAGGAGTATCCCGTCCAGCAGATGCACACCCTGCGCATCAGCCGCAGTTCGCGCGTGCTCTTCGAGGAGGCGATTGGCTTCATGCCGGAGAGCCGCAAATCGGACGAACTGCGCCGCCTGAACCAGACGGTCGGCGCGTACAACGATTCGCTCACCGACGCCGTGGCCTCGCTCACCCGACTCGGCGAGGAGCCGGTGTTCGACCTGACCGAGCCGGAGACGAGCCACTTTGTCGCCAACGGCATCGCCGTCCACAATTGCAGCGAATATATGTTCCTCGACGACACCGCCTGCAACCTCGCCAGCCTGAACCTCGCGCACTTCCTCGACGAAGAGACGGGCAAAATCAAGATCGGCGAACTCCAGCACGCCTCCAGCCTCTGGACGGTGGTGCTCGAAATCTCCGTGCTGATGGCGCACTTTCCGTCGGCGGAGATCGCTCGCCTGAGCTACGAGTTCCGGACGCTCGGCCTCGGCTTCGCCAACATGGGGCGCGTCTTGATGGTGCTCGGCATTCCCTACGACTCGCCGCGCGGTCTTGCCATCGCGGGCGGCATTGCGGCGCTCATGACCGGCCAGGCCTACGTCACCTCCGCCGATCTGGCGAAAGATCACGGCGCGTTCGCCCGCTACCGCGAGAACAGCGACGACATGCTGCGCGTCATTCGCAACCATCGCCGCGCGGCGATCAACAGCTCGGAGGACGATTACGAAGGCTTGGTCGTGAAACCTCGCGGCATCGATTCGGAATATTGCCCGAAGGAGCTGTTCGAGGCCGCCGGAAAGGTGTGGGACGAGGCGCTCAAAAAGGGCAAGAAGCACGGCTTTCGCAACGCGCAGGTGAGCGTCATCGCGCCGACCGGCACCATCGGCCTCGTCATGGATTGCGACACCACCGGCATCGAGCCGGAGTTCGCCATCGTCAAGTTCAAGAAGCTGGCGGGCGGCGGCTACTTCAAGATCGTCAACCAGTCGGTGCACAAGGCGCTCGGGCGGCTTGGCTACACCGACGCGCAGATCGAAAAGATCGAAAAATATTGCAAAGGTCACGGCACGTTGCGCGGCTGCCCCGGCATCAACCAGCAGTGGCTCAAGAGCCGCGGCTTTACCGACGAAAAGATCGAGGCGGTCGAAAAGCAGCTCGAAAGCGTTTTCGACATCCGCTTCGCCTTCAACAAATGGATCATCGGCGAGGAGTTCTGCCGCTCGCTCGGCTTCTCCGACGCCGACCTGAACGACGGCGGTTTCGACATGCTCCTCGCCCTCGGCGCGACCGACGCGGACATCGAGGTAGCCAACGACTACGTTTGCGGCACCATGATGATCGAGGGTGCGCCGCACCTCAAGCCGGAGCACCTGCCGGTCTTCGACTGCGCCAGCACCTGCGGGCGCAAGGGCGAGCGCTACATCACCCACATGGCGCACGTGCACATGATGAGTGCCGTGCAGCCCTTTATCTCCGGCGCGATCTCCAAGACGGTCAACATGCCGGCGACCGCCACCACCGTTGAAATCGGCGAGGTCTATAAAGCCGCGTGGCAGTCGATGGTCAAGGCGATCACGATCTACCGCGACGGCTCCAAGCTCTCGCAGCCGCTCAACATTTCGTCCATCGCCGACCTCGACGAGGTGGTCATGCTCGGCACCGAGGAGGACCTCGACGAAACCAAGGGGCCGAAGGAGGTGCAGGAGCGCATCATCGAGCGCGTCTATCACCGCTCGGAGCGCCGGATGCTGCCCAAACGCCGCAAAGGCTACATCCGCGAGGCGTACGTCGGCGGCCACAAGGTGTTCCTCAGAACCGGCGAGTACGAGGATGGCTCGCTGGGCGAAGTGTTCATCGACATGTATAAGGAGGGCGCGTCGTTCAAGGGCTTGCTCAACTGCTTCGCCGTGCTCGCCTCCAAGGCGCTCCAGTACGGAATGCCGCTCGAAGAGCTGGTGGACAGCTTCACCTTCACCCGCTTCGAGCCAGCGGGCGCGGTGCAGGGCCACAACGCCATCAAGAACTCGACCTCGATTCTCGACTACGTTTTCCGCTCCATCGGCTACGACTACCTCGGCCGCAAGGATTTCGTGCACGTCAAAGCGGTCGATGAGGTGCCAGAAGTGCCCGCCAACGGCAATGGCAACGGAAGCGGCAACGGCCACGCAGCGAAGTCCAAAGCTTCGGAGCCGGAACTCGCCGTCCACGCCGCCAAACCCCACCACGACGAAAAAAGCGTCCTGAAAAGCCAGGCCGCCCAAGCAAGGGTGCAAGGCTACACCGGCGAGCAATGCGAGAATTGCGGATCGGTAAGAGTAAAGCAGAACGGGACGTGCAAGGTGTGCGAGGACTGCGGAATGACGACCGGTTGTTCGTGAGGTTGATTTGATTGACTCTGAAAGCGCCGGGTGTTGGCTCGGCGCTTTTGATGTGTTAGATGTGGGGCAAGGTTTGGGGTAGCATTATGACCTCATCCCGAAATGTTAGGACAGGGCACATTGAGCCAAAGGCTGAATGTGAGTATTATGAGCTACGGAGCAACGTCTCCTAACCGCACTAAAGTTTAAATTTGCGGTGCTAATTATTTTCCTCTTTTTCTTTGCTTGCTTGATTTCTATTCTTTTTAAAAATATTGTCTACTTCTTCTAAATTTTTTATCAAGTTGTCTCTGGTAATTTTTTCACAATTAAATTCCTTAACTAATCCTCTGTTTTTTAGCTTATTAAATATTTCGATGAATTCACTTACCACCATTTTCCCTTTAATATGTAGCGTAGATGCAATAACCTTCTCTTCTTTATAAAAATGAATAAATGCATCGGTATCATCTACGATGACAAGTTCAAATGCGTTGTCATTATTGGTTAAATATAAGGTAAACGGGTATCCTGCAAATGAATTTAAATGATGAATTATATCTTTTTGTTTTATGGGATTGTTAAGTGCAACTATTCTGTAATAATGTTTTAAAGGTGGCTTCCCATCTGTTCCCTGTATTCTTTGCTCCATAGCACTAACATATGTCGGTTGCATAAGAACTGATTCGGGAAAAAACCTAGATGATCTAACTGTGTTTTTTGCTTGCCTTGTTACTTCTGTTAATACTGCAAACGCCTCAGTTTCTCCATCAATAAAACGAGCTTCAGCATTGGTTTCTTCTTTATTAAAATCTATATTATACTTGCCAGATAATTTACTTACTGTTAATTGAATATTGTGAAGCTGTTCAGGAAATCCTACAACAGTAGAGAAAATATCGCCTAATAATTTTTCTACAGGATTATCACTGCCTCGTACACTTATAAGATCAAAAACAGTAATAACGGGATTATCTACATTTTTGGGATCAGATTCGGTCGCTTTAATCTGAAGCTCTAAATCTTTTTTGCATTGTTCAACGCTTGCTAAGTCGTGATGGTCAAAAAAAATTGTTCGGCTATTTGTAATATCGAAAGGTAGTGTCTCTCCTTTCGATATCATCTGAACAACAGGTTTTCCTATAGTATGCCTAACTGCAAGTTCATAAAAAACATTTGGATTACTACCAGTTAAATCAGCTATAACCAGATCAGCCTCAACCAACCTTTTTATGATTTGAGATCCAATTAGTCCCGGCGTGGCTATTTTATCAGCTCGATCAAAGTCATAATTGAGCGATAATAATACTGGTGTTAAAATATACTCATAAACATCATCGGATCTTTTTCTGACTTCGCTCCCTTCTTTGCCTATAGGAGAAATAACAAAGCATTTTTTCTTTGTTATGGACGTAGTGCTATTATTTTTTGTCATTGGTATATAATGTTACATATGCAGTGCTGTATGTGTGGTTTAAAAGATCAGTCAGTTAAATTTAAATATATTTAGCGTAATTATCAATCTTTTTATGGGAAGAGGTTTCTGGGAAGTTGATCCGTTGCTAAAAATCCGGTATTGATCCGAAGGCTCAATGTGCCAAGCTGGAGCATAATGCTCCCAAGTAAATCCGCAAATTATTGATTTACAACACATTCCCGGTTTTGTTCTTTTTGCAGGAGTTTTTCGTAGAGGGATTCGGGAGCAACATCCGCTCCGTTGGGCCATGCGATCGTTCCGCCTTCGATAAAAGCCTTTCTGAAAAAGCCCGGCTCTTTGAGTGGCGCGAACACAGGCCCTTTCTCCGGGGACTCCGAAAAATCGATCTCACCACGCAACCCATCGTCGAAAGTGACATGGTAAGTATAACCGCCGACGTACGTTATCCCGATCTGCCTTGAATTTGGTTCTTTTGCTTATAATGCGCTGAAGCCAACACGACTGCATCGACGAGGCTCCCGGCCTGAACTCAAACCTGAACTGTTGTTCGGCTGTCGCGAACGCTTCACGGCGTTCTACGACCAGTCATCTTTTTTTTCTTGTTTTTTATACGGCAATGCCGTATCGTTTGCTTATGCAAGTTGTCATTGAAACCCCCGATTATCTTGCAAGCGCAAAAGCGGCAGGATTGACTGATGACGAGCGACGCGCCATTGTGGATTACGTTGCACAGAATCCTGATGGCGGTGTTGAAATGAGAGGCACAGGCGGAGCACGGAAAATCCGGTTTGCCGGACGAGGCAAGGGAAAAAGCGGAGGCTACTGGGTTATTACGTTCTATGCCGGAATCGACATCCCGGTATTTCTGCTGTCGGTTTTTTCAAAAGGGGAGAAAGCCAATCTGTCGCAAGCTGAAAGGATTGAATCTCTATGGGATATATTCCCCGAAGCTCTGCTTCGTTAAAGATAAAAGTGTAATAATTGAGCACATATATTCATAAAAGTCATAATGTA
>NZ_SDGU01000008.1 GCF_004118635.1 Chlorobaculum sp. 24CR | reverse complement strand
TCACCGCCACATCCTCGGTCCAGTCATCCAGATTCACCAGATAGCCATTCTCGTCCGTCTCGACGCTCATGCCATTGATGTCAATTGCCATAATGATTCTCCTTGAATTGAGATATGATGTTGAAAATGAGTGCGGACGACGGTTATGTATCACGCCTCGCTCGATTATCGGTAATGTCGATATATGTTTATGTAGTTAATATCGTTTCAATTTTTCAACAGATCAGAACTTTTTCTTTGTCCGGTCTGCTCACCCGTAACCTGTCCGCAAGGACGCCGTGAATCCTGTGATGGCACTCAATCAGAAAACCCGGATTTCCAGAAAGTGATCTGTTTAAATAACGGCAGGTAATATCAGGTAGTTGACTACGGCGCTCCTTAAACCATTGAACAATGTAGTTAGCAAAATATCATGAATGAATCAAGCCTTCCGGGAAGAATTTGCCTATCGGCGAGAGGTGTAAGTTCAGACGTTCTACGTCAATCGCTGAATTCTGAACCTGTTGGCATGCGCGACAAAACGCTCCGCCCACTCCGGATGCGCCGCCACATGAAAATGGGCGTACGAAGCAAACAGGCTCTTGTACAGCAAGCCATCCTCGCGGCCAGTAAGGCCGAAGCCTTTGGCCACATCGAACTGGCAGGCGAGATCAACGCCGCCGTCAGCCGGTTTGGAATAGTGAAACTCATGCGCCCGAACCCGCTCGCCAGCAGCAAACCATTCCGAACCAGCGCGGCTTTCGAGTTCCAGATAACCGCACCCGGCGGGTTTCCGCTGGTAAGCAATATCCACCGGAAGCACTCCGGCGAGAGGCCATTGCTTGCCCTCCCACGTTGCGCTGCGGCACAGGTAAATCAGCCCGCCGCACTCGGCCCAGGTTGGCATTCCCGCTTCGATGCGCTCGCGCACATCCCGCAAAAGCCCGGCATTAGCGCTCAGTTCAGCGAAAAACGACTCCGGAAAGCCACCGCCAAGATAGAGTCCGTCGATCTCCGGGAGAGCGGTGGTTTTGAAGGTGTCGATAAACACCAGCTCGGCCCCGGCATCGCGCAGGGCGTCGAGGTTGTCGGGGTAGTAGAAGCAGAAGGCCACGTCACGAAAGACGCCGATTTTGACCGTCGCCTCTTTTTTCGACGACGGGACTTCGACCGCCTCCGGCAGCGGGAGCAGCGCTGCCTCATCGAAAAGGCTACGGATCGCGGCGAGGTCGCAGTGGCGCTCGACCTGCCCGGCGGCGACGCGGATGAAGGCCTCGGCATCCGAGGCCTCGCCGACCGTCACCAGGCCGAGGTGGCGTTCGGGCAGCAGCAGCGACGAGTCGGCGGGAATCGCGCCGAGCACGGGCGCGTTGCAGAAGGTTTCGATGGCTTGGCGCTGCTTCGACTCCTGCCGCGCGGTGGCGACATGGTTGAGAATGACGCCCGCGATCCTGACCTTCGGCGGCATCGCCTGGAGGCCGAGCACCTGCGCGGCCACGCCGCGATTCATCCGGCGGCTGTCGATCACCAGCAGCACCGGCGCGTCGAGCAAAGCGGCCAGACCGGCGCTGCTGTCCGATCCGGCCATATCGAGGCCGTCGTGCAGCCCGTGGTTGCCCTCGATCAGGGCGATGCTGCCCGGCCTCCGGGCGCAGCTCCGTGCGAAGGTATCGCGGCAAGCCGCCTCGCCCATCATCCAAGTATCGAGATTATAGCACTCGCCACCGCTCGCCACGCGGTGCCACATCGGATCGATATAGTCCGGCCCCTTCTTGAAACTCACGACCGGCACACCCTTTTCAGCCAAGAGCCGAAGCAGCCCCAAACTTACCGTGGTCTTCCCGGCGCTCTTCCACGAAGCCGAAATCACGAGCCTCGGAATCGAAATCAAAGCCAAATCAGCAACTCCTTACAGAATTTATTCGCTCGGACAATATCGCCAGAATACCCGCACATCACGGCACAGGCACATCGCCCATGAAACTTATCTTATTAAAAATCTATACGTTAGAATAGAGCTAACCTGCCTGGAGACGTAAATCTTAACCTATATAACTCTTCAACGGCATAGCGACAAAAAAGATTATGCAATCGCAGAGGAAAAGGTTTTTCGGAAAAAGTGAGGTTACGCATGCTAACCGAAGATGAGGGAAGAGAATTACAAATCACCGAAAAATGGCATGATATTTCATCTGAATATTTTAAAGTTATGCCCGCAAGAGGCTTTCTGCCAGTTGAAAATCGGCGGCTGATCGAGGAGATGTAACCATGAGTGAAGTGGCCCCCAGCCGTCAGACAGAATCGGGTCGAGTTTAAGCTGGTAACTCGCCGTTGTTCATGCAGCTGATTGCTGCTGTGTAACCTCTGACGACCCGTCAGAGGATTGCTTTTGAGAGAACTTGTCAACGATGCATGCGCCGCCACCCGTACCGCTTGCGTACACCTCGTCCGGGGTTCTGTACCCCAGCGACTGATGCGGCCAGGCTGAATCAAAATCGCCTTTCCCGACAAAGCTGTTGGCAACGATTTTGCAGGCATCCTCTGGAGAACTGCCGGGACGGCTCATCATTCCGAAAGATTCACCCCCGTTCAGCGTCCAATTTGTTGATTTCCCGGCTTTTTGCGCCTCGGCTCGCTCCGGGTTTTCAGGCTGGAAAATCGTACATTGCAGGCTGGCGTTGCATTGCAACTTTTTGCCGGTTTGTTTTTATTTGTCCAACGAAAAAACGGTTGCCATGATGAAGAGAGTACATTTGATGCGGGCGTTGCTGATCGCTTTGGCGGCGGTGACGATGCTTTTTGGAACGGCTCGCGCTGGCTGGGACCCCGCCGACGAGCATAATGCCGAACGGACGATCCGGACGTTCAGAAAAACCGATCCATCCCTTGAGCGCTTCTTTGAAAGAGCTTACGGTTACGCGGTCTTTACCGATATTTACAAGGGCGGCATTATTCTCATCGGCGGCGGGCACGGCAAGGGCGTGGTTTACGAAGAGGGGCGGCCCATCGGCAATTCAACCGTGACGATGCTCAATTTGGGGCCGCAGCTTGGCGGACAGTCCTTTTCCGAGATTATTTTCTTCAGGGATCGCGACGCGCTGGTCAATTTCACCAAAGGCAATTACGAGCTGAGCGCCCAGTTTGCCGTTGTGGCCGTCAAGGCTGGCATGGCCACCAATACCGATTATTCAAATGGCGTGGCTGTTTTCGCCATGCCAAACGCGGGGCTGATGGGTGAACTCACCGTCGGCGGACAGAAGTTCAGCTTCGAACCGTACCGGTGATGCGCTCGGCTTTCGAGAAAGTTTTTTTCACTATCTCATTTCCTGATGAACTATGAAATTGTCGTGGGCCTTGAGGTCCACTGCCAGCTCAATACCGAAAGCAAGGCCTTCTGCGGCTGCTCGGCAACCTTCGGCAAGGCGGCCAATACCAACGTCTGCCCGGTCTGCCTGGCCCTGCCCGGCGCGTTGCCGGTGCTGAATGCCCGCGTGGTGGAGGACGCCGTCAAGCTCGGCCTGGCCACCAACTGCACCATCGCCCGCCACTCCATTCTGGCGCGAAAAAACTACTTCTACCCTGACCTTCCCAAAGGCTACCAGATTTCGCAGTACGAGGAGCCGATCTGCTCGGAGGGGATGATCCACGTCGATCTCGACGAGGGGCGCAAGGAGATTCGCCTCGTCCGGATTCACATCGAGGAGGACGCTGGCAAGTCGATCCACGACATCGGCGACGACACCTACATCGACGTGAACCGCTGCGGCGTGCCGCTGCTCGAAATCGTGAGCTACCCCGACATGCGCACCTCGAAAGAGGCCTCGGCCTACCTGCAGAAGCTGCGCCAGATCGTCAAGTACCTCGGCATCTCCGACGGCAACATGGAGGAGGGCAGCCTGCGCTGCGACGCCAACGTGTCGGTCAGGCCGGTCGGCGCGACCGAGTACGGCACCCGCACCGAGATCAAGAACATGAACTCGTTCCGCAATGTCGAGCGGGCCATCGAGTACGAGGCCAAACGCCACATCGAGGTGATCGAAGGCGGCGGCGTGATCGTGCAGGAGACGCGCCTGTGGGACGCCGACAAGCTCGAAACCCGCTCGATGCGCGGCAAGGAGCACGCCCACGACTACCGCTACTTCCCCGATCCGGATCTGGTGCCGGTGCTGGTCGATGAGGGCATGATGCACCGGATGCTCCAGGAGCTGCCGGAGTTTCCGGAAGATCGCGCGGCGCGCTTCGTCTCGGAGTTCGGCATTCCCGACTATGACGCCGGGGTGCTCACCGTGGAGCGCGAACTGGCCGACTACTTCGAGGCGACGCTGACGGTTTCGGGTGACGCAAAGGCCTCGTCGAACTGGGTGATGGGCGAGGTGATGCGCACACTGAAGGAGAAGTACCTCGACATTCACGAGTTCGCCATTTCGCCCGAACGGCTCGGCGGCCTCATCAAGCTCATCAACGCAGGCGCGATCAGCAACACCATCGCCAAGCAGGTCTTCGAGATCATGCAGGCGGACGAAGCCGCGCCGGAGTCGATCGTCGAGCGCGAAGGGCTGGCGCAGGTCTCCGACACGGGCGCAATCGAGGTGGCGATCAGGGAGATTCTCGACGCGAACCAAAAGCAGCTCGAACAGTATCGCAGCGGCAAAACGCAGCTCTTTGGCTTTTTCGTCGGTCAGTGTATGCAGAAGATGAAGGGCAAGGCCAACCCGAAGGTGGTGAACGACATCCTCAAGTCGATGCTGGAGGGGTGATTCGACTCTCTCTCCCCCCGGACTGAAGTCCGGGGCAAGTGAAGAGAATGGAAGAGCGAATATCCGGAGGGTTGAAACCCTCCAGGGAAAGAAACCCTGAGGCTTCTCACCCCTCCATGCCGAACAGGTCGGCGGGTTTCGGAGGTTCAGGTTTCGCCGGTTTCGCGGGCTTTTCCGGCTGGGCGGCGGCTTGATCGGGATTGATCGTTTCGAGCTTCTTGCGAGTATCCTGCAAGCGCTTGCGGCACTCTCCGGCAACCGAAAGACCCTCTTCGTAAAGCGCGATGGAGTTCTCCAGCCCGGTTTCGGGATTTTCGATCTGGCCGGTCAGCTCTTCGAGGCGCTGGATCAGCTCTTCGATGGTCGGGGCGGTTGTCTGCTGTGATTTTCTGGATGCGGCCATCGGTCGGTCTGGTTTAAGATTCAGAGTAACTTAGGTAACGATAGCGATTATTACAAAAAGGATGGCAGCGTGAAGTTTGTCGATAGTGCGAAAATCTCGATAAAGGCCGGCGACGGCGGCCGGGGTAGCGTGAGTTTCAGAAGAGAGAAGTACGTGCCCAAAGGTGGGCCGGATGGCGGCGATGGCGGGCGTGGCGGCCATGTGTATCTGCGCGCCAACCGGCAGCTCGCCACGCTGCTCGACTTCAAGTACCGCAAGTCCTACATCGCCGACCGGGGCGAACACGGCATGGGCGCGCGCAAGAGCGGCAAGGATGGCAAGGACATCGTCATCGGCGTCCCCTGCGGCACGGTGGTGCGCAATGCCGAAACCGGCGAGATGATGTGCGACATGGTCGAGGACGGGCAGGAGGTGCTGATCGCCAAGGGCGGGCGCGGCGGCTGGGGCAACCAGCACTTCGCCACGGCGACCCGGCAGGCCCCGCGATTCGCCCAGCCCGGCGAGAAGGGCGATGAGTTCGAGCTTGAGATGGAGCTGAAGCTGATGGCCGACGTGGGCCTTGTCGGCTTCCCGAACGCGGGTAAATCGACGCTGATCTCGGTGCTCAGCGCGGCTCGCCCGAAGATCGCCGACTACCCCTTCACCACGCTGGTGCCGAACCTCGGCATCGTGCGCTACGAAGATTACAAATCCTTCGTCATGGCCGACATTCCCGGCATCATCGAAGGGGCCGCCGAGGGGCGCGGGCTGGGCATCCAGTTCCTGCGCCACATCGAACGCACCAAGACGCTCCTCGTTATGGTGCCGGCCAATTCGGAGGATATTGCCGCCGAGTACGAAACGCTGCTGAAGGAGCTTGAAAAGTTCGACCCCGCACTGCTCTCCAAGCCGCGCCTGGCGGTAATCACCAAGATGGACATCGCGCCGGAGGAGTTCGCCGTACCGGAACTCGATCCGGACGTGAAGGTCATCGCCATTTCGAGCGTGGCCGGTCAGGGCCTCAAGGCGCTCAAGGACGAGCTGTGGAGGCAGATTTCAGCTTCGAACCAAACTTCCGCGGATGATGCCGGCAACTGAGACCATCATCCGCCACGCACGGCTCAACGAGGCCGAACTGATCTCCGAACTGACCGGCACCTACGCCGGAAAAGGGATCATGCTCAAGCGACCGGTCGAGAATATTATCGAACATATCCGTAATTTCTTTGTTGCCGAACACAACGGGCAGCTCATCGGCTGCTGCGCGGTCGCCTTTTACTCGGTCAAGCTGGCCGAAATCCGCACGCTTGCCGTGGTTGACCAGTTCCGCGGCAAGGGGATCGGCAGCCTGCTGGTCAGAAAAGCCGAGTCCGTATTGACCGAAGAGGGGGTCAAGGAGGTGTTCGTGCTGACGCTCAGTCCCGGATTTTTCACCAAGATGGGCTATAAAGAGATCGAAAAGGAGTATTTTCCCCAGAAAATCTGGCGCGATTGCACCAACTGCCCGAAACTCATGGCGTGCGATGAAATCGCGATGGTCAGAACGCTTAACCATTAAAACCGATCCGTATCCGTGATTGTCCAGGAAGTGATCATAACCAACAGCGCGGGGCTGCATACCCGGCCTGCGGCGGCAGTCGTCAAGCTCGCCTCCAAATTCAAGTCCGAATTCTTCATCGAAATGGAGGGGTCGGCCATCAACGCCAAGTCGATCATCGGCGTCATGAGCCTGGCCGCGCCCAAGGGTTCGCGCATGGTATTGCGCCTGGAGGGGGAGGACGAAGCGGAAGCCGCCCGGCAGCTCATCGATTTTTTTGAACAGGGGTTCGGCGAGAAATAACTCCCGGCTGACCCCAAACCGGACGCGCCCTTGAAGCCTTTGCGGATAGCGCTGCTCAGCCCATTCCCCCCGTTCAAGGGGGGAATCGCGCGTTTCAGCGACCGGCTCCGGCAGGCGTTACAGGCTGCCGGTTGCGAGGTGCTTCCGGTTCCCTTCCGCCGCCTCTGGCCTCGCTGGCTGCTGAAGGGGCGTCCGGCGACAGAACCCGGCGCCGAGCCTTCGGCATCGACGCCGCTCTCCCTCGATCTGATGAATCCCTTCACCTGGTTTTCAGTGGCTCGCCAGCTTCGCCGGAGCTGCCCCGACGTGCTGCTCGTCGCCTGCTGGAGCGGCCTGCTCGCCCCGCTGCTGGCGTTCGTGCGGCGACTGGGCGGCCTGCCGACCGTGGTGCTACTGCACAACTTCACCGCTCACGAATCCATTCCGGGAGACGCAATGCTGAAGTGCTTGCTGGTCTCGTCGTCCGACGGCTTTCTCACCCTCTCCCGCAGCGTCGAGTCCGAGCTGCTCGGCTTCAGCCCCGACGCCCGCACCTGTTCGCTGTTCCATCCGCTCTACGAATCGCAAGCGCCAGCTCCATCCGGAGCCGATGCGCGGCGCAGGCTCGGCTTGCCGGAGGATGCGCCGGTGCTGCTCTTCTTTGGCTACGTCCGCGAGTACAAGGGGCTCGACACGCTGCTTGAAGCGATGGCCGCTGTCGTGCGTGAACTGCCTGCGGCCAGGCTCATGGTGGCCGGGGAGTTCTTCCTCGACTCGTCGCGCTTCCGGGAAGAGGCCCGGCGGCTCGGTATCGAACGCGCGGTCGTGTTCCGCGAAGGGTACGTGCCCGCCGGAGAGGTCGCCACGCTGATGGCCGCCGCCGATGCGGTGGTGCTGCCCTACCGCTCGGCCACGCAGTCGGGCGTCGCGCCGCTCGCGTTCGGCCACGGCGTACCGGTGATCGCCTGCAGCGCCGGTGGCCTCGAGGCGCAGGTCGAGCACGGACGCACCGGCTGGCTCGTCCGCCAGGAGGGAGCCGAAGCGCTGGCCGAGGGGATCGTCGAATTTTTCCGCGAGCGCGACCGGCTGCCGCTGGAGGAGGGCATCGCGGAGGTTTGCCGCAAGCTTTCGTGGCAATCGTTCGCTGCCGAAGCGGTCGCGTTTCTCGAAACGTGCTCCCGGAGGTCGGCATGAGCGGCGAAAAAACAGCGGTGATCGTGCTGAACTGGAACGGCGCGGCGGACACGCTCGCCTGCCTCGCCTCGCTCGCGAAGGTGCGGCAGCCGGAGTTCACGGCTATTCTGGCCGACAACGGTTCGACCGACGCTTCGGTCGGTCTCGTCCGCCGGGCCTTTCCGGAGGTCGAGATTCTCGAACTGCCCCGCAACCTCGGATTCGCGGGAGGCAACAACGCGGCGTTCCGGTCACTTCGCGGGCGCGGATTCAACAACGTGGTCTTTCTGAACAACGATACGGTGGTCGATCCCGGCTTTCTCCAGCCGCTGCTCGACGAACTGCAAAAACCGTGGGTGGGCATCGCCGCGCCGAAAATTCTTTACATGGACGATCCGGGGCGCATCTGGTACGCAGGCGGCGTGGTGCGCCCGGCGACCGGGCTGATCGGGCACACCGGCATCCGCCAGCCCGACGGGCCGCCGTTCGATACGCCGAAGCCGGTCGGCTACGCCACCGGTTGCTGCCTCGTGATGCGGTGCCGCGACTTCGAGGCGGTCGGCGGATTCGACGAGCGCTTCCGGATGTACGGCGAGGATGTCGATCTCTCGATGAAGGTGCGCGAGCGTGGCCTCGTCGTCATGTACCAGCCCGCGTCGCGCCTCTGGCACCGCGTCTCGGCGTCGTCCGGCGGCGAGATGAACCTTGGCAAGCAGCTCCGCAAAAGCGGCGCGGCCATGACGCTCTTCGCCAAGCACGGCATGTTCGGCGGCCTCTTGCTCTACCCATTGCTCTTGCCATTTCGCGCCCTGCTCGGCCTGCTGCGCTTCCAGCTTTTCCGGCGAGTGGCATCACAAGATCAGGAGGATTTTTCATGACGGGCGGGCAGCCATTCCGGACGGTCGTTGACCAGCGCTGGAGCGCCGATCCGGCTCACCGGATGCGGTGGGAGAAGAGCCTCGCCTTCGTCCGGGCCTCCGCAGCAATCCCGCTTCCGGCGCGGGCGGGACTCGACATCGGCGACCGTACGCCCGCGACCGCCATGCTCGAAGCGCATTTCGGCTGCCGGTTCGAGACCACCTCGGTCGATCTCGACACCGAGCCGCTGGATCGAACAAAACGCTATCCCGTGGTGACGGCGTTCGAGGTGATCGAGCACCTCTACAACCCGCTCCACCTGTTGCTCCAGATTCGCGACGCGCTCGATCCCGCGCCGTCGTCGCGCCTTTTTCTTTCGACTCCGGCGTGGAAGCCGGGTTTCCTGCAAAGCCACGACCACTTCCACGAAATGCCGAAACGCTCGCTCGACGCGCTCGTCGCGAGGGCCGGATTCGAGGTGGTGCGCAGCGCCGAATTCGGCATCCGTTCGCCGCTCTTTTGCCTGCGCGGCGTCCGCCCGATGCTGCGGTGCGTTTTCGAGAAAATCAGAATGTACGAGCTTGCGGCGCGGCGGTAACGACAGCGCGGAGCGGGTCGATCTCGTCTGGTTCTCTGAAATCCAGTGGGATTTTCTTTCGACCCGCAAGCAGCGGCTGCTCGCCCGTTTTCCGGAGGGGTGGCGCATTCTCTTCATCGAACCGTTCGCCGTGGGCCGCCGGAGCCACTGGCTGCCGGTGCAGCGCGGGCGCGTGACGGTCGTGACCGTGCCGTTCCTCAAAACCATTCCGCCCGGCAAGCCGCAGCTTTTCGACAATCCGTTTGTCCGCCGGGCCGTCACGCTTGCCGGGCGGTCCATTGCGGGATTCTGGTGCCGGGTGCCGGGATTTTCCGCCGCCGACCGGATCATCGGGCTGAGCAACATCTACTGGGGCGAGGCGGCGGCTTCGATGCCGTGCCGCTTGCGCTTTTACGACGCCAACGACGACCACCTCGGCTTTACGCCCTCGCAGCCGTGGCTGCGCGACTCGATGCGGCGGTTTGTCGAAAAAGCCGACCTGATTTTTTATGTCAGCGAGTTGCTGCTCGAAAAAATCAAACCGCGTCCCGATCAGCGCTGCGTCGAACTCGGCAACGGCGTCGAGTTCGATCACTTCGCCGCGCCGCGCCGCGAAACGCCGACAGAGCTGGCCGCGCTGCCGCGACCGATCCTCGGTTACGCGGGAGCGATGGACTGGCTCGATGCCGATCTCGTCGCGTCGGTCGCCAAAACGTACCCGAAGTACAGCGTCGTTCTCGTCGGCCCGGCGTACGCGCATGACTGGGCGGATCGTCACGCCGATTTGCTCGAATTGCCGAACGTTCATTGGGTCGGCAAGGTCGGCTACGACGAGCTTCCGGCCTGGCTGCAGCGCTTCGATCTGGCGCTGATGCTGCTCGAACGGAGTCCATTGAAGCGCGCCTCGCATCCGAACAAGCTCTACGAGTACGCGGCGGCGGGCGTGCCGATTCTTGCTATCGACTATTGCGATGCCGTCCGGCAGGCGCGGGATGTGGCGCATGTGGCCTCGACGCCGGAGGAGTTCGTGCGGCTCGTGCCCGCAGCGCTCGACGACGGGCGGAAAGCGGAGCGGCAGGCGTTCGCCCGGAAGCATAGCTGGAACGCGCTGGCCGCCGCGATGGTGCGCGAGTTGCGCAGCGCCATGCAACGGAGACGAAGGTGAAGCGCGAGGTGACTATCGCGCGGGAGGCCGCTGTTTCGATGGCCGGGTTGGTGTTCGGCCAAGCGGTGCGGTTCGGCTACAATCTTGCCGCCGCGCGGCTGCTCGGCGTCGATGCGCTCGGCGTGTATGCGCTCGTGGTTGCGGTGCAGCAGGTGGCCGAGGTGGTGGCGATTGGCGGCTACGACCTGGGTCTCTTGCGCTTCGTCAACCAGCGCCAGGGCGAGGCAAGGCGACAGACCATCGCCTCTGCCATCAAAAGAACTTCGCTTGCGGCCCTCTTCGCGGGGCTTCTGATCGCGCTCTTCTCCGGCCAGCTCGCCTCGCTTCTGCACGGCGGCGAGCTGTTGCGCATGACGCTGCTCGCGGTCGCCGTGGCGCTGCCATTGTCGGTGACGACCAGCATGGCCGGGTTCGCCATTCAGGCGCATCAACGCCTCATGCCAAAAATGGTGGCGACGCAAATCATCATGCCCGGCCTCTTTCTCTTCTCGATGCTTGTTGCTCGCCAGCTCTGGGGACGCGAGGCCGCGCTGGCGCTGCCCTTCGTGATTGCGCCACTCGCGGCGATGGCGTGGATTCTGCCGGGCTTCAGGCGGATGACCGGCGTCGAGCTGAACGATGTGCTCCGCGCCGGGAGCAACCGGGAGCTGAACCGCTTCGCCCTGCCACTGCTCGCCGTGGCGTTTTTCTCGATCCTGTCGCACTGGATCGACGTGGTGATGCTCGGCCTGTTGACCGACGTCGGCACGGTCGGCCTCTACCAGCCCGCCGCCCGCACCGCCGGGCTCTTGCGCTCCGTCTTGCTGGCCTTTTCCGGAATCGCCGCGCCGATGATCGCCGCCTGTCACGGACGGCAGGATTACGGCGGCGTCCGGGCGACCTACGAGATGGTCACGCGCTGGACGCTGACGCTGGTCATGGTGCCGTTTCTCCTGCTCGTGCTCTTTCCCGGCGAGGCGCTTTCGGTGTTCGGCAAGGGATTTGCCGGCGGGGCGGTGGCGATGGCGATGCTCTCCGTTTCATCGCTGCTCTTGGCCTGGTTCGGCCTCGGCAGCACGGTGCTCGCCATGAGCGGCGGCGAGCGACTGAGCATGATGAACCAGGCTGGAGCGCTCGTGCTTCAGGCGGTGCTGCACTGGCTTCTGATTCCGCGATTCGGGCTGAACGGCGCGGCGCTCTCGACGCTGATTGTCATGGCGCTCCTGACGCTCGCGCGGATGGCGGAGCTGCGCCATCTGCTGGGGATTCCGTACCTCTCTGCCGCGCTCTGGAAGCCGACGGCGGCGGGCGTCGTTGCCGGGGGGGTGATGCTTGGCGTCCGGTACGCCGCGCCGCCGATGCCACCGCTGGCGCTGCTCGCCGTGGCGGGCGCGGCGGGCTTGGCGCTCTACGCGCTCCTGATCCGGGCGTTCCGGTTGGAACCGGAGGAGACGGAGGTTATTTTCAAGCTCTTTCCTTTTCTGAAACGTAACCGGTCGAACGAAGCTCCGTGAAAAAAGTTGCCTGGCCGTACCTGGCCGCCATAGTCCTGTTTGCCCTTTTGCTCGCCGTTCCTTTCGGCCCGATGCTCACGTTGCAGTTCGTGCCGGGATCGCCCGACAGCGTCACGCCGATGGCGCTCGACAAGGCGCTTCAGGCGTTGCAGAAAAGCTCCGGCCACTACCCGCTCTGGCAGCCCTGGACATTTTCGGGAATGCCCACCGTGGCGGCCTTCAGCTACCTGAGCGGCCTCTATCTGCCGAACCAGCTCTTCGGCTTCCTGCATCTCGACCCGATGTACATTCAGCTCCTGCACCTCGTCTTTGCCGGAATGGGGGGCTTCGTGCTCGCCCGTCGGCTTGGTCTCGGCAGTACGGCGGCCTTTCTGGCGGGGTCGGCCTTCATGCTCAATCCCTACATGACCGCCATGCTCGTTTACGGCCACGGCAGCCAGCTCATGACGGCGGCGTACATGCCGTGGGCGCTCTGGGCGGCGATTCGCCTCGCTGAACGCGGCAGCCTTTCCGATGCCGGACTCTTGGCGCTCGTGCTCGGCTTGCAGCTCCAGCGCGCCCACGTGCAGATCGCGTGGTATTCGTGGATGCTCGTCCTGCCGCTGCTCGCAGTGAAAATTCTGGTTGAAAAGCGGGAGGGGGTCTCGAAAATAAAGAGCGGCGGACTCGCCCTCGCGGCGCTTGCGCTCGGCGTGGCCATCGCCTTGCAGGTCTATCTTCCGGCGCTCGGCTACCTGCCTTTCTCGGCTCGCGGCGGCGCGGGCGATCCCGCCAAAGCGTACGCTTACGCCACGATGTGGTCGATGCATCCGGCGGAGCTGCTCACCTATCTCATGCCCGGCGCGTTCGGCTTCGGCGGCGTCAGCTACTGGGGCTTCATGCCCTTCACCGATTTTCCACACTACGCGGGCCTCGTCGTGCTTGGTCTGGCCATCGCCGGAGCAATCGCGGGCCGCAAGAAGCCAGTGGTGCTTTTCCTCGCCGCCATGACGCTGCTCGCGCTCCTGCTCTCCTTCGGCAACTTTTTCAGCCCGGTCTATGACCTCTTCTACCACTTCGCGCCCAAGTTCAGCTCCTTCCGGGTGCCCTCGATGGTGCTCGTCGTCGTGGCGCTCTCTGTCGCGCTGCTCGCCGGTTATGGCCTTCAGGCCTTGCTCGACAAGCCGCTCGACGCTTCGTCGCCGTTGCTCAAGTGGGGCGGCATCGCTGTCGGCGTGGCGGCGGTGCTCTTTCTCACCTTTGAAGGGGGACTCGAACAACTGCTTCGCGCCGCGTTTCCGCCGGTGCCGATCGACAACTACGATCTGGTGACGATGGTCGGCAACCTGCGCTGGGAGCTGTGGCGCGGCAGCCTGTTCGTGCTGATCGTCGCCTCGGCGGCCATTGCCGGATTGCTGTGGCTCGCCGCGCGGAAGATGATCGGCGCGCAAGCGGCGGCCATCGCGCTCGTCGCGCTTTCGTGCGCCGACCTCGGCTGGATCGACCACAGGATCGTTTCGCCCAACGAGCGCTCGCTGCGGGCCTCTGTGCTGGTGGAGCGCGCCTCGCTCGACCGGGCGCTCGAAGAGGACGACGTGACCCGCTTCCTCGCCAGCCGCGAGGGGGCGTTCCGCATCTATCCGGTTGGCCGCCTCTTTGCGGAGAACAAGTTCAGCCTTGCGGGCGTCGAATCGGTTGGCGGCTATCACGCGGCCAAGCTCGGCCTCTATCAGGAGCTGCTCGCCCGCACCGACAACCTCGCCAACCTCGACGTGCTCCGGATGCTCAACGCCCGGTACCTCCTCAGCCCCGCTCCCATCAGCAATCCCGCCCTGAAGCCGGTGTTTGCCGGAAAGCTGAAGCTCGTCTCCGGCGAAACGCCGGTCGCCGTCTATGAGCTTGCGGGCGCGATGCCGAGAGCGTGGTTCGCGCCGTGGGCGCTCGCCGCAGAGAGCGATGGCGAGGCCATCGAGGCGGTGATGGCCGGGCGGAGCGCCGACGGCGGCGTGGTCGTGACCGGAGCGCCGTGGCGCGGCGTGAAGCGCTTCTCGGGCGGCGAAGTGCTCGCGATGCAGCGGAGCGCCGAGTCGATGGCGCTGAAGGTTCGTGCCGAGGGCGAGGCGCTCGTCGCGGTAAGCGAAGTCTTTTATCCCGAACGCTGGAAGCTGACAGTCGATGGCCGCGAGCAGGAGACGCTCAAGGTCGATGGCGTCATTCGCGGCGTCGTGGTGCCGCCGGGCGAGCACGAGGTGCGCTTCGTCTATGACCGCAGCCGCTTCGAGACAGGCCGCGCGGTCTCGCTCGTCGCCACGCTCCTGTCGCTCGGCCTCGTCGCCACCGGCGTCATCGCGAGGCGCGGAAGGTCGAAAATCTCGAAAGCAAAAAAACCATCGGGCAAACCGTGAGCAAAGTTCTGATTCTCACCCGCAACTTCCCGCCCTACGTCACCGGCGGCGCATCGAGGGCCTGGAAGTTCGCCACCAATTTCGCCGCCATCGGCTGGTCGCCGGTTGCCGTCGCCCCTCCCGCCATCGCCGGCATGGCGGCGGGCGTCAGCTCCGGCGCGAACGGCGTCAGCGAGCTGTACCGTACGGCCCCCGACCTCGACGCGGGCGACCTCGATGCCGTCGCCCGCTGCTCGCTCCTGCTCGGCCAGGAGGTTCCACAACGGAAGCGCCCGTTCAGGGGCAAGCTGGCCCGCCAGTTCAAAAGCGTGACCGACGGCTCGCTCTGGCAGAAAAGCGCCGAAGCCACCGTCGAGCAGTTGCTCGAACAGGATCCGGAGATCGACCTCCTTTACGCGCAAGGCCCGCCGCTGGAGCCGCTCATGCTCGCGCTTGACGTCACGAGGCGGCGCTCGCTGAACCTCATGCTCGACATCACCGCGCCGCTCGATCCGGCGATGCCCGCGCCCGGAGCCTCCCGCTCTTCGGCCGCCGCCAAAGCCGAAGAGCGCATTCTGCTTTCGGGCGTGCCCATCCTGACGCCGAACCGTTTTCTCAAAGAGTATTTCCTCAAGAAATATCAGGGACGGCTCGATCACAATCTGGTGACTATTGTGCCTCCGGCCTTCGATCCGTCGCATCCGGCCTTCCGGCGGCAGGAGTCGAAAACGCCCGGCACGGTGCTGCGCGTCGCGCTGCTGGTGGACGAGCTGCCCAAGGCCGACCTCAAGGCGCTCCTCGCCGGTCTCGATGCGTGGATTCGCGCCGACGGCATCGCGGCGGGCGGACTCGAACTGGAGCTCTTCGGCGATGGCGTACCGGAGCTGCTGCGCCGCGCCGCAAAAAAGCCGATCCGGCAACTCTTCGTTCTCGATGAAACCGGCGGCATCGACCGCGAACTGGAGAGGTGCAGGAACACGGCGTTTTTCTGCGCCGTGCTCGGCAACAGCGCCGCCAGCACGGCCATCATGCCGGATCGGCTGATCGATGCGCTCGGCATGGGGTTGCCGCTCTGCGCCGTCGCGCCCGAAGGCGAAGCGTCGCGGCTGGCGGTCGAGTCTGGCGGCATGTGCGCGCCCGCCGGAGACGCAGGAGCGATCATGGAGCTGTTTCGCGCGATGGCCTCCGGCTGGTCGTTCGGCAACCTGCAAGCCGCGCCCGACTGGCTCCGGGAGCGCCACGCTATCAGCGCCGTCATGCAGGAGCTGACCAGAGCCATCGCCAGCCAGCCATTGATCTGACGAAGCGCTCCGCAGGCCACTCTCCGACACCGACCACTGACGACAAAGGCGGGCAAACCATTGATGATGTGCCGATGAACAAAAAGAACCACAAGCGGAAGCATGAAAAACGGGTCTTCAGAAGCCGCACCAAATCGTTCGGCCAGCCGCCGGGCGCGCTCATCCACATTGGCGAACGGAAGGTCGAAAAGACGCAGATCACGGCCATCGGATACCGCGAAGGAGAGTCCGTCACCATCGCCGTCAAAGACGCCGCCGAGTGCCTCGCCCTGAAATCACGCTTCAGGGTGCTCTGGATCAATGTCGATGGCCTGCATGAAACCGGAGTGATCGAAACGTTCGGCAACCTCTTCGGCATCGACTCGCTGACGCAGGAAGATATTCTGCACACCGGTCAGCGTCCGAAGATCGAGGATTTCGAGCGCTATCTCTACATGACACTCCAGATGCTCGATTTTAACCGCGAGCACGGCGAAATCGAGCGCGAGCAATTGAGCATCATTCTCGGCGCGGACTACGTCATCTCCTTTCAGGAGAAGCCGGGCGACACGTTCGACCCGGTGCGGCAGCGCATCAGGA
This sequence comes from Chlorobaculum sp. 24CR, assembly GCF_004118635.1. GTDB lineage: Bacteria > Bacteroidota > Chlorobiia > Chlorobiales > Chlorobiaceae > Chlorobaculum. The sequence goes on along the minus strand of NZ_SDGU01000008.1, from coordinate 9,891 downwards.
GCGCCGTATCAAAGATAGGGAAGCATGGGGCCGACTTTCTTGCCTACGCGCTGGTCGATGCGGTGGTCGATCACTACTTCTCGGTGCTCGAAGAGATCGAAAACCGCATCGACTCCCTCGACGCCGAGATGCTGGCCGACTTCAACCCGGAGACCTTCAATGCCCTGAACGCCCTGAAGCGGGAGCTTGTCATTTTCCGCAAAACCGTCTGGCCGCTGCGCGAAATCATTGGCAGCGTCACGCGGGCCGATTTCGAGGTGGTGGGCGATGCGGTCGAACCCTATTTCCGGGATGTGTACGACCACATCATCGAGGTAATCGACACCGTCGAAGTGTTCCGCGAGATCGTTACCGGTATGCACGAAAACTGGCTGGCGGGGGTCAACAACCGGATGAACGAAATCATGAAGTTCCTCACCATGATCGCCACGATCTTTATGCCACTGTCGTTCATCGCGGGCGTTTACGGCATGAACTTCAGGAACATGCCGGAGCTGAACCTCTGGTGGGGCTACTACGCCGTACTCGGCGTCATGCTGCTGATCGTCTTCGGTTTCCTGAAATACTACCGGTCGAGGAGGTGGTACTGAGGGGTTCCGCCATTTATGAACGACCGGCGATAGTCTTTTTTATCCAGGAGGGATCACGGCGCATGGGCAAAACGGCGAATACCACGACAGCCGCGCCTTTGATGTCATAGTAGATGGCGTAGGGGAAACGCCTTGCGATGAGTTTGTACAGACCGAAATGGCGAGGATGCGCGCCTGCGTAAAGGTAGAGGGATTCGATGTCGCTCAGCAAAGAGTCCCAGAAATACTCTCCAAGCCAGAGTTCGTTCCGGGCATAAAACCGTCTGCCATCGCTCAGGTCATCGAAAACCTCATCGAGGACGACGACCTCGGGGGGCGCAATCATGCCGGTTTCATCCTTTTCAGCTCGTCGAGCGTGAGAAATCGAGCCTCTCCCTTTTCGACGCGCCGCTGCCTCGCGGCAAGCACCTCCTCATGCCACGCGGGCGACTCTGGCAACTCCTCCTCGGCCAGCGAATCCCATATCTCTTCCATGATTTTCACCCGCTCGCGAGGGGGAAGTTTTTTAATGGCTTTGATATTCATGACGGTTCAATCCGGATTGCATTGCGCTGTTTAGAACAGAATAGTATCGAAAACGAGGTTTTGCAACCGCTTCTTCTGCGACGGACATCGCCTCTTTCCGGCGGCTACTTCTTCTTGCTGCCAACAAAATAAGTCAGCCCCGCCGTGACCAGCGCGATGGCTCCGCCGAGCCAGATTAGCTCCTGCTCGCCGTGCCATTTGATCACATGACCGAGAAAGACCACCGCCATGACCACGACGATGACGCCGATCAGCTTGTTTTTCAGATCGTCGAGCGTATGGATGACCAGCCAGTCCGGCAGGGGCAGCGTGTCGTCGATGAACAGCTCGTACAGCCCCAGCGAAATGATGAAAAAGACCGTGCCGAGCAGGAACAGGTCGATGGCCTCAATGAAGCCAAGCACGAGCAGTTTGCCCGTTTTGCCGGAAATCTCTGCGTGCATAATGGCGTCGGCGATAATCTGAAACACCGACACGCCGCCATACACGAGTAGCGTGAGCGCGGCAAAGAACGATCCCAGAACAGCGATGAGCACAAGGTACCGGCTTGACGAGAGCAGTTTTTGCATCATGATTCGGTGAGGTTATGATTGTGCATTGACTGCGCGCAAGTTACGCAATGATAGGGGGAAATGGAATTGTTTTGAGGGGTGAGCCGGGTTCGTGGTTGTTGAAAGGGAATAGCAACTGGAAATGTCTATGTATATGGCTGTGATTGAAAATTGTGAGAGAAATAGTTACATTAAATTTACAAGAAATGTTTAGCTGAGTTTGTTTGTGAAGTAATGCTTGCCCAGTATGTGTTAACAGCACCTTTTAGGGGCCAACGAGCGGATCATGCATAGCTATTATCACCCCAACTATCCTTATGATAATGAGGACGGATAAACTTGTAAATTCATGGACATCTGGACGACTGACAAGTTTCTGCTTTTTTTTGCGTTTGTGATCCCGGGCTTTATCAGTATCAAGTGCTATGAGTTGCTGTTCCCTGGCCCTGAGCGCGCTTCATCGGAGAAGGTGATTGATGCAATTGCCTATAGCTCAATGAATTATGCCATTCTCGCTTACCCAATCATCGCTGTTGAGCAGAGTGACGTTATGAGCCAGAATCCATGGCTTTATTTCGTGTTTTATGTATTTTTTTTATTTGGGTTTCCGGTGCTTTTGGTCTTTTTGTGGAGATTTCTGCTTACTCGCGAATTTCTGCAAAGAGTCGTCCCTCACCCTGCAGGAAAGCCTTGGGATTATGTGTTCGCTCAGAGGAAGCCGTACTGGGTCAAGGTGACCTTGAAGAATGGCACGGTCATTGCGGGCAAGTATGCTGAGAACTCATTTGCTTCAAGCGCCCCTGCCGATGAGCAGATTTATCTCGAAGAGACGTGGTTGGTGAATGAACGCGGCGGTTTCGAGAGAAAAAAGAATTCAACAGCCGGAGTGATTATTCTGGCTGACGATATTTCTTATGTCGAGTTAAGAGAATTATTAATGAAATAGTTATGCCTGATAATAAGAAGCCGATCAATGAGGGGTGGAAACCTGAGAAAATCGACAAGGGTTATCAGCCGGCAAAACCAAAAGAGGTTCCCATAGGCGACTCAAAGCCATTGGGTGGCTATCAGCCAACGACAAGTTCCGGAGAGGGCTCGATAAAAAAACCGATACCTCCGGGTGATGAGTGATGTTTCGGTAACAAGATGGCCGCATGAGTGTTTTTGCGCCCAGTAAGTCTCGCGCTTTTAAGCTTTTGCTTGAATTTCTGAAGTTTTTTTGGCGTTGCCATAATTAACAAGATTTATTGCTTGCTGCATGAGTATAAAAATTTACATAGCTACCAGAGATGACTGGCCAGAGTTGATCATTACTAAGCTTTTACGGATGCAGTATGGCCTTGATGACGACTGGTGCGTACAAATCTATGAAGAGCATGTGAAGCCTCATCTTGACGTTTTGAGGGAAGACATCTGTATCTTAGCTGAAACAGCTTATGTTGATTTTTTTTATCGAGACAGCTATTATCATTACTTTTCTTCGAAATTAAAGTCTTATCATCGTGATTGTCTGCGCTTGTCCCTATTCAGTGGGGAGGTTTCTGAAAATGATTTTGCGGACCCTGATAAATACGATGATCTCAAGCAGAGATATCTCGGTTTTTATGTTCTTCGCCCGACTTTTCCTAATGTTGTCGGACGAAGTGTAATCTCTCCTAAAGCCCTTGAAAATAATGATATACGAATCTGTTCCTGTGTTTTCAATACGACGGTTTGCGGTCTTAAATTTCAGGTTTCAGGATTTCCTCATGCATCTCAGGATACCGAGATAATAACCTGTGCAGAAACGACATTATGGGCGATTATGGAATATTTTGGAGGCAAGTACTCTTATTACAAGCCAACATTGCCATCAAAAATAATTCAGCAGTTGCAATCGATATCCTTTGAACGACAGATACCCTCAAGGGGGCTGAATGTTCACCAGATATCTTATGCTCTTAAAGAATATGGGTTTGGGACAAGAATTTATTCGAGAGAGGGGTATGGTGGGGAGGAGTTTGAAAAGTTGTTGAGCTGCTATGTCGAGAGTGGCATTCCTTTGGTAGTGGCTTTAGAAAATGATGCTTCGGATATTGCCCATGCTCTTCTGGTTGTTGGACGTGAAAATGATTGCAGCGACAGGGTTGAGAGTATAAGCTGTTTTTTAGAAAAAGAGAGAAATATTACTATATATGACTATGATAGTGTTCCCAAGCGCTTTGTTTTTGTTGATGATAATAAGCCGGTTTATCGCAAAGCCTGTTTGTCCGATCCGGCGGCTCATTATGATTCGGATAGCTGGAAGCAGTGCAAGATAACGCACTTTATCGTCCCACTGTATCCAAAGATTTATCTTGAAGCGTATGAGGCAAAACGCCATATAAGAAAATTTCTTTTATTCGGGCCACACCCGATCAATGAAAATGCCGAGATTGTATTGAAGATATTTCTTGCGTCGAGCAGGTCGTACAAGCACGAGTTAATGCGGGACAAGGGGGTTAAAGGTGATATGAAAACCCTTATAGAGGAGATGTCGATGCCAAAGTTTATCTGGATTGGAGAAATTAGTACGATGGTGGATATTCGAGGTAAAAAGGCGAATGGCCTTGTGATTCTGGATGCAACGGAGCCTAACCGCCAGTCCTTGAATAATCCATTGATTATGGCTGCTTATGATGGGAACTTTTTCGTGATTAACAGCATTTCCGGAAAATTAGAGAAAAAAAAGCTACATTACGAACCTTTTTCAATTTATGAACATAATCTTAAATCGCAATGTTGAAGGAAATCAGTAAGACAGATAAGATCAATCAGCGACTGCTGGATGAGAAAAAGGTCACGACCCTTGACGAGCCCAAGCATTTGGAAGCTATCAGGGCCATGAACATCCAGATGGACCAGGTCAGGAGAGAGTATCAGGTCAAGGACAGAAAGTCGCAGATAACCGCTGCCAATGTTATTCTTACCCGTTAACTCAGGTCTCCGACAGGGCGAGACATAATGAAAAGTTTCCCCCATTATACTGGCCTTTTTCTTCTTGCCTCAAGAAAGGTCTGCACCGCTCACCGCCGCGACGAGTTCCTCTGTACCTGTTGGCGGATTATTACCGTTGATTAGATTATACTTCTTTTTCAAGCTGGTAATGAGTTGTACTCTGAGCTGCTCCCAATCTAAAGATGGGGGGGCTTTCTACGCCTATAATCTGCGTTCTCTTTCCTCCCCGCACCCCATACGGCATTGCGTCAAGCTCGCGCCTGACGCCATTCTCCCGTCCCTCTCGCTTCCACCGCATCCCGCCGATCATCCGGTAGAGCCAGCCGGGCACGAACGGTTTAGCGAGTTGTCGCTTTGCCTCTTCGGGCACGGCGTGACCTTTGCCGAGCGCTTCGGCGACGCGGTCGAGGGCTTGCCTGTAGGGCGTGGCCATGCCGCCAAGTTCCGTGAGTTTCTGGCCGTGCACCAGCCCTTCGCCGCCGCCGATGGCGATGCCGCCCAGCCAGCGCAGTCCGCTCGCTTCGGCAAAAATGGCGCAGGTGGCGAGCGCATGATCGTTATGGCGCGATTCGATGAAGCCGCAGTTGGCAATCGCCATGAGGCCGCCGTGCTGCGGTTTGCCTGCGCGGCGCCGCACGATCTCCCGCATGGCGGCGAGCACCGGCGCGGCGAGGCTGTCGATGTAGAGCGGAAAGGCGAGAATGCAGAGGTCGGCGTGGTCGATAGCCTCGAACATCGCCCGGAGCTTCACGCCGTCCTGCATTGCGCGGTGGATGCAGAGCGTTTCGGTTGCGACGCCCTCTGCTTCGATCCGTTCGAGCAGGTAGCCGCCGAGCGAGGCCGACGAGCTTTTCGCCATGCGCGGGCTGCCGACCAGCAGCAGCGCGCTCTTCGGCGCGGCGTCGAGCGAAATCGCGGCTGGCGGTGGCGGGAGCAACTCGGCCGTTCGCTTTTCCGTGCCATCGAACCGCTGCATCAGCTCGTCGAGCCGGGAGGCGAGCGCCGCCTCGTCGTCGGTTCGCCCGATCACTCCCCATGCGCTGCGCCCGGCGTGGAAGTTGATTGCGTTGCGCCACGCCAGGTGGCGGAACATGGCCGCCTGTGCGTCGTTCGCCCCGTCGCTCCAGCCGATCGCCAAGAGGTCGGGGTAGCGCTCGTAGCGCTTTTGGTGGTGCGACTCGCCGCCGATGGTCGTGAAAAATGGCGAGATGTTGGCGATGAAGTGGTCGAGCATTCGCTTCAGCTCCGGCGAGTACGCGCCGAAAGAGACCGGAGTCAGAAAAACCGCCAGGTCGCTCTGGATGAATTTTGCCGAAAGCTCGCGGTTGTCGTCGTCGAAAACGCACAACCCCGGCGTCTTCAGCCAGCACCCGAAGCAGCCCGAGCAGTTGGCGATCCTCCTGTCGCGCAGTACGACCGGCTCCGTTTCGTAGCCTCGCGCGGCCAGCACATCGCCCAGCATCTCCGTCATTCGCTCACAGCCGGGGTCGCCTGCCGGTGATCCGTCAAAGATGGTCGCCTTCATGGTTGTTCCTCCCGTTGATGATTTGTCTTGATTTGTCCGCTACGCGCCGACCGGACGGACGAATTGCCGGGCGATGGCGTCGAGCTCGAATTCGTAAAGCGCCGCGCCGTCGCTGGCGAATGGCGGCAGCTTGCCGGTAATCTCCAGCGATACGAGGCCGTGCACCCGGCTCCAGATGAGCAGCGCGACGGAGAGCACGGTGAGCATGGTTTCGTCACCCCCAGCCATGGTATCACAAAATCCTTGCGTGTTTTCGACCTGCGGCAGAGGAATGCCTTGCGGATCGATCATGCCCAGCGCGTACAGCTCGCCGATGGTGCTGGTGAGGGCGCTGATCGAGCGCATCATGACCGGCCTTACCTCCTGCATCGGGGGTATGTAGTCCGGCACCGGATTGCCAAAGATGAGCAGGTAGCGGTGCGGATGGTCGAGCGCCCACTGCCGGTACGCCAGCCCGGTGGCGCGGAGCCGTTCGATCTCCTTGCTTGGCCCGGCGACGGCGTCCCGCGCGGCGAGTTGCCGGTCGCCGAAGGAGCTGAATGCGTCGATGATGAGGGCCGTTACCAGCGCGTCGCGATCCGGGAAATAGTTGTAGATGGCCGGTGCGGTGATGCCAAGCGCCCGCGCGATTCCGCGAAGCGAGAGCGCCGAAGCGCCAGACTCGGTGATCTGCCGCCATGCGGCCTCTTTGATGATCTCCGGCAGATTCGTCAACTGCCTCTTTTTTGAAGGTCGTGCCATAGTTGAAAAAGTTTACAGTGTAAATTTACACTGTAAGATAACAATTCCAAAACGAATCTTTCCGGGCTGGATCAAGTTTCCCCCGATTGCCGGATGCCTTGCCATTTCTCTATATTCGTTTTACGCCATTTCCCCAATAGATCTGACCAGAAAATCATGCCCGAACACCAGCGCCAAGAGCACGTATCCGCCGAACTGTCGCAGGATGCCAGCAATGTCGAACAAGCGATGAAACCCGCTTTAGCCGAAATGGCGGACTATATGTCATCGGAAGCGGTGGAAATCAAGGCGAAGATCAAGCCGCGCATCGAAATTTTCCTGTCGTATGCGCACTATGATAACAGCGTCAAGAAAAGATTCGCCGAAGAGTTAAAAGCCAGACTTGGATCATCGAAACGTTATCAGTTTGTCCTGCACGATGATAAAGGTCTGCTTTGCGGCGACCGGTGGCATGATGAATTGCAGGATTGGCTATCCCGATGCGACTATGGCATCCTGCTTGTATCGAGCCACTTTCTGGCAAGTACCTACATACAGGAACACGAGATTCCTGTACTTCAGGACAAGAGCTTTCCTGTAGCCCTCAAGCCTATTGATCTCAAAAATCAGGAGCTGCATGGACTTGAGCACCTCCAGATTTTTTTCCTTGATGAAAAACCCTTTTCAGGCGTTAGCGGCCCAAACCTGCAAAACTTTGTCAACAAGCTGGCGGATGAAATTGAACAGCGGATACAAAAGCATCGTGAAGAAAGCATACAAACTGACGAAGCAGATGCCGATGTCGAATACGCTGTCTGCTTCGCCGACGGCGCTCGGAAGCTCACCGAGGGGCATCTGAAATTCAAAGGCTCGCTGTACGAGTGCGAGCGGTTCATCGAAGGGCGCGCCAATCCCGGCATCATCTCGCATCAATCGAAAAGCGAGTCGGCGGCGGATACCGTGCTGGCGCGGCCTTACATCCTGAGCTGGGCGCTGGATTCCGACGTGCCGTTTTTTGCGCTGCTTGGCGATTTCGGGACGGGCAAAACCTTCACCTGCCGGATGCTGGCGCGACAGATCAATGCGCTGCATGACGAAGCGCCGGAGTCAGTGCCGCTGTGCGTCTATATCGATCTGCGGCGGGTTTCGACGCGGGTCGGCACGGAAAAGAAAGTGCCGCGCCTTGCCGACATTCTGCGCGACGCCATCGACTTCACCAGAGACCCCCTCGACAGGAGCATTGTCACTCCTGAAAAAATAATTGAACTTGTGCGTTCGAACCAGGCGCTGATTATTTTTGACGGTCTCGACGAAAAGACGGTGCACTTCACGCCGGAGGAGACTAACCTGTTCATCGCTGAACTCTGGAGCATCCGGGAGCAGCGAAGCGGCAAGGAGAGCGCTCCGCCACAGGGCAAAATCCTCATCAGTTGCCGCACCCACTACTTCCGCGACGCCATCGAGCAGAACACGCTTTTTCTCGGCAGGGATCGCGAAGGGCGCACCCGCGAGGAGTACCGCTCCTGCACCCTGCTGCCGTTCGACACGGCGCAGATCAGGGAGTACCTGGAGAAGCGGCTCGGCTGCGATGGCGACAAGATCGACCGGATCGTCGAGCTGTTCGGGAAGGTGCACAACCTCAGCGATCTCGCTTCGAGGCCATACACCCTCAACCTCGTCACGGAGTTCATTCCGGACATCGAACGGCTCGCCGCCGAAAACGCGCAGGTCAACACGGCCACGCTTTACGACACCACGGTCGAGAACTGGCTGGCGCGGGACGAGGGCAAGCACGAGTTCAGCACGCCGCACAAGAAGCGGCTCATGAAGTCGCTGGCCGCCGAAACCCACCGGCGCGGCGGCGAAGGGCTGGAGACGGACGAACTCGACGAATGGCTCGACCTGTGGCTGGCTGACCACCCGGCGATCAGTGAGGCTTATCGGGGAGAAAAGCCCCGCGAAACGCTCAAGAAAGACCTGCGCACGGCCACCTTCATCATCCGCGAGGAGGCGGACAGCTTTTCCTTCGCCCACACCTCGTTGCAGGAGTATTTCCTTGCCGGATTCATCGTCGATGCCTTGTCGGCGCGGCAGTTCGAGCCGCAGGAACTTGAGATGAAGATACCGTCGAAAGAGACGCTCGACTTCGTGGCCGACATGCTCGCCGCCGATGTGCGGAAAGGCGAAAAGGTGGTCGCGGCGCTCGCCGCGATCCTCGAAGCCGCTTACCGCAAGGAGGTTTCGGAACTTGCCTTCGCCCTCTGGCTGAAGCTGCACGAGCGCGGAACGCGCACCCCCGCGCCGCGAACGGTGCATCTCGAACGGGCCGAGCTTGCCGGATGGATTATCGGCAACCTGAACCTTTCGGGCGCACGCTTCGACGAAGCGAACCTGAGAGGCACGAGCTTCCGCAACACCGTGCTCGTCGCCGCCTCGTTCCGCCGCGCCAACCTCGTCAACGCTGAGTTCCTCGCCTGCAACGCCGCCGGAGCCGACTACTCGCAAGCCAACGCCGTAGCCGGGATCTGGCGAAACACCGACCTGCGCAAAAGCCGCTGGACTTTCGCGGAACTCCGGCTTGCCTCGTTCGTTGAATGCAAAGCAACCAGCATGACAGAGTTCCCTGATACGAAAGAATATGTCGCCGCAGGGTGCGAAGGGATCGTCAGTTCGTCACTTCCTGCCAAAGGAAAATGTTCGATCTACGACGGCCATTCCGGAGCCGTCATGGCCGCCGCATTCAGCCCGGACGGATCGCGCATCATTTCCGGCTCTGACGACAACACCCTCAAGCTCTGGGATGCCGCATCCGGCAACTGCCTCTTGACTCTCTCCGGACATTCCGGAACCGTCACAGCCGCCGCGTTCAGCCCGGACGGATCGCGCATCATTTCCGGCTCTCGTGACAACACCCTCAATATCTGGGATGCCGCATCCGGCAACTGCCTCATGACCCTCTCCGGACATTCAGACGGGGTCTCTGCCGCAGCTTTCAGCCCGGACG
>NZ_SDGU01000073.1 GCF_004118635.1 Chlorobaculum sp. 24CR | reverse complement strand
GTCAAGGTCGAGAAATTGAGTATAAAAAGTTGCATTCACAGCAGCTCCAACTCTTCTAAATACCTCGAAGCTCTGCTTCGAGGATCCTTTATTTGACTACAGGACACGTCTATGTTTATACGGAACGCGGCCAGACCGCTGCGGTTTTGCAGGGAATATCAGGCGTATCAACGGCTGAAGCTTCCGTGCCTTATACCTGGTATGAAGATAGTACCGGTACCACCTATGATGTGCAGGAGTATTTTGTCACGTCTTTAGCTGGGGGAGATACCATGTCGTTTCAACTGGCAGACGGTCAGGTGAACGCGCTTCAGTTGACACCACTTCCGCCGCATCCCATCCCGGAGCCGAATACCATTGCTCTTCTCGGAATCGGCGGTCTCATAAGCCTTGTCATGCGGAAAAGAGCATTTTTTGTCGGCGAGGCGTAATAAGGTAGTCTCATACTTCTTCTGCGAAGCCCGGCTTTGAGCCGGGTTTCGTTTTTTTGCATACGCGTTCGATTTCGCTACAGGCAAGACTGAATCGCATGGTATCATAATTCTGGCAGTAACAGGTTGACGTACCGCTTTGTCGGGATGGCACTTCCGGAGGGATGAGCGTGCGCAATTGGCGGGAAAGCTGCAAGGGCGGACACTCTGGCCCGCCCTTGCAGAAATGAACATGTGACTGTCTCAAAAGCCGGGAGCGCAGCGCTCCCGGATAATCAGTACTCCAGCTTCGAGTTTTTCGAGACGCGCTGGCGGAAAACCCAGTAGCTCCAGCCCTGGTAGAGCAGCACGATCGGCACGAAGATCGCGGCGACCGTCGTCATGATGCCGAGGGTGTACTCCGACGACGAGGCGTTGTAGATCGTCAGGCTCCAGTCGGGGTTGGTGCTCGATACCAGCACTCGCGGGAAGAGGCCCATGAAGATGGTGATGGTCGAGAAGGCAATCGAAATGGCGGTCATGACGAACGCCCAGCCGGATGCGCCCTTGTTGAGCAGCACGATCACCGACAGCAGCGCCAGTACGCTGAAGATCGGAATCGCGCCGGGGTTGACGCCGAGGCGGGCGAAGAGGTCGGTCTCGACGAAGGTATAAACCGCGAAGACCAGCGAGAGCAAGGTGGCCGGAATCCAGACCTTTTTGGCCAGCCCCATCGCGCGTTCTTGCAGTTCGTCGGTGGTTTTGAGCGTCAGGAACACCGCGCCGTGCAGCGTGAAGATCGTCAGTGAGGCCAGGCCGCAGGCCAGCGCGTAAGGGTTGAGCAGGTTGAAGAAGCCGCCGGTGTAGTTCATCGACTCGTCAATCGGCACGCCACGGATGAAGTTGGCCATCGCCACGCCCCAGAGCAGGGCTGGAATGGCGCTGCCGAAGAAGATGCTCCAGTCCCAGAAGCTGCGCCACGCCGGGTTGTCGCGCTTGCTGCGGTACTCGAACGCGAGGCCGCGAAAGATCAGCGCCACCAGCATGAGCAAGAGCGCCAGGTAGAAGCCGCTGAAAAGCGTGGCGTACCAGTGCGGAAACGCCGCGAAGATCGCGCCGCCAGCCGTGATGAGCCACACTTCGTTACCGTCCCAGAAGGGGCCGATGGTGTTGATCACCGTGCGGCGTTCGAGGTCATCCTTGCCCATGAAGGGGAGCAAAATGCCGACGCCGAAATCGAATCCTTCGAGAATGAAGAATCCGGTGAACAGAACGGCGACCAGAATGAACCAGATTATCTGCATGGTCTGCAAATCCATAGTTGTCTCCTTTTCGGTTTATTCGGCGCCGTGCAGGCCAGCCGTTGCATATTTTTTCAAGAGCAGCACATCGACGAGCGTCAGCGCGCTGTAGATGAGGGTGAACACCACCACCGAGGTGAGCAGTTCAGCGCCGCTGACCACCGAGGCGGGCGTTACCGCCTGTTCGGTTTTGAGCAGCCCGACGACAATCCACGGCTGGCGGCCCATCTCGGTCAGAATCCACCCCGCCGAGTTGGCGATGAAGGGGAGCGTGAACGCCGAGAGCAGCAGTGCTGCGGTGAGCTTGCCGAAGGTGTAGTCCTCGCGGATCACCTTGAAGAGCGCGATCGCGGCGGCCAGCAGCATCAGCGTACCCGCCCCCACCATGAAGCGGAAGCTCCAGTAGGCGGTGATGACCGACGGTATGTAGTTGCCGGGGCCGTATTTCGTGACCGCCCCCTCCTGCAGTTCGCGGATGCCCTTGACCTCGCCGGAGAAGTTGTTGTAGGCCAGGAACGAGAGCATTCCAGGCACGCGGATCGAGAAGACATCCTCCATTTTCTCTTCGTCGCCAATGGTGAAGAGCGAGAAACTCGCCGGGTTTTCGGTTTCCCAGAGCGCTTCGGCGGCGGCCACCTTCATCGGCTGGTTGTGCACCATCTCCTGCATCTGTGTGTGACCGGCCATCGTGACCAGCACGGTGCCGATGAAAGCGTAGATCGCTCCAAACTTGAGCGATGTTTTGAACGCATCCTCGTCCTGGGTTTTCCTGATGAGATGCCACACGCTGACCGCGATCACCAGGAATCCGCCCGTGGTGATGCCGGCGGTGATGACGTGCGGAAACTGCAACCAGACGTAAGGGTTGAAGAGCAGCTCCGAGAAGCTGGTCATTTCAGCCCGCGAGCCGTCAGCGGCCATCTGGAAGCCCACCGGCGACTGCATGAAGGAGTTGGCGACCAGGATCCAGAGCGCCGAAAGGTTCGAGCCGAGAGCGACCAGCCAGATCGAGGCTGCGTGCAGCCCTTTCGGGATGCGATCCCAGCCGAAGACCCAGATGCCGAGAAAGGTCGATTCGAGGAAGAAGGCGAGCAGCGCCTCGATGGCGAGCGGCACGCCGAAGATGTCGCCGACGAAGCGGGAGTATTGCGACCAGTTCATGCCGAACTGGAACTCCATGACGATGCCGGTCACGACGCCGATGGCGAAGTTGATGAGAAACAGGTGTCCCCAGAATTTGGCCAACTGACGGTACTTCTCCTTGCCCGTCCTGACCCACGCGGTTTCCATGATCGCCGTGAAAATGGAGAGTCCGAGGGTAAGGGGAACGAAGAAGAAGTGGAACACCGACGTCAGGGCGAATTGCAAACGCGCGAGAAACAGGGTATCCATAAAGAGCGTTATGTGGTTGATGAATGGTTGATGTTTGGTTGTCGAGAGTGACAACGATGAAGAAACCCCGATCCACGGCGAAAAATTCACCAGCGGCTGTAAATTTTATTTTAACGATTGTTATGGCTGTAAAGGGGGTATATTTATGGGCGGTATTTATATAGAGTCGCCTGTAAGGTTAGCGTGATTTTTGGTTGAGGGGGGATTTGGATTTTGGAGGAAGGCGGGGTGCGGGGACTTTTTTGTGATTTTTCACTGTAGGGGCAGACCTGCGTGTCTGCCCTCTTGGGGCACCGTCGAGCTGAAAATCTGTGGTCGGTTGTGCTCAGACTGACTGAACCGCATGGGGATTTTCTGACGAAATACTACATTGATTCAGAGGAAAAATTTGCCAGATGTGTTGGTGTCGCGTTGAGTGCAGTAAGAGCGGAGTTTGTGGCTTTGCTCAAGCCACTGTTATCGTCTGGTAAAGAAGCGAGGGGCGTTATATGGAAACCATATGCAATTAACACGAGGAAATACTGTTATGAAAAGCTATACGGCAATTGTTGAACGTTGTCCTGATACGGGCATGTATGTAGGCTTAATCCCTGGATTTCAGGGAGCGCATACTCAGGCTGAAAGTCTGGATGAATTAAATCAAAATCTTCGAGAAGTCGTTGAGATGCTGCTTGAGGATGGCGAGCCAAAGCTGGAGTCTGAATTCGTCGGCACGCAAAGCGTTATGGTAGGTTGAGATATGGGACATTTGCCTGTTAATTTAATAAATGAATCTATATGAGTGATGCCAATTATGAGGAGTAACGGTAAGCCACTACAAGATCAATATCCAGGCGATGATGCTGATTTTGCTGAATTATTATTATGGGCAAAAAAGGCACGCAATCGCATAGTGAGAGATATTAAAGAAAAAGATTCTTTGAAATACAAGAACAAAAAGCTTAAGCTACAATTAAAAGACCAACAAATACATTCCAAGAAAATTCGTCAAGAAATAAAGATTTATGAAACAATGTTTAGCTTGGGATTATGGAACTGTATCAAGTCGTGCTGGGAGATGAAAGATAAGGAGGGTGAGCGATTTTAATCTCTATGGGATATATTCCCCGAAGCTCTGCTTCGTTAAAGATAAAAGTGTAATAATTGAGCACATATATTCATAAAAGTCATAATGTAT
>NZ_SDGU01000072.1 GCF_004118635.1 Chlorobaculum sp. 24CR | reverse complement strand
CACCCCTTGCTTCCGCTAAGATTTCGACAACAACAGACACCATCAACCAACTAACTCAGCAAACCCGATTCTCCATTTCCAGCTGAGGCAAAACAAAATCACTTCATTGATTGCAAGAATATCAATTTTTTTCAATGGGAAAGCACTTGCTGACTTCGCGAACCCCCACCCGCGTTCGCGCTACCGCATCAGATACCCGTAGCGCTTCAAAATTCCCTTCGCTTCGGCACTTCCGAGATAGCTGAAAAACGCCCTCGCCTCGGTGTTCGCGGCTCCGTTTGGGGTGAGCGCCATCGTGAAGGGGGTTCGGGTGTAGAGTGAGTGCGGCACGGCGAAGAGTATCTTCGCCTTTCTGGCGGTTAGCGCTTCGGTCAGGTGCACGAAGGCGGCGTCAACCGTGCCGGTTTCGGCGTACATCAGGGTTTGCGGCATGTCGCGCGTCATGACCAGCTTTCCGGCAAGCTGCTTTTCGAGGCCCGCGGATTTGATCGCCTCCATCGCCATTTCACCGGCGGGCGCGCTGCTCGGATTGCCGAGAGCGATTCGGCCAAGCTTCGTCAGGTCGTGCATTGACGTAATTTTCCGCGACGGAGCGCCAATCACCACAATTTCATTCCAGGCAAACGGAGCAACCCATGCCGGAGCGAGCAGCTTTTTGACTTTGAGGTACTCCACCCATTTTGAATCCGCCGAAATATAGACATCCGCCGGAGCGCCGTTTTCGATCTGCATCGCCAGAGCGCCCGCAGCCGCGTAGTTTTTGATAAATATTGCGCCGGGGTGCGCTTTCGCGAATTTTCCCGACAGCACGTCGAGCACCGTTTTCATACCTGCTCCCGCCGACAGGCGGATTTCGCCAGCAAAGGCATTGACGGCGGTCAAGGCGAGCAGAAGGGCGAGAAGCAGCGTTTTGAGGCGTTTTAGCATGAGTTTCGTTGTATTTTTCCGGTTATAGCGTTGGGCGTGAGCTTTGGTGGACTTTGTGGACAAACACGGACTTTTCCGGCAACTCCACATAACCCGTATTTTTATCAGTTCACGCCGATAATGACGTCGGAAGCTTTGAAAATCGCGCAGACTTGCTGGCCCTCTTTGAGGTCGAGTTTGCCGGTGCTGGTTTTGGTGATAATGGCTGAAATGATGTTGCCACCGCCGATTTCGAGGTCGATTTCGCTGTTGACCGGGTCTTCGATCACCCGTTGCACGGTGCCGCAAATGATGTTCCTCGCGCTCAGTTTTTTGCCTTGCAGGTCGCGGCCCACCATGACCGAGCTGGACTTGACAATGGCGTAGGCGCTCATCCCCGTTTTCAGACCGAGGTTATCGACCGCGCCATTGGTGATGGTTGAAACGATCTGTTGGCCGCCGTTGAGCGTGATGATGATTTCGGCGTTGACCGCGCCTCGCGTAATTTCGGTGATGAGGCCGGCGAAGGTGTTGCGGGCGCTGATGCGCATCGAAATGCGGCGCAGGAACTGGTAAAGGTTTCTTGTGTCGCCGAGCCGCTCTTCGAGATTTTCGAGGAATTTGCGGTGCTCCTCCTGCACGATGCGGTACTTTTCGATCACCTGCCGCCCCTCGCGGGTGAGCACGGTGCCGCCGCCGCCCTTGCCGCCGGTCATGCGGTCAACGAGCGGTTTTTCGGAGAGGTTGTTCATCATGTTCACCAGGTGCCAGGCGGTTTTGTAGCTGATGCCCGCAGCTTTGGCCGCGCTGTTGATCGAGCCGAGTTCGTCGATCTTTTCAAGCAGGGCGATCCGGTCTCCGCCGAGGAAGCGGTTCTGGGACTTCTGGAACCAGATCGAACCTTCGATGCCGATGGGGTCTTTTGTTGTGCTCACGTGCGGTGTCCGTTACGTTGCAATAAATAATCATACGGTAATATAGAACACAAGATGAATAAATCCCGGCGGGAACCAGCCGCCGGGAGGGTGTAACGGAGAAAGAACAGGAGAACACATTCGGGAATAACCGCTCAGTAGTGCACCGCGACCGAGGCGACCACCGTAAACGGCGCGCCGGGCTGGTACGAGCTGTTCAGGGTTTTGTAATCTGACGTACTGATAAGGCTGACGTATTTTTTGTCGAACAGGTTGATGAACGAGAGCGAGCAATCCACATTCCGGAAGCCGAGCATCGCCCTGCTCCAGGTGAGATCGAGGTCGAAGAGCGTCGCGCCGTCGATCTTCTGCTGGTGCGGCACGTCGCCGTAACGCTCGGAGGAGTAGCGGACGACCGGTGAAATCGTGAACTCGCCGATGGTGTAGCTGACCATGCCTTTGGCCATGAACTCCGGCGCGTCGGGCACCTGGTTGCCTTTGACATCGATCAGGGCGCCGCTTTCAGAGCGGATATTTTCATCGAAGCAGAAGCGGTTCCACGAGAACGAACCGTAGCATTTCAGCTTGCTCGATGGCTTGTACTCACCTTCCAGCTCGAAGCCGTAGCCCGTGGCGTTGGCGTTGTTCATCGGGTAGGAGATGCCGAGGTCGGGGTCCTGGAAGATGGCCTGCTTGTTGTTGTGAATGGCGTAATAAACGGTTGGCGCGACGCTCCAGTTGCTGCCGTTCATCTTCAGGCCCAGCTCGAAGTTGCGCGAAATCTCCATCTTCCGTTCGTCCCAGAGCTGCTGGAAGGTGATGTTGTGAGCTGAAAAGGTGGCATACTGCGAGATGAAGTAGGGATAAATGTCCACATGGGTGACGTAGTTTTCGCCATACGCCAGGTGCACCGACGAATTGTCTCCAATGCTTCGGGTGATCGTCACGTCGGGAAAGAGACGGCTGAAGCTCTTCGTCGATTCAGCGCTTTTGGCCGCGACGATGGCCGGATCGGCGGCGAGCGCATCGTCGTAACTGACGTCACCGATTCCGGTTGTGTCGTAGGTCAGAATCGATGGCAGGGTGTAGTTGACGTACTTCACGCCGCCTTCGAGCAGCCAGTCGCCGGTGCGGTACTTCGCCTCGATGAAGGGTTCGTGCAGTTCGTGGCTCGAAGTGTTGGAGAGGATCGCCCATCCGCCGAGTTGGAGCGTACTTCCGCTGACGGTGTAGTTTTTCCACGAGGTCGGCGGGCCGGGACGCTCTTGCGTATGGCAGAGGTAGCCAAAATCGAGATCGACCTTGCCGAGCTTCGTGGTGTATTCGGCCAAGATTCCCTTGAGGTCATGGTCGATGTCCCAGCGGCGAACTTTGCTACCGGTGATCGATTCCATGTAGTAGCCCTTGTCGCTCCAGTAGTAGGGTTTGAGGTTGAGCTTCGACTTTTCGCCGGTTTTGATTTCGAGGTTGGCCATCACCATCCAGTCCTCGAATTCGTTCTTGTTGTAGCCGTAGTAGTCGTATTTCGTCGGATCGTTGCTGTAATCGGCGTCGTAAGCGCTGTCGAGATTCTGGATTTCGGCGTAACTCAACGCCTTGTAGGGGTGAATGTTGCCCTTGCTGTACGTCGCGAACGCTTCGAGTTTCACCTTGTCGCTGAACGTTTTCGTTGCGCCGAACATCAGGTTGTTGCGGTTGCTCGCGCCGTACCCTTTCCACTTTTCGGCGTAACTGGTCGAGCCGGAAGCGAACGCCTTGAAGCCGCCGCCGAGTTCGCCGGTGTCGATGCGCAGGTAGGTGCGGCGGTAGTCGTGGCTGCCGACGCTCTGCTTGACGGTGACGCCGAGCTTCTCCGCCGGGCGCTTGATGGTCATGTCAATCTTGCCCCCCACGTCGGCGATGCCGAGGCCGATGTTGGCGGGCATGACGCCGCTGTAAACGGCGATGTTCTCGAAATTTTCGAGGTCGTAGATGGTGGCTCCGCCGCCGGGCCTTCCGGTTACAGGCAGCCCTTCGACGTTGGCTGTCGTGGCCGGAACGCCGCCAGCGGTTGCCTCGACGCCCCGGAAGCGGAACGCCTCGTGGTAGTTCACGGTATCGGCCAGCCCGTAGGGATCGACGCTCTGCTGGCTGACCGAGGGCATCATGTTGATGACCTTGTAAACCGACATTTGCGACGGATTGAGCACGGCGGACTCTTTTCCGGTGACGTTTTGCAAGAGGTCGCCCTTTTTGCCCGATACGGTGATTTCGGGAGCGATGTATTCCGGTGATGCGCTGTCGGCCTGATTATTCTGGGCATTCGCCGTGGCGGAGAGCAGAGCCAGCAGGGCGATAAGTGAAGTTTTTTTCATGCGATGTGTTCGGGGTTTTAAGATCGGTCGGATCGGTCAGATTGGACTGATCCGACCGATCGTTTAGCATTTCAGGTTATAACGATTTGCAAATAAAAGAGCCGTTTTTTGTTTGGGCTACACACGGTTCGATATGTACTAAAAGTAATAGCGAATGGCAAAAAAAAATGGGGGAACGCCTTGCGTCTCCAGTTAACGCAAGGCGGCCTCCCCCGGCTTCCTGAAGGGAAGGAAGTGCTCAGTTGATTATGTGATCCTCGCAGGCTTCGCCCTCTTCGAGCGCGTCGAGGATTTCATCCACTTTGTCTTCGCTGTCGATTTCGCCGTACCAGAAGTTTTCGGGATAGACGACCAGCACCGGCCCTTTTTCGCAGAGGTTCAGGCAGGCCGTGGCTGAAACGGCGACGTCGCTCATGCCGCGGTCGGCAAGCTCGCTTTCGAGGTAAGGGATCAGGTTCAGCGACTCTTTCTTGTGGCACATGCCCTGCGGAGCACCCTGAGCGCGGAAGCTGGCGCAAACGAAAATGTGATGTGACGGTTTGTCCATGGTGGTTGGTTTTTTCTGATTGTTGTGGTTGGGTTGTCCCATATTCAGCAGGGTTTTAACCCTGCGGACATTTGCTCTTACATTTTCTTCAGTTGCCCCGGTTTTTAAACCGGGGATTGGGTTTTTCAAGATCAGTCGGATCAGACCAATCGGACGAATCCGTCTGATCTTGCTCTTTCAATTCATAATTCAGCATTCATCATTCATAATTCTCTTCAGTCGCACCCGTTGCCTGCGCCGCTGCATCCTGATTTGCAGGCGTGGATCTGGCTGCTTTTCATCAGGTGTTTGAGGTTCTGGCCGGTGAAGACACCATAGACCGCCTCTTCGATCACCCCTTCGAGCGACAGGACGTCGATGCCGCTCGCCTTGAGCACCGATTGCGGCGAGTCTCCGGCGCTGTTGACCAAGACGGCGCGGCAGTCGGCGAGCGTCGCGGCGAGCGCTTCCCAGCGGCTCTTGCCGCCACCGGGTGGCGGGGCCGGGCGTGAATCGATGAGGGCGCAGCCCTTCTTGTCTTCGGCGAGCGCGTAGATCAGGAAGCGGTCGGCTTCGCCGAGATGCTGGTTGATGAGCACCCCTTCGAGGCTCGCCACGGCGATGTACGGGCGGTGCTCATCGGGATTTTTCGGCATCCGCGACGCTTCGGCGAGCTTCTGCATCATCTCGTCGCTGTTGAATTCGCCGATGATGCCAACCGCGTCGGCGCGGCAGCGGGCGCAGTGCTTCATCTGCGGCAAGAGCTTTCCGGCTTCGGCCTGAATCTCTCTGACCATCTCTGCATCGGGTTCGGGGATATTCTCGAACACCGTCTCCGTCGTGTTGTAGTAGGGCAGGCAGTTCAGGATGTCCGCGCCCATCGAGGCGACCTGGCGGGCCACTTCGACCACATGCTCGTCGTTGACGCCGGGGATGATGATCGAGTTGACCTTGGCCGTAACGCCGAACCTCTTGAGCTTTTGCAGGGCGGCGAGCTGGTTTTCGAGCAAGAGCTCGGCGGCCTGGCGGTCGCGGTACATGCGCTTCTGGTAACGAACCCAGGCGTAGATCTCCTGACCGATCTCCGGATCGATGGCGTTGATCGTCAAGGTGACGTGGCTCACCTGCAACTCGGCCAGCTCCTCGATGTAGGGCAGCACGTCGAGGCCGTTGGTGGCCACGCAGAGCAGCATCTCCGGGTACTTCTCACGCACGAGCCGCAGGGTCTCCATCGTCTCGTCCGGGTTGGCGAAGGGGTCGCCGGGGCCGGCGATGCCCACCACCGAGATGTTCGGCGAGAGCTTCATGGCGCCTTCGAGGTACCAGAGCGCTTGCTTTGGCGAGAGCAGCTTGCTGGAAACGCCGGGGCGGTTTTCGTTCATGCAGTCGAACTTCCGGTTGCAATAGTTGCACTGGATGTTGCACTTCGGCGCGACCGGAAGGTGGATTCTTCCGAAGGTGTGCCTCGCGGAGTCGTTGAAGCACGGATGGTTCTGGATATTGAGCGTCATTATGGTGTCTCCCTTGTGCCCCCTTCAGGCATTTCCGGCCTCTCTCTTTTCCGGATCGAGATGCCGGGTAATTACTTCATACGTTTTTCCTCGCGAACTTCAGTACTGCTGCGTCCGGTTTCGATTTCGCTAGCGATTTCGAGGCCGGTTCTCTCTGGATTTCCGTCAGATATAGGTGTAGCCAACCGGCGACGAATTCTGGCGCTCTTCGATGACGGTGTTGACGATGCGGTCGAACAGCTCCTGCGTGCCCCGGTAGCCGAGGTGGTGCAGGCGCTGGCCGCCGAAGCGGTCGTGAATCGGGAAGCCGACGCGGATGAGCGGCAACTCGTTCTTGCGCGACATCGTGAACCCTTTGCTGTTGCCGATGAGGAAGTCCGGCTTGAGCACTTTGGCTTCGTTTTCGATGTCAACGAAGTCAACCCCTTCGCGCACCTGGATTTCAAGCTCTTCCAGATCGGGAATCAGCTCCAGCATCCGCTTTTTCATCAGCCCGCTCTTGCCGCCCGAGGCGCAAAGCACCGGTACGACGCCGAATTCGCGCAGGAAAGCGGCCATCGAAATCACCAGATCCTCCTCGCCGTACAGAATCGCTTTTCTGCCGAAGACATACTTGTGGCCGTCGGCGTAAGCGTCGATCAGGCGGCGGCGTTCGTCTTCGTACTTTTCGGGCATCGGCTGTCCGGTCAGCTCTTCGAGCAGCGTGAAGAAGCGGTCGCTCGCCTTGACGCCGATCGGCAGGGGCAACTGGTGGCGCGGCACGCCGAAGCTCTCTTCGAGGTAGCCTGCCGCCGACTTTTTGGCTTCGAGCGTCGAGCCGAACTCGATGCTGGCCGCCGCGCTGCCGCTCTCGGCGATGGCGCTGGTCGGGGTGCCGCCGGGCGGAATGCGGTGGTACTCGGCCCACGGGCCGCCGTCGAGCGTCTGCGAATAGTCGGGCAAGAGCATGAACGGCATCCCGAACTCCTTGAGAATCTCCTTCAGGTAGCGGATGTCCGCCGGTGAAATCATCCCCGAAAAGAGGTTGACGAGGTTCTTTTTCGCGCCGCCGGTGGCGAAGGTCTGGACGGCGGAGCGCACGGCGGCGTGGAAGCCGTCGATGTGGCTGCCCTGGTAGCTCGGCGTCGAGGCGAAGACCATGGTCGGCAGATCGGCCTCACCCATGATCGCCTTGTACTCCTTCAGGATCATCGGCACGTCGTCGCCGATGGTTTCCGACAGGCAGGTGGTGGCGATGCCGATCACCTGCGGCTGGTACTGCTGCGTGACGTTCTTGAGGCCGAGCTTCAGGTTGTGGCTGCCGCCGAACACGGCCGTCTCTTCGTTGAAGTTCGACGAGGCGATGTCGATCGGCTCCTTGTAGTGGCTGATGAGGTAGCGCCGGATGTAGGTGGCGCACCCCTGCGAGCCGTGCAGGAACGGCACGCACTTTTCGATGCCGCGGAAGGCCAGGCACGCGCCCAGCGGATTGCAGAGCTTGCAGGCGTTCTGCGTGGCCGTTTTGGCCGTCATGGTTTTTGTCGCTGAACCGTTGGTCGTCATTGTGCACCTCCTTTTCGCGGTGCGAACTGCCATACGGGGCTCATCACCGATTCGTAAACCTCCCTGGCGAAATAGTACATGCCGATGAATCCGGCGAGCGGAATCTTGCGCTCGTGGTTGTGGTCGCAGAAAGCGACACCGAGCTTGAAGGCGATGGGGCGCTCCTTGACGCCGCCGATCAAGAGGTCGGCCTCCTTTTCGAGAATGAACTTGGAGAGCTCGACCGGGTTGGAGTCGTCAACGATCACCGTGCCTTCGTCGCACATCTCCTTCAGGTTCTTGTAGTCCTGCTGGTTACCGGTCTGCGAACCGGCCAGCACCACCGACATGCCGATGGTGCGCAGCGCCTTGATGAGCGAGAAGGTCTTGAATGCTCCGCCGACGTAGATCGCGGCTTTCTTGCCGGCGAGCGCCGCCTTGAACTTCTGCATCTCGGGGTAGTATTTCCTGATTTCGTCGCGCACGATCTCCTTGGCCTTCTCCATGATGTCGGGCCTTTCGGGGAAGTGCTGCGCCACGTCGTAGAGCGATTTGCTCATATCCTCGAAGCCGAAGTACGACACCCGGATAAAGGGAATGCCGTATTTCTCCTCCATCTCTTTGGCGAGCGTGGTCATCGAGCCGGAGCACTGCACCACGTTGAGCGATGCGCCGTGCGAGCGGCGGATGGCGTCGATGCGGCCATCGCCGGTCATGGTGGCGACCACCTCGATGCCCATCTTTTCATAATATTCCCGGATGATCCAGGCTTCTCCGGCGAGGTTGAATTCGCCGAGAATGTTGATGCTGTATTTGCTGATCCCCTCGGTCGAACCCTGGCCGATCAGCTTCATGAGGGCCAGGCAGGCGGCTTTGTAGCCATCCTTCTTGGTGCCCTTGAATCCTTCGGAATGCACCGGCAAAACCGGGATTCCTTTCTCTTTTGCAACTTTTTTGCAGACCGCATCGATGTCGTCGCCGATGAGGCCGATGATGCAGGTCGAATAGATGAATGCCGCGTTGGGCTGGTACTGGTCGATCAGTTCGATGAGTGAACGGTAGAGCTTCTTTTCGCCGCCGTAGATGACGTCCATCTCCTGGAGGTCGGTCGAAAAGCTGAGCCGGTGCAGCTCCGGTCCCGACGAAACCGCTCCCCGGATATCCCAGGTGTAGGCGGCGCAACCGATCGGGCCGTGCACGATGTGAATCGCGTCGGCTACCGGATAGAGCACGACACGTGAACCGCAGAAGACGCAGGCCCGCTGGCTGACCGAGCCGGAGAGGCTGGTCTTCTCGCAGGCGATGTCAACTTCCGCGCCGCCCGCCGTCTTCTCATAGACCTGTTTTTCCCTGCCTTCGAGCAGGTTGATGTTCTGCGTATCCATTTCCTTTCCCTTCATTGTCGCCCGCCTTCCGTTATCGAAGGCGGACGGTTGTAAATCCTGTTGTCAACTTGTCGATGCGTTGTCGCCGTGACCGGCTCGCAGGCAGGCGGACGGTGTTCTGGAATGCACCGCCCGGCAAGCCTCTGGATCGCGAACCGGCCCTTGCAGACCCTCACATCACCAGCTCGAACCTCTCCTCCAGGGCCGTCTGGTCCTGACGATCCATGAGCACGCCGAGGATTTTCTCGACCAGCCTGAGCGAGCCGCTGTAGCCGATATTCGGGAAGTAGCTGTGGCCGATACGGTCGAGAATCGGGAAGCCGAAGCGCACGAACGGGATGTCTTCGTCACGCGCGATGTACTTGCCGTAGGTGTTGCCGATGAGCAGGTCAACCGGCTCGTTCTTGATCCACTGGTGGAGCAGGAACATGTCGGCCTGCGCGCCGTTCCGGAAGTTCGCGCCCGGCGCGCGTTCGAGAATCTCCCTCATGCGCTTCTCGAAGCGGTTGCCCGGCGTGCCGCTGACGATGTGCGCCGGAATCATGCCGAGGTCGAGCAGGAACTCGGTGAGCGGCATGAGCTGGTCGGGGTCGCCGAACAGCGCCACCTTCTTGCCGTAGAAGTACTGCTCCATGTCGGCCATGACATCGACCAGACGGCCACGCTCGGCGGTGATTTCGTCTGGCACCTTCACGCCGCCAGCCTTGCTGAGAGCCATGATGAAGCGGTCGGTCGCCGACAGGCCGATGGGCATGTCAACCGTCTCGAACGGCACCTTGCACTTTTTGTCGAGCGCGACGGCTGCCGGTTCGGCGCTGATGCAGCCGACGGCGAGCGAGCACTTGCTGTCACCGGCGCTTATCAGCTCGGCGATGGTGGTGCCCCCTTTCGGATAGAACTCGTGCTTGCCGGTCTGCGGCGCGTCGAGCACGTCGGAAGTGTCGGGGAAGAGCACGATTTTGACGCCGAGCCGCGAGGCCAGCGACTTGATTTCACGCATGTCGGACGGCTCCATCCAGCCCGCGATGACGTTGACCTTGTCGTTCTTCTCGCCGATTGACTTTGCGAACTGCTCGGCCATGCCCACCACCATGTTGGCGTAACCGGTGATGTGCGAACCGACGAAGCTCGGTGTGCTGGCGTAGATGACGTATTTGCCTTCAGGAATCTTGCCGTCGTCCTTGGCCTTTTTGGTGATCTGCTGCAAGTCGTCGCCGATGGTTTCGGACAGGCAGGTCGAGTGCACCGCGATCACTTCCGGATCATAGACCGAGAAGATGGTTTCGATAGCCGCAAGCAGGTTGGCCTGGCCGCCGAACACCGAAGCGCCTTCGGTGAACGAGCTGGTGGCGGCCATCACCGGCTCCTTGTAGTGGCGGGTCAGGGTGCTGCGGTGGTAGGAGCAGCAACCCTGCGAGCCGTGGCTGTGAGGCAGGCAGCCGTGCACGCCGAGGGCGGCATACATGGCGCCGATCGGCTGGCAGGTCTTCGCCGGATTGATCGTCAGCCCCTCGCGCTCTTTGACCTCTTTTGTGGTATGACGTAATAACATCGATTATTCTCCTTTATAATATTTTACATCTTATGATGCGACGTAGCTGGCTTCCAGCGATTCCGATTCGGCTTTCTCCCAGGGCGCTTTAATCATCTTCCAGACCGGGTTGTTGACCATGCGGTCGATGTCTTTGTAGAAGTTCACCGCGCCTTTGAAGCCGGTGTACGGACCGCCGTAGTCGTAGCTGTGAAGCTGCTTGAGCGGCACGCCCATCTTCTGGACGACGTATTTCTCCTTGATACCGGCGCAGAAGATGTCGGGCTTGTACAGCTCGATGAGCTTTTCAGACTCGTAGTGGCTGACGTCATCGACCACGAGGGTTTTCTTCATCATCTGCTTCATCATGCCTTCATAGCCGTTGATCTCAAGGCCTTTGGCTTTCAGCTCTTCGAGTTCGGCCTCGGTTTTTCTCGGATTGTACAAATCGGGATCGGCAGTGACCTTCAGCTCTTCGATGTTCTTGCTGTCGGCATCGATCTTGATTTTTGGCAGCACTTCGCGGCCTTCGTAGTCATCGCGGTGAGCGAACTCGTAACCGGCGGCGATGGTCGTCATGCCGAGTTCGGTGAACAGATCCTGGTAGTGGTGCGCGCGCGAGCCGCCGACGAACAGCATGGCGGTTTTGCCCTCGGTGCGCGGGCGGATCTCGTCGATGATCGCCTTGACGGCGGGCATCTCTTCGGCGATCACCTCTTCGACCCTGGCTTTCAGCTCCTCGTCACCGAAGTACTCGGCGATTTTGCGCAGCGACTTGGTGGTCGATTCGGCGCCGACGAAGTTGACCTTCATCCACGGAATCCCGTACTTGGTCTCCATCATGTCGCCCATGTAGTTGATCGAGCGGTGGCACATGATGACGTTCAGGTCGGCGGTATGAGCGTTCTCGATGGCGCCCACCGTCGAGTTGCCGCTGAAGGATGCCACCAGCGTGATGCCGCACTTGTCGAAAATGCGCTCGATCTCGAAGGCGTCGCCGCCGATGTTGTATTCGCCGAGCAGGTTCAGCTTGAACTTGCCGGCCTTGACTTCGTTGTTGTTGCCCACCATGTGCTTGAACACGCCGTTGTTGGCGATGTGGTGGCCAGCCGACTGGCTGACGCCGCGGTAGCCTTCGCAACTGAAGCCGAAGACGTTGCAGTCGCCGAACTTGGCTTTCATTTCGCGGGAAGCGGCGTGCACGTCATCACCGATCAGGCCGACCGGGCAGGTCGAGAAGATCGCGATGGCTTTCGGGTGAAAGAGATCATAAGCCTCCTGGATGGCCACCTTCAGTTTCTTTTCGCCGCCGAACACTACGTGCTCCTCCTGCATATCGGTCGAGAAGCAGTAGGTGATGTAGTTTTCATGCTCCGGGGTTTCCGGTCTGGTCTGGTTCCGGCGGGTCAGCCAAGCGTAAAAGCTGCAACCGATCGGGCCGTGCACGATGTTGACGATGTCGCGCGTCGGGCCGAGCACCACGCCCTTGCAGCCAGCGTAGGAGCAGCCGCGCTGCGTGATGATGCCCGGAACCGTGCGGACGTTGGCCTGCACTTCAGGAGTGGTCTCCGGGTCGTTGACCACAATCGACTTCCTGCGCTTCTTTGCGACCTTGGCCGGGTATTTATTGATCAGCTCCTCGGTAATCAGGGAGGGATCGGGTAAGTTTACTTTCGCCTGCATTGTAGCGTTCTCCGTTTACACCTTGATAAGTTGTCTCAGTTTAGCGTCAGTTCAGCGCCACGTCGCCTTCCTCTCCGGTTCTGACCCTGACGGTGTCCAGAATCGGCGTCACGAAAATCTTGCCGTCTCCCGGCTTGCCGGTCTGGTTGGTTTTGATGATCGTGTCGATAGCCGTCTGGCAGAGATCGTCGGGCACGACCACGGTCAGGATTCTCTTGGCGACGAGCCTCGGCGCGTTACCGAGCTGGGCAATCGCCTCCGGATGGCCCGCTTCGGCGCCCTGGAGGATGTCGTAGTGAACCTGCCCCTTGCCGCGTCCCATAACCCGGCCGGTCGCCGTGAAGGAGGAGATGCCGGCGTCGATGAGCGCTTTCTTGGTTTCGTTCACCTTGTTGATTCGAATGACTGAAATGATCTCTTTCATCATGCCTCCTTTGCTTCAAGCATCGTCTCGGTTTCCTTCATTCCGGAGCTGATCGTATAGACCTCTTCGACAGCGGAGACGAAAATTTTACCGTCACCGAACTTGCCGTCGCCGGTCTTGGCGTTGTCCATGATGGCGCGGATGACGAAGTCTTTGTCGGCGTCCGGCACGACCATGAACAGCATCTCCTTCGGCAGTTCGTCATAGACCACATCGCCGACGCGCAGACCGCGCTGCTTGCCTCGTCCGACAACCGAGATTTTGGTGACTGCCGGGTATCCTGCGTCGAGCAGGCCCTGCATGACCTCATGTACTTTTTCCGGCCTGACGATGGTTCTGATCATTAACATGTGTGTGTTCTCCGTTTTGTTGTTTAAATCTTTAAGCCGTGCTTGATCTCAGTTGGCGATACCGAATTCGATCAGCAGTTGCTCCAGCTCGTCGATTTCGAGCGGCTTGGGAATGACGAACATCTTGTTTTCATCGATCTTGCGAGCCAGGGCGCGGTACTCGTCGGCCTGCGGATGGGTCGGATCGTAGTCGATCACAGTCTTTCTGTTGATTTCGGCGCGCTGAACGAAGTTGTCGCGAGGCACGAAATGGATCATCTGGGTGCCGAGCTTCTTGGCCAGCTCTTCGATCATCTCTTTCTCGTTGTCAACCTTGCGGCTGTTGCAGATCAGGCCGCCGAGGCGAACACCGCCGGCATCGGCGTATTTCAGGATACCTTTGCAGATGTTGTTGGCCGCGTACATAGCCATCATTTCGCCGGAGCAGACGATGTAAATCTCTTCGGCCTTGCCATCGCGGATCGGCATGGCGAAGCCGCCGCACACAACGTCGCCAAGCACATCGTAGAACACGTAGTCGAGTTCCCATTCGTCATCGTAAGCACCGAGCTGTTCGAGCAGGTTGACCGAGGTGATGATGCCGCGGCCAGCGCAACCGACGCCAGGCTCAGGACCGCCGGACTCGGTGCAGCGGGTTGCTTTGTAACCCTCTTTGATGATATCTTCGAGTTCGACCTCTTCGCCCTCCTCGCGCAGGGTGTCGAGCACGGTTTTCTGCTGGAGACCGCCAAGCAGGAGGCGGGTGGAGTCAGCTTTCGGGTCGCAACCTACGACCATCACTTTTTTGCCTGCTTCCGCAAGACCGGCAACTGTGTTCTGGGTGGTGGTGGATTTGCCGATACCGCCTTTACCATAAATCGCGACTTTTCTCATGGTGTACTTAATTTATTAGTTAAGAGTCAAGTTGACTGAAAATATTCAGGCTTTCCGTTTTTCTGCCCTGAATAATTAAAGAATATGATGCAATGTCCGTGCCAAAGCGCGGTCGGAATGGCTGTTTTTCTTGAAATGTTTTGGATAATATTTTTAAGTCGTTGATATAAAATGATTTAACGGCTTTTGTCAGACCGTGTCGATCCTGCGGCAAGCGCCTCTTTTTTTTACGAAGTGGCTGAAAGAGGTAGAGCAGAAAACTACATTTCTGTTGAAAAACCGGCTTTACTACTATTTCGTAGAAAAGCTCAGCGCTCCTTGTCGGCAGGCTTTGCGGAGAACCGGCTTGTTGACGTACGATTTTTCGTCCATTGCCGGACGCCGAGATTCACATCACGGGCGAGTGAGCTGAAGAGGTGAAAGAGATACGTTTTTCGAGTCTGTTGCCAGAGTTTGCCGGGCGTCTGGAGGGTAAGCCGGACGGAGCTGATGAATGTGTTTACAGAAAACTACGATTATGTAGAAAGTTGCGTTTTTGTGTCTTTGGTTCAGTCGGAACCGTTGCCGAGCCGGACGCGGTTACTATGAAATACACGAGAATGCGTGTGCTCTCATTGTTCAATCCATAGCCGGAGGAACCCGTATCATGAAAACCTTTCTTCATCGCCGCCCAACGCGCGGTGGCGAGCATCATCCGTCAACAGGGCAAAGCCCTGAACTCTCAGCCATGCCTGGCAGACCACGAGCTTTTCCGGCGGTCTCGTCTGGCGCGGCGGCAATCGGCGCGCTCGCCATCGGAGCACTCAGCATCGGCGCGGTTGCGATTGGAGTGCTGGCCATCGGGCGGATGGTCATCGGCCGGTTGTTCATAAAAAAGGCGAGGATCGGAACGCTGGAGGTCGGAGAGCTGAAAGTCGGTCGGTTGGAAGTTGTGGAGAGTGCGGCGGTGTCAAAAGAGGGTGAGAGCGAGTAAGCCGGGGTTTGGGGTGGATTGTCCGCGAAGTGGTGCGAAACTTTCTGAACCCTTTCGTGCCGGAGGCTGAAATCATCGTTTTCGGCTTAAGGGTTCACGGCACGGCCAAACCCTGGTCAGACCTCGACCTTGCCATCAAAGCAAAATCAGCGCTTGACTGGAAATTGCTGGAAGAGATTAAAGAAGCATTTCAGGAATCCGAACTGCCGTTCAGGGTAGATATTTTGGTTTGGAACGAAATTACGCCTGCGTTTCGGAAGGCGATTGAGGGGAAGGGCTATGAAATACTTGGTTTGAATAGGTTGAGTGGCTTTATCTCCAAATCAAAGCTATTGGTCAGTAATAAAATAACGACCAAGCTCACCGGCGACAATGGAGCGCAGCGGAATTGCCGTCCGAGTGTAGCGCCTTGTTAAACGGAAAAGTATCAGTCATATAGAAAACCCTTCCAATAACCAGCGCTTTAGGGTCTTGAACCCTACTTTGAACGAACTCTTACATAACTCAATATAGTCATCCGGGTAGCCTTTAAAATACTCTGGCAATACTTCTTCTTTCGAGTTTGTGAACGCAAACGCAATGTAGGTGAAGGCATAAATAAATGGATACGCTAATGGCTGCAAGATACAAAACAAGATTGCTCCTGCGATACCTATCCCTGCAATCCACCACCATAGATACAGAACCCATACCAACGTAAGCAGTGCAACAATGGGGAATCGAAGAGCGATACCTACTTGTTGCCTAGTTGTATAGCGATTCTCGCTCATTGTCCTGATTGTATTCCGTTTAACGTCAAGCATGAGGCACGGCTGACCGGGAGCGCGTGCTCGATGCAGAACAGGGGTTTGAATTACGATTCATATTTCGACTCTGGTCGGGTCAGCCGTTGCTCTCCATGCGCTTGTTAGCCTATCGTTTCATGGCGAACCGTGACCGTTCGCCCCCTACGTATAGAGTGCCGGTCATCTGATTCCCTGATATTCTAATCTCCTCAAAGAGCATTGTGACTGTTGTCCCCAACGTTGTGATGTCTGCCTTTATTCGGTCTTCGCCGACCTTCGTCCATTTCCCGCTTAGCTGCTCCTTGCCGGTGCTGATCAGAAACGTTTTGTCGTGAAAGAATTCGATGAACTCTCCAGCTTTGCCTTCTTCTTCCCACTTCCCAATGATTGCTTCCTCAGTGGGTTTTGAGCAACCCGCCAAGAAGATTGCGGCGAGTATCAATATCGCTGGATGAAGGGCCGAAAGAATTCGGTTGCGAGGATGTTTCATGTTCTGTTTTGCCTCAGCTGGAAATGGAGAATCGGGTTTGCTGAGTTAGTTGGTTGATGGTGTCTGTTGTTGTCGAAATCTTAGCGGAAGCAAGGGGTGC
>NZ_SDGU01000070.1 GCF_004118635.1 Chlorobaculum sp. 24CR | reverse complement strand
ACATTATGACTTTTATGAATATATGTGCTCAATTATTACACTTTTATCTTTAACGAAGCAGAGCTTCGGGGAATATATCCCATAGAGATTCAAACATATTTTACAATTAACTATTTATCATCTTATTGCCGTCCTTAAACTCTTTTATAACCAGCAAAATTTGATCTACTTGAAAAAAAGACAAGCGAACACTTTATAACAATACAATTAATAATCATCTTAAATACTTCAAGAATAAGCACTTATAATTTCTCTCTTGCTTACTGCCCAATAAAACAGTGGCGTTGCAATGATATAGGATATTATCGTAGAGATAAGTATATATTCAATCCCAAGATGAACAAGAGTAACCTTTAATGGCACAACGAGTATGGCAAATAATATGGCCGATAGCACCTGTGGTTTTATAATACCACAACCGTTCATAAACATTGCAAATGCATCGCCTACGGTATAACAAAGCGTCCATAAAAAAAATGAAAGAACAAACGATAATGGAACAGATATAGCCCCATTTGTCCATAATGAAAATATATACTTACTCCCTATAACAAGACCGCCCCCTAACAAAAGAGTGACTCCTGCACTAATCAAAAGACTTCTTTTAAGAGTTTTTCGAATAAAATTTGTATCGCCACGAAAACCGGCATCTGCATATGATGCCCAAAGCGGAGAGTTCATCATGAGCAATGGCTGGGTTACAAACTGAAACAGCCTCTGAGTCACATTATAGACAGCAACTTGCGTTGCCCCCAGAGCACTTGCAATAATCAAGCTATCAGCACCCCAACCCGCTATCATTACCAACTGAAGGATAAAATACATTCCACCTACCTTAAGCAACGCATCTTTCTCATGAAGAATAGCTGATTTTATTCTGGAGAAACGCAATAAATCACGACTTACCAGAACTGGCAAAAGAAAAAAAATGACTATTGTCTGCACACCAAATGTTGCAGAAAGCAAAACTGGTATGCCTGCCCTGTTTTTAGTTGCCAACCACAGAATAACTAATGATAGCAATGATCCTGTTGCTGCCGTGATATGAGTTTCAAACGCTCTTTGCAATCCAACAAAAACTCGTTGAATACCCAAAGTAAAAAGATTCAAACCAAACAAACACGAAAATATAACTAACGACTGACTAACCTCTTTATATATCGAAGGATTTACTCCTTTGATAATCATATCCCACGGAACTAACACTGAAACAAGTAAAAGCAGCAGCCCAACAACGACTCCTAAAAGCAACAGGATTCCTAATCCTCCACTGATCGCTCTTTGCAATATAAATCGATCTTTTTCTGTTACCGCCCTGGCGACATGATTTGTTAATGCGTTACCAATGCCCAGGTCAAGAAAACTGAGTATTCCGCTAATACTTGCTATCGTCATCCAGACACCGAAACGCTCGGCACCAAGATATGGTATCGTCCATCGAACACCGAGAACAACCACAAGCATTGAAAAGCTTTTACTTACCCCATTGGCGATCATCGACCATAGTGCAAGCCGGTAACGTTCATCAGCTCGACCTTGTTCTGTTTCTACATCAAAAGAACTCAGCCTCAAGTATTTTGAAAACGAGAATATTTTTTTCAACTAAAAAATTCTAAATATAAAGTGTCGTGAAACAATATTTCAGTAGTCGCATTAATGAGTGTTTACATAAAATCATTTCACCCCATGCTGGCAAAATATATTTTGGAGATATGTCATCTAAGAAAAGTATGAGAAAAAGCGCATCTCCCAAACATCAATAAAAAAATGAGTTCTATTTTATTCCCTGCTGACTTGAACCTGATAACCACTTGCCTTGAGCAAAGCATTGCGTTTGGCCAGTTCGAGATCATGTTTGACCATCTCTTCAACCATTTGATCGAGCGTTATCTGAGGGATCCAGCCAAGCTCGTTCTTTGCTTTCGACGGATCACCAAGCAAGGTTTCAACTTCTGCTGGCCGGAAGTAGCGCGGATCGATCTGCACGATGATTGATCCGGTACACAATCCTGCATAATCGGTAGTGACTGAATCAACAATACCTACTTCGTCGAGTCCAGCGCCTTCCCATCGAATAGATATACCGAGCTGAAGAGCTGATTTTTCAATAAACTCTTTTACACTGTATTGAACCCCGGTCGCAATTACATAATCCTTTGGATTATTCTGCTGGAGCATCATCCATTGCATACGGACATAGTCTCTGGCATGGCCCCAATCTCGTTTAGCATTAAGGTTACCGATATAAAGACACTCCTCCAGACCCTGACTTATATTGGCTAATGCTCTGGTGATTTTGCGTGTTACGAACGTCTCCCCTCTTCTGGGCGATTCATGGTTAAAAAGAATTCCGTTGCAGGCATACATACCGTAAGCCTCACGGTAGTTTACCGTTATCCAGTACGCATAAAGCTTGGCTACTGCGTAGGGGCTGCGTGGATAGAATGGCGTACTTTCTTTTTGTGGTATTTCCTGAACAAGACCGTAAAGTTCAGATGTCGATGCCTGATAGAATCTTGTTTTCTTTTCAAGTCCGAGGAACCGGATCGCTTCAAGCAAACGCAATGTTCCCATGGCATCGACGTCAGCGGTATATTCAGGCGATTCAAAACTTACAGCGACATGACTTTGTGCTGCAAGATTGTAAACCTCATCCGGCTGTATTTCTGCTACAAGTCGAGTAAGATTGCTGCTGTCTGTCAAATCACCGTAATGAAGCATCAATTTTGGATGATTCGAATGAGGATCCTGATAAAGATGATCGATGCGTTCGGTATTGAATGACGACGATCGACGCTTGATGCCGTGAACCTCATACCCTTTTTCAAGTAAAAGTTCAGCAAGGTATGATCCGTCTTGACCGGTTATACCGGTAATCAAAGCAACTTTTTTTTGCCCTGAAGTACAGGATTCATCGTGCTGGGCGTTCTGTAATAACATGTACGTTGGGGTCTATGATTAAATCTGTCGGTAACTTGTTGTCCAACGACTTCTATTAATTACCTTTTTTGCTTTCGATTTATGCAGACATATAATTATCTGATAGTTATATGCTGGCCGCCGTGTATGCTGATTGCAAAAAATCATTATACGCTATTTTCAGCCCTTCTTTCAGTTCGATTTTCGGATTCCAACCCAAGCTTCTGATAAGGCTGCTGTCCATGAGTTTTCTTGGCGTCCCGTCCGGCTTGGTGGCATCATATTCAATTTTTCCACTGTAGCCTACGACCTCCCTGATCGTTTCAGCCAACTCTTTTATGCTCATGTCAGAGCCTGATCCGACATTGATATGACTGAGCATTGGTTGTGTGTGTTCATCATAGATCTGCTTATCGAGATTCATGATATGCACGCTTGCCGCCGCCATATCGTCAACGTTCAGAAACTCCCGTTTCGGTTTTCCGCTACCCCAAATGGTAACGCTTGGAGCATGAACAACTTTCGCATTATGAAATCGGCTGATAAGGGCGGGAATCACATGGCTGTTCTCGGAGCTGTAATTGTCGCCAATACCGTAAAGATTGGTCGGCATGACGCTCCGGTAATCAGTACCGTATTGCCTGTTATAACTTTCGCAGAGTTTTATACCGGCAATTTTGGCAAGAGCATAGGGTTCGTTTGTCGCCTCAAGTTTTCCGGTAAGCAGTGCATCCTCGGTTATAGGCTGTTTTGCCATTCGGGGATAGATGCAGCTCGAACCGAGAAACAACAGTTTTTGCACCCCTGAACGCCATGCTTCATGGATAACATTTGCTTCGATTACCATGTTCTCATAAAGAAACTCAGCAGGGTACGTATTGTTGGCATAAATACCACCAACTTTCGCCGCAGCGAGATAGACCTGATCCGGTTTTTCCTTCGCGAAGAACTCCTGGGCTGCGACCTGGTTGGTTAGATCAAGTTCCGAGCGATTTCGGGTGACCATGCTTAATTCAGAATAACCGCAGGCTAAAAGATAACGAACGATAGCAGACCCGACCATGCCCCGATGACCTGCCACATAGATTTTAGGAGATTTGGTCACTTAAGTATTTCGTTCAGGGGAAAAATTTTCAATGCACCAGACCGCATTATTACTACTGCAAAGAATATCAACAAAAGGAGTAATTTGCCTTAAAAACTTGATGATTTTTTCGCGAAAATAATTCAGAAAAACTGCAAAAAAAAGAGATTTATCTTGCTGACTGAAGCGTAGCGTAATAAACTCATCTCGTCAATAAAGCAATATCGCGTGGATATTTACCAAGCCCAGTCTGCAAAAAACAGGCTCATTGCTGCCAAAGAGATTACTTCAGTGAGGCCAGAAAAACACCAAAACGAAATACCGACTATACAATTACTATAATCGGGCGAATAAACAAGTAGTATTTACGGCTCCGCCACTTTCACCCACATTAGCCTGAAGCACCGCGGTGATCAATCTTACAATAAATCGCTTGACAAAAATCGGATAACTCATTAATTAAAAACCACTTATACCTAACCTCCGATTTTGCACGACCCTTTGCCAACAGAAGCTGTAATGCGCTTTAAATTTAATAGCAATTTAATAAAAAAGAACAATAATCCGGTTCTTTTACTGTTTATCGGTCAATATTTTGACTTTTAGGCTTTCTGCGTGTTCGGCATCTACATATGACATATAGAATACGAGCCGATCGCTGAACCCCTTTTAGTCCCTGCTCAAAAACGACAAGGTCTTGTCATCTTCCGCAATTGCATCATGCAATTGCGGGAGGAGTATCAAACGATCCGTTCACACAGCGGATTAGGCGGTCTGACGCCGGAAGAATTTCGGCTTCGAGAAACTGAGAATTTCCAAGAACCAGTGTATAGTGGTCCCCGATTTTCGGACAGCGGTTTAAGGTGGTAACTTGGCTGAAAACAAGGTCAAGTTATGAGCGAGAAGAAACGCAACAAGTTCAC
>NZ_SDGU01000069.1 GCF_004118635.1 Chlorobaculum sp. 24CR | reverse complement strand
GACCGATAAAATTGTCGCCTTCGGGGATCAGAGCCACAAATGCCCGGTCTATGTAAGGCAGACCCCGCCCTGCACCGCCGAGTGCCCGGCAGGCGAGGACATTCGCGGCATCAACCGCTTTCTCAACGGCACCGACCCGTCGGAAGACCCGCTGAAATCGGCGTGGGAGACGGCGGTGGAGACCAACCCGTTTCCGGCGGTGATGGGCCGCATCTGCCCGCACCCGTGCCAGAGCAAGTGCAACCGCGGCGTCCATGACGAAAGCGTGGCCATCAACGCCGTCGAGCAGGTGATCGGCAACTACGCCATCGAGAACAACCTCAAACTCAAAGGCCCCGGCGCTGACACCGGCAAGCGAGTCGCCATCATCGGCGGCGGCCCGGCGGGCCTGTCGGCGGCCTACCAGCTTCGCCGCAAAGGTCACGCCGTCACGATTTACGACGCCAACGAAAAGCTCGGCGGCATGGTGCTCTACGGCATCATGGGCTACCGGGTGGATCGCAAGGTGCTCGAAGCCGAAATCGCCAGAATCATCGACCTCGGCGTCGAGACGAAAATGGGCGTCACCATCGGCAAGGATATTACTCTGGAACAGCTCGAAGCGGAGTACGACGCGGTGTTTATCGGCGTTGGCGCTCAGAAAGGACGCGGCCTGCCCGTGGCGGGCTTCGACGGAACGCCCGGA
>NZ_SDGU01000068.1 GCF_004118635.1 Chlorobaculum sp. 24CR | reverse complement strand
TACATTATGACTTTTATGAATATATGTGCTCAATTATTACACTTTTATCTTTAACGAAGCAGAGCTTCGGGGAATATATCCCATAGAGATTTAATTTATTTAAGTACCTTGGTAGATCATCCTTTAATTTCTCAAACATCAATATCTCATTGACCAAAAAATTACCATCCTCATCACAAAGAAAAGACTCTAATGATGTAGGCAATCTATCATTTGTATTAATGTTCATTACATAGTCTCTAAATGACGGAGGACGCGTCGTTATAAATATTAATTTTGTTTTAAAAGTTTTCAAATTTTTAACTTTCCAATTTTTTCTCATCTTCAAATAGTGATGATACAAGGATACGACTCGGTCGTAAGGATTGCGAACAAAACAGAATTTTTCATAACTATCCCAATCCCAACCTCGACACTCAAAAATACGTTTCAATTCCAGAGCAGAGATATGGTGATAAAACGGAAATTCTTTTGTTATATCCGATATGAGTATGCTCGAAATATCAGAATATTTGTCTAAAACATTTCTTGTTGTAGTGCTACCAGTACGAGGAGTCGCCAAGAAAATAAATTTATGTGAATGTGATATCCTCATATATTTTCCACTTACCTATAATTATTTAATAAACTTTTATTTTTATATACAGATATGTTATATATTCGACAACTTTGTTATGCCTATCTAGCAAATTAAACATTTAAATGTTCTTAGTAATAGTCATGCTTTTGGCATTTTGCAAAAGCGACTTTCAACTGACGCTAACAGGCAATGCTCAGAGCATTCTTATTTTTATTAACCCTTCAATTGATTTTTTTATTCGGCATACACCCATAATAACATTATTTAATAAAACTAACTTTATACATTATAACATGGCTGAGTTTATTGAAATAATACATTATCTCAATAACATTACACCTCATTTCTTTTATTCTACTGCATGATTATTACTATTTATTATTCCGGTAAATATTCATTAATGACACATAGATAGCTTCCCTGTTGTTTAATCTTGCCATTTTCCAATTCAACGATTCTATGACAATTCTTTAATGTTGTCAGCCTGTGGGCGATGATAAGCACCGTAAGCTCCTCATGCAGCTTTTCAATCGCCTGCATCACAGCCTCTTCAGTCTGACTGTCAAGTGCACTGGTGGCTTCATCGAAGATAATCACATCTGCCTGCTTATAAAGCGCACG
This sequence comes from Chlorobaculum sp. 24CR, assembly GCF_004118635.1. Classification (GTDB taxonomy): domain Bacteria; phylum Bacteroidota; class Chlorobiia; order Chlorobiales; family Chlorobiaceae; genus Chlorobaculum. The sequence goes on along the minus strand of NZ_SDGU01000068.1, from coordinate 27,978 downwards.
GGCGATACCAATACGCTGACGTTGACCTCCAGACAACCGTACACCACGCTCACCGACCACCGTTTCATACTGCTTCGGCCATGATTCAATTATATCGGCAATCTGAGCCTGCCGTGCCGCTTGCCTGACAAGCTCTTTATCAATCTTGTTCTTCGGTACGCCAAGCGCTATGTTCTCCGCAATGGAGGCATCAGACAGAAAAATCGACTGCGGCACGTGAGCAATATGCCGCTGCCAAGAGCGAAGATTGTTCCGGGTCACAGGAGTACCGTCTACCTGAACATCTCCTCCCGTAGGCTCCAGCAGCCCCATCACAATGTCAAGCAGGGTGCTCTTGCCACTCCCTGTCGTCCCGATAAACCCGATCCGGCTTCCCTTCGGAATCTCAAGGTCGATCTCCTTCAAAACCTCTGGAGCATCGGACGTATAGCGGAATGATAGCCCCCGTAACACAAGAATCCTCTCAAAAGGTAAAACCTCCCCCTGTTCCTCGCCTTTAATCTGCTGCACTGGTTGGTCAAGCAGATCAAGCACCTCTTCCATGGAAGCTAAATTTCCCTGCAATGCAGACCAACCACCAAACAACTGCTGCAACACGGGTAGCATCCGCTGGGAACCAAGGGCCAGTGTACCAAGCACGGGTATAGCTCGCGCCATACCTCCTGGCTGCCCGGCCAGCCAGAAGGCCAACCCGGCAATGAGAAGCATGCCGATCGTTTCCACGCCAAAACGAGGACTCTGGTTGATGAAATTATTGTTGCCCTGGGCCCTTCGTAAGGGAAACACCGCCCTGCTGTACACATCGCAATAGACGGACTGGGTACCATCGATCAAAACGTCCCTTATCCCGCCAAGTCCCTCCTGAAGGGATTTAACAACCTGAGTTGACTCTCGAGCAATCAGCCGGCTATTCGCCTTCAGCCGTGAACGAGTCAACTTGATAACCACCGCATACGTTACACCGAATCCCCCAAACGCCGACAAGGCAATCAGTGGATCGATGAAGATCAACGTAGCCATGATCGATATAAGGATGAAACTGGCCGTCACCATAGTGATTACCGGTATGATTCCATTAATTATGACCTGCATCACTTTTGCCGAAACTGCATCAATGATCGTACTGCTATTACGCGATACGTGAACGGCGTACGGTTGGTAAAGTGTCCTGCTGTAAAGCGCAATACTGATGTCGGCGCCTGTAGCGAACGATACCTTCGTGTTAGCCCATATCTGTAGAAGGCGCATCCCTCCTGACAGCAATGCTGCACCCGCAAAAGCAAAAGTAAACGGCAGGAGCATACCTTTTGGCGTTGTAATCCCAACAAGCTTTGCGAGCCCCCTTACGGTGTCGTTCCGGAAAATACTCTCCGGATCAGTCAACACGCCGAGAAACGGCAATAACGCCCCCAAGCTGAATATTTCAGCAAATGAGGTGAAAATCATCAGCACCATGAGCACCGCAAACTGCGCCTTGCGTTTCTTTCCGAGATTCCTCCAAAGACGTTTCAGAAGGGATATGATACTTTCCTGCGATTGTGGCATACAGAATTCAACTACTCATTAATCAGTTCTCTCTTGGCAGGATTATATTATAAATTCTGCACACTTCGATTAGTTTTCAAACAACATTATAATCTTTTGAGACATAGAAGTTTGACCTTTTGGTAGCAATTCTTGGTTTACTTTTGATTGGTCAAATTTAACTCGCATATGTTCTAAAAGCCAAATACAGAGTTTTGCTCGAAGAGGTATCACCGAGAATATTACGAACAATAGCGCTGCCTACCATGCTTTAGTAGCCTGCTATGTATATATAAAGTCCATCATAATACATTTACAGGGCTTTCTTTGTCGGCTATATGCAAGCCATTTACTTGTCCGTTGAACTGGTACCCATTGACTATCGATTTAATCATGGGCTTCAGCTTCTCGACATTACCATCCGAAAGCATGCATGAAAGATCGTCAAGAAATAGCGTGAGCTTTTCCATAGGGTAATAATATTCATGAGCCTTGAATATTCTTGGATGCTCTGTTGGAATCGGATTGTCTGCAATCAGCAGCTCTTCATACAGCTTTTCCCCTGGTCGTAAACCGGTAACTGCAATTTCAATGTCACCGTCAGGGCTGTCCTGGTCTTTGAGCGTCAGACCAGAAAGTTCTATCATACGCTTGGCAAGATCAATAATCTTGACCGGCTCGCCCATATCAAGCAAAAACACATCGCCCCCTACAGCCATTGCGCCAGCTTGAATAACTAACTGAGCAGCTTCGGGAATAGTCATAAAATATCTTGTTATCTCTTTATGGGTAACGGTAACAGGACCGCCATCCTTGATCTGGCGTCTGAACAGCGGGACGACAGAACCACTTGACCCAAGCACATTGCCAAAACGAACCATGGAATAGCAGGTGCCTGATTCATGATGCTCCGCAGCCATCGCCTGAAGAATCATCTCAGAGATGCGTTTGCTGGCCCCCATAACGTTGGTGGGGCGCACCGCTTTATCGGTACTTACAAGAACCATATGGCTTACGCCGCTCTTACGGGCAACTTCGGCAACAGTAAATGTTCCCATGACGTTGTTGCGTAACCCCTCGACCGGATTGCTTTCTACTAACGGCACATGCTTATACGCGGCGGCATGATAGACCGTATGCGGGCGATAGTTGCTAAACACTGACTGCATCGATCGTTTATCAGTGACATCGCCAAGCAAGGAAACAATACGGCTTGAGAATCCATGCTTTTGAATCTGGTTTTCAAGCTCCTGATTCAGTGCATAAAGATTATATTCCGATTGATCAAGCAGTATCAAAAGCTCTGGATTTAGTGCAAGAATCTGACGGCATAGCTCACTTCCAATACTACCCCCTGCGCCTGTAACAAGAACTTTTTTTGCCCCGATACATTTTTTAATCAATTCAGCATCAGGCGGCACGATATCTCGTCCAAGCAGGTCCTCTATATCGAGTTCGCGGATATCAGATGCGGATATTTTACCATCTGCAATATCTTTGATATCAGGGAGTGTCCGGATATGTACACCATAATTTTCTAAAAAACTAAATATCTCTTGTCTTCGTGATCTCTTTACCTTTGGAAGAGCAATAAGAATACTTGTGATATCTTTTTTCTTTATAACAAGCGACAAATCATCCGGACAGTAAACAGATATGCCGTTTATACTTTTTCCATGCAATTTAAAATCATCGTCAATAAACCCATCTACATTATAATGCGCATCGTGCTGAAGAGCGCTTGCAATTTGAACTCCGGCAGAACCGGCACCATAAATAAGAAGATTTTCTTTACTGCATTCATTCGAAATATCCGCGTTTCCTGGGTGAAACCATAATCGAGCTACGGCCCTGCTTGATCCGACTGCAAGTAAAAGTAAAATTGGCTGTAGGATACCTACAGAGACAGGAATCCCAAATTTAGAAAGTAACTTGATTGCGATTGCGTAAAGAACTCCGTATAGAATACAAGCTTTTGTAACGGTACTTAGCGCGGCAAATCCACTATAACGATAAATTGAGCGGTAAAAACCAAATCGTATAAATATTGGTATAGCAATCAAAAGGGCAAGAATATATACTACCCATTCTAACTTATCAGGATAATGAAGACTTTCATAGCGGAGCGAAAATGACATCCAGACAGTAAATAAAATAAACAGTATATCAACGCCCAAAGCAATCAGTTGCTTTGTCTGTCTTGAAAAGACATCAGCCCTTAATGATAACTGTTTAGGCAATTTTCCTGCGTAATTTAGTTCTGCTCTTGATATAGCTTTTGCCTTCGTCTTATTTTGTGCGGATTCAATCAATAAAGTGATTGTATGGGTGTATTGTATTGATAATTAAAAACGCTATCTCCCTAAGCGAATTACACAATATTTATATTACATTTTCTTTTATTTCCTTAATGAAGAACCCCGCCGCAAACAGCGGGGCATTTACCATTAAGGAATAAATCCTTACAGTTTTTCCGGATACACGCTGCTATAACGTCCATATCCAGACCTGCCATAACCGTACTTACCTTCACCATAACCATATCTTGTTTTTGTTGGCCGTGGTTTATCGATAATAGCAACTCCAATTATTTTGGAATGAAGGAAATTGTCAGAGGCATATTGTTTTAGTGGTGCGCGGCTTGAATAATGCAGGCGTGCTGTTATTAAAACACCATCTACTTCGTTAACGAGCTGTGCTGCATCACTAATAAATATTGGTGGACTATCGATAACAATTCTGTCGAACTTATCAGACAATTTCTTTAGAAATTCATGCATTTTTTCAGAGCCAAGCAGCTCATTAGGATTAGGCACAGGGGTGCCAGCACTCATCAGATAGAGATTATCAAGATGAGTTTTTTGAAAATACTTCTCATTGATTTCGCTCTCGTCACTAATCAAGCAATCTGTCAATCCTGGAGATCGTTTTTTATTAAGAATAGTATGTTGAGATGGCCGTCTAAGATCACCATCGATAAGAAGAGTCTTCTTATCTGCAATAGCCCAAGCCAATGCAAGATTGGTACTAACTGTGGATTTTCCTTCGCCGATTGAACAACCTGAAATCAGAATTGTCTTGACTGGCTTATCAATTCTTGAAAAATTAAGATTAGTACGAAGAGTACGAAAACTTTCGGCAAAGCTTGAGTTAAGTTTATCTGTCATTAATGGATAAGCTCTCACCTGAGATACAGGTTCTTTTTCAGAATCACCTTGTATATCACTATTCTTTTTAAGGATTTTTTTAAATCTTCCATGTTTTTTCTTACCATCTTTTTCAACAGATTCGAGATTCATGTATTCGTTAGCCTGGTTCACAAAAGGGACTACCCCCCATATATTGAATCCCAGACTCTTAAAAAACTGCATCTCTTCATTAACAGTGTCATCAAGCATTTCTATTCCATATACATAACTGGCAGAAAGTATGAGTCCAAGAACCATACCTATCAGAAGATTTTTTACCAATACAGGACTTTCTGGAATAAATGGTTGAAACGCAGCTCCAATAATTGAGACGCTACCCACTTCCGAACCGATAAGTATTCTCGTTTCGTCAAGTTTTTCCTTGAGAAACAAATATGTTTTACTCACAACCGCCCTATCTCGTTCCAACCTTACGAAGGCCTGCTCTTTTTCTGGCAAATTAGCCAACTGATCATCGTAACTTTTTTTCACTCTTTGGTATTCAGTCGCACTAAATTTAAGGCGATTTAGTTTCTGGTCTAATTGTAATTTTTCAGAAATAAGATCGAACCGGTACTTCTCAGCCTTACCAACATACTCAATTTGACCAGCTATTTTGCTACGACTAAGCTGGTCATACCTTGCCCTCACCTGATCAAGTTCCTGCTTTTTTCCCTTAGCCACTGGATCATCAGCAGCTTTCACGCGTAAAATGGCTATATAATCCGCTTCCTTTGCCTTTATTTCATCCTGAATAGTACCTAATTGTGCATTGACGTTTCGCGCTATACGATCGCTAAGCTCTCGATCCGCTTGGCTTAGCTGTTTTTCGAGAAAATCGCGACTATTCATTACAATATTGTATTCTGCCATGAGGTCTTTATAGCGGCCCTCAAAGTCAACCAGTTTTTGCAGCAAAGCAGCTGTATTTCCTGTAACATCATACATCTGGTTTTTTGACATAAACTCTGACAATGCAGCATCGGCCTTACCAACCATATTTTTTTGTTCTTGTAGCATTTCTGCTACAAAGCGGTTTGACTGAATATATTTCTCTGAATTACGTTGTATATCTGAATCTTTGTAAACATTACAAAGCACGTTTGTCAAATACGTAGATTCATCTGCAAATGGGCTAGCTACTGAAACACGCAAAACACTTGTATCTCTTGATCCTTCAACATTTATTTTTTTATTAAGTTTCAGAGCATAATATCGTATCATTAAATTAAATGCAGGGGTATTTTCATTTAAGTATCGGCTTTCCGCTTTGGCTTTCTGAACTGGGGCTATCCAATGTATCAAGGCCCACATCGGGGAGATGTATTCACGATTTCCAAAAAACTCAAGAGAGTCACGACGCCCGCCACTCCAAAGAGCTCTTACTGTCATTTCAGCAATCGGCAACGATTGTAGCAGCTCAACATCTTTTTGTGCCATTTTGCTATCAGCAGCACCGGCTCCTCCTAGTACTGCTTGCACTAAATCGTCTGTCCCTTGCTGCTGATTTATCATCAAAACAGAAGTCGCCCGATACTCAGGCGTCTGCGAAAAATAGGCCATCAGAGATATGAGAACAGAAAAAAAGATAATTATTCCAATACCGATTTTCCTTCTAGCTATAACCTGAAGTATCTCGGCAATAGTTATCTCTTTTTCTTCTTCACTCCGGACTTGGCTCCCTGCCGGATATTGTTGATTTGAGTATTCCATAAAAGTATAAGTTCCTAAAATCAAATTTCAATTATTGTTTCTATCTATAATATAATACCAGTATATAAATGGAGATATAATGCTCGAATACTGCGATATTTTTGCAAGGCTTATACCCTTTTCAGGAATAACTATAGTATCATTTGGCTTTAATGCTATAAAACTTGAACGATCTCCTTTTTTATAAAATGCCTTAAGATTTACAACATAAGCTTGCTTTCCATTGTCATCAGGCTCATGTCGAATCACAAGTACTTTTTTGAGATTCGCCTCTTTAACCGGCCCTCCAGAAAGAGCAAGTATCGTAGCAAAGTCAGCATTTTCACGAACAATAAATTGACCCTGCCTGGCTACTTGACCAAGAATATTGACAAACATCAAAATATTTCCTGAATCATCAGTAAAATATGAATTCTGAGCGATTGGATAAGATGGCCCGGAGAGGGGGTTGTAGGTAGGCGCTGCCACTGTTGGCTCATTCCCGACCATTGATGCAATATCTGCTCTTACAGATAAAGGCATTGTCAGAAAGGATACTAACTGAACACACAGTATCAGAGTTGGCAACAATATGGGAGCGACATATTTATGAAGCATACTTCTCCCTGTGATTAAGAAACATCTACTCGCCATAGCAGTAAAATATTATTAACTTATTATTACTCCAGCAACAAACAGTCGCAATCGCTGCCGCCGGGAGAAATCGGACTTTAGTCCAGATTTGTTATCTCTTGCCCATAAAACCAGAACCGAACACCTGAGCAAGCAGAAGTGAGATTTACTCTTTGTGAATAAAATACTCATACCAGTATAAGCCAAGAATCCGAAGTTCCCTATAGACCTGTTATATCGACACCATCACTATACATAGATAATATATACCGAAGTCGCACAAAACAACAAAAATTACGGCTTCGCCACTTTCAGCCACAAATCAAACTGAACCAGACCTAAATATCGTAAAATATCGAATGAATCAGAAAAACTATAGCAGCTCAAAACTTGCGCTCTACTCTTATATAAATTTCTTAATCTTTCATCAAAAATTTTAAGAACAAAACATCGCCATGCCTTACGCAAATTCGATAACAGCCACTGCCCTACCGACAAAAACACCGACTTCTTACAGCATTACTCATGCGCCGCACTATCGCACACCATACAGTCCAATAAAACGTTTTCCCTTTCACACATATAAAAAGCATTTATTTCAAACATATTATTTAGACGGCAATTAGATTACCGATTGAAATCAGGCATTCTATAGATGTAATAAACTTTATGGCGATGTTCATCATAAACCATATTAATCAAAGTAATGCCATGTATATAACATATTTATTAGGAGCTGTTAGTAAAATTTATGCAAATTACCACATGCTGCCTAGTCGATTATCGCCTGATCATGATTAAGAAGAGGCCGCACTGTAAAAACCAGAACCCACCGTGAATCATCCTTATCAGCCCGCTAAAGCCCAGGATGCACCATAAAGCATCACCATTCCCCCAAGATGAACCAACATCAGCCTTTACAATTCTATACATTTGTTGCATAAACAAAAAACTGATATAGAAATCATGTATATCGCGCAAGCGTCACGCCGTAACAAGATTTCTTATAAATTTTTCAGAAAAGTCTCTGAATGCGAATGACTTTCTTACAACTTTATGCTGGCACATAACTGATAGAACTCTAATCTGTATTCAACGACTCTTGCCGTTGCCGTTATCTACGCTTCCACAAACAATATTAAACATTGTAGTTGTTGTATATATAAAATACACATAATAATTTTTACACGTATAAGATAACAATTAAAACAACTTGTGGCAACAACCATCGACATTCTTCATGGACTTGCAATTTCTCATATTGGAACAGTACCGCTCTGCTATTTTTTTTTCAACAAAAAATGCTTTCGCCTGAATGAGTACCAAGCTTGCGAAGCACTGTGTGACGTACAATAAAAGCATAAAACAATATCCTATTTTTCCAGAGATACTGCAAATTAAAAAAGCCGCACGGCTTCGGTAGCTGTGCGGCTTTTATTGTGATACGTATGTACTCTTCAGCTTTACGCCTTAGGCTTCAACGGCGGATGGCGTTTCGACAGCTTCAGCATCTTCGGCTCCGTTGTTGCGGAGCCTGATTGCGCGATACTTGCGCAGACCCGTACCGGCGGGAATGAGCTTGCCGACGATGACATTCTCTTTCAAACCGGCAAGATGATCAACCTTGCCCGCGACGGCGGCATCGGTCAGTACCTTGGTGGTCTCCTGGAAAGAGGCCGCCGAAATCACGCTCTCGGTCTGCAACGCAGCGCTGGTGATACCCAGCAGCACGGGATGCGAGGTTGCCTGAAGCGCTGGCTCAACGGTGATGAGCAACTTGCTGTTCCGGCGAAGCTCGCGGTTCAGCTTGGTGATGTCACGCTGCTTGTAGAGCTGCCCCTCCAGGATTCTTGCCGGAGCATCGCCACGGTCGATCACCCTGACTTTTTCGGACACGGCTTCGTTTGCATCAACAAATGCGCTCCTGTCGATCAAGTCGCCCGGAAGCAGCTCGGTGTCACCCGGCTCCTCGACGCGCACCTTTTGCAGCATCTGGCGCACGATCACTTCGAGGTGCTTGTCGTTGATCTCGACACCGGCGTTGATCTGATAGACCTTCTGGATCTCGTTCACCAGATACTGCTGCACGGCGTTGGGGCCCTGAATACGCAGGATGTCCTGCGGAGAGACCGCGCCGTCGGTCAGCGGATCGCCGGCCCTGACTTCATCGCCCTCGGTTGCAAGCACGTGCTTACCGACCTGCACATAATAGACCTTCTCTTCCCCAAAGTCGTTCTTGACCTTGATCTCCTTGCTGCTGCGGCGCTGCGAACCGAAACTCACATAACCGTCGATTTCAGAGACAATGGCCGGATCGGTCGGAATTCGGGCCTCGAACAGCTCGGTCACCTTTGGCAGACCTGCGGTGATGTCACCACCGACACGGTCGAGGTTTCTCGGCACCTTGGCAATGATGTCGCCGGGCACGATCTTCTGACCGTCTTCGACATAGAGGTTCGACTTGATCGGCACCGGATAGGTCTTTCTGATCTCGCCCGCTTCGGTCACAATGGCAATGCGCGGCTCGCGGGTCTCGGATGCGCGCAGCTTGGAACGCCAGTTGATGATGGTGTGCTGCGCAAAACCGGTCTGCGGGTCAACCTCCTCTTTGTAAGTGACGCCCTTCTCGATGTCGATGAACCTGGCGAAACCCGGCATTTCGGCGAGGATCTGCGTACTGTTCGGCTCGCTGCTGAAAAGCACCTGCTCCTTGCGCACCATCTGCCCATTCTCGATGTTGAGATGCGCGCCGTGCGGTACGACGTAACGCTTGAGCACCTTGCCCGAATCGGGGTCGATGATGTTGAGTTTGCCGTTTTTCTGGATAACGATCTGGCGAATCTCCTCGACGCCGTCCTCGGTGAGGATCGTGTGCTCGACGCTCTTGACATCCTCCATTTCGACCTGGCCTTCGTAGAACGCCTTCGTCTCGGTTTCGGAGATACCTCCCTGCGCCGCGCCACCCTGGTGGAAGGTACGGAGCGTCAACTGCGTACCCGGCTCACCGATGGACTGCGCCGCGATCACGCCAACCGCCTCGCCGATCTCCACCGGCCTGTGCACCGAGAGGTTGGTGCCGTAGCACTTCGAGCAGATACCTATCTTGGACTCACAGGTGAGCACCGAGCGGATTTCAGCCTCTTCAACGCCCGCCGTATCCTGGATCAGTTCGGCCAGCTCGTCGGTGATGACTTCGCCCGCCTTGACAACCACGTTGTCGGTAATGACATCGACGATGTCGCGAGCCGCCACGCGCCCCTTGATTTTTTCGCGGAACTTGATCTGGCCGCTGGTCTCCTCCTCAATGTTGCGCTCGACGTGCAGGCCGCGGGTGGTGCCGCAGTCCTCGATGGTGACGATTACGTCCTGCGCCACGTCGTGCAAGCGCCTCGTCAGATAACCGGCGTCAGCCGTCTTGAGCGAGGTATCGGAGAGACCTTTACGAGCGCCGTGCGTCGAGATGAAGTATTCGAGCACCGTCAGCCCCTCTTTGAGGTTCGAGATAATCGGGTTTTCGATGATCTCGCCCGGCTGGCCGGACATCGACTTCTGCGGACGAGCGATAAGACCCCTCATGCCGGTGAGCTGGCGTACCTGCTCGCGGGAGCCTCGGGCGCCCGAATCGAGCATCATGTAGAGCGGGTTGAAGCCATCGCGATCCTTCCTGAGCTTTTCGTAGGACTCGTCGGCAACCAGGTTGGAGGTCTTCTGCCAGACGTCAACAATCTGGTTGTAGCGTTCGTTGTCGGTCAGCGTACCGCGGTTGTACTCCTTGATAACCTTGGCGCTGTCGCGCTGGGCGTTCTTGATGTGCTTCGCCTTGGTTTCCGGCACAATCGCATCGGAAAGACCGATGGACAGGCCGCCCCTCATGGCGTAGCCGAAACCGACCGCCTTGATGTTGTCAAGGAACTGCGCCGTCTCGACGTTACCAACCTCGCTGGAGAGATGAGCAATCAGCTCCTTGGCCACCTTCTTGTTGATCAGCTTGTTGATAAAGCCGATCTTTTCAGGCACATGCTGGTTGAAAATCACTCTGCCAACCGTAGTAACCAGCACTTTGTTCTGTTCGATCTGGCTCTTCAGCCAAGCCCTCTTTTCGGCCTGATCTTCAGGCAACAGCGTATCGACCAGGCGAACCGGATCGAACTTCTGATCCACCTTGCCGTCGAACTTCACGAAAATCTGCGCATGAAGCCCCACTCGCTCTTCGTTGTAGGCGATGACCACCTCCTCCATCGAGTAGAAAAGCTGTCCTTCGCCCGTATCGCCCGGACGCGACTTGGTGAGGTAGTACATGCCGAGCACCATGTCCTGCGACGGCACCGTGACCGGCTTGCCGGACTGCGGCAAGATGAGGTTGTGCGACGAGAGCATGAGCAGCGACGCTTCGAGCTGCGCCTCCTGTGACAGTGGCACGTGCACGGCCATCTGGTCACCGTCGAAGTCAGCGTTGAAGGCCGTACAAACGAGCGGGTGAAGCTGGATCGCCTTGCCCTCAATGAGCGTCGGCTGGAATGCCTGGATGCCGAGGCGGTGCAGGGTCGGCGCGCGGTTAAGCAGCACCGGGCGTCCGTCGATCACCTTTTCGAGCACATCCCAGACCACCGGATCTTTCTTGTCGATGAGCTTCTTGGCCGACTTGACCGACTTGGCGATACCGCGCTCGACAAGGCGGCGGATGACGAACGGCTGGAACAGCTCGATGGCCATGCTCTTCGGCAGACCGCACTGATGGAGCTGAAGTTCCGGGCCGACGACGATAACCGAACGACCGGAGTAGTCAACGCGCTTGCCGAGAAGGTTCTGGCGGAAGCGGCCCTGCTTGCCCTTGAGGGCGTCGGAGAGCGACTTGAGCGGGCGGTTGGACTCGCCGGTCTTGACGGCGTTGGCCTTGCGCGAGTTGTCGAACAGAGCATCGACCGCCTCCTGCAACATGCGCTTTTCGTTGCGCAGAATCACTTCGGGAGCGCGAATGTCGATCAGCTTCTTGAGACGGTTGTTGCGGATGATTACCCGGCGGTACAAGTCGTTCAAGTCGGAAGTGGCGAAGCGGCCGCCTTCGAGCGGCACCAGCGGGCGCAGCTCCGGCGGAATGACCGGCACGACCTCCATCACCATATACTCGGGCTTGTTGCCCTCGTAGATGTACAGCTCCGGCGACTCCTCCTCCGGGAAGAGGCCGGTCGATTTCTTGCGGGTACGCTTCTGCGGCTCGTAGCTTTTACGGAACGCCTCGACCACCTTGAGGCGCTTGAGGGCGTCGGCGCGCTTCTGCTCCGAGCCGCTCTCCTTGAGCACCTTGCGCAGATGGACGGCGATCTCGTCGAGGTTCAGCCCCTTGAGCAGCGTGTGAATCGCCTCGCCGCCCATCTTGGCGACGAACTTGTTCGGATCGTTGTCGTCGAGGTCCTGGTTGTCTTCGTACTCGGTGATGATCTGGAAGTACTGCTCCTCGGTCAGGCGGTCGAACTTCTTGATGCCCTGCTTCTCGCCGGGTTCACCAGGATTGATGACCACATAGACTTCATAATAGATAATGCGCTCCAGCTCCTTGGTCGAGAGATCGAGCAACGCGCCGATCTTGCTTGGCACGGAGCGGAAAAACCAGGTGTGCACCACCGGCACGGCCAGCGAAATGTGACCCATGCGCTCGCGGCGTACGCTCTTGGTGGTGACTTCAACGCCACAGCGGTCGCAGATGATGCCCTTGTAGCGCACCCTCTTGTACTTGCCGCAGTAGCACTCCCAGTCCTTGGTCGGACCGAATATTTTTTCGCACATCAAGCCATCTCGCTCCGGCTTGAAGGTGCGGTAGTTAATGGTTTCCGGCTTGAGCACCTCGCCGCGCGAATGGGCCAGAATGCTCTCCGGTGAGGCGATGCTGAACTTTATCTTCGAAAAATCACCCTTGATCGGTGATGATCCCTGTGAAAATATCATGGTCGATTCCCTGTTAAAACAACCTTGGATTTATCCTCGTAAAACTCTTGTGCGCTTGCCGAAGCACAGCTCCGGCGCGCCGTTTGATCTGTTCAGGGCACCCTGTCGTCGATCCTGATTTCGAGGCCGAGACCCTGCAACTCTCTGACGAGAACGTTGAACGATTCAGGCGTTCCGGGTTCCGGAAGATTCTGTCCCTTGACGATAGCTTCGTAGGTTTTGTTCCTGCCGACGACGTCATCGGATTTGACCGTAAGCATCTCACGCAGGATGTTGGCCGCGCCGTAGGCTTCGAGCGCCCACACCTCCATTTCACCGAACCTCTGGCCGCCGAACTGGGCCTTACCGCCGAGCGGCTGCTGGGTGATGAGCGAGTATGGACCGATAGACCTGGCGTGAATCTTGTCGTCAACCAGATGGCTCAGTTTGAGCATGTAGATATAGCCAACCGTGACCTCGTCGTGGAACATCTCGCCGGTGCGTCCGTCGAACAGCCTGACCTTGCCGTGGCCTGGCAGACCGGCCTTTTCGAGCTGCTCCTGCACCTCGGTGTAGGTCGCGCCGTTGAAGATCGGAGTCTTGAACTTGACACCGAGCGTCTTGCCCGCCCAGCCAAGCGAAGTTTCGTAGAGCTGGCCGATGTTCATGCGGCTCGGTACGCCGAGCGGGTTGAGTACGATGTCCACCGGAGTACCATCGGCCATGAAGGGCATGTCCTCGATCGGCAGAATCTTGCCGACCACGCCCTTGTTACCGTGGCGTCCGGCCATCTTGTCACCAACCTGGATTTTGCGCTTCTGGGCGATATAGACCTTGGCCAGCTCCTCGATGCCGGGCGGCAGCTCGTCGCCGACATTGATTTTATATTTTTCATTCTCGCGCTCGTCGGAAAGATCCTTGAGCTTCAGGCGATATTCACGGATCAGGCGAACGACGTTCTCGTTGGTTTTGGCTCCGGTGACGATGCCTTTCGACACATCGATCGATTCGAGAAACGGCAGGCCATTGAATCTGGCCAGGTGCTCGTCGCCGATGATCGTACCTTCCGGAATGAGCACCTTGCCCTTGTCGCTCTGGATCGCCACGCTCTTCTTGCCGTCGAGATGCTGCTTCATCCATTTGGCGAAGCGCTTGCGCAGATCGGCCTCCTTCAGGTCGAACTGCTTGTCAACAGCCTCCAGCTTCTCCTTGACGTCCATGCCGATTTTCTTTTTGCGGCTGAAGAGCTTGGTCTTGATGACGATGCCCTTCATGCCGGCAGGCACGTGCATCGAGGCGTCCTTGACGTCGCTGGACTTGTCGCCGAAGATGGCCCGAAGCAGCTTCTCTTCCGGAGTCGGATCGCTCTCGCCCTTCGGCGTGATCTTGCCGACCAGGATGTCGCGCTCCTTGACCTCGGCGCCGATGCGCACGATGCCGTTCTCGTCGAGGTTGCGCAGGGCCTCCTCGCTGACGTTGTAGATGTCGCGGGTGAACTGCTCCTCGCCGCGCTTGGTGTCGCGCACGTTGGACTCGAACTCGTGCACGTGGATCGAGGTGAAGACGTCGTCATAGACGAGCCTCTCGCTGAGCACAATGGCGTCCTCGAAGTTGTAACCGCGCCAAGGCATGAAGGCCACCAGCACGTTCTTGCCGAGCGCCAGCTCGCCGTTGTCGGTCGAGGAGCTGTCGGCCAGCACGTCGCCTGTTTCGAGCCTCTGGCCGTTGCGCACCAAGGGGCGCTGCGAAATGCAGGTATCCTGGTTGGAGCGCTTGAATTTGATGAGTTTATAGACCTTGAGGCCTTCGTCGGGATCGAGCAGCGACACGGTGGCGTTTTCCGGATCGAGGTCGTAACGCACCTCAATGCGATCGGCCGTAACGCTCTGCACCACGCCGGGGCCTTCGGCCACGATCACCGCGCGGGAGTCGCGGGCGACTTTGGCCTCCATGCCCGTGCCAACCACCGGAGCGTCGGAGACGAGCAGCGGCACGGCCTGGCGCTGCATGTTCGCACCCATGAGCGCGCGGTTGCCGTCATCGTGTTCGAGGAACGGAATGAGCGCCGCCGCCGCGCTGACGATCTGCACCGGCGAAACGTCCATGTAGTTCACATCCTCGGCGAGCACCAGCGGATAGTCGCCCTTGGTTCGCGCCTGCACCGACTCGGCGGCGATGCGGTTGTTCTCGTCAAGCTTGATGCTCACCGGCACGGTGATCTTGTTCTCCTCGTCCTCGGCGGAGAGCATCAGCACCGTATCGGTCACCAAGCCTTTATCGACCACGCGGTAGGGCGTCTGAATGAAGCCCTTGTCGTTGATTTCGGCATAAACCGACAGCGACGAAATCAGGCCGATGTTCGGACCTTCAGGGGTCTCGATCGGGCAGAGCCGTCCGTAGTGAGTGTAGTGAACGTCGCGAACCTCGAAGCCTGCGCGCTCGCGGGTCAGACCGCCGGGGCCGAGAGCCGAGACGCGGCGCTTGTTGGTCATTTCGGCCAGCGGGTTGGTCTGGTCCATGAACTGCGAGAGCTGGCTGGTGGCAAAGAAGCTCGATACCACGCTCGACACGGTTCTGGCGTTGATGAGGTCGGCGGGTGCGATCTTGTCGGTATCGCGCGAGTTGAGCTTTTCGCGAACATTCTTGCCCATTCTGGCCAGGCCGATCACGAACTGCGCGGCGAGCTGCTCGCCCACCGAACGCACGCGGCGGTTGGCCAGGTGATCGACGTCATCGACCTCGGCCATGCCGTTGACCAGCTTGATGAGGTAGTTGATGACTCCGATGATATCGTAGTGCGTCAGGACGAGAATATCGTCGCCCACCGGCTCCTCGGAGTAGGTGCTGATCGTCTGGAGAATGCGCGCGTAAATGGCGTCGGACATCTCCTTCAGCTCCGGCTTTCCGGCGAGATAGTTCGAAAAATCGGAAAGCTCCGTCTGGAGTTTCTTCTGGATGCGATAGCGTCCGACGTCACCAAGATCATACTTCTTCTGGTTGAAGAAGGTGCGTTCGAGGAAGCTCCTGGCCGCATCGATGTCCGGAGCTTCGTTGGAACGAAGCTCCTCGTAAACGATTTCAAGCGCCTCTTCCTCGGTTGCGGAGCTGTCGTTGAGAATGGTGTTGATAATGACCGACTTGTCCACGCCCTTTTCGGGAGAGGTGGTCTTCATCACCTTGACCGTTTTGTAACCCGCCGAAATGATCTGCTCCATGATCTCCTCGGTGATGGCCGCCCTTGCAGGGACAACCTCGCCGGTGTGCATGTCGATGATATCGGAGGCCAGATACTGACCGAGCAACTGTTCGCGCTTCGAGCTCTTGGACGAAACCTCGATCTCATCGACCAGATCGAAAAGGGCCAGAATATCCTCGTCCCTGGCGAAGCCGATGGCGCGCAACAGGGCCGTGACCAGAAAGTTTTTCTTCTGATCGATATAGACGAAAATCTGGTTGTTGATGTCGGTCTGGAATTCGATCCAGGAGCCGCGAGTCGGCACGATCTTGGCCGAGTACATCTTCTTGCCGTTGGGGTGCACCGCCTCGCTGAACACCACGCCCGGCGAGCGATGAAGCTGCGCCACGACGACGCGCTCCGCGCCGTTGACGATAAAGGTGCCGCGCTCGGTCATGTAGGGAATCCTGCCGAGATAAACCTCCTGCTGGATGGTCTCCTTCCAGTCCGGCTCGTCGGCCTCGTCCTTGTAGGAGAGCTTGAGCTTGATCTTGAGCGACACATCGTAGGTCAGGCCGCGCTCGATGCACTCCTCGACGGTATATTTGGGCTTGTCGAAGCTGTAGGAAATATATTCCAGGAGGTAGAGACCCCTGGTGTCGGTAATGGGGAAAGCGCTCCTGAGCACTTTTTCAAGGCCCTGATCCTTGCGTTTTTCAAGGGGGACGCTATCCTGGATGAAATTATGAAACGAATCGAGCTGTACCTTGAGAAGATCGGGGGGATTTATGATACTCTGGATCTTTGAAAAGTCAATACAGGGTGTTGGTGTTGCATCAGCGACTTTCACATGCACCTCGCTTTTAGTCAATTGCAGGGAGTACTAAACAGTTAATGGGCTATTCTCACTTTCGGGCTTTTTCCGCTCGGATTCCGCCGCATTCTATACATAATCTATCGGCATCAGCCTCGCGCCCGCTTTGCTCCGTGCTCCAACCGGTACTGTCGCCCGGCGCTGCACTCCTCATGTTCCGGCAGGACGGCACATGCAGGTTCCGCACTCCGGCGTCAATCGTATCGCTCACGACAGTAATCAATGGTACCCTTTGGTCACTACAAGATTCGCAAATACCCTTTCCGGAGTGGGTTCTCCATCCGGGGCCACGCTGTGGCCGAACGGAAAACATATGCATTCATTTCTACAAACGGACAAAGCTCCGTCCCGGATCGGCACGGAGCTTGTCTGTCATTTCGCCTGGTGACGGGTCACTGCAGCTCGACTTCAGCGCCAGCGTCCTTGAGTTCTTTGACGAGCTTCTCGGCCTCGTCCTTCGAGACAGCCTCTTTGACAGTCTTCGGAGCGCCGTCAACCATGTCCTTGGCCTCTTTCAGACCCAGGCCGGTGATAGCGCGGACAACCTTGATAACGTTGATCTTGTTGGCGCCAGCAGCCTTGAGCACGACGTCGAACTCGGTCTTTTCTTCGGCAGCGGCAGCATCACCGGCAGGCGCGGCCATAACGGCGCCAGCCATGACGGCAGGAGCTGCACTCACGCCGAACTTCTCCTCAAGTGCCTTCACCAACTCGGAAGCTTCGGTAAGGGTAAGTTTACCAATCTCTTCTACAAGGGTTTCAATAGATGACATTATTTCCTCTCTCAGTTTGAATTGAACAATATTGAAGCTTTGAGTGCGTAATTCGTTTATTTCTCCAGCTTTCCGACCTGATCGATCACGGAAACGAGGTCACGCATCACCGCGTTCATGACCATCGGCACCGAAGCGACCATGTTGTTAATCATGCCTGCAAGGCGACCGATATTCTCGGTCTTGCTGAGCATCTCGGAGAGCTGCGGCAGCGAATCGGGACCGAACACCGCGCCATCGATCGAGGCCATCTTGAACTTCAGCGCTTCGTTGTCCTTGCTGAACTTCTTGATGATCTTGGCCGGGGCGATAGGATCGTCGTAGCTGAAAGCCACCGCGGTGGTATTCTTCAGACCGGCGGCCAGCTTGTCGGCTTCGGCGGCGTCCTTGAGCGCCTTTTTGATAAGGGTGTTCTTGACCACCTTGTACTCGATACCGGCTTTGCGGAATTCGAGGCGCAACTGGCCCATCTTTTTGACATCGAGTCCCTGAAACTCGGTGAAGTAGAAGCCTTGCGACTTCTGGAACTTCTCGGCTATTTCCTGAGCGATCTGCTCTTTTGTATCACGCTTCATCATATCGGTGCACAATCGTTTATGTTAGGCCCGCTCGCGTCAGGCGACAAATTTTTCTTTCTTGACCTTCACGCCAGGAGACATGGTGCTTGAAATGGTAATCCCCTGAAGGTACTGGCCTTTTGCAGCCGACGGCTTCAGGCGCACGACCTCTTTGATGAAGCTGCTGATGTTGCCGGCCAGTTTGTCGCTATCGAACGACACCTTGCCGACGGGGGCGTGAATATTGCCTGCCTTGTCAACCCTGAACTCGATCTTGCCGGCTTTCACCTCGCTGACCGCTTTGGCGACATCCATGGTGACCGTGCCCGATTTCGGGTTCGGCATCAGGCCGCGAGGGCCAAGGATGCGGGCAACCTTGCCGAGCTGACCCATGACGTCGGGGGTCGCAACGACCACATCGACACCGGTCCAGCCGTTCTGGATTTTCTCGATATAGTCCTCGAAACCGACGAAATCGGCGCCAGCCTCGCGAGCCTCGTCCGCCTTGTTCTCTTTGCAGACAACCAGCACGGAGACGGTTTTACCGGTGCCGTGCGGAAGCATGACCGTGCCGCGAACGACCTGGTCGGCATGACGAGGATCGACGCCAAGCTTCATGGCGACATCGACCGTGGCGTCGAATTTGGTGGTGGTGATCTCCTTGACCTTCTCGATGGCTTCCGCGAGTTCGTACTCGAGAGCGCGGTTCAGCTTTGCGCTTGCGTTTCTGTAATTCTTTCCTGCCATTGACATTCTGATGTTAGTGGTTGTAAAAGCGGCTTGTCAGGCCTCCCACGAAAAAAACTTGTTTCTCAGCCCTCGACGACGATGCCCATGCTGCGAGCCGTGCCCATCACCATCCGGGTCGCGCCTTCCAGATCGACGGAGTTCAGATCGGGCTTCTTCAGCTCGGCGATCTTGCGCACCTGATCCATCGTAACCGTGCCGACTTTGTTGCGGTTCGGCTCGCCGGAACCCTTCTGCAACTGGGCCTCCTTGAGCAGGAGCACGGCGGCAGGCGGAGTCTTGGTGACGAAGGTGAACGACTTGTCGGAAAAGACCGTAATCACCACAGGGATGATCATACCGGCTTCAGACTGCGTCCTGGCATTGAACTGCTTGCAGAACTCCATGATATTCACACCCTTCTGACCGAGCGCCGGACCGACGGGGGGAGCAGGATTCGCGGCTCCTGCAGGAATTTGCAACTTGATGAACCCTGTTATCTTTTTTGCCATAAATTATCTCTCTTTCAACAGCTTGAATGAATACTATGACCTCTGTGATCCCTGTTATTGCGAAACCGGCTTGACCTGGGAGAAATCGAGTTCGGTCGGGGTGCTCCTGCCGAAGAAGTTGATCATGACCTTGACCTTCATCCGCTCGATGCAAACCTCATGCACAATGCCGTTAAGCGAGCTGAATGGCCCATCGATAACCTTGACCGAATCGCCAACCTTGAAGGGGGCCTCGACCACCGCGCGATGCTCGATCGCGCCATCGGGCACAAGAATCTTCTCTACTTCATCGGGACGCAAGGGGGTGGGATTGTCATCGACGCCGAGGAAACCCATGACCGATGGAATATCCATAATCAGGTTCCTGGTCTGCTTGTCGAGCACGGCTTCGATCAGCACGTAACCGGGAAAAGCGTTCTTGGTCAGACTGCGCTTTTTGCCGTTCTTGACCTCGACGAAACGTTCGTAGGGAATGTAAACCTGCTTGATGCTTTCGGATAGGCCGCACCGCTCGACCTCCGTCTCGATACTCTCCTTGACCTTGCGCTCATGGCCGGAATAGATCCTGAGAGCGTACCAATGGAGTTGCGGGGGATGCTGTTCTTCCATCACCTTTTTTCTGGCGCTCATCTCGTTACCTCGAAAATCTTCCTTAGTCTTACAATAATTTCCCCATCACCGTGTTGATGACCCAATCAACTGCAAAGGTAAACAAGGCAAGAATGCCTGAAACCGTCAACACAACAACCGTCATATCCTTCACCTCTTCCTTCGTCGGCCACGACACCTTGCGCATCTCGCCGACAACATCACGATAGTACTTATCAGCTTTCTCGATATATTTCTTCATGATTGACCAACGAGGTAAAAGATCGTGAACAGCATTCGAATCCAGCCTGTCTGCACGTCAGGAGGGACTCGAACCCCCAACCTGCGGTTTTGGAGACCGCTGCTCTACCAATTGAGCTACTGACGTAAACAGCTCCTCCGGGAACCGGAGCTGATGATCGGACTTGAACCGATGACCTCTTCCTTACCAAGGAAGTGCTCTACCGACTGAGCTACATCAGCTTGTCACCAACAAAAAGCAAGTGGGTAGGGGGGGATTCGAACCTCCGAAGACATATGTCGACAGATTTACAGTCTGTTGCGTTTGACCGCTTCGCTACCTACCCATGTACTGGCGCTTCGAGCTGGTGATGGGACTCGAACCCGCAACCTGCTGATTACAAATCAGCTGCTCTACCAATTGAGCTACACCAGCAGCTCACTAAAAATACAGGGCTGGTAATATAACAGCCCGATCAAAAAATGCAAAAGAAAAAAATAAAAACTTCATAAAAACAGTGAACGGTGTGGACAAGATTGACGGAATGGACAGACACAGAGTGCACGGACAAAATTTTCACCTAACACCTTTTTTCTCTTGCGCCAGCGAAGATGGCGGCAAGTAACACCACGATTTTTCTGGCCACGAAGCGCTGGGAAAACACCATGAGGCGGTCGAAAAAGGTTGGCAGAATCAGCATCCCTTTTCCGGCAAGTCCCTTGCGGACGGCCTTCACGACCACCTCCGGACTGGAGACCGGCGTGACGATCCGGCTCCGGTCGTGGCCCGCGCGGTTGTAAAAGTTGTCGTTGTCGATAAAGCCGGGGCAGACGGCGAAAACACGTACGCCGGTCCCCTGAAGCTCAATGGCGAGCGCCTCGGTGAGGTTGACCACGTACGCCTTGCTGGCGGAGTAACAGGCCATGCCCGGCACTCCCTGAAAACCGGCGAGCGAGGCGATGTTGACCACCGCTCCCCGGCGTCGGGCGAGCATCGCGGGCAGGAACCGGCGGGTCAGCGAGGCCACGGCGACCATGTTGACCATCGCCATCTGCGCGAGCGCCTGCTCGTCCATCCGCTCGAAGTTGCCCGCAATGGAAAACCCCGCGCAGTTGACCAGCTTGTCGATGGAGAGCCCTCTCTCTTCGCAGAAACTGAAGACCGCCGCCGCCGCGCCGGGTTCCGAAATATCCTGGCGACAGACGTGAATCTCCACGCCACAAGCGCGACGCAGCTCTCCGGCCAGCGCTTCGAGCTTCTCCTTCGAGCGGGCAACCAGCACCAGATTGTCGCCCATGCCAGCGAACTCTTCGGCAAGCCGCTTGCCGATACCGGTCGAAGCTCCGGTAATCAGCGTGTAAAAGCTCATACCGGATCGGCCCACTTGCCGTTTTGGCGGATCAGCTCGATCAGGCGCTCCAGCGCGGCCTCTTCCGGCAAGTTCTCCTCGACGCGCTCCTTACCGACGTAGAGGCTGACGCGCCCCTTGCCCAAGCCGACATAGCCGAAATCAGCGTCAGCCATTTCGCCAGGGCCGTTGACGATGCAGCCCATGATGCCGATCTTCAGCCCTTTGAGATGCGAGACCCGCTGCTTGATGAGCGCCGTGATCTTTTCGAGATCGAAGTAGGTGCGTCCGCAACCGGGGCAGGAGATGAACTCGGTTTTGGACATCCTGATCCGGGCCGCCTGGAGAATGTTGAACGCAAGCCCAACCTCTTCGCTGGCCGGCAGGTTCGTTTCGAGCGCGATGAGGTCGCCGATGCCGTCACAGAAAAGCGTGCCCGCCTGGATGGCACTCTGGACGAGCACCCCGGAGCGCTCCCCGTCGAGCCGCCGGTAGCGCACGACAAGCGGATAGTCGATCCCCGCCTTTGTGAGTTCGAGCGCGAGCTTTCGCGTCGAATAGAGCGGAGCGTCGGAGACGATGGAGAGCATAACCCGCTGCAAACCTCTCGCTTTCAGTTTGGCGGCAAGGCGCACCAGCACCTCGGCAGGCACATTCTCGGAAGATTTTTCGTGAATGAAACAGAACTCGATGGCGGCATTCCGGTCGTGCAGCGATTCGATGAAACCGGTGCCGAGCGTTTCACCCTCGACAATATCAACCCGCACCCGCCCGGCAAGCGGCAACAGCGCGGGGACAATCGAGGTATCGGCGGTCGAAACGACGATCTTTTCGCGAAGCGCTCCGAGCGAATCGAGCAACTCCGCGAACAACGGAATATCCTCGGCGCTGCCAACGCCGACGCCGACCAGCTCCGAGCGGATTGCGCCCTCCGGCTTCTCCGGATCGAGCCGCGCGACAATCTCGTCGCGAAGCGCCGCCGTATCGGTAATCGGCGCACGGGCGGCGGTTTCGACCCCCGGCAAGGCGTCGCCGCCGAGCGGTATTCCCGCGCCGTCGATGGCGACGGAGGGTCGCCGCGAATAGCCGAATGGCTCGAACGGCAGCAGCTCGTGCCCCTGATTCTTCAGCTCGTGCTCGACCACATGCTTGACCGGCAGGTGCGCCCGGTCGCCACGCACCAGCAGCATGTCGTTGTATTTCTTGACGATAGCGAAACCGACCGGTACCTCGTTGACCGGATCCTCGGTGAGCGATACGCGAATCGTATCGCCGAGGCCATCTTCGAGCAGGGCGCCGATGCCCATCGCCGACTTGATGCGCCCCTCGTCGCCGTCGCCCGCCTCGGTCACGCCGAGATGCAGCGGATAGGCGTAGCGCAGCTCCGCGTCGGCGCGGGCGACGAGCAAACGGTAGGCCTGGATCATCACCCTCACGTTCGAGGACTTCATCGAAAAGAGCTGGTCGTAGTAGCCCTCATCCTCGCAGATTCGGGAGAATTCGAGCGCCGCTTCGACCATTCCCTCCGGCGAGTTGCCGTAGCGGCTCACGATGCGGTCGGAGAGCGAGCCGTGGTTGGTGCCGATGCGCATCGAAACGCCGAGCGCCTTGGCCTTCCTGACCAGTGGCGTGAACTCCTCGCGCACCTTGTCGAGTTCAGCGCGATACTCCTCTTCGGTGTACTCCTCGCTCGAAAACTTCGCGCCGGTGGCGTAATTGCCCGGATTGACGCGGATGTTCTCGACAAACTCCACCGCCTTCATAGCCGCTTTCGCCGAAAAATGGATGTCAGCCACCAGTGGCGTATCGATGCCATCCCGGCGAAGCTGCTCCCGGATATTGCCGAGATTCTCGGCATCCTTCTCGGTCGGCACCGTCAGCCTGATAATTTCGCACCCTGCCTCGTACAAGCGTCGGCACTGCTCCACCGAGGCCGCAGTATCCATCGTGTGCGCGGTGGTCATGGACTCCACCCGGATCGGCAGGTATCCGCCAAGCGAGATCACCCCGAAAGGAACCTCTCTGGTAACTCTCCGGCGATAACTATAGACCGGCACCGGATACTCGATGCTATTGCCCGCGGCAAGGCGCTCTTCGCTCATAAGATGGCTGGTTGAAATTGAAAAAATGTTTTGCAAGGTAGGAATTGAACAACACAAAAAAAAGCCGGCAACCCGGCCCAAAACCCTTTAATCCATTCCCTCGTCCACATCGTTTACTCAGTCCACGCCGTCCACTGCTTCCTACTGCTCTCTGATAATAAAGACGGTCTCGCCTTTTTTGTGGAAATTGAAGCGCTCGCGGGCGACCTTTTCGACGCTGTCGGGCTGGTAGGCGTTTTTGATCGTGCCGCGGAGTTCGACGATCTTCTGATCTTCTTCGGCCTGGCGCTTTTCGAGCTTGCGGTTCTCCAGCTCCATGCTGATGCGGGTCACCACGCCGAAGTCACCAAAAACAAAGCCGATGGCCGCAAGCACGAGGAGGAGCCAAATCGCGAACTTTTTCGGATTCAGCCGGATGGATTCCCAGAGTTCCGCCAGGTATTTCGTCATGATCCAGTCGCGGTTTAAAAGCGCAATGCCTGCCAGATCGACAGGCATTGCGACCTGAAATGGTTCAGAATACGGCAGCTCGACCGCTTCAGACGCGGAAGGCCCCGATGCCGGGATAGACAGCCGTGTCGCCAAGCGTCTCCTCGATTCGGAGCAGTTCGTTGTACTTGGCCATGCGGTCGGAGCGTGACATGCTGCCGGTCTTGATCTGTCCGGCGTTGGTCGCCACAGCGATCTGCGCGATGGTAGTGTCTTCGGTCTCGCCGCTGCGGTGGCTGATGACCGAGGTGTAGCCGTTGCGTTTGGCCAGCTCGATGGCCTGAAGCGTTTCGGTGAGCGTGCCGATCTGGTTGACCTTGATGAGAATCGAGTTGCCGACCCCCTTCTCGATACCTTCGGCGAGGCGCTTGCTGTTGGTCACGAACAGGTCGTCGCCCACGAGCTGCACGCGGCTACCGATCTTGTCGGTCAACATCTTCCAGCCCTCCCAGTCATCCTCGGCCATGCCATCCTCGATGGAGATGATCGGGTAGCGGCTCGCCCAGTCGGCCCAGTAGCTTGCCATCTCTTCGGACGAAAGTTCGCGTCCGGACGATTTCTTGAAGACATACTTTTTCTTGTCAGCATCGTAGAACTCGGAGCTTGCCGGATCGAGCGCGATCATGACGTGACTGTCGCCGAGGCCGCCCTTGTCGGTCGGCGCTCCGGCCTTGTAACCGGCAAGGCCGATAGCCTCGATCACCAGCTCGATAGCCTGTTCGTTCGATTCGACGTTCGGCGCGAAGCCGCCTTCATCACCGACAGCCGTGCTGAGAGCGCGGTCGTGCAGAAGCGACTTGAGCGAGTGGAACACCTCCGCGCCGCAGCGCAGCGCATCGGAGTAACGCTCGAAGCCGATCGGCATAATCATGAACTCCTGGAAATCGACCGTGTTGTCGGCGTGCGCGCCGCCGTTGAGCACGTTCATCATCGGCACCGGCAACGTCTTGGCCGTCGTGCCGCCAATGTAGCGGTAGAGCGGCAGGGCGGAGTATTCAGCCCCAGCCTTGGCGCAGGCCAGCGAAACGCCGAGAATCGCGTTGGCGCCGAGCACCGATTTGTTCGGCGTGCCGTCCAGCTCGATGAGTCTGGCGTCGATCTCCTCCTGCTCGGTCACATCCATACCCTGCAAGGCATCGTTGATGACGGTATTGACATTCTCGACCGCTTTGAGCACCCCCTTGCCGAGAAAAACGCTCTTGTCCTTGTCTCTGAGTTCTACCGCCTCGTGCACACCGGTCGAAGCGCCGCTTGGCACTGCGGCCCGGCCAAAAGAGCTTTCGGTATGGACATCGACTTCGACTGTGGGGTTGCCGCGCGAATCCATGATCTGACGAGCGTGTATCCTGGTAATGACTGACATGATGCGGGGGGTTTAAAAATTGAATGAAAAACGCAATGCAAAAGATACACAAAGCGTCTTAATGTTGAGACATGGTGACTTCATTTTATCGATGGGAAAACAGGTTTGATGGCTTGGGGGCGGTGAATGAAACTTTTTTTTCAGTAAGTTTTCAATAACTGCCGGGACTGACCTCCTGGCCTGACCGTCTGTCGGGCGGGAACCTGTCGAAACCAGGCGGCTCCGTTTAACCAATCCAAGAAAGGAGTAAAGACATGCAAGCTGTTCCAACGGATCAATTGAGGAACATTGTCGTTACCGGACACTCCGGCACCGGAAAAACCATGCTGTGTGAATCGTTCGCCCTCTGCATGGGCATTATCAACCGACTCGGCAGCATCGAGGATGGCACCACGCTCTCAGATTACGCTTCCGACGAAGCGGAAAGAAAGCACAGCCTGAACACCAGCCTCATCAATGGAGTATGGAACGAGAAGAAGATCAATATCATCGACACCCCCGGCCTGCTCGATTTCCACGGTGACGTCAAGTCGGCCATGCGCGTAGCCGACACCGTGCTGATAACGGTCAACGCGGCCACGGGCGTCGAGGTCGGCACCGATACAATCTGGGAATACACCAAAGAGTATTACAAACCGACCATGTTCGTGCTCACCCGGCTCGACGCCGACCGCGCGGACTACGATGCAACCATCGAGGCCCTGCGCGACCATTTCGGCCATCTGGTCACGCCGATCCAGTTTCCCGCCGAAGTGGGGCAGGGACACCACATACTGATCGACGTGCTTCTGATGAAGCAGCTCGAATTCAACCCCGACAAGCCCGGCAGCATGGTGGTTTCCGAGATTCCCGACCTGTACCGCAAAGAGGCTGAAGAGCTGCACCAGCAACTGGTAGAAGCGGTGGCCGAAACCGACGAGGAGTTGATGAACCGCTTTTTCGAGGTCGGTACGCTCACCGAAGACGAACTCCGGGCCGGCATCAAATCGGCCCTCGTCACCCGCACCTTCTTCCCGGTTTTCTGCACCTCCCCGCTCCATCTCATCGGTTCCGAAAGACTCCTCAACGCTATCGTCAACCTCTGCCCTTCGCCCATCGAGCGCGGCCCCGAACATGCGTATTGCTCGGTCATGAACGATGAAAAGCTGCTCAATCCCGACCCTGAAGGTCCGACGATCGCCTTCATTTTCAAAACCATGTCTGAACCGCGGGTGGGCGAAATTTCCTACGTTCGCGTTTATTCGGGCCACATCGAAAGCGGCCACGAACTGCTCGATACCCAGACCGGCCAGCTCGAAAAGCTCGGTCAGGTCTATACCATGCAGGGACAGAAAAAGATTCCCGTGGACAAGCTGCTGGCCGGAGACATCGGCATGGTGGTCAAGCTCAAAAACTCTCACACCAACGACACGCTGGCCGACAAAGGGGTCGATTGCCGGATCAGCCCCATTCTCTTTCCGGAGCCGGTGCTCTGTTCGGCCATCGTGCCGGTCGCGCAGGGCGATGAGGAGAAAATCTCCGCCGGGCTGCACCATCTCCATGAGGAGGATCCGAGCTTCGCCATCGAGCATGATGTCGAGTTCAACCAGACCATCCTGAAAACGCTTGGCGAAACGCATCTCGACATCATCATCAGCCGCCTGTACAACAAGTTCAACGTGCAGGTCGAGGTGGCCCCCGTGCGGATTCCCTATCGCGAAACCATCCGGTTGGGCGCGTCGGCGCAGGGGAAATTCAAGAAGCAGTCGGGTGGACGCGGCCAGTACGGCGATGTATGGGTACGCATCGAGCCGTTGCAGCGCGACTCGGGCTTCGAGTTCTCGAGCGCGGTGGTCGGCGGCGTGGTCCCGACCCGTTATATCCCAGCAGTTGAAAAGGGATTGCGGGAATCGATCACCGAGGGAAGCCTCACCGGGTACCCCGTTGTCGATCTGAAAGCGGTGGTTTATGACGGTTCGCACCATCCGGTGGACAGCTCGGAATATGCGTTCAAGATCGCCGCCAGCATGGCCTTCAAGGCCGCTCTTGAAAAAGCCAAGCCGCTGATCCTCGAACCGATCTACTCGTTGACCGTGCAGACTCCGGATCAGTACACTGGCGAAATCGTCGGAGACATCTCAAGCAAGCGGGGCAGGATTCTCGGCATGGACACCGAAACACACTTCCAGGTCATCAAGGCGCTCATTCCGCAAGCCTCGCTCTCGACCTTTCATCACGCGCTGACAAGGCTGACTCATAGCCGCGCACGCTACAGCTACGTCTTCAGCCACT
>NZ_SDGU01000067.1 GCF_004118635.1 Chlorobaculum sp. 24CR | reverse complement strand
TACATTATGACTTTTATGAATATATGTGCTCAATTATTACACTTTTATCTTTAACGAAGCAGAGCTTCGGGGAATATATCCCATAGAGATTTAATCAGAAGATGGTTTTGGTGAGGTTGCTTCGTCTTAAGTTATTGTGAGAAAAGCATTTGTTTATTTAAGGCTTTCTTTCGAAAGCACTTTCGCCCCCTTGTTTCGAGATTCTATTCAATCAGCGGTTCCGACATGGAACCCAACATTTGAAAATCAATAAATCGTAATCACCATGCTCGTCTGTGATTTCAACACCTCGTGCCTGAACTGGATGAACGTCGATGACGTCGTGATGGGCGGCGTGTCGGACAGCGCGATGCGGCTGAACCCGGAAGGAGGCGCGACGTTCAGCGGCAATCTGTCGCTCGAAAACTCCGGCGGTTTCGCCTCGGTGCGCGCGGTGCTTGAGCGTCGGAATTACGACGGATTCGTCGGGTTCCGGATCAGGGTGAAGGGCGACGGCAAGCGCTACAGCTTCAGGGCAAGGAACGACGAACGGTTCGATGGCGTCGTCTATAAATTCGATTTCGAGACCGCGTCGGGCGAGTGGTGGGAGATCGAGCTTCCCTTTGCGGGCTTCACCCCAACCTTCCGGGGCCGAACGCTCAGCGACGTTCCGCCGCTCGACAGCGCCAATATCGCGCAGATCGGCCTGCTCATCTCCAGCAGGCAAGCGGGCGCGTTCCGGCTGGAGGTTGGGTGGATCGAGGCGTATCGGGCGGGTGGGGAGTGAGGGCGGGACGTATCTTCCTGGATTCATTGCTTTTGTGAAGGATGCTCCATTCTCAAGACATGGCGGGATTGGTTGCTATTCATTCGTCACCGACTCGCCCCTCTTCGCGCCAGTCTTCTTGCCCGGTCTGCTTTTTCAGCCTCCGGTATTTCGTAAATCCGACGCTCCGGGCGAGCTGTTCGAGCATCGAGACCGGTTCGGGAACGCTGCGATTCCGAGTACACTCCAGCACCTGCTTCCGTTCGCTGGCCGCCGTGAAAGACCCTCGCCGCGCCTGCTCCTGTTCGCGCAGAGCGCGGCGGCGCTTTTGCGCTCACTCCGCCCGTTCGAGCACTTCGGCAACGCGGGTGGCCGCCGCGCCGTCCCATTTTTCGGGAATCAGGGTTTTTTCCGACCGCTTGCCTGAGAGGATGACCGTGGCGCGTTTGAGAATTTCCTCTTCGTCGGGCGCGACCAGCACGTTGGTGCCAATTTCGACGGTCGAGGGGCGGGCGGTGCTCTGGCGCAGGGTGAGGCAGGGCACGTTCATCACGGTCAGCTCGGCCTCAAACTCGGCACTGTCGGTCAGCACGAACGCGGACTCCTTGAGCAGGCGCAAGAGGTCGATGTAGCCCGGCATGTCGATCATGCGGATCCCCGGTACGCCGCCCGCAAACTCAGCGGACGCCGGAATTCCCGGAAGCAGCACCGTCGAGGTGGCGGCGAGCGTTTCGAGCACCTTGCAGAGCGAATCGCGATTTCCGGAGCTTTCCGGTTTGAGCAAAACGGTGACGAACTTTTTCGGGACGAGCGAGAGCGTTTCGAGCACGGACGATTCGCTGGCTACGCCCATGAGCGTCACGAGGCTGTCGATGGCCGTGTTGCCGACAAAAAGGATGCGCTCGTCGGCGACCCCTTCGTTCATGAGGTTGTAGAGGCCGCTGTGCTCGCTGACGAAGTGGAGCGCGGCGACCGAGTCGATGACGAGGCGGTTGATCTCCTCCGGTTCGGCGCGGTCGTAGCTGCGCAGGCCCGCATCGAGGCTGATGACCGGAATGCCCATTTTCGCCGCCGTCAACGCTCCGGCCAACGACGCATGGTCGTGGCCGCCGGGAGCGACGAAGTCGGGTTCGATTTCGTTGAACAGTTGCCCGAAGGCGAGCATGAGCGACGCGGTCTGGCTGACCGGCGTTCCCGGCTCGAGTTCGATGACGCGAAGCTCATCCGGCAAACCGAATGCCGAGGCAAGCTCGTCGTGTTCGGCGCGGTTGCCGGGCGAGAGCACCCGGACGAGCACCGGCTCGAAGACGCCCTTTTTTCTGAAGACACTGACAAACGGGGCGGCATGGAGAAGCGCCGCGCGATCCTGGGCAATCAAGACTATTTTTTTCACAACGGACACCGGAAAGCTTTATTACATTAATAAACTGAACGATAACTCTTGGAGTAAACCCGAACCAGTCGCATGACAACAAGACGATCGATCACGATAGCCGCACTCTGCCTGCTCCCTGTGGCTCTATGGGTAACATCCCTGCCGGATAATACGCTCTCTGCGGAAAATAAGGAAACGATCCTTGAACACGCAGACCGGATCGAGGGTGGCCAGAGGCCCGGCCCGTCGAATACGACCATTCCTTACCGCTCGGCGGTCGGCAACGTCAAGTTCCTGCACGGCGAAACGACGCTGGAGTGCGACCGGGCGACCGACTGGCCCGACGGCGAGCGCATCGACCTCGAAGGCCATATCATCATCAAGGATAAGAGCGTAGAAACACGCGCCGATCGCGGCGTTTACCACACCGGTAGCGAAACCGGCGAGCTATCGGGCAATGTTCGCGGGCGGGTGATCGACGACAGCCTGACCACGAAATCGGCGCGGGCGGCGTTCGATCAGAAAAAGAACGAACTCTGGCTGTTCGACGATGCCGTTGCCTGGCAGCTCGGGCGGCAGCTCAGCGGCGACTCGATCCGGGTGCACGTCCGCGAGGTCGGCGGGGAAAAAAAGGTGGACGAAATCCAGGTGTTCGGCCACGCCTTTCTGGCCGTTCGCGACACGCTCTCGTCATCTCCCGCTTTGTATGACCAGCTCTCCGGCAGGCAACTGACGGCAAGCCTTGACGACAACTCCCGCCTGCGGAAGGTCGTCGCCATCAGGAATGCCCGAAGCCTCTACCATATTTACGACGACAAGAATCAGTCATCGGGCGTGAACTTCACCTCCGGAGAAAGGATTCGCATGTTCTTCGTCGATGGCAAACTCGATCGGATTCTCACCACCGGCAACCCGCTCGGCAAGGAGTACCCGAACTACATGCGCAATGATCCGGAGATCAACCTGCCCGGCTTCCGGCTGCGAGACAAGGAGAAGCCCGTTTTCGAGCAGCGCTGACAGAAGTGCGCCAATGCAGGAGGTGGTTTGACTGTGGTTCTGCAGGGGCGGGTTTCTTGCCCGCCCCCAATCAGGCGATCACCGATTGTTGCGTGAAGATTGATCTCGAGTGAGAAGAAACTCGTTTGCGAAGGGGTTGCCGGAAACCGGCATAAAAAAAGCCTTCCCGTTTTTCGAGAAGGCTTTTTCTGTTCTATTGCAATCACCGGGAACTCACTTCGCCAGAGGGCAATTGCCGGAGGCGCATCCGCCGCCGGACTCGGAACCTTTGGATGAAGATTTGCTGCCACAGTAGTCGGTGCTGTAGAAGCCCGATCCCTTGAGCACGAAGCCGCCCTCGGCGCTGATGACGCGCTCGTAAGACTCCTCGCCGCACTTGGAGCACTTCGTAAGGCTATCGTCGGTCATGCGCTGAAAAACCTCTTCTTCATGGCCACACTTGCCGCAGCGGTAATGATAGGTTGGCATACTTCTATTCCTCCGTTGAGAATCTTTTTCCTGTATGTTGATTTGGTATCTTCGGGTCGCGTGAACCCTGCAATGTTGGACGCTGTATATAACTATATTTAATCTCAAAAAAAAGTTTCACCGGTGATCGTCAAAACGCGCGCGGTCGTACTTCGCAACATCAAGTATCGAGACCAGTCAAAAATCTGCCTGCTGCTGACGCGGGAGTACGGTCAGGTGTCGGTGATCCTCAAGGGAGGTCGAAGCTCGAAGAGCCGCACTGGCCCACTCTTTTCGCCCGGCAACGTGATCGAGGCGGTGCTCTACAAAAAAGGCAACCGCGACATCCAGCTCCTGAGCGACGCCAGCCTCGTGCTCAGCCTGCTCTCCGAAGCGCCCGACCTCGACCGCTTCAGCGTACTCTACCGGGTGCTCGACCTGGTGCGCCACGCCTCCACGCACGAGGAGAAAAACGTGCCGCTCTTCACCATCACGCACTCGGCCATCTGGCGGCTGTGCCACGCGGAGCGCAACTTTCAGCCGATACTGGCCTGGTTCCTCTTGCGCCTCGTCGGCGTACTCGGCTTCGCGCCGTCGCTCGACCGCTGCGTTTTCAGCAAGGCCGACCTCGCGAGCAGCATCGACGAGATGAAGCTCGACGAGATCTTCTTCGTGCACGATCCCGGCGGCTTCGCCCTGCCCGGCAGCTCCGTGGCGACGGGCGCCTCGATCCAGCGAGTGCCGACGAGCCGCTACCGCTTCATCCGCGCCCTGGCCGCCACCGGCGGTAACGCGCCGTGCCCCGAAGATCCTCCGGACGAGGTCTCGGCAGTCACGGCGTTGTTGCAGGAGTACTGCTCCCGGCACCTCGACCGGACGCCGCACCGCAAGCACCTCGATATCGTCTCGCGCCTCATCTCCGCGTGAGCGCAGCAAGCGGGACGCCGGTTTTCAATCTTCGGGACTATTTTCTATCTTGACCAGTCATTTCATTACATCACTCCTCGACTAATTCAAACCGAACGATTCGACATGCCTGTACTTACCCGTTCTGCCGAGCTTTTTGAGAAAGCCAAAAAGTTCATCCCCGGTGGCGTCAACTCCCCGGTTCGCGCTTTCAAATCCGTCGGCGGCACCCCGATTTACATGGCCAAAGGCCAGGGCGCTTACATGACCGACGTTGACGGAAACACCTACCTGGACTATGTCGGATCGTGGGGGCCGTTCATTCTCGGCAGCATGCACCCCCGCCTGACCGCCGCGATTGAATACACCCTGCGCAACATCGGCACCAGCTTCGGCACCCCGATCGAAATCGAGATCGAAATCGCCGAACTGCTTTGCCAGATCGTACCGTCGCTCGAAATGGTTCGCATGGTCAACAGCGGCACCGAAGCCACCATGTCGGCCGTTCGCCTCGCTCGCGGCTACACCGGCAAGGACAAGATCATCAAATTCGAGGGCTGCTACCACGGCCACGGCGACAGCTTCCTCATCAAGGCCGGTTCCGGCGTGCTCACCCTCGGCGATCCCGACAGCCCGGGCGTCACCAAAGGCACCGCCAACGACACGCTCAACGCCACCTACAACGACATCGAGTCGGTCAAGGTGCTGGTCAACGAGAACAAGGGCCAGGTTGCCGCGATCATCATCGAACCGGTCGCAGGCAACACCGGCGTCATTCCTGCCAAGAAAGAGTTCCTCCAGGCCCTGCGCGAGCTGTGCGACCAGGAAGGCATTGTGCTGATCTTCGACGAGGTGATGTGCGGTTTCCGCGTGGCCCTCGGCGGCGCGCAGGAGCTGTACGGCGTCACCCCCGACCTCACCACGATGGGCAAGATCATCGGCGGCGGTCTGCCGGTCGGCGCATTCGGCGGCAAGCGCCACATCATGGAGAACATCGCGCCACTCGGCTCGGTCTATCAGGCAGGCACGCTGTCGGGCAACCCGCTCGCGCTGACCGCCGGCTTGGAAACCCTGAAGATCCTCATGGAGGAGAATCCCTATCCGGAGCTCGAAAGGAAAGCCGCGTTCCTCGAAGCAGGGTTCAAGGCCAACATGGACAAGCTCGGCCTGAACTACACGCAGAACCGCGTCGGCTCGATGGCTTGCCTGTTCTTCACCGAGAACGAGGTGTACGACTACCAGAGCGCCATCACCGCCGACACGGCCAAGTACGGCAAGTACTTCCACTCCATGCTCGACCAGGGCATCTACCTCGCCCCGTCGCAGTTCGAGGCCATGTTCACCAGCTTCGTGCACACCGACGAAGACCTCGAAAAGACGGTCGCGGCCAACTACAACGCCCTCGTCGCCGCGCACCAGTAAACGACGAGAGGACGCACCGTTACGAAAAAAGGGCTGCCAGAAAAGGCGGCCCTTTTTGGTTTTTACGATTACCTCAATCTGGTATGGGATTCACCCTGTTGCCCTTGACGCCCTTTCTTCAGTCACTTCAACCTTCCGCGACAGCGACTCCTTAACCTGCGGGAAACCCTCTATCTTGTGTCGGTGCGCTCCGCGATTTTGAGCGCCATTGCGATGAAGAATAGCCGCTAGGTCCCGTATATTCGAATGACAGGATTAGCGCGACAGCTTCGCAACACACTGCCATAATCCGTGGAACAACCACCAAAACCCGTCGAACAGACGCCATCGCCGAATGCTCCAGACGCACAAAAGCTGCTGGAGTCAGCGAACAACGCTTCGCAGCAAGTGGCCGTGCTCCATGCCGCGTTTATTGCCGCTTGCACCTACGTGATGGTCATCGCCTTCGGGCGTACTGATCTCGACCTGCTGATCGGCAAGGGCATTCGGCTACCGATTGTGGATACTGAGGTACCAATCGTCGGATTCTTCGCCGCGGCGCCTTGGATTCTCGTGATCGCCCACTTCAACCTGCTGTTGTACCTGCAACTGCTCGCCCGCAAGCTTCACGACTTCGACCAAGCCGATCAACAGGGCAAACTCCGCAGCCAGCTCCGGATTTTTCCGATCACCTGGTACCTTGCAGGACGAACCGAACAGTACACCCGTACCCTACTCTCACTGATGGCTTCGATCACCATCATCCTCCTCCCGCTGCTCGCTCTGTTTATCCTTCAATTACAGTTCCTCGCCTACCAGAGCGAAGCAATCACTTGGGGGCAGCGCATTGCCATCTGGGTTGACTTGGGGCAACTTATAGTGTTCTGGCCGCTCATCATCCAGTCAGGAGGGGTTTGGATCACTTTAAGCACCGGTACTCTCTGGCATCGGCTTATTCGCGGTGTTCTGGGGTTCGTCCTGGTGCGTTGTCACTGGGTTGATCACTATGTCGCTCACCACGATAACCTCAGTGATTTCTACACCAAGCCAAATCAATCGTATTGGGATAATCGTTGCCCTTCTTACCGGGGCGTTAGCCTTGTACGGCACAGCCGTAACAATATCTGACATCCCCAACTCTTTGGAATGGTTGAAAAACATATCATTCATTACAGCAATAATTGCACTATCCTCAATGACTGGCGCTTTATGGCTTTCGGTTGAAGGGCACAAAAAACCACGCAGTGGTATTATCATGTTGATCGTCGCCACACTTGGTTTTCCGCTATCTCTGGGCTTACAAGTCGATGGCGAATTCCTTGAACAACTGCTGATTGCATGCCAACCTAGCGAAAAGTACAGCAGCACCATGGTCAGCCGCATCTTCATCCCCGGCAAACGCATCCTGAATCTTCAGGAACAGCTACTGTTTGCCAACCACCCAGATCCGGAAATTGTGGCACAGCTCCGTTCCTCGGAATGGACAAAAGCGCTACAAAAAATCGAACCGATCAATCTGCAAGGCAGAAGCCTCCGCCATGCAAACTTTGAAAATGCAATTCTTTGTGGTGCTGACCTGAGAAATACTGAGCTTCAGGGCGCTAACTTTCGCCAAGCTTGGCTTCTGAGTGCTGACTTGTCCAAAGCTCAGCTTCGGGGCGCTAACTTGTTAGGGGCTAACCTTCAGGGAGCGGCCTTATTCGAAACACAGCTTAACAGTTCTGGCTTACTACACACGCAACTTCAGGGGGCTTACTTAAGATTCGCTCAACTTCGTGGGGCTAACTTATTCAACGCTCAACTTCAAAGCGCTAACTTGGGTGCGGTTCAGCTTCAGAGTGCAGATTTGACTGAGGCTAACCTTCAGGGAACTTATTTATCAGACGCTCAACTGCAAGGTGCCAACTTGTCTAATGCTGACCTTCGAGGCGCTGACTTGTTCGGGGCTGAACTTCAAGAGGCTAATCTGACCGGGACCAACCTTCAGGGCGCTAACTTAGCAATCACTCAACTCCAAGGTGCTGACTTGTCCGAAGCAAAACTTCAAGGCGCGAACCTGAGAGAAGCAAACATTTACGGCGTCATCATGAAAAAAAATACGACCGAGCTGATCGACGCAATAAAGCTGACCTGGAAAAATGAGCTTAAAAGTACCCCATTACTAAACGCCATAAAACCACACCTTCCCCTAAGTGTTAACATAGATGTCGCCTCAAGTAGAGGAGGCGAATTATGGGTTATTCACATGCCGTGAGACACAGTGTCCTGAAAAAAGTGCTG
>NZ_SDGU01000066.1 GCF_004118635.1 Chlorobaculum sp. 24CR | reverse complement strand
ATACATTATGACTTTTATGAATATATGTGCTCAATTATTACACTTTTATCTTTAACGAAGCAGAGCTTCGGGGAATATATCCCATAGAGATTCAAAGGTGATGTGCTGGGTGGCGCTCGACCGCGGCATCGCCATCGCCCGGAGCTTCGGCTTCGACGCCCCGCTCGAACGGTGGGAGCGCGAACGCGAAGCGATCAAAAGCGCGGTGCTCGGTCGCGGATTCAGCCAGAGGCTGAACGCTTTCGTCCAGCGTTTCGACACGGACATCCTCGATGCAAGCCTGCTGATTCTGCCGCTCGTCGGCTTTCTGCCGGTTGCCGACAGCCGCGTCCAGGGCACCATCGAAGCCTGCCGGAAGCATTTGATGGACCAGGGATTTGTCAGCCGGTACCACGCCGATGACGGATTCAAAGGAGATGAGGGCGGTTTTCTGCTCTGCAATTTCTGGATGATCGAGTGCCTCGCCCTGTCGGGAAAAATTGCTGAAGCCGAAAAGCTGCTCGACACAACGATGCACGCCGCCAACGATCTCGGACTCTTTTCGGAGGAGTACGATCCCCGAAGCAAGGCGATGCTCGGCAACTTTCCGCAGGCCTTCAGCCACATCGGCTACATCAACGCCGCAGCCTCGCTGATCGGCAGCAAACGACCAGACGCGAATCCGTCATGCGAAAAATGAACGACCAGCAGTTCGACATGGCCGCGCACCACTTCTTCAACCGGCTGGATGCGGAAGTGCAGAAATGGACAATTGCAAAAGAGGAAAACCGAGGCGGGCAAGGATAGTTCAGTGGCGCGACGGTAATCCGGAGATTGTCGGCTATCTCCTGCCATTCTGCGACGACTCGCTCCGCGACCGAATCGCCTCGATGCGGAACGACCTCAGCCATTGCGTTCCGCCTTGCAAGGAAACTTTCGACCGCAGAGGCGACGAAACGCAAAGGCGCTCACCCGTCGAGCCGTTCCTGCAACTCCAGCAACCGCGCTTCAAGCGCATCGAGCCTGGACTTCATCTCGCCAAGCCCGCGCACCTGGGCCTCCTGGCGGAGCTGGTCGCGCATCGGCTGGGCGGGTACGCCGCGAATCGCCTGACCCGGCTCCATGAACGATTTGGAAATCCCCGCCTTGGCCGCCACCGAGATGCGGTCGGCCAGTTCGAGATGGCCCGCGAAGCCCGCCTGCCCGCCGATGAGGCACCGGCGTCCGATCTTCACGCTGCCGGAAATTCCCGCCTGCGAGGCGATAACCGTGTCGCCGCCAATCCGGCAGTTGTGGGCGATCTGCACGAGGTTGTCGATCTTGGCCCCCTTTTCGATGACGGTTGCCCCCATCGTCGCCCGGTCGATCGTGGTGTTCGCGCCGATCTCGACATCGTCGCCGATCTCGACCGTGCCCATCTGCGGAATCTTGATGTAAGAGCCATCCTTCTGCGGCGCGAAGCCAAAGCCATCCGCCCCGATCACCGTGCCGCTGTGAATCGTGACCCGGTCGCCGATCACCGTGCCGTCGTAAATGGTCACGAGCGGATAGAGTTCGCATCCGGAACCGACCGTCACGCTATCCATGAGCACCGTGTTGGGGCCAATCACCGTGTCGTCGCCGATGACGCAGTTCTCGCCGATCACCGCGTTCTCGCCGACCGACACGTTCTTGCCGAAACGAGCCGACGAAGCGACCGAGGCCGATGCTGCGATGCCGGGAGCCGCGATGCGGCGTTTGCCGGAGAAGTGCTGGAGGATGAACACAAAGGCCGTGTAAGGATCGGCAACCCTCAGAAAACTGGTTCCGGCTGGAGCCTCTTCGAGCGGAGCCTTCTGGCCGACGATGACCAGCGAAGCGCCGGTCGAGCCGATGTGGCGGTAATACTTTTCATTGGCCACGAACGTGACCTGGCTCGCCGCGGCCTCTTCGATCTTGGCCGGTGACGTAATCTCGATGTCGTCCGCGCCGACCAGCTCGACCGGATCAAAGCAGCGCCCCAGAAAGGCTTTAATTTCCGCAATCTTCATGGTGTAGTAACTGACAGGGAATGCCAGAAAATTTACTTATAATTTTAATCGGATTTACTATATTCCAAATCCTTTCCCGTTCCGGTTACGGCACAGCAATGAAGGTATCCGGTAAACGAAGATGAAGGCGTAATATAATTCGTTTCATCAGAAAAAGCAGTGAGCGATGGAAACACCAATCAAAATAGTCGCTGGACGCAGCAATCCCGAACTTGCGGAAAAAATCGCCGATTATCTCGGCATGCCACTTTGTGACGCAAAAGCGGAGAATTTCTCGGACGGCGAAATTTCGGTCAACTACTTCGAGTCGATCCGGGGCTCGGACATGTTCATCATCCAGTCCACCAATCCCCCGGCTGACAATCTGATGGAACTGCTCATCATGATCGACGCCGCCAAGCGCTCTTCGGCGTACCGGATCACCGCCGTTCTGCCCTATTACGGCTATGCCCGTCAGGACAGAAAGGACAAGCCCCGCGTGGCGATCACCGCCAAGCTCGTGGCCAACCTGCTCACGCAGGCCGGAGCCGACAGGATTCTGACCATGGACCTGCACGCCCCGCAGATTCAGGGCTTTTTCGATATTCCGTTCGACCACCTCTATTCGAGCGTGGTGCTGATCGACCATGTCAAGAACATGGATATTG
The DNA here is from genome assembly GCF_004118635.1 of Chlorobaculum sp. 24CR. Lineage (GTDB taxonomy): Bacteria > Bacteroidota > Chlorobiia > Chlorobiales > Chlorobiaceae > Chlorobaculum. The sequence continues at coordinate 73,319 of NZ_SDGU01000066.1, read as the reverse complement.
CCGACAACCTCGTCGTGGCTTCGCCGGACGTAGGCGGCGTCAAGCTCGCCCGCAAGTTCGCCTCCGAACTCGGCACCGAGCTGGTGATCGTTGACAAACGCCGTCCGAAAGCCAACGTGGCTGAAGTGATGAACATCATTGGCGACGTCAGAGGCAAAAACGTGCTGCTCGTCGATGACATGATCGACACGGCAGGAACCATCGTCAACGCCGCCAAGGCGATCAAGGAGGCCGGTGGCCTGAAGATTTACGCCGCGGCCACCCACCCGATCCTTTCCGGCCCGGCCATCGAGCGCATCAACAACTCGGTGTTCGAAAAGGTGATCGTCACCGACTCGCTGGTCAGCGAGCACGACTACTGCCCGAAAATCGAAACCGTCACCATCAGCAATCTCTTCGGCGAAGCCATCAAGAGAATCTATGACGGAGAGTCGGTCAGCTATCTGTTCGACATCAAGAACATCTCGCACAAAATTACCAACAATCATTAATTACAAGCGTTAACTGTCAAAGGAGCCAGAGGAAGAGCATGGAAACAAGAGCATTGTCTGTCAACCTTCGCGATGTGAAGAAAAAAGAAGCCGCCAGACTGCGCAAGCAGGGCATAGTTCCGGCTGTGGTCTATCATAAAGGAGAGGAAACCGTTGCCATCAGCGTCGATGAAATCAGCCTGCGCAAACTCGTCCATTCGGCGGAGTCGCACCTGATCGACCTTCAGTACCCCGACGGCAAATCCGTCCGGTCATTCATCAAAGATGTGCAGTTCGACCCGGTAACCGACCGCGTCATTCACGCCGACTTCCAGCGCTTCTCGGCTGACGAAGTGGTCGAGATGGAAGTACCGATTCACCTTGAGGGCGAATGCGCCGGCGTGAAGATCGGCGGAGGCAAACTCCAGATCAACCAGCACACGCTGACCCTGAAGGGCAAGCCGGAGGCTATGCCGGAGCACTTCACCATCGATGTCACCCCTCTCGAACTGGGGCAGACACTGCATATCAGTGACCTTCAGACCGTCGCGCCGGAAGGCATCCAGATTCTCGGCGATGCCGACGCCTCTGTGCTGTCAATCATGGCCCCGAGAAAAGAGGCCGAAGCCTCCACCGAAGAGGCTTCCTCAGAGGGTTGATCCGCCTTCGACCTCTTTGCGAAATGAACACGAGCCGCCTTTTCAAAAAAGGCGGCTTTTTTTTCGTCTCATGGTTTGCAATCGTGCGGCATGTATCGTTTTTTTGAGGATATTTTGAGACCTGTCCATTAACCTGTTCCCGATGGCCGCGCAACGAGCAAGCAAATCATCCATGCCGGTACTCTACCGAATCGTGCCGGGACTCGGCCTCCTGAGCGCTGGCAAACGCGCCGCCGGCCTGTTTTACCTGCTCTCGACGGCGGCCTTCCTTGCCCTCTTTGCCGCGCGTTTCGACCTTTTCCTCATCAGCATCCGTTCGATCTTCGCCGGAGTGACGCTGCTCGCGCTCTCACCCGCCGACTTCAGCCAGATATTCACCATCGAAACGCTCGAGTTCTGGATCGCCGCACTCTATCTGCTGATAACGCCATACCTGCTTCTGCGCTTTTCCGTGCGCTCGTACCGCAAAGCGCTCCGGGAGCAAGAAACCGGCCAGTCCGGCAAAGCGAGTCTCTGGCAGCTCGGCATGATTTCGTTCAAGCGCAACGACATTTCGGTAGCGGCCTCGATGGTGATCTTCGTACTCTACTCGGTCGCCTTCCTCGCGCCACTGCTCTCTCCATTCAGCCCCTACGACCAGCAGGATTTCCTCGTCACCGCCTACCGGCCGCCGCTGACACGCCTCGAAGCGCTGGTGCTCCGCCAGCACCGGACGGTGATCATTCCGCTCAGACAAGAAAACGACCTGACTTCAAGAGCGGCCAACACACTGATTCTCGAAAGCCAGAAGCTCCGGTCGCGCAACGAGGCGCACAACCTGAAGTTCGTCAACAACTACCACATCGAAGGCAACGAGGTGCTGTTCCGGCAAGGCATGAGGGAAAAAAGCCTGCCACTCACCGATCTCGTCAACGTTTCCGGAAACAGCCAGAAGCCGGAGTACGCCGTCACCAAAACCTTTCTGCTCGGCACCGACCAGTACGGGCGCGACATCTTCAGCCGCGTACTCTACGGCTCGCGCATCTCGCTCTCGATCGGCTTTCTGGTGGTGCTCATCTCGGTGTCGCTCGGCACGGTCATCGGCATCTCGTCGGGCTATTTCGGCGGCTGGGTGGACAGCTTTCTGATGCGCATCGTCGATGTGCTCATCGCCTTTCCGGCGCTCTTTCTGATTCTGATTATCATCGCCACCTTCGGCAACTCGATCTACCTGATCGTCATCACGCTCTCGTTCACCGGCTGGATGGGCGTGGCCCGAATCGTGCGCGGGCAGGTGCTCTCGCTCAAGGAGCAGGAGTTCATCCTGGCGGCCAGGTCGCTCGGTCTCTCCAACCTGCGCATCATCTTCCGCCACCTGTTGCCCAACACGCTCACGCCGGTGATCGTGGCCGCCACGCTGCGCATCGGCAGCATCATTCTGACCGAAGCAGGCCTCTCCTTCCTCGGCCTCGGCGTGCAGCCGCCCACGCCGAGCTGGGGCAACATCATCAACGAGGGGCGCGACAGCCTCTTGAACCACTGGTGGATTTCGACCTTTCCCGGCGTGGCGATTCTCTCGACGGTGGTCTGCTTCAACCTCATCGGCGACGGCATCCGCGACGCCCTCGACCCGAGGATGCGCGGATGAGCGGGCGTATCGACAACGATCCGGAGCGCTGGGAGGTGCTCGAATCGGCCTACCTGCACCGCCGCCCGTGGCTCACCGTGCGGCGGGACAAGGTGCGGCTCACGAGCGGACGAACGATCGACGACTACTACGTGCAGGAGTTTCCGGCGTGGGTAAACGTGCTGGCCATCACGGAAGCCGGCGACGCGGTGCTCATCCGCCAATACCGCCACGGCCTCGGCGAGGTGTCGTGGGAGCTGCCCGCCGGAGTGCTCGATGAGGGAGAATCGCTGCTCGACGGAGCGAAACGGGAGCTGCTCGAAGAGACCGGCTACAGCGGCGGAACGTGGAAGCCGTTGATGGAGTTGAGTGCAAATCCTGCTCTTCAGAATAACATCTCCTACTCATTCCTCGCTGAAGGGGTGAGCCTCGCTGGTTCGCAGCAGCTCGACCCGACCGAGGAGATCACCGTGCACCTGACGCCGCTGGAGCGCCTGCGCGAGATCGTTTTCGACGGTGGAATGATTCAGGCCCTGCACTCGGCCCCGGTGCTCAAGTACTTTCTGCAACGCGGCTGACCGGCGGAGGGAGAGGCGCGGCATGAAAAAGCAGAAACAGCTCGACCTGCTCGAAGCGGCTCTCGTCTCGACGGGGCGCAAGGTTCGGTACGAAAAAGGGAGCTTCATCGGCGGAGACTGCCGGGTGAAAGAGAACATGATCGTGGTGGTCAACAAATTCCTGCCCATCGAAGGCAAAATCGCCACCCTCGCCGGGGTGCTCCGCCACCTCAACCCGCCCGGCCTCTCGGCGGACGTCGCCAAAATCCTCGACACGCTCGCCCCCGCCAACCTCTTCAGCAGGGAGAACGGGTAGGAAAGGGCAGCCGCAAGGGACTGCCCTTCTTCGACAAACCGCTCCCCCGCCCCTACAAAGAGGGCGGGCATAAAACCCGCCCCTACAAAACATCAATCCTGCGTTCACACTGTCCGTGCCTGTCCACCCACGGACTAACACGGACAAACACAGACCTTCACGGACAACGACCTGAAAAAATCACCCCCCTCAATACCACGCCGTCTGCTCGCTCCGCGACCGCACTTCGACCGACGGGTGCTGCGAGGCGAAGCGGGCGAGCAGGCCGCGCTGGACGAACGGCATCGAGGAACCCGGCACGATCAGCATCCGGCGCGGACGGGCCGAGGCGATCCACACATCGAGCCGCCGCCAATCCCTTTCGCTGAACCTGCCGATCCAGAGCACCACGTCGGCCCCGTCCGCACGCTGCGTTTCGAGCTGCTTCAGCCCCGAAACAAGCAGCCACGACCGCGCTTTGGCGTCGATTTTGAGCACACGCTCCGCCGGACGGCGGACGGCAAACTGCCGCGACTCCGGCATGAATCCGGCGCCGAACGGCTGAAGCTGCTCATCCGAAGCGGACGAAAGCAACCCCGCCACAGCCGTCGGCACGGCAAGGCCCCACAGCTCCGCCTGCCGCCGGATGCGCTCCCGATCCATCGGCTGGCGAGCAGCATTGACCAGCAACGTTTCGCCGCCCGACGAAAAAAGCACCGCCACATCCCGTCCGAAATTGACCGTCACCATCTTCGGCGGCTCCGGAACCGGGCGAAGCGCATCATGCCAGAGCAACAGGTTCAGGCCGACCAGCACGGCAATCGCCAGCCGACCTCGCGCCCGATTGAACAGCGCATGAAGCCCGAACGCGATCATCAGGTACATCGCCGCCACCCGGAACAGATCGGGATGCACCTCAACGCTGGCAAACGGCAGGCGTCCGAACAGCTCGACCCACCAAAGCGCGATGCGGGCGAACAGCCACGAGCTGAGTCCGAAAAGCTCCGCCACGCCGCCAGCAAAGCCGTGAAACAGCACCATCGGAAACGAAGCGTACATGGCCAGACTCGAAAAAAACACCACCGGCACGTTGGCGATAATGCCAGACGGCGAGAAGGTGCCGAAATAGAACGCAATCACCGGGCTGATGCCGATCATCGCCGAAAGGCTCACGCTGAACGCGCTCCACAAAAGATGCCCAAGATGCCGCCACGCCCCCTTCCCGTCAGGCACGAGGCCTGAAAGCCACGGATAGATCGTCATAATACCCGCCACCGCGCCGTTGGTCATCTGAAATCCCGGATTGAAGAGTTCGAGAGGATCAATCAGAAGAATAAGCAGATCAGCCGTGGCCAGAAGGTTCAGCGGATATCGCTTTTGTCCAATTTCGCGCCCAACAAAAATCACCGAAGCCATGATCGCCGCCCGCCGGGTCGAGGGCGCATTGCCGGTCACGAAACTGTAGAGCGCAATCACCGCCACGACAATGACAAGCGACACCCACCTCCCCGTCGGCCTGACCCGCAGGCGCTGCACAGCGAGGCTGACCGCAGAGGCCAGCAGCGCCACGTGAAACCCCGAAACGACCAGCACGTGCGCCGTACCGGTCAGCCGGAAAGCGTCATAGACCTCCTCCTCGACCATCTCCCGCTCGCCAAGCATCATCCCCTTGATAAAGCCCCGCTCCGCCCCGCCGGGAAAACGCAGGTCGATGGCCGACGTCAGGTAGTTGCGCGCAGGATTGACAAACGCCCGAATCGGCGAGAAGCCCTGCTTCGCTGACTCCCGGAGCACCTGCCACGGTCCGGCGCAGAAAATCTGGACGTGCGTTCCCTTCAGACGCTCCCGGAAACGAGCATCATACTCGTCCCGGTTCGACGCGCCGGGAATCAACGCAGGCCTCCCCTTCACCCTGACGAAATCGCCCTCCTGAAACCGTGTTTCCTCGTCTCCCGGCATCCGGACGACAACCTTCGCCCAGTCCGAAACCGGCGTCGTGCGGCCATCCTCGAACACTTCGCACACCCGCACCCGCATCCGCGCCTTGCCGTTGCTCACGACAGGGCGGCCATCCACGATGCCGGAAAGGATCACCTCCCGCCCGATCCACGAAAGCAGCGACGGCGAAGGCGCGAGCCGGAACGCCGCCGAAGCGTGAAACGCAAACGCGGCAGCCACCATCAACAGATAGCTCGCCGCACAAAGCACGGAGACCTTGCCGGATGGCAACCGCTTGCGATTCACGAAAAGCAGCAGTCCCGTCACGACGCACAAGAACGTCGCGACGCCAAGCCACGCAAAGGGCGAAACCGGCAAAGCGAACGCCAGCGCAATACCGAAAACGGCGTACGCAAGCAAACGTAGCGCGGGATGAGCTGGAAGGAAATACCGCTTCATAAAAGGGGTTATGGCGGTTATTTCAGAATTCAGGCAACAGGATAATTTAGTATATTCCGGTCATTTCCCGTTCAAACCGAAAAAAAAACCTTACCCGGATGCTTGTCAAAGAGATACTCGACGCCAGAACCGAACCGGTCTTCAGCCTGGAATTTTTCCCCCCGAAAAAACAGGAAGACTGGGACAAGCTCTTTGCAACCATCACGAATCTCAACCCCCTTGAACCTTCATACGTCAGCGTGACCTACGGCGCGGGCGGCTCCACGCGCGAGCGTACGCACAATCTGGTCACGAGAATCCAGCAGGAAACCGGCCTGACGGTCGTGTCGCATTTGACCTGCATCGGCGCGGAGAAGTGCGAGATCGAAAGCGTCCTGAAGCTTTACCGTGAGCACGGCATCAAAAACGTGCTGGCGCTCCGGGGCGACAAACCCGCCGACATTCCGACGCTCGAAGAGGCGATCAAAGACTTCCCCCACGCCATCGACCTGGTGCGCTTCATCCGCGAAAACTTCCCGGAAATGGGCATCGGCGTGGCGGGCTTTCCCGAAGGCCACCCCGAAACGCCGAACCGGATGAAGGAACTCGAATTCCTCAAGGAGAAGGTTGACGCGGGCGCGGACTACATCGTCACGCAGCTCTTCTTCGACAACCGCGACTACTTCGACTACGTCGAGCGCTGCGATCTGGCGGGCATCACCGTACCGATCATCCCCGGCATCATGCCGATCATGAGCAAAAAAGGGATGATCCGCATGGGCGAACTCGCCCTCGGCTCAAGAATCCCGTCGAAGCTGCTGCGCAAGGTACTCGAAGCGTCGGATGACAAAGAGGTCGCCGAAATCGGTGTCAATTGGGCCACCAGCCAGGTACAGGAACTGCTGGATCACAAAGTAAAAGGCATCCACTTCTACACCCTCAACCTCTCCGAAGCGACGCTGAAGATATTCAGGAATCTGAAGCGGGGGTGAGATAGCGATGATATTTGACTGTTACAAACGCTGAGTCTACTCAGTTTTACAGCCAAATATTTTTGTCTTCTTATAAGGAATCCAACGGCAAGCGATGAAGCTTTATAGCATAAAAATAAAAACATCAACGATGTAGTAGAATATATTTTTTAACATAAAAAAATATTCCTCCTAAACATCTGCATCGACCTCATCACAGAAAACCGAACCTTGGCCTCTTATTTTATCATCCAAATATTTTTGCAATTTAATATACCATAAAACAAAACCAGTCAACATCAAAATAAAACCCAAAACACCAAAAATAATCACAATAGTCAAATATAAACTATAGAGTTTATCATAATAACCCATAATCTCTATATCATTCTGAACCTCTCCCATCATCTTATCATATATAATTTTACTCGAATCACTCTTTGCACTAATATCTTTAGTTTTTTTTGCCCCCAAAGCCTCTCTTCGCTGGGCATTACGTATCGCATCATCTAAACGCATAAGCGCAATATCATCCTTAATTTTTAGCTTTGTAATCCTACTATTCGCATCAACATTTCTAACCATTTGAACATCAACGAAACGTACAAAAACATAAATACTAAGGCCGATCAAAACAAGACCAAAAACAGCCATAAATTTATATAAGTTATCGGTCGGCACTTTAATCATAAGCCACAATTTTAGCTTATTAACAAAATAAAATTAATATAACTTTAGTATTTCACAATCCCAGAACAAACTGCAATACGTTCCATTTCTCATCTTTCAGGCATTACAGCTCACCGAAACCCAACCGCCGCATAACCGACCCAATGGCGCGGCGAAGCAATCGCCGTCCGGCCCATTTGCAGATCATCGACTTTCAGATGCGGCTGGGCGATGCTGGTGGCGCAGCAACCACACCAACTCCCTCGCACCTTCATACATTTTCACCAACCACCATCGTCACCACAGCACCCTCTTTCGCGGCACTCTTCTCAAGGGTGAATGCGATAACATCCACTCCAAGCGCAACCTCAAGCTCGGCAATTGTTTTCAGAGTCGGGTTGGCGTCGCCGGAGAGAATCCGGCTGATGTACGACGCCTTCTTCCCCATTTTCTCCGCAAGCTCCCGCTGGGTCATACCGACCGATTTCAGCTTTTCCGACACCGTGGCTGCAAAACCGAGCTGCCGGTTCACATACTTCTTTGTACCAAGAGGTATCGTATCCAAAACATTCTTAAATAATGACATAGCTATTCCCTGTTACCGTTCCTGTCCAAAATTCAACGCACCACGCAAAACACCGGTGTGGCGCTCAACAAGAATGCGACCTGAATAAATCCTGCTCATCAAAAGCTTGTGCACCCGCTGCAACTCCTCAACCGAAGCGCTCAAATGAGCATCCTGCTGGTAGGTCCGCGTTCTCTTCACCCCTCCGTTGCCCGCAATCAGCAGGAAATTTTTCCGTCCTCAAACAGTAAAGCCTTAATTTTCCGTCGCTTAATGCAACGACATAATCCCACCGTTTGCCCTCTTTTTCCTTGAAAAACTCACGAACGAAACCATACTCATTCACCATTTCATTCAGTTTGGCGGCAAGCCTCGAAAAAGACAAATGCTCCTGCGCAACCTCCTTGTTTTCAAGAAACTTGTCGAACTCCGTACGCGACTCGCCTTCATACTGAATCGTATAAAGAGAACCGCCGTCGCCCGACGCGACCGGCACAATGGAAAAGCCCTGTTTCACTTTTAAGTTAAGTATTATGAAAAACAATCACAACATCAGAGCGGAGCCGCGAATGATCGCGAAAGTGAAGGATTGTAACGATAACGTATTTTATGGTAATCACTTGTCGAATCCGGGCAATTTGGGTAAGGGGTAATCGCTCAGGATCAACAGAAACTTTATACGGTCAAGATACGGAAAAACCGGAAACCCGGATATGCGGGCAAGGGTTGGCCAGCGAAAAAAAAGATTATCCGAGCCTCACCGAAACCCAACCGCCGGATAACCAACCCAATGCCTCTCCGTGGCAATCGCCGTCTCCCCCATTCCCAGATCATCGACTTTCAGATGCGGCTGGCTGATGCTGGTGGCGTAGGCAATCGGGACTCCCGATAACGGATCGCTTTTTTCGAGCCGCTGGAGATCGAGCGCCGTCAAAAGGCCGACGGGAATGGCGTAGCGGCCGCACCAGCTCCATTTTGATTCTTTGAAATTATCCGGATTGGTCGTGTGGCTATAAAACCGGGCGATTTTTTGCTTGGTCAATTCTGACTGGAAACATTGGCTGATGATTTCCCTGTCATGCGCTTCGGCCAGTTCATTGGCCCTGCTGCCCGTCCCGAAATAAGCGAAATTGTGCCCGCCCCACGCTTCTTCGCCATAGTGCACGGCGTCGGATGAAATGAGGATGGCGACATCTTTTCCCCAGCGCAAATCATGCTTTTTCATCACGGCAAACAGCACTTTGGCAAGGTGCTGACTAACGGTTTGCATCCGCTCGAAATCCATGAAAGGCACCAGAATGCTGATGATTTCAACATCACGGTTCTGGTGCTGCAAAAACGGAATCATCGCCTCGACGGAATATTCCTCGCTCTGCATCGGATCGTGCACAACCGCCGTGTCGGCAGGCAAACGATTGATGATTTCATCGCGCAGCGGCGACACCGTGACCTTTCCGTACGGGCCGCGCCATGAGCTGAAGCTGTCGAACACAAGGCGGTTTTCGAGATCGTAGCGCCACGCTTTGTGCGCGACGCCGAAGATGATGACCGTCTTTGCCTTGATATTCCGCAATACGGCAGGATAGAGCCAGCCTGCGTACGCATAATCGTCGTGCGGGCAAATCGCCGCCCGCCACGCGGTTCCCTCTGGCTGCTCCGTTCGGGCCAGATCGTCGCGATTGAGCGACCTGATTCGCGCCATAACGGAGTCCATCTGCCATGCCCGATGCGCAAACCCAACCGTGTCGGCCAGAGCGCGAGTCGATGGCGCAGCGTCAGCGCGAGCTGGCAATGTGCCGCTCGCAAGCATGAACGCGAAAAAAAGAAAAATTGAGACAGCGGTTCGCATGACAGGTTGCTTTAGAAAGCTTTCGGTGGACGCTGTGGACAGAGTGGACGGCAATGACCCGTCCACTCAAGTCCGCAAAGTTCACTTCCTCCACACTTTTACACCTCGTTCTGCACGAGCTGCTCATAGGTGTCGCGGCGGCGCGTCAGCGTGACTTCGTCGCCATCGACCATCACTTCGGCGGGGCGGAGCCGTCCGTTGTAGTTGGTGCCCATGACCGAGCCGTAGGCTCCGGCGGAGAGCACGGCGAGCAGTTCGCCTTCGGGGGCGTCGTCGATGGTGCGGTGGCGGGCGAAGAAATCGCTCGATTCGCAGACCGGCCCGACCACGTCGGCGACAACGCTCTTGTCGTGCTGCTTGACCGAGAGCACTTCGTGGTGCGACTGGTAGAGCGCCGGGCGGATCAGCTCGGTCATGCCCGCGTCAACGATGAAGAACTCCTTGCCGATATGGTTTTTCTTGCGATACAGAATTCGGGTCACGATCACCGAGGAGTTGGCCGCGATGAACCGGCCCGGCTCGAAAATGACCGTCACGCCCTTGTCTTCGAGCATCGGAATGAGCTTTTCGGCAAACTTCGAGATCGGCGTGGCGGGCTTCTGCGGATCGTAAGTGACCGGAAAGCCGCCGCCGAGATCGAGCCATTTGATGTCGAAGCCGAGATGCCGCGCCGATTCGAGCACTTCGAGCAGCTTCTGCGTGGCGGCGACGTAGTACTCCGGATCGAAAATCTGCGAGCCGATGTGCATGTCGAGGCCGTGCAGTTCGAGGTTCGGCAGCGTCCTGAACAGCTCGAACACCTCGGCGAGTCCATCTTCGTCGATACCGAACTTCTCCTTGCTGTCGCCGGTGGTGATGTAGGGGTGGGTTTCGGCGGTGACGTTGGGGTTGATCCGGACGCCGACCTGCGCCACCTTGCCGAGACGCTCGGCGACGCGGTCGATCACCTTCAGCTCCGAAATCGACTCGGCTTTAATCATCATCACGCCGGAAACCAGGCCGTACTTGATTTCAGCATCAGTTTTACCGACGCCCGCCATGATGATTTTGTCGGCGGGCACTCCAGCCTTGAGGGCGCGATAGAGTTCGCCGCCCGAGTTGACGTCGCAGCCGCAACCCTCTTCGGCAAGCGCCCGGATAACCGAGAGATTGAAGTTCGCCTTGACCGAGTAGCAGGTGAAGTGCGGCAAGGAAGCGAACGCCGCCTCGAACTCCCGGTACTGACTGACCAGACTCTGCCTGCTGGTTACAAAAAGTGGTGTTCCGAACTGCGCGGCCAGCTCGTCGAGCGCGACCGATTCACAGCGGAGGGTTCCGTCAGAAAATGAAAAAAAATGACTATCCAGCACGATGCGCCCTTGTTGTTTAGGTGATGGGTGAAAAGACTCAATAATAAGCGTTTCCTGAACTCGAAACAAAAAAAACGGAGAGGCTTGCATTATAGGATCGCTTGCTGTATATTCGTTGCTCTTAAAATAACTAACTGACCGACGCTACTGATGGCAAAAGGTAAAGAGAACAGAATCGTAATTACTCTCGAGTGCACCGAGGCGAAAAAGGAAGGCAAAACCGTTTCGCGGTACACCACGACCAAGAACAAAAAGAACACGACGGAGCGCCTTATTCTCAAGAAGTACAACCCGAATCTGAAAAGGCACACCGAGCACAAAGAGATCAAGTAATTAGCATTATCGTTAAAAAGAGCTTATCTTCAAGATGTGCCTTTTTTGACAATGCCCGAATGGCGGAACTGGTAGACGCACTCGTTTCAGGGGCGAGCGCCGAGAGGTGTAGGAGTTCGAATCTCCTTTCGGGCACCAATAATATGCAAGAGTCTCATGTGCAAACAGATCGGAGTTAAGGATTTCACCCGTTTGTTGTTCTGAAATAATTTTGAATACAAGCAAGCACCTTCTACAGAGGTGCTTTTTTTGCTTCTTTTTAATTTCTAAACCGGTGTCGTAGTGGATCATACAAAAATTAATCTCATCGTTCGCCTTCAGCACATCGACAACATGATCGAAAGCATCATGAGCCTGCAGAAGGGCCTGCCGGAGGAGATTTCGGCCCTCGAAGAGGACCTCTCGTTCACCTCTCGCCAGATCGAGGCCCGGAAGAAAATTGCCGATGAGCATCTGAAGCTGCGTGAGCGCCTGAACGGCGTCATCAACGATTGCAGGGAAAAAATCAAATCGTTCAAGGAGAAGCAGACCCTGGCCCGCAACAACAAGGAGTACGATGCCCTCTCCAAGCAGATCGAATACGAGGAGAAGGAGATCGCCCAGGCCGAAATCCAGCTTCAGGACATTGCCCACGCCGAGCACCACTCGCAGGAGTTGCAGAACAAGGGACGCGACCTGATCGCCGAGAACCGTTATGACGAGATTTCCGAAGAGATGATGCCTGACGATGTCTTGCAGCAGCAGATGGAGGACCTCGGTCGGCAGGCCCGGCAGAAAAAAGAGGAGCTGGAGGGCATCGTGGTCGAAACCGCCGAAGAGGTCACCCTGCTCAGGAAGGTTCTCGCGGATCAGCGGGCGGTAGTCGCCAAAGAGGCCAAGCGTCTGCTCGACAAATACGACCATCTCAAGAGCGGCACCTTGCAGAACGCCGTGGTCAAACTCGACCGCCAGGCCTGCTCCGGCTGCAACACCAGGGTGCCAACCAACCGCCACACCCTGATCGTGCAGGGCGGCTTTTACGTCTGCGAATCGTGCGGCCGCATCGTGGTGCACGAGCGGCTCTTCGATGAAGCCGCAGCAGAAGCACAGCAGTAAATACCGTAAAGAACTACCGAAACGGATTGCTCCTTTCGGCAGTTTCTGTTTTATGGCTCTCTTCTGGGAGAGCCCGATGTTCTTCTACATTGCTGAAACCGCAAGCGTGCAGTCGCTGTATGGCGCAGGCCATGCAGAGGAAAGTCCGAACTTCACAGGGCAGGGTGCCGGTCGAGAACGTCGTTCAAGGCCGGGGGCGGCGGCGCAAGCCGCTTGTCACAGAGAGTGCAACAGAAAGCGAACCGCTCCGGCTCCGGCTGGAGTAAGGGTGAAAAGGGGGTGTAAGAGACCACCAGGCAGGTCAGCGATGCCCTGCGCTATGAAAACCTCCCCGAAGCAAGGCCAAATATGGAAGCATTTTCCGCAAGGAAAGAAGGGTTGCCCGCCCAACGTTTCCGGGTAGGCCGCAATAGATAAATGATTGCAGCTTCACCACTTGATGGTGATCCACAAAATTCGGCTTACAGCTTCGGTTTCGGCTTTTTTTATCCCGCCCGTCTCATCCTCCGTTTTGCAGCACCTGCCTCACCTTGTCGAGCAGCACCGGAACCGCGAACGGTTTTTGCAGAAATGTCAGCCCTTCGTCAAGCACGCCGTGCCGTGAAATGATGTCTTTGGTGTAGCCCGACATGTAGATCACCTTGATGCCCGGCATGAGGCCGCTCACCTTTTCATACAGCACCCGTCCGTTCATGCCGCGCATGACCAGATCGGTCAGCAGCAGCTCCGGCGTGAACGCGCCGCTTTCAATCAGCGCGAGCGCCGCCTCTCCGCTCTCCGCCGCGCGAATGTCGAATTCCTCTTCGTCGAGCGCCTGCACGACGAATTTGCGCACCATCTCGTCATCCTCGACAACCAGTACCTTCGCCCCGTTGCTTTTCTGTTGCGACTTCGGTTCATCAGGCTGAGCCGGTTCGGGTTCGCTGGCCTGGAGTGGAAAACATATCCTGAACGAAGCCCCCGCGCCCGGTATGCTGCTCGCCTGAATGATGCCGCCATGCTGACGGACGATGCCGTAAACCGTCGCAAGACCGAGACCGGTTCCCTGCCCCTTGGGCTTGGTAGTGAAAAAAGGCTCGAAAATATGGGCGAGCGTCTCCCGCTCCATCCCGACGCCGGTATCGGTGACGGTCAGCACGGCGTAGTTACCGGCGGGCAGCCCCTCGAAATATTTCTCGCACCCGCTCTCGATCACCAGCGTGGAGGTCTCCATCTTCAGTTCGCCGCCCGACGGCATAGCGTCCTCGGCATTGACCGCCAGATTCATGATGATCTGTTCAAGCTGGCTGGCATCCCCCTGCATAACCAAAGCCCCTTCGTGCAGACGATAGCGGATATCGATATCGGCCCGAATGGTTCGTCGCAAAAGTTGCCCGAAGTCGCCGATCACGCTGTTCAGGTCAATCATCCTGAATTCGAGCGCCTGGCGGCTGCTGAAGGCCAGGAGATGGCGGACCAGGTCGCGAGCCCTGAGCGCCGCGTGATGAATGACTTCGATGCGCTTCAGGCGCTTGTCCGTCTCCGGAAAAGCGTGCGAAAGCATCTCGGAATAACCGAGCACCGGCGTCAGAAGATTGTTCAGGTCATGAGCGATACCGCCAGCCAGCCGGCCAATCGATTCGATTTTCTGCGACTGGAAAAGCTGATGCTCCAGCCCGGCGCGCTCTTCTTCAGCCTTTTTCCGGCGGTCGATGTCGCGAAGAAAGACCAGAGCGCCTTGCTGACCGGCAAAGGTGAACGGCACGGCGGAAACCTCTACAGAGGCCTCAGCGCCGTCGAGACGCAGAATCCGCTCTTCGAGAATCGGCGCCGCCTGCTGGCTTTTATTGAGCTGGCGGATTCTTTCGGCAACCAGGTCGCGGTAATCGGGATGAATCAGATCGACGACCCGCCGTCCAAGAATCTCTTCCGCTTTCGACGCCCCGAACAGTGAGACCGCGGAACGATTCAGGTAAGCAAAACAACCGCCCGTCTGTATGAAGATGGCGTCCGGTGCGGACTCAACGACCGACCGGAAGCGCTCCTCGCTTTCGCGCAAGGCTCTTTGCGATTCGAGCCGCTCGGTAATATCCTGCACGGTGGCGACCCTGTAAATGAGCTGCCCATCCGTATCTTTTACGCCCACCACATCCATCTGAACCGGAAAGGCGGCGCCATCCTTGCGCATCATCCTGGCATGGTAACTGCAAAATCCCGTGATGTCGGTTACCTTTAAATTGTTCCTGACGGTTTCCTGGTCTTCGGGCACGTAAAGGCTGACGATGGAAGCACCTTCGACCTCCTCGACAGACTGGCCTCGCATACGCGCGAACGATTCGTTACAGGTCAGCACGACATTTTTGCCAGGCACGCCTATGGCGATGCCGTGGGCGCAGAGCCTGAAAGCATCCGCCCAGCGGCGGGTCTGCATCTCCTGCTCGATGCGCTCGGTAATGTCTCTGGCAACGGCGTAAAGCATGCCCTCTTCAAGCGAAGTGCTGTTCCACTCAAACCAGTGATACGAGCCGTCTTTGGCGCGGTAGCGATTCACGAAATTGCGCGATCCGGCTCCCGCCACCAGTCTTTGGATTTCCTCGCCGGTGGACTCCAGGTCATCGGGATGAATCAGTTCGAGAAATGGAATCGAGAGCAGCTCCTGCGCGGCATACCCAAGCGTTTGCTGCCATGCCTGGTTCACTCTGGTGAAGCATCCGCTGGAGGCGGAAGCAATACACACCATATCCGGCATGAGATTGAAAAGCCGTTCAAACTCGATCTCCGCTCGTTTGTGCTGGCTGACATCCCTTGCCATGCAAAGAATGCCGCTCACCTCGCCGGAGGCATCGAAGACGGGCGTCTTCTTGACGCGAAACCACGACTTTCCCGACAAGCCTCCGATGCTCCAGTCCCCCTCCAGCGGCTGGCGCGTCTTCAAGACTTCGGCGTCACGCGAGACGTACAACGCCGCGACTTCGGGCGAAAACAGCTCCGCGTCTCGCTTGCCGACGATCTCCCCGGCGCTTTTGCCGAGAAAACGGCACAAGGCCGGATTGACGCGGCGGTAAACGAAGTCGCGGTCTTTCAGAGCGAAAAAATCGGGCGTGGCTTCGAGCAGCGCGCCCGTAAAGCGTTGCTGTCCGGCAAGCTCAGTCTGAAGCCCGTCGATGCTGCGATGGGCCTCTTCAAGCTCCTGTCTCAACCTCCGGATTTCATCGTCCCGATGCTCCGCCAAAGGCTTTTCAGACATCTTCACCTATGGTTTGAACCGTGACATCGCCATCGTCGGACACATTGATCACAAGACTCACCGGACGGCAGCACACCTCGCAATCTTCGATATACTCCTGATGCTCGACCGAGCAATCGACCAGCACCTCGAAACTCTGCGCGCAGTAAGGACATTGTACAATAACCGTTTGTTCAAGCTCCATGATCGACCTCCGGAATTTTTGTTTTTAAAAAACCTGCCGTGAAATCTGCGCGCCAAAACGGCCATCGCTTCGGACACGAACCTTCTGAGAAAAACAACCGACACGGTACGGATGTTTCACGAAAACCGGAATTTTTGCAGCTTCTCGCAAGCCTCCTCAAGCACACAGGCCTCTTTGGCGAAGCAGAAGCGCACGAGATGCTCGCCGCCGCCGTCGTGGTAGAAGGCCGAGCCGGGCACCGAGGCGACGCCGGTGTCGCGCAGGATGCGCATCGCCCGCTCCCGCGCCGTCGCGCCCGGCACGCAGTCAGTGCTGGCAAGCACATAATACGCGCCCTGCGGAACGTGCGGCGCGAGACCCGCCTCGGCGAGCGCCTTGCAAAAGAGATCGCGTTTGGCCTCGTACTCCGCCGACAGTCCAAGATAATAGTCGTCACCGAGCGCGCGAAGTCCCGCCGTGACGCCCGCCTGAAGCGGCGAGGCCGCGCAGACGTAATAGAGATCGTTGAAGTAGCCGATGGAGGCGGCCCAGCGCTCGTCAGAGAGCGCGTAACCGATGCGCCAGCCGGTGACGCTGAAGGTTTTGGAGAGGCCGGAAATGGTAATCGCGCGCTCCCTCATGCCGGGCAGCGCCGCCATCGACACGTGCCGGCGACCGTCAAAAACGAAGTGCTCGTACATCTCGTCGGTAAAGACGAAGAGGTCGTGGCGGATGGCGAACTCCGCCAGAAGCGAAAGTTCGTCGCGCGAGAAGACCTTGCCGGATGGATTGGCTGGCGTGTTGACAAGAATCGCCTTCGTTTTCGGCGTGATCGCCGCTTCGAGATCGTCGATTCTGAACGACCAGCCGTCCGACGGATCGAGCGGCACGAACACCGGCGAGGCCTCGACCGCCCGAAGCGTCGAGACGTGGTAGCCGTAAAACGGCTCGAAGACAATCACCTCGTCGCCCCGGTTCAGGAGCGCCTGAAACGCGCAGTACATCGCGCCGGTCGCGCCTGCGGAGACGACGACTTCGCGGTCGGCGTCGAACCCGACGCCGGTGAAGCGCCGCTGCTTGTCCGCAATCGCCTGACGCAGTTCGCGAATACCGGTGTGGTGGGTGTAAGTGTTGCCGCCCTGCATGAGCGCATCCGCCGCTCCCTGCAAAACTACCGGCGGCACCGGCGTATCGCAAACGCCCTGCGAAAGATTGATGCCGCCCATGCGGGCGCACTCGATCGACATCGAGCGAATATCGGACTGCATCACCAGCCCGCAGCGCTCGCCAAGATTGAGACTCATGAAATGAACAGAATTGGATAGAATGGATAATTGAGGATAGCTGCCGCCATCAAAACTCAATAATAGACAAACTGCTGAAACATCCCACGCCGGGCAGAAAAACAAACTCCCCCGGCTTGACGGACGGGGGAGTAAAAAAAAGGAAGACAATCAGGCTTCAGGCTTTGGCCGGAGGCTGCACGGTGATCGTCACCTTTTCGAGCGTCTCTCTGGACTCGGTTTGCTGCGGCAGGAACGGGAGCGAAAAAGGAAGCTGCGGCAGCGAGAAGGGTAACTGCGGCAAAGAAATCGCCGGAAGCTGAATTTGCGGGAGCGAGAACGACGGCAGTGAAATCTGCGGAAGCGAAATGGCGGGCAGCGGAAGCTTGCTGATCACGTCCGCAATCTGCTCCTTGAAGGGAATCGGAAGCGCCATCGGCCCCTGCTGAATCGCCTCGACGACCAGCCCGGCAGCGCCCTGGATGGACTCCATCATGTCGCCGAGAGCCTCCTTGCCGCCCATCTCGCCGCGCTGGATGCGGCCAATGAGATTCTGTACGCCCGGCACGATCTGCTGCGCGGTGTCCTTGCCCATATCGGCGGCGTAAGCGATGAGGCCAAACGGATTGCTCAAAACGATGCGGCGCACCTCTTCGGGGCGCGAAAGCACTTTGACCGTGCCCTCGGTAGCGATGGTGGCCTGGCAGGCCATGCGGCCGCCTGCGGCGATCTGGCGCGGAGAGAGGAACGCTTTCTCGACATCGGTAAGCGGAGCGAGGCACTCCGCGCCTTCCTGAACGGTGACGTAGCAAGCCTGGCAAAGGCCGTGGCCGCCGCAGACATAGCCCACGTGGCTGTGGTTGAGCCTGGCAGCCTTGCCGACGGTTTCACCGACGGAGGCCTGGGCTGTTTTGTCGTTGATAATGAGATTCATGGTGGTGGTGGTGGTTTTTCGTTTGCAAAGGCCCCATGCACTCGCCGTCAACAAAAAGCTGAACGGCACAGGGAACTACGATGCAGGGATTTGATGGGGATAATTTAGTAAAAAAATTCCATCCCCGATGCAAAGATCATGTGTCGAATGACAGGGAAAATCAGGGCCTGAAACGCTCCATATACCAATCCTCCCGCCGACTCATCGCCGCTCTGAGTTCGTCGGTTTCGTCGTCGTGGCCCATCAGATGCAGCGCGGAGTGGATGGTTACTCGGAGCAGTTCGGCGTCGAAGCTCACGCCGAAGCGTTTGGCGTTGGAGTCGATCACGTCGAGGGAGATGTAGAATTCGCCTTCGACCTCCCCACCTTCGTTGTAACCGAAGGTGATGGTGTCGGTTGCATAATCGTGGCCGAGGAAGTCGCGGTTGATGCGGCGGATCAGCTTGTTGCCGCAATAGACGGCCTCGATAGCACCGACCGCGCCGCCCTCCTCGCTGACCACGAGCCGGACGGCTTCGACGAGACGCGCCTCGTCAATCGTGCGGTGCGTCGTGTTAAAGATTTGCAGCGGCATGGTTTTTCGATGCCGACGCCTTGAGCATGGCGTCGATCTGCTTGAGGTTGTTGCGGTGCACGCGGATGGTGAGCTGCACCTCCTCGTCGATGTGCTTTTTGTCGATCACCTCGGCGTGGTCGTAGAGGTAGCCGATCAGCTTGTAGTTCGAGACGTGCGTGCGCACCTTGCGCGTCTTGTAGTCGCGGGCGACGTGGTTGGCGATACTCTCCTTGAGCGCCGTGAGGTTCAGGCTGCGCGCGGCGGAGATGAAGACCGCGTCGGGATACTTGCCTTGCAGGCCGGTCAGCACCGACGGGTCGCCGAGCGCGTCGATCTTGTTGAACACCTCGATCATGTGGTCGTGCTTGACGCCGATCTCCTTGAGCGTCTCGCGCACCACCTGCATCTGCTCCTCGAAGGCCGGATGACTTACGTCAATGACGTGCAGCAAAAAGTCCGCTTGCAACACTTCGTCGAGCGTGGATTTGAAGCTCTCAACCAGCGTGTGCGGCAGCTTGCGGATGAAGCCGACCGTGTCGGAGAGCAGCACCAGCTTGTTGATCTTCAGTTCAAGCCGCCGGGTCTTGGTGTCGAGCGTCGCGAAAAGGCGGTTCTCGGCGTAGGCCTCGGCTTCGGGGCAGAGGGCGTTCATCAGCGTCGATTTGCCCGCGTTGGTATAGCCCACCAGCGCCACGCGCGGCACGGTCGAGCGGCCACGGGTCTGGGTGTCGTGCTGAAGCGAAACAGCGCGGAGCTTCTTTTTGAGCGAGGCGATGCGGTTGCGCACGAGTCGGCGGTCGGTCTCGATCTGCGTTTCGCCGGGGCCTTTGGTGCCGATGCCCCCCTTCTGCTTCGACAGGTGCGTCCACGCGCCGGAGAGCCGCGGCAGGAGATATTCGAGCTGCGCGAGTTCCACCTGCATCTTGGCTTGCGACGATTTGGCGCGGATGGCGAAAATCTGGAGTATGAGGCCGGTTCGGTCGATCACCTTGCACTTGAGAATGCGTTCGAGGTTCCTGGCCTGCACGGGCGTCAGGTCGTCGTCGAAAATCACGATGTCGATTTCGTCAGCCTCGACCAACCCGGCAAGATCCTCGGCCTTGCCGCTGCCGATGCAGGTGGCCGGATCGGGCTGCTTTTTTTCCTGGATGATGGTGGTGATAACGTCAGCTCCCGCCGTATCGGCAAGAAACTTCAGCTCGTCGAGGTACTCTTCGACAAGGTGCCGGGGAGTGTCGGGCGTGGAGGTGATGCCGACGAGCACGGCTCGCTCACGGGGTTCCGGTGATGGAATGGTCGTCAAATGGATGGTCTGGGATAGATTCTTGCCGCAACAGCGTCGAGTGACAGGAGATAACGGCGAACGCCATTGCTGTTGCTATATTAGCGCCTTTATTTTATTTTGCCGTCACGTTCCTCTTAACATATTCCGGCCACGGAAAGTTACATATTTTTGCCACTCCGGCACACAAAATCAGGATGGCGGAAACGAAAATCAGGCTGGATTGCCCAACACGGCAACAGGCCACCCGACAACAGAGCAGCAAAAAAAACAGCGGCGAGAGTTTCATGAACTACAGCTACAACGGACAGACGGTACTTCACGACGCAGGCCAAAAGCTGTCGCTCCCGAACGCCTACGACTACTGCCGCCAGATCGCCCGGCACCACGCCAAGACCTTCTACCTCGCCACCAGGTTCCTGCCAAAACGCCAGCAGAACCCGATCTTCGCCATGTACGCCCTGTTGCGCACGGTCGATGACTTGGTCGATCTGGCGCAGGACAAGCTCAGCAACGGCCAGTTGACGCGCGCGGAACTCAACGACTCCATCGCCGACTGGAAGGTGCGACTCCGGGCCTGTTACGACTGGATGCCGAGCAACGACCCGATTCTCATGGCCTGGCAGGATACGCTGCGCCACTACTCGATCCCCATCGACCTGCCGCTCGACCTGATCGATGGCGTGGCGATGGACATCGATTTCCAGACCTTCGAGACCTTCGACGAACTCTACGTTTACTGTTACAAGGTCGCCTCGGTAGTGGGGCTGATGACGGTCGAAATTTTCGGCTACAGCAACAAGGAGGCCCTGCAACACGCCATCGACCTCGGCATCGCCATGCAGCTCACCAACATCCTGCGCGACATCGGCGAGGACATCGACCGCAACCGTATCTATTTGCCGCTTGAAGACTTACGCCGCTTCAACTACAGCCGCGAGGAGTTCATAAGCCGAACGATGAACGACCGGTTCGTCGCCCTCATGAAGTTCCAGATCGAACGCGCTCGCGGTTATTACGCATCGGCTGACCTCGGCATTCCGATGCTCGAAAAGAACAGCCGCCTGGCCGTCGGCATCAGCAGCCGCAACTACAGCGACATCCTCAAAGCCATCGAGGAGAACAACTACGACGTTTTCTCCCGCCGCGCCTACCGCTCGTTTTACCAGAAACTGAGCACCCTGCCATCGATCTGGCTCAAAACCAGAATCTCGGCCTGAACCGCGAGATTCAGATAACCCGTTTTATTTTTATCACTTCAGACCATCAGCATGTCCACAGCACCAGAACAGAAGAGCCAGCCAAACGATCCATCACCCGCAGTTTCGCTCAACGACCAGATGAAGCGCCGCTTCGAGGAGCGCGCGCACCTCGCCGAATCGGGCATCGAGCCCTATCCCTATAAATTTGACGTCACCGCCACCTCGAAAGCAATCATCGACAGCTTCAGCGACGAAAATCCCGCGGATGTTTCGGTTGCCGGTCGCATCATGGCGATCCGCAAGATGGGCAAGGCCTCGTTCCTGCACATCCAGGACTCCGTTGGCCGCATCCAGATATACCTCAAGAAGGACGAGGTCGGCGAGGCTTCGTACAACACCTTCAAGCTGCTCGACATCGGCGACATCGTTGGCGTCAGCGGCTTCACCTTCAGGACAAAAACCGGCGAAATCTCGGTACATGCCCGCCAGTTCGAGCTGCTCTCCAAGTCGCTACGCCCGATTCCCGTCGCCAAGGAGAAAGAAGTTGACGGCCAGAAGGTGGTTTTCGACGCCTTCAGCGACCGCGAGCTGCGCTACCGCCAGCGCTACGTTGACCTGATCGTCAACCCCGAAGTGCGCGACACCTTCATCAAAAGGACGAAAATCGTCGCCCTGATGCGAAACTACTTCGCCTCGAACGGCTGGCTTGAAGTGGAAACGCCGATCCTCCAACCGATCTACGGCGGCGCGGCGGCCCGCCCCTTCACGACGCACCACAACGCGCTCGACATGGAGCTGTACCTGCGCATCGCCAACGAGCTGTACCTCAAGCGCCTGATCGTCGGCGGCTTCGACGGCGTGTATGAGTTCGCCAAGGATTTCCGCAACGAGGGCATCGACCGCTTCCACAACCCGGAGTTCACCCAGGTCGAGCTGTACGTCGCCTACAAGGATTACGTCTGGATGATGGAGCTGGTCGAAGATTTACTGCACAAGGCGTGTTTGGAAGTGAACGGCAAGGATTCGACGATGTTTCTCGGCAACGAGATCAGCCTCAAGCCGCCGTTCCGCCGCCTCACCATCGCCGACTCGATCAAGGAGTTCACCGGCATGGAGATTCGCGGCAAATCCGAAGCGCAGCTCCGCGACATCGCCAAAGACCTCGGCCTCGAACTCGATCCGAAGATCAGCAGCGGCAAGATCATCGACGAAATCTTCGGCGAGTTTGTCGAGCCGAAGTTGATCCAGCCGACCTTCATCACCGACTACCCGGAGGAGATGTCGCCGCTCGCCAAGAAGCACCGCTCGGAACCGGGCCTCGTCGAGCGCTTCGAGCTAATCGTCGGCGGCAAGGAGGTGTGCAACTCCTTCTCCGAGCTGAACGACCCGGTCATCCAGCGCGAACGCCTCGAAGAGCAGGCCCGCCTCCGCCAGCGCGGCGACGACGAAGCGATGATCGTGGACGAGGACTTCCTCCGTGCGCTGGAATACGGCATGCCCCCCTGCGCCGGCCTCGGCATCGGCATCGACCGCATGGTCATGCTCCTCACCGGCGAAGACTCCATCCGCGACGTCATCTTCTTCCCCCACATGAAGCCGGAGTGAGACGCGGATTTATCGACTGAAATGCAAAAGCCCCGGCGCGGATGAAGTGCCGAGGCTTTGTTGATTTTGTTTAGCAACATCCGAACCGAGAAAATATCTAATCACAACTCTGCATTTTGAAGGGCGCCTTACTAATCAGCTCTTTTACCCTTCTAACATTTTTATGCCACCAATTTTGATAAACACAAAATTTAACCTTTCCTCTTATTTCTTTTTCTTCTTCTTTTGCGTCCTTATCTCGATCAGGCCAAGATTTAAAATCGCACGTATCAATTATAATTTCTTTATTGATAGGTTCCACATCTTTACCTGAAACAACGACATGTAAGCCATACCTCCCAGGACCTTTAATATGATCGCCACTTCCTAAAGGATAGCGAACCTGAATGCATAGAGCTGGCTCTTTTTCCTCATACTTTCCAGACCATTGCTGATGACAATAATAACGACTATCAAAACCCCTTATATCAGGATCAAGAATTAATGCAATATCACAATAACGCTCCGAATCAGGGTATATTCTTGGAAAGAAATCATCCCCTGAATTTGCCCACACCATATCCATGGCCAAGTAATCTACTGGTTTTTCCTCAATGCCAGCACAGGAATAAGTGTTAATTTGCTTTGCAAAAACCTGAACATTCTCAGCCACGCTTAGCCCTCTATTCCTAACCCTTATTCTTAAAAAGAAAGAATTACAAATACTATCACATCGACCTGCATAAAATTGTGGAACATTTCTATAGCAAGGACTATCGCCTTTATTATCATCAATCGAAACATTTAATTTCGGCCTCTTATACCACTTAACAAACGAATCCTTAAAAATAGCGACAACAACTGCGGCTATAGTTCCAAGCGCAGCAAACCATGATGACATATTTCCACTAAAATCCCTAAAAAGATCATCAAAAACTCGACTTTTCACCAAAGAAACAGCTCCGCAAAAATCGCCATTTAGCGTAAAACAACCATCATAAAAACCGTACAACAAACGAACAAAAAACACAAAAAAGGAAGGAATAAAAAGAGTTAAAAATACACCAAAAACAATAAAGATCAGCCAACCAGATATTTTTTTTAGTATTCTCATATCAAAACAGACTTAGAGTTTCTTAAAAGTCAAACCCTGCATTTCCACCCTCTTGAAAGCAGCATATCTGCGTTCAGATTCCGCAACCCAAGTTGCCTCGATTTCCGGATCGCTCTTATCAAGGCTTTCGAGAAGCATCTCGACCAGACGAATCTTATCGATAGGATTCAGGCTCAATGTCTGCGCCTGCAACTCTTTGGTAATCATAGAATAACGCTCATCCAGTTCATTCAAAACGCTAAAACGTAAAGTAAAAGTAACAAAAATAGCTGAAAACACGTGGCATAACCAAACCATAAATACAAAGCGCACATAGCCTTGAAAAAGCTATGTGCGCCTGAAAAATCACGAAAGTCACAAAATTCACGGGCGAGTCCCGATCGAGCCGCCGAAACCGCCGGTTTTGAGAAACTCCGCCAAATTTGTCAGCCCTTCATCAAAACCAAGAAATGAACGTTTTCATACCAGATCAGACTCACTCGTACTGATCCGGCTCGGCTGGAGAGTTTGCCTTTGAAACCGGCGTTTGCGAATTGTCGCCGCCTGGCCAGGAGAGCGACCAGACGAAGGCGCCGATCCAGCCGAGGCCCGTCCAGCCGAGAAGGATGTTCAGCGCGATGATGGCGGGCAGGCTCCGGTGCTTGCGCGTCCAGGCAAGCAGCGAGGGGACGAAGTAAAAGGCCCAGAGAAAAACGTTCAACAGGATAATCGGCACCGGTGAGGATGTTGACCAGGCCCAGGTGCGCATGATTTCTTGTTCCATAATTGGTTAATTGCTTGTGTTGCTGAAAACTCATCACTCGGTTTGACGACGTGTGCGCTTTTTTTCTTCGCTTTTGTTGGCAAAATCTCTCACTTCCCTGCAAAACCGGGCTTCGGCATTCGCCCTGGCTACCAATGCTGCGTGGCACGGCTGACCAGAGGCGGGCCATTTCCGCCGCGCTCTCAGCCCAATCTCAAAAAAAGCTGTGCCCAAAAGATAATCGCCATCGAAAGCCTTGCGAAATCAGCGTTTGTTTGGTATCCACACACAGAAAAAATACATTGCAAGTATTGCCATGATTACCAATCCACTGACCCGATTCAATGAGCCGGCTTTTTAAGAACAGCCGCATCAAGCGGCGTGCTATTGTCTTGACCTATCTGATCCTTCGCAAAAGCCGTTATTTCAAAGGTTCTTCGCAGCAGTTTCTCCGCATGACCTGGGCTTCGTTCCTCGCCCAGCTTAACCTCAATCAGGATCTTCCGTTTCTTCTCGTTGCCGTTTTCGTTGGACTGGTCACCGGCTATGTCGCCGTTATTTTTCACGACGCCATCAAGATCATCAGCTCCTACCTCTTCTATGGAACGACCGCACTCGGGCTGCCGACCTTCAACAACTACCTCCGGATTTTCCTGCTTCCGCTGATTCCTGCTCTGGGCGGACTGATTGTCGGGCTCTACAACACGTTTGTCGTCAAGGCAAAGCCAGAGCATGGATTGCCGTCGGTCATCAAGGCCGTCGCGCAGAAAAATGGCAAAATCCCCCGAAAAAACTGGATTCACAAAACCATCACTTCGGTGGTCAGCATCGGCACCGGCGGCGGCGGCGGACGTGAAGCGCCGATCGCCCAGGTGGGCGCCTCGATCGGCTCGACCATCGCGCAGTTGCTCAAGTTTTCGCCGGGACGAACCAGAACGCTGCTCGGTTGCGGCGCTGCAGCGGGGCTTGCCGCCGTGTTCAACGCGCCGATTGGTGGCGTGATGTTCGCCGTCGAGGTGATTCTCGGCGATTTCAGCGTCAAGACATTCAGCCCCATCGTGGTGGCCGCCGTGGTGGGGACCGTGCTGTCGAGAAGCTTTCTGGGCAGCTATCCCACTTTTCTGGTCTCCAAATACAGCCTTGTCTCGGATACCGAACTGGTGTTCTACTTCATCCTTGGCGTACTTGCCGGGCTCACCGCAGTACTGTTCATCAGAACTTTTTACATCATCGAAGAGCAGATTCAGAAGATCGAAAAGCGTTTTCGCATACCTGCGTGGTCGATGCCCGCTATTGGCGGCCTTTTGTGCGGTTTTATCTGCATATGGGTGCCGGAGCTGTATGGATTCAGCTACGAGGTGATCGACAGGGCGCTGACCGGGCAGGAGAGCTGGACAAACATGATTGCCGTCTATCTGCTCAAGCCGGTGGTTGTGGCGCTGACGGTCGGCTCCGGCGGATCGGGCGGCATGTTCGCCCCGACCATGAAGATGGGCGCGATGCTCGGCGGCATGTTCGGCAAGGTGGTGAACACGCTCTTTCCGACGATCACCGCCGCATCGGGAGCCTACGCGCTGGTCGGCATGGGCGCGGTAACGGCGGGCATCATGCGTGCGCCGCTGACGGTAATCCTTATTTTGTTTGAAGTTACCGGCCAGTACGAAATCGTGCTGCCCATCATGTTCGCGGCGGTCACCTCGGCCCTGGTGGCGCGCTTGGCCTATCCGTACACCATGGAGACCTACGTGCTCGAAAAGGAGAATGTGCGCGTCGGCTTCGGCATTGCCCTGACCATCGCCGGAAACATCAGCGTACTCGAAGTGATGCAGCGCAAATTCGTCAAGTTCTTTGATGTCACCAAAGTCGAAACCATCATCGATGCGTTCCACAACACCCGCGACTCGCACTTTTTCATCACGACGCCGGAGGGGTCGTTCATCGGCATCATCGGCCTCGACGAGATGAGTCTCGTTCTGAAGGATGGCATCTTTCCCGGCATGATCGCCGATGATCTGGTCAAAAAGAATGTGACCGTCCTGTACGACACCTCCAAGCTCGACGAGGCGCTCAAGATTTTCGAGATCTCCGAATACTCGACGCTACCGGTGGTCGAGCACAAGTCGGGAAAGCTGCTCGGCATTCTCAAGCAGGACGAGGCGTTCTCCTATTATCGCAAGCAGATGAACCTCATCGGCGAGGACACCGGCGAACTTGTCAAGCAGCGGGCGATATAACAATCGGGCGGAGTTACAGGGCGACCGGTAACTCCGCCCGATTGTTTCAATCCTGAATTTCTGACCCGGCGCAACGAGGCGCGTGGCGGGAATCCGGATTTTACATTGCAGACCTATCGTCTGTCGCGACGCTCAAAGTCATGCTCTCCTCCCGGCGCTCCACGCTGCTCGCGGCGATCCTCGAAACCCCGGTCGCGACCGGGAGCCGGTCGGCCCTCCGGAGTGCTGCGGTTGTCGCGGCTGCGCCACCGTTCACGATCCATCCTGAACCGGTTGTCCCAGAATCCCCGGTCGTGCCGACGATATTCCGTGTCGCGGCGCTGACGAATATCCCCCCAACTGCGCCGACGGATCGTCATCGGCAAGTCGTCATTCCGCACTCTGCCCCACGGCCCTCGATAGCCGCGTGAACGGTACCAGTAGCCGTCACGGAAAAGGAAGTAGTAATCATCAAAAAAGATGAGATCATACGGTACGCCCCATGCGACATAAAAGCCATAATCATCCAGATAGATGAAGTCAGGCCTTGCATCGAAAGACACATCGGGGTCATGCCGTGTCGCCATCGCCAATGGAAGCGCGGCCTGGACATGGGCTGGCGCTTGCCAGAAAATGATTCCTGCGGCTCCCAATACCATCATCATTCGCTTTTTCATACGGGCCTCCTGTTGTTTGAACATGAGATAGGGCAACAACTCCGATAACCTCATCAATGAGCGCTGTCGTTCTTGAAAAAAGAGTGCTTTATTTGCTTATACAAAAACCCTGTTCAATTCGTGCCGCCATTGCCGGTTGTTTCCATCAGAGATTTGACTGGCCGCGCCTGAGAGGGCAAATTCAACACTCACGCCAACCGGCAATGAAATCTCAAGCGATGACCATCGCGACCAACAGCCGGAAAGGCGATTATACGTTCGCGGCTCCCGTCACGCAAAACCGGGGTCAGGCATTGTGCGTCGGCGAGCGTGACGCTTCGATTGTCACAACTCCAAAAAGCTGCTTGCATTTGCGGCGGCGGGTGCGTATGGTTCAATGGCGCGCCGTCCCGAAACACCGGCAAAGCGCTTCTGGCCTTCATGAACCACGATGGAGAAGCCTCATGACTGGTTACAAGCAAAAATATTCCGTCCCGAACCTGCTCGACCTGGTTGCCGAGGGCGAGGGTTTGCGCATCGAGTTCAAGCGCCTCATCCACTCCGCGCCCAAAATCGCCCGCTCAATCACGGCGTTCGCTAACACCTCCGGCGGCGTCATTCTGATCGGCGTTGACGACGACCGGCGAATCGTCGGCATTCACAGCGAGAAGGAGACGCTTGAGGTGATCGACGAGGCGATGCGGTTCCACATCGAGCCGAAGCCGCGCATCGGGGTGAGCTTCGCGGAGTTCAGGTGCCGGATGGTGCTCTTCGTCGATATTCCGCAAAGCCCGGAACGCCCCCACTTTCATGTCGAACGCCTCATCCGGCGCGACAGCGACAAGCGCGGCGTCGAGCGGCGGGTCTTCATCCGCGAGGGCAGCCACAACAAGGCCGCCTCGGAAGAGTGCATCGAGTTGATGCTCTC
Organism: Chlorobaculum sp. 24CR; assembly: GCF_004118635.1. Taxonomy (GTDB): domain Bacteria; phylum Bacteroidota; class Chlorobiia; order Chlorobiales; family Chlorobiaceae; genus Chlorobaculum. The sequence goes on along the minus strand of NZ_SDGU01000066.1, from coordinate 44,642 downwards.
GTCGCGCGAGCCGGTCAGGGTCTCGTTCACCAACCGCGAACGCCGCCTGCTCGACTGGTTGAACCGCCACGACCGGATCACGGCGGAAGAGTTCGCCGACAACGCCTGCATTCCGATGAAGGAGGCTCGCCGCATCCTGGTGTCGCTGGTGCGCTCCGGCGCGTTGCGGCTCGACACCGTTAGCGGCAGAAGCAGCTACAGCTTGGCGTTCCACTGAGCAGCGCCGCTCATTCCGCTCTTACTCTACATTTCCGTATTATTATTTTAGGAAATCATCTTAAATAACCGTATTTATTTAAGTCGTTGTCCGAACGGCTCGACCCGGCCTGCAATCTCTCTTTTTTTTACCGCCCATGACCCGACTGTTCGATCAATACCATCCGCAATCCGACCGCTTTTTCGACGAGGTAATCAGCCACGAGAGCGCGCCAAGACCGCATTACGGCATCATGATGCAGCGGTTCAACCAGTTTTCGGCGGCAGACATCCGGGCGAGGCGAGAGTTGGTGAACATCTTTTTCCGCAACCAGGGCATCACCTTCACGGTCTATGGCGTTGACGAAGGGATCGAGCGCATCTTTCCGTTCGACCTGATTCCGCGAATCATTCCCGCCTCAGAATGGGAGGGCATCGAGCGCGGTCTCATTCAGCGAATCACCGCCTTAAATCTTTTCCTCGCCGATCTTTATCAGGATCAGAAAATCCTGCGCGACAAGATCATTCCCGCCGAACTGGTGCTTGGCAGCAAACACTTCCGGCGCGAATTCGTCGGTGTGCGCCCGCCGCTCGGCGTCTATATCCACGTCACGGGCAGCGACCTCATCCGCGATGCAGAGGGGCGCTACCTCGTGCTCGAAGACAACCTGCGCACGCCGAGCGGCGTTTCGTATATGTTGCAGAACCGCATCGCCATGAAGCGCGCCTTTCCGGTGCTCTTCGACCGCTACACCGTGCGTCCGGTCGAAAACTACCCGCAGCAACTGCTCCGAACGCTTCAGGAGATCAGCCCGACGCCGAAACTCGACCCCAAGGTGGTGGTGCTCACGCCGGGCATCTACAACTCCGCCTACTTCGAGCACAGCTTCCTGGCCCGGCAGATGGGCGTGCAGCTCACCGAGGGGCGCGACCTGGTGGTCAACAACAACAAGGTCTATACCCGGACGACCAGGGGATTGAAAATCGTCGATGTGATCTACCGCCGCGTCGATGACGAATTCATCGATCCGCTCGTCTTCCGGCCCGACTCGGTGCTCGGCGTGGCGGGCCTCATCAACGCCTACCGCAAGGGCAACGTGACGCTGGCCAACGCCATCGGCACCGGCGTGGCCGACGACAAGGTGATCTACAGCTTCGTGCCGCAAATCATCAAATACTACCTCGGCGAAGATCCGGTGCTCGACAACGTCGAGACCTGGCTGGCGGGCAATCCGAAGCATCTGAAGTACATTCTCGAAAACCTCGACAAGCTGGTGGTCAAGGCGGCCAACGAGTCGGGCGGATACGGCATGCTGGTCGGGCCTGAATCGACGCCGGAACAGCGCGAGCGCTTCGCCGAAAAGATCGTGGAGAATCCCCGGAACTATATCGCCCAGCCGACCATTTCGCTCTCGCGCCATCCGAGCTTTTTCAACGAGACCGAGATCGCGCCGTGCCATATCGACCTGCGTCCCTACGTGCTCAATGGCAAGTCCATCTCCATCGTGCCCGGCGGTTTGACCAGAGTGGCGCTCAGGCGCGGTTCTCTGGTGGTCAACTCCTCGCAGGGCGGAGGAAGCAAGGATACCTGGGTCATCGATAACTGAACCTTTAACGAACGAATTGTCAATGCTGAGTCGTGTCGCCGAATCGCTGTTCTGGATGAGCCGCTACTTTGAACGCGCCGAAAACACCGCGCGTTTTCTCGACGTCAACTTCAATTTGCTGCTTGACCTCGACAGCATCACCCCAGTCGATCATCCGAATTACTGGAAGCCGCTCATCATGGTGATGGCCGATCCGGAGCACTTCAACAGCCTCTACCCGGAGTACGACGCGCACTCGGTGACGGACTATCTGGTCTTCAACCGCGGGAACAGTAACTCGATCCTCTCCTCGATCAGCATGGCGCGCGAAAACGCCCGGAGCGTCATCGAGAGCATTTCGAGCGAAATGTGGGAGCAGCTCAACAATCTCTACCACTTTTTGCAAAGCGTTTCGCCGCAGCAGGTGCACAGCGATCCCTACACCTTTTACAAGGAGATCAAGAACGCCTCGCACCTCTTTCAGGGGATCACCGACAACACCTTTTCGCACAACGAGGGGTGGGCCTTCGTGCAGATCGGCAAGTACCTCGAACGCGCCGACAACTCCGCGCGCCTCATCGATGTAAAATATCATATGCTCACCACCAGCCCGGCCAGGCACTCCGACCTGGTCAGCGGCTCGGTGGACATCATCCAGTGGATGGCGGTGCTGAAAAGTTGCAGCGCTCTGGAAGCGTTCCGGAAGGTTTATCTCTCGAAAATCGATCCCGAAAACATCCTCGACTTCCTGATTCTCGACCGGAGCTTTCCGCGCAGCATCACCTTTTCAATCTGCGCCGCGCAGGAGGCGTTGTGGAGAATCTCCGGCAGCTCTTCTCACCGCTACGCCAACAACGTGGACCGGCTGATCGGCAAGATGGAGGCGGAGATGAGCTACGCGACCGTCGAAGAGATTCTTCAGCAAGGGGTGCGCCCGTTCCTCGAAGAGATCGAGCAGGGGCTGGCCAGGATTGGCGAGCAGCTTCACCTGCTCTACTTCGCCTATCATACGCCAAAAATCGAGCCTGCCGACATCTCCGAAGCGCTTCCATTCACCGGCCTCGACGGACGGCGGGCCAACTGGAGCCAGTCTCAACAGCAACAGCAATAACGTTTTAGCGACTCTGTCAACCGGGAACCATTTCAGCGCATGATCCTCAAAGTCGAACATTCGACGCTTTTCGAATACGAAGAGCCGATCTACGAAACCGCCACCGAAGTGCGCCTGCATCCGGCAAGCGCCGTCGGCTCGCAGCAGTGCGCCAGTTTCAACCTCCAGATCACGCCACCGGCGGCGATCTTCGATTACACCGATTATTACGGCAACCGGGTGCACCATTTCAACATCCTGCAAAGCCACAAGCGGGTGCAGATCATCGCCACCTCGGTGGTCGAAACCGCCGCGCAGCCGGAAACCGGGCAATTCACCGAGGATGAAATCCTCCTGCTCGACCTGCTTGCCGAAAGCCACTACGTCCGTTTCGACCCGGCGATCCAGGCGCTGGCCGCCCGTTTCCGGGAGATCGGCGAGCCGTGCCGACAAGCCACCGAAATCTGCCGCCATATTAACGACACCTTCCTCTACGAGCCGGGCGCGACCGACGTGCACAGCACCAGCGCCGTCGTCATGGCTCTCGGACGCGGCGTGTGCCAGGATTTCGCCCACATCATGCTCGCCGCCTGCCGTCATCTCGGCCTTCCGGCGCGCTATGTCAGTGGCTATCTCTATGGCGGCGGAAGCACCCCGGAGGGGCAGGACGAGGCAAGCCACGCCTGGTGCGAAGTGTGGTGTGGAACGGAGACGGGATGGACGGGGTTCGATCCGACGCACAAAACGCTGTTTGTGGATGACCGGTACATCAAGATCGGAACGGGGCGGGATTACGGCGACGTGCCGCCGGTTCGCGGCACCTACAAGGGTACATCCGCCGAAAAACTGGGCGTCTCGGTCAGGGTCAGCTCACTGGAGCACGACAGCGACGCGCTCGGCCTTCAACAGCGGAACCGCTTCTGAGGCGTTGAACCGGGGCGTCGATCCGGAGCGACTCACGCCACATCGAGGGTCTCCCGTACCTTCTCGGCCAGCGCCTTGAAGGTGAAGGGTTTGCGGATCACGTTGACCAATGGATGGCGCACTCCGTAGCCGGCAACCACGTCCGCCGAGTATCCCGACATGAAGAGCACCCTGAAGCCGGGACTGATCGCCGAAAGCTTCGAGGAGAGATCGGTGCCATTCATCTCCGGCATAACCACGTCGGTCAGAAGCAGATCAATCTTGCCGCTGTTCTTTTCGGCAAGCATCATCGCTTCGGAGGGACAGGCTGCGGCATAGACCGTAAAGCCGGACTTTTCGAGCATCATCCGGCAAAGGCTGAGAATTTCAGGCTCGTCCTCGACGACGAGAATCGTCGTCTGCCCGCCATCATTGCTCCTGCCCTCGACCTCGAATGCCGAGACATCGCGCTTCTTGTGCAGTGGCAGATAGATTCTGAAGGTGCTGCCTCGTCCCTCTTCACTCTCGAAATCGACAAATCCGCGATTTTGCTTCACGATGCCGTAAATCGACGAAAGTCCGAGACCGGTGCCTTTGCCAAGCGCCTTGGTGGTAAAAAACGGCTCGAAGATGTGCGGTTTGTGATCACCGTTTATTCCATGACCGGTATCGATCACGGAGATCATGGCATACTCCCCGGCGGATCTGAAATTATCGTCGTTATCCAGTGAAGCGCCGATGCTGATCTGCCGGACTTCAATAACGATCGTTCCGGCTCCTTTCATGGCGTCGCGGGCATTGAGGCAGAGATTCATCAGAATCTGGTCGAGCTGCGACGGATCGATGCGAACCTTGCACTCCGTGCCGCACGGACGCCAGACAACCTCGATCTTGTCGCCAGCAACTCTTTGCAGAATAGACAACGACTCCGCGACCGCATCATCAAGGTTCAGCTCCTTGGGCACGGCCGTTTGCTTCCGGGCGAAGGCGAGCAACTGGCTGGTCATTTCAGCCGACCGTTCAGCCGCCTGGTAAATCTCCTGCAAGTTCTCCGCCACCATCGGGTCCAGATCGTCACTCGAAAGCGCCAGTTCGGCATTGCCAAGAATGACCCCAAGCATGTTGTTAAAGTCATGGGCTATACCGCCGGCGAGCTGACCGATCAGCTCCATTTTCTGGATTTGCAGCAGAATCGACTGATTGCGCATCTCGGATTGAGCCGATCTTTTCCGAACGACGATGTCCCAGACCAGATCGGCAAGCGTACCAACCCACTGGGCGTCATTGTCGGTATAGGGTGTGCGCTTGTTGCTGACCATGAGAACAGCGACCACATTGCCGCGCTCGATGATCGGTACGGAGAGGCTGTTGGATATGGCGGGATGTTCAGGCGGAAAGCCAGCATGGGCCAAATCAGGATATTCGTTGACAATGCTGGCCCGCCCGGTTTCGATGGCCGCTTTGAGAAACGGCATGACGTCGAATGGATGGTGCCCGCCAGCGTGGCTGATTACCCCCATCTGCTCACGAACGCTGCCTGACCAGATACAGCCGGACAAACTCCCGGAATCCCCGGAAAGAAAGTAGATAAAACCGAAACGGCTGTCTGTCAGCTTTTCAGCTTCATCGAGCGTCTTCTGCAAAATCTCCTCTATCGACGCCTTTTCGGCCTGCTGCAAAAGTCCGAGACGGAATTCCGTCAGCGATTCGAGCCGTTTACGCTGCGTGAGATCGTAGAGAACACCGATCGCGCCTTCGGTGCGGTTGTCGTGATAACGCTGAAGCTTCAGTTCAACGAAACAGGCCGAGCCATCTTTTTTGAGTATCTTGATTTCGCTGGCCCGAATGGCCGACGCATTTGAAATCACCTCCCTGAACATCGATAACGCGGTGCATCCCGTCTCGGCTTCATCGCAGAACTGGTTGAACGGCCTGCCCTCGCACTCCTGCGAAGAGTAACCGGTCATCCTTTCATAAGCCGGTGAAACATAGACAACCCTGCCATCGGCATCGGTAATGAACACCGGCGCATCGGCCTGCTCGAACATCGAGCGGTACCGCTGCTCGCCAAGCATCATGGCCATGCCGACTTTTTTCAGGCGGGTAATATCGATACCGGTGCCTGTTATGAAATAGTGCCCGTCATGCTCATAACGGTTCGCGATAAGAAGAAACCAGCGAAAGACCGGGCCGCCCTTGAGCAGAACTCTGATCTCCGCGGTCTCCTGAACTCCCTGCTCAAGAATCTTGTGCATTCTCTGCGCGACCAGATTCCTGTCCTCCGGATGGATGAGATCAAGAAAATGGATCGACATCATAGCATCATCGGACAAACCGGCGATCCGGTCACGAAACCAGGAACTCCATCGCACCATGTGCCCACCGGCGTCAACCACGTACATGGACTGAGGCAACACCTCTGCAATATGAGTAGAACCGGTAGAGCCTGATGTGACAGAATCCGGAAATCCGGGCATTCCGTTAGTACTGTTTTCTGGCATGAAAAGGATTACGCTAAAAGGAGCACTGAGCTCAAAACATGCTTGTTATAAAGTGCTTACATATAAAAAAACAGCGCGCTATACATAAATCACCACTCAGAGAAGGTATATGTTGAACTTACAACATTTTTCTCAGCGTATAAAATTTCACGCCGTTATTTTTCCTCGTTTTTGCTTACATGCCGGTTCAATACAGCGCTGATTTTTATTTATGCATCACGTTCCCTACTTTCACTCGTCTCTGGTCACGCTCGATTCACCTTCTGCCATCTGCCCAGCGCCATGGAATTCTCGGTCACATCGAAAGACAGCCGCTCGGCGGCGCGTTGCGGCGTGCTCTCGACCGCGCATGGAAGCATTCCAACGCCGATCTTCATGCCGGTCGGCACACGGGCGAGCGTCAAATCGATCGAACCGGATGAGCTGAAGGCGCTCGATGCGAAAATCATCCTCGCCAACACCTACCACCTTTTCCTCAAGCCCGGCAACGATATTCTCTTCAAAGCTGGCGGCGTCCACCGCTTCATGAACTGGGACGGGCCGCTCCTGACCGACAGCGGCGGCTATCAGGTCTATTCGCTCACAGATTTGCGGAAGATCAGCGAGGAAGGCGTGATGTTCAAATCGCATCTCGACGGTTCAAAGTTGCATTTCACGCCGGAAAACGTCGTCGATACGCAGCGTATTATCGGCAGCGACATCATGATGCCGCTCGACGAGTGCCCGCCGTGGCCCGCCGAGCGCGACTACGTGCAGAAGTCGGGCGAGCTGACGCTTCGCTGGGCCGATCGGGCGCGCAAGCACTTCCTCTCGACCCGTCCGCACTACGGCTGCGAGCAGTTCCAGTTCGGCATCACGCAGGGCGGCACCTTCGACGATTTGCGCGCCCATTCGAGCCGGGAGCTGGTCAAGATGGAGTTCGACGGCTACGCGGTCGGCGGCATGGCGGTCGGTGAACCGGCCGAACAGATGTACCGGATGCTGGAGCTGTCGCACACCATTCTGCCCGAATCGAAGCCGCGCTACCTGATGGGGGTCGGCACTCCATCGAACATCCTCAACGCCATCGAGCGCGGCATCGACATGTTCGACTGCGTCATCCCTACGCGCGAAGGGCGCAACGGGCGCATCTATACCCGCAAGGGCGCGATCAACCTGCGAGCCGCAAAATACGCCGACGACTTCCGCCCGATTGACGAAGGTTTCGACAACCACGTCTGCCGCAACTACAGCCGCGCCTACATCCGCCACCTGCTCAACGTCGGCGAAATTCTCGGCCTCAAGCTCTGCACGATGCAGAACCTCTCGTTCTACCTCTGGCTCACCAGAACCGCGCGCGAGCAGATCGCGGCAGGCGACTTCACCGATTGGAAAGAATCCTTCCTCATGGAGTTCAACAGCAATGGCAACAAGTAACGAACGAAAACCGGCGGTCTTCCTGCTCAGCCTCGGCTGCTCGAAGAACACGGTTGACAGCGAGCGGCTCACCGCGCAGGCGGTTGCTTCGGGGCTGACCTTCACCGACGACGTTGACGAGGCAAGCATCATCCTCATCAACACCTGCGGCTTCATCGAGGACGCCAAGCGGGAGTCGATCGACGAAATGCTCGCCGCCATCGGCAAAAAGGAGGAGGGCGTCGGGCGCGAGGTCTATGTGATGGGCTGCCTGGTCGAACTCTACCGCAGGGAGTTGAGCGACGAAATGCCCGAAATCGACGGATGGTTCGGCACCCGCCAGCTCCCCGAAGTGCTCGCGGCCATCGGCGCGAAGTATCGCGAAGAACTCTACGACCGACGCGAACTGCTCACCCCGCCGCACTACGCCTTTCTCAAGATTTCCGAAGGGTGCAACCGCCGCTGTTCGTTCTGCTCCATCCCGAAAATCCGCGGCCCCTACCTCAGCCAGCCAATCGAGCAGCTCCTGCGCGAAGCCGCGCTGCTCCAAGAACAAGGCGTCCGCGAGCTGAACCTCATCGCACAGGACATCAGCGTTTACGGCTACGACCTCTACGGCAAGTCCGCGCTCAACGACCTCACACTGCGCCTCTCCGACATGGGCTTCGACTGGATCCGCCTGCTCTACGCCTACCCGCTCAACTTCCCGCTGGAACTGATCGATACCATGCGCGAGCGCCGCAACGTCTGCAATTACCTTGACATGCCGTTGCAGCACATCAACGACCGCATCCTGAAATCGATGCAGCGCGGCATCGGGCGCAGCGAAACCATCCGCCTCATCGACGAGATTCGCAGCCGTAACCCCGACATCCGCCTCCGCACCACCATGATCGCGGGCTACCCCGGCGAAACCCGCGAAGAGTTCGACGAGCTGCTCGACTTCGTGCGCGAAACCCGCTTCGACCGCCTCGGCTGCTTCCCCTACCGCCACGAAGAACACGCCCCCGCCTACGCGCTGGACGACACGGTCAGCGACGAAGAGAAGGAGGAGCGAGTCGCCGAACTGATGGTGTTACAGGAAGGCATCTCGGCCAGCCTCAACCGTAAACTCGAAGGCCAGACGCTGAGGGTGCTCATCGACCGCATCGAAGAGAACGTCGCCTACGCCCGAACCGAATACGACGCCCCCGAAGTCGATAACGACGTCATTATCGAAATTGGCGATGAAGCTGTGACGGCAGGAGAATTCCGACAGGTGATCATCGAGGACTCGACGGCGTATGAGTTGTTCGGGAGGATGAGCGAGGGGTAATCCTGTGTTTCCAGTACGATGGTTTCCGGCTGCAATGCATAATGGCCAGTAACAGGATATAATTGTCTTCGATAGTATAGAGAACCGCGTATGGGAAACGTTTGGTCAGGCATCGCCGTACATCTTCATCGATTATGCGATATAACTCTGGATTTTCTACTATCTTTTTGATAGCGTCTTCCATTTCAGAATAAAACGCCGCTCCCAAAGAGGGACTTTTCTCGACATAGTACATCGTCGCCTCCGTGAACTCAAGGCGTGCTTCAGGATGAAACGAGTATCTCATTTATCATCGATAAGCTTTCGAACCTCTTCCATCACCGCAAGCCCTGGTATCGGCTGAACCTCGCCACTTCGCACCTCATCACGACGTTTTTTCGCCTCGTCCAACCAGATTTTACTGACTGATTCCTTATCCAGACTTTCAACCAGCCTCTCAGCCAAAAGCGCCCTCGCTTCCCCGGATAAGGCCATAGCCTGTATTGTTAATTTGTCAACTGATGTAGCCATAATATTTTGTTTTCTGATATTCTTTTGTCGCTTTCCCAGTAATGAAACCTTAGCATAACTCACGCTGCTTCTTCCGGTAGCGGAAGCTGAAAACGTCCGGCGACAATTCCTTCGACTGTCAAGTCCTCATCCAGCTCTTCCCAGCGCAGCGCAAAACCATTGACATCAACCCTCACATTTTTCAGCTCCTCCTCCGATGCCGCTTTCAAGATCCTGAATCGATCCGCGGGAAAGCCGATAATGCGTCCGTCGGCAAGCTCAAAAAAAATCATCCGTCCCTCAGCCCAAGCCCGAAGAGCGCAAGGATTATTTTCAATTGCTGTGACAGTCATAGTATTTGAACAATAAATATTGCAATTGAAATCAACATATCGATTTCAAAATCCATTTCCACACATTCATCGCTGGACTCCCGCTTCGCTTACCCTACCACTTCATCATCGGAAGCGGGTCTTTCGGATGCTCCTTCATCCGCTCGAAGGCCAGCCGGGCCAGCGTGGCGTGGAATCCGGCATTCGGATAACGGCGCTGGATTTCGAGGATGTAGCGGCGCGGGAGGCCGAAATTGCGAGCGCCGAGGGTGACGTCGATCCAGTCGGCCTGGCGGAAGGGTTCAACGAGCCAGCCGGGCTTGCAACTCCACGGGGTCACTTTGTGGTGGTTGTCGATCATCGCCACGACTTCGTCCGCCCACTCGGCCTTGCTGGTCGAATCGAGGTACGCGCGGGCGAGGCGTCTGGAGGGTTCGAGGTAGTCGAAGGTGGCGTCCGCCCAGATGCCGAGGTCGTGGAATGCCGCGGCGATGGCGATCTTCTGGCGGCTCTCCCCCTCCGCTTCGGCCAGCTCGCAGGCGAAGATGAACACCCGACGGCAGTGGTTGCGGTAGCCCGCGAAGTCGCGCCCGATCACCCGCAGCCAGGGATCGACCAGCGCATCGACCATCGAAACCTGTTCCGGTTTAACTTGCATCATGGTTGACCTCCGCTTTTTCATTTTCCTGAATCGGGCGCGAGCTTTTGCGGCAAATCGTGTACGCCCTTTTGTATATTCCCCGAATCGTTAAAAAATAAACTTTTCCGAACATTCGCTAACCATCGGGACGGCACTCATGATGAAAGCTGACGAGAGAGAGGCAGGTAAAAGCATCGGATTGGCATGGGCGGCGAGTCTGGTGGCAACGGCGCTCGTCACGCTGCTTGCATCGTTCTGGTTCCAGAATACCCCGATCATGAGCGGCGGGGCCGTCGGATCGCAGAAGCTGGCGCTACTCGCGGATATGCGGATGAACCTCGCGCGGTCGTCCGAAAAGGAGAAGAGCGCCGTTTTGTCTGCGAGCGACGAACAGGCCGCCGGATTCGCCGAACAGTCGAAAGCCGCGGCCAATGATGTGGATCGTGATTTGAAAAAGCTCGAAGCGAGCGTCGCGCAAAGCGGCTCCGAAAAGGAGAAGGAGCTGGTCGGCAAGTTCGGCGAGTCGTGGAAAACGCTCAGTGCGATTGACGCCGGGCTGCTCGAATCGGCCATGCAGAACACCAACGTCAAGGCGCTCGACCTGTCGAACACCATCGGCGCGGAGCTGCAACAAAAGATTGACGAGAACCTCTCGAAGCTGACCGCACGGGTCAAGCCGGAGTGGCGAAAAGCGCAGATGGAGAAGGTCGCCGGTGATGCGAGCCTCGCCATCCGAAACATCGCGCTCCTCCAGACGCGCCACATCGACGACGCCTCGGAAGCCGACAAGAAAAAGCTCGAAGCCTTGATGCTGGCCGAACAGGGCAAAGTCAGCGCCGGGCTGAAAGCGCTCGACAAAATGGCCGGCAAAAAGAGCCGCGTCTATATCCGCGAGGCCACGACAGACTTCAGCGAGTTCATGCGAGTCAACGCCGAAATCGTGCGGCTCTCGACGCTCAACACCAACAAAAGCACAGCCGCCCTGTCGCTCGGCAAAAAGCGCAAAGCCGAAGCCGAATGCGACCGCACCCTCCAGGCGCTCCAAAAGCTCGCCGCCAAAAAGCCATAACAACAATCCTCCCTGGAAGTTGTCCACAAAGTCCACAACGTCCACCGCAACCCCCCAACCCATGCAACCACCCGCCGACTCCCACGAAGAGCGCCTCTCCGGCTCGGTCGAGCGGGTGACCTTTCACAGCGAGGAGTCGGGCTTCACGGTGCTGCGCTTGCGGGTGGCCGGGCAGCGCGAGCCGGTGGCGGTGGTGGGCCTCGCGGCCTCGCCCGGCGTGGGCGAGTTCATGGAGTGCGTCGGCGCGTGGCAAAACGACCGCACGCACGGCTTGCAGTTCAGGGCCTCGAAGATCACCCCCGTGCAACCCACCACGCTCGAAGGCAAGGAGCGGTACCTGGCCTCCGGGCAGGTGAAGGGACTCGGCAATTTCTACGCCAAAAAGCTGATCGAGCGCTTCGGCGACGCGGTGTTCGAGGTGATCGAGAACGATCCGGAGCGACTGCTTGAAATCCCCGGCATCGGTCGCAAGCGGCTCGACATGGTTACCGGGTCGTGGGCCGAGCAGAGGGCGGTGCGCGACATCATGCTTTTTCTGCAATCGCACGGCGTCGGCGCGGCGCGGGCCTGGAAGATCTACCGCCGCTACCGCGAGCGCTCCATCGCCACCATCACCGAGAACCCGTACCGCCTCTCGCTCGACATCGAAGGCATCGGCTTCCAGACCGCCGACGCTGTCGCCACAAGCCTCGGCGTGGCGAAGAACTCGCTGATGCGGGCCGAAGCGGGCATTAGCCACGTGCTCGGCGAGATGTCGCAAAGCGGCCACTGCGCCGTGCCGGAAGAGACGCTCATCGACGAAGCGTCGCGCCTGCTCCAGATCGACCGCCCGCTCGTGGCCGAGGCGGTGAAGAACGAAAAGCTGACCCGCCGCATCGTGGGCGAAACGATCGACGACGCGCCCTGCATCTTCCTCGAATCGCTGCATCGCGCTGAAACGGGCGTCGCCTCCGGCCTCGGCCGCCTCTTGCGCGGCCCGCTGCCGTGGGATGCGCTCGACCCGCACGACGCCTTGCCGTGGATCGAAGCGGAGACCGGCCTCGAACTCTCGCCGTCGCAGCGCAGCGCCGTGACGCTGGTGCTGGCGAGCAAGGTCTCGATCATCACCGGCGGACCGGGCGTCGGCAAAACCACCATTTTGCGAGCGATCCTCTCGGTGCTCCAGCGCGAAGAGGTCTCCGTGGCGCTCTGCGCTCCCACGGGCCGCGCGGCCAAGCGACTCACCGAATCGACCGGCATCGAGGCCAAAACGATTCACCGCCTGCTCGAATTCGACCCGCAGGCGTTCGACTTCAAGCGCGGGCGCGGCAATCCGCTCGACGCCTCGTTCGTAGTGGTGGACGAAACCTCGATGGTTGACATCGTGCTGATGCAGAAGCTCGTGGCGGCGATCCCCGACCGCGCGGCGGTGGTCTTCGTCGGCGACGTCGATCAGCTCCCGTCAGTCGGCCCTGGCGCGGTGCTCGCCGATCTGATCTCGTCGGAGGCGATCCCCACCGTGCGGCTCACCGAAATCTTCCGGCAGGCCGCCGAGTCGATGATCGTCGTCAATGCGCACCGCATCAACCAGGGCGAAATGCCGCTGACCGCCGAGGGCGAGGAGCTGTCGGACTTCTACATCGTGAAGGCCGGATCGCCGGAACAGATTCACGACAAGCTGATGCAGCTCGTCACGGAGCGCATCCCGAAGCGCTTCGGCCTCGACGCGGTGCGCGACGTGCAGGTGCTCACGCCGATGAACAAGGGGGGCGTCGGCGTACACGCGCTGAACGCCGAGCTTCAGGCGAAGCTCAACCCCGCTTCCAAGCCGAAAGTGACGCGATGCGGGACGACCTTCGCGCCGCGCGACAAGGTGCTCCAGACGGTCAACAACTACGACAAGGAGGTGTTCAATGGCGACATCGGCCTGGTCGAACAGATCGACGCCGAGGCGGAGACGCTAACGGCCCGCTTCGATCACCACCACGTCGAGTACGACTTCAGCGACCTCGACGAGCTGTCGCTCGCCTACGCGACAAGCATCCACAAAAGCCAGGGGTCGGAGTACCCAGCGGTGGTCATTCCGCTCGCCATGCAGCACTTCACGCTGCTCGAACGCAACCTCGTCTATACGGCGGTCACGCGCGGGCGCAAGCTCGTGGTGATCGTGGCCGAGCCGAAAGCGCTCGCGCTGGCTATCAAAAACTGCAAATCGAAGCGCCGCCTGACCGGCCTGGTGCAACGGCTCAAAGAGTCAGGGAAACAAAGCTGGCAAAATTTGTAAGCACCTTTCCGGCGAAGGGCGTCTCGCCCGGAACGCCGTTTTCGCCCTCCGGTGATCCGGAACCGGCGCTCCCCTCTCGCAGATAAACCGCCATGATCTCCCGCGTGTACTCGGGATGAAACTGCACGCCCCACGCCGACTCGCCCACCCGGAAAGCGTGGTTCGGCTCGTAGTCGTTGAAGGCAAGATGGACAGCGTCCGTCGGCAGCCGCAGCACGCTCTGCGCATGGGTCGCGTGGGCCGCGAACCGCGCCGGAATTCCGTCGAAAAGCGCGTCGCGCTCGCCTTCGGAGGTCAGCTCGATGGAGACCGTGCCCGCCTCCCGCCCTCGCGGATGGTAGCCGACCTGGCCCCCGGTGGCGCGACCGAGAAGCTGGTGGCCGTAGCAGATGCCGAGGAACGGCGCGCGGATGGCGACGAGCTCCCGGATCCACCGCTCGATGGCCACGCTCCACGGCAAATTGTCGGTCACCATCGCGTGCGAGCCGGTGACGACCACCCCCGCGCACCGCTCCGGCGCGGGCAGCGCCTCGCCCGCCTCGGCGTTCGCCACCGCGACCGGGCATGGCATGTCGCCCAGCCCGCGCCGCACCCACGCCTCGAAATCCCCAAGCCGCTCCGCCTCGGTGGCGAAGGTGCTTCCGGCCTTGATGATAAACAAGCTTTTCATAGGCGATTGATTTTCAGTGATCAAAAGTGCTGCCGCAAAGCTATCATCTTTGACCGCCTGAAACAATCTCGCCGCGCCGGTTCTCGCTCCGTTTTTTCGTATATTGGCCGCCAAACAGCAGCACTGTCGCGCTTTGAGATCAGCCATGAAACACCACACCCTCATCTTTCTGACCGGCTTCAGCGGATCCGGCAAGTCAACCATCGGCCCGCTGGTGGCCAACTCGCTCGGCTTCGAGTTCATCGACCTCGACCGCGAAATCGAGCTTGCCGCCGGAAAGAGCATCAACCGGATTTTCGCCGAGGATGGCGAAGCCGCTTTCCGAGCGCTCGAACTCCGGACGCTCGAAAAGATCGGCAAACAGAAGGAGCTGGTGGTGTCGCTCGGCGGCGGCGTGCTTGAAAACGACCGCTGCTTCGAGCAGATCCGCTCGCACGGCACGCTGATCTACCTCAAGTCCAGCCCGGAAATCCTTACGCTCAGGCTTCAGCACAAAACCGACCGGCCGCTCATGAAAGGCCCGGACGGGCAAAAGCTCTCGCGGGAAGAGATTCAGGAGCGCGTCACGGAGCTACTCAAAAAACGCGAACCTCGCTACCTGAAGGCCGATCTGGTGCTCTTCACCGACTCGAAAAAGATCGGCACGAGCGTCGAGGAGCTGACGCGCAAAATCGAGCGGCACATCCGCCGCGCGTCGAAAAACAACCCTAACGAAAAGTAATCCATGCAGACTCCGTCCAGCCATATCATTGTCAGAACGCCGGTTATCGACTCCGTTGGCGAACTCTGCGCCACACGGGGACTCGGCAAAAAAACCGTGCTACTCTTCGACGAAAACACCCGCAAGCTCTTTGGCGACAGCATCATCGAGTCGATGCAGCGCCAGGGCTTCCGTACGGTCGAGCTGGTGGTGCCCGCGCGCGAGACCTCAAAAAGCGTCTCGACGGCGTGGAAGCTGTACGGGCAGATGATCGAGGCGGACGTTGACCGGAGCTGGAACCTCGTCTGCGCGGGCGGCGGCGTGGTGGGCGACCTCGGCGGCTACATCGCGGCGAGTTACTATCGCGGCATTCCGGTGGTGCAGTTGCCGACGACCTTGCTCGCCATGACCGACAGCTCCATCGGCGGCAAGGTGGCCATCAACCACCCGCTCGGCAAAAACCTCATCGGATTCTTCCACATGCCGGAACTGGTGCTGATCGACCCGGCCTACCTCCGGACGCTCCCCCCTCGCGAGATTTACGGCGGCTTGTCGGAAGTCGTGAAATACGGCTTCATCGCCGACCGCGAGTTCTTTGACCTGCTCGCCGGGCACTGGAACGAGGTGGTGCGCCTCGAAGAGCCGTGGCTCTCCAAAGCGGTGAGCCGCAGCGCCTTCATCAAGGCCGACGTGGTGGAGAAAGATTTCCGCGAGACCACCGGCCTGCGGGCGACGTTGAACTTCGGCCACACCTTCGCGCACGGCCTCGAAAAGATGGCCGAGTACCGCAACCTTCGCCACGGCGAGGCGGTGACGATCGGCATGGTCTGCGCCCTCTTCCTGTCGCACCGGCTGGGATTCCTCGCCGAAGCTGAACTGCGCGAAGGACTCGCGCTGCTCGCCCGCTTCCGCTTCCCGCGTGGCCTGGTCAACCGGCGCTTCCTCTCGCTCGACCGCGACGAACTGGTGGAGAGTATGCTCTCCGACAAGAAAAAGATCGACAGGCAACTCCGCTTCGTCCTCCTCGACCGCATCGGCCACGCCTTTTTGCACGACAAGGACATCCCGAAAGCCGACGTGCTCCAGTCAATCGATGATGCGAAAGCGTGGTTTGAGATGAAGAGGTAGAGCGAACACATCTTGCATTCAGGAGGGTTTTAACCCTGCGGACATTCGATCTTACATGCTCTTCTGTTGCCCCGGCTTTCAAGCCGGGGTGAGCGGAGAATCGGTAAGCCTCAAGGTTGAGGCTTAGTAGGGGCGGGTTTCACGCCCGCCCTTGCGGAATTGGACGAATCAGACCGATCCGCCTGATCCCGGCAAAAGAAAAAATCGCCTTACCCGAAATTTTCGCCCGCGCTCACATATTCATCCGCAGCAAGAGATCGCTGCCGCGCAGGACGGCGAGTTCGTCGATGAGGCTGACCGGGCCGAGTTCCGGGGCGATGATGCGGCTGTTGCCGCCGGTGACGATCACTTCGACCGTTGACTCGCCGGAGTCACGGACGAGGTCGCTGCGAATAGCTTCTACGAGACCGCTGATCTGCCTGACAGCTCCCCAAAAAATCCCGCTCCTGATGCACTCCTCCGTCGAGCGCCCGAGCAGGCTCTCCGGCCTTTCGATGCGCACTTGCGGCAGTTGCGCGGTGCGCGCGTGGAGCGCTCCGGCCATCATGTCGATGCCTGGCATGATAAGGCCGCCGCGATAGAGGCCCGCCGCGTCGAGCACGTCGAAGGTGATGGCCGTGCCAATATCGACGGCGATCACCGGATTTTCTGCAAAGAGATGGCGACTCCAGGCGCACAGAGCGAGGCGGTCGGCGCCAAAGGTGTTTTTATTGCCGTATTCGAGGTGGAACAGAAGCTGGAGGTCGCTGCCGATGGTGAGCACCGGCACGGAGAAGAGCGATTCGAGCAGCGCCGATCCGGCGGCGGCGGCAGCGGGAACCACGCTGCAAATAGCGATGGCCTGCGGAGTGCCGTGCTTGCAGGACAGATTGCCGAGCACTTCGCGCATCGCGCCGGAATCGGCGAACAACGCGCTCGGCACCGACTCGACAAGCGGCTCGGCCCCGCCTACGAAGATCGCCAGCGTCGTGGTGGTGTTGCCGATGTCAACGACCAGCCGCGTCAACTCATCGGGCGACTCGATCCGGAAACTCTGCATGGGAACTACGCCGGATGCGGTATTATGGACGTTTGACCGGCAGGCCGGTTTTTGCCGACAGCGCCGAGAGCAGCTTGTCGGCGTCCTGCAGGCCGAACTTGCCCTCGGTGACGGTGATCGAATCCCGGAGACCGGCGTTTTTGGCGACAATGAAAATCTTCGGCGGCGGGTTATAGGTCACCGGCTCCTGATAGATCGAGACGATGTCCTTCAGAAGAAACATCTTCTTCTCTCCGGTGCGGTAACGGTACTCGATGCGGTCGGGCGAAAGCGCGACGGAATTGCCGTCGTTACCGTGTTCGGCAACGAATTTCGTGTTGTAATACGACGGCCCGCCAAGCGCGATGGTGGTCATGATAACCAGCAGGGCGGTTTTCCAGAAACAGCCGAAATCGACGCCGTAACTGAACTTGCCGTAGCGGTAGAAAAAGGCCCAGCCGCCAGCGAGAAACAGCATGGCGAGAGTCCAGGTGAAGTAGTAGTAGTTGCTGAGCCACCAGCCGGGGTACGTCATCGGGTACTGGAACAGATCGGTCATGGGCGAACCTTGAGATGTTTCTTGTTATCTTTGAACGACAATTATACGGCTTTTCGGGCGATAAACACAGAGAGAGCCGTTCCAAAATCACCAGAACCGGAAGACCAATGAAATCGTACCACAAAGAGCTCTGGATGGAGGTTCCCGCCAGAATGGATTTCGTCAACATCACCCGTGACGTTTCGCGCGCGCTCGACGAGAGCGGCATCAGCGAAGGGCTGTGCCTGGTCAACGCGATGCACATCACCGCCTCGGTCTTCATCAACGACGACGAGCCAGGCCTGCACGCCGACTACAAGGATTGGCTCGAAGACCTCGCGCCGCACGACCCGTCGCGCTACCGCCACAACCGCACCGGCGAAGACAACGGCGACGCGCACCACAAACGCCAGATCATGGGCCGCGAAGTGGTGGTAGCCGTCACCAAAGGCCAGCTCCACCTCGGCCCCTGGGAGCAAATCTTCTACGGCGAATTCGACGGCAGACGCCGCAAACGGGTTTTAATCAAAATCATCGGAGAATAGTCCTCCCTCTTCCGTCCACCAAGTCCACAACATCCACAATCTTACATTCTCCCCCCAACGCAAAAAGGCCCGCTTTCGCAGGCCTTTTTGCTGATTCTTTCACACAAAATCTCAGTGCTCGAAAAGCATTTCGGTGTAGGTCGGAAGCTGCCAGCGGCTGCGATCCACCTGACCCTCGATCTTGTCGGCCACTTCGCGGATAGCGTTCATGCAGGGCAGAAGCCTTGCCGAGCAGAAGTCGGCTTTGTCGAGTTCCGTCTCCTGCTCCTCCATCTCTTCGATGGTCTCTTCGAGAATCGAGGTGAGCTCGATGAGCTTCGACAAGTCTTCGGCGAGCACCCTGAGATGACCGGCCTGGCTCATGAAAGCCTCGTCGGACAGGCCGATAGACTCGGCGGCGGCCACGAGGTTGTTGAACGAGCTGGCCAGATCGCCCTGGTACTCGGAAGCATCCGGAATGACCATGGTCCTGACCATGAGCAGAAGTGTGCGAGCCTCGATGTCGATGCCTTTGACGTAGCGCTCGATGCGGACGTTGTAGCGGGAATCGATCTCCTCAGCGGTCAAAACACCGTACTTGACGAACATGGCGATGGTGTCCTTGTCAGTCCAGGCGCGAACCGATTCCGGGGTGTTCTTCATGTTCGGCAGGCCACGCTCGGCGGCAGCCCTCTGAAGATCTTCGCTGTAGTTGTCGCCAGGGTAACGCACGGCTCTGGTTGCGGTGATGCCCTCGCGAACAGCGGTGAGGATGGCCTCCTCTTTGGCCATGCCACCGTCGATCTTTGCGAGAATTTCAGCATTCAGGTCATCGACAGCCTCTGCCATAAGCGTGTTGAGCACGGTGTTCGGCACCGAGATCGGCTGGCTTGAGCCGACGGCGCGGAACTCGAACTTGTTGCCGGTGAAGGCGAACGGCGAGGTGCGGTTACGGTCGGTGTAATCTTTGTTGAGCAACGGCACGTGGCTGAGACCGAGGTCGAGAATCTGCTTCTCGGTCTTGAGATCGACCTTGCCGCTCTCGATGGAGTCGAGCACACGCTCAAGCAGGTCGCCAAGGAAAACGGTGACAACGGCCGGCGGAGCCTCGTTGGCGCCGAGACGGTGGTCGTTGCCGATGCTGGCGACCGAAGCGCGGAGAATAGCCGAGCGCTTGAGCACGCCTTTGAGAACAGCGACGAGGAAGACCAGGAAGCTGATGTTGGATTCGGGAGTGTCACCGGGATCGAGGAGATTCATACCGCCATCGATGCCGATCGACCAGTTGTTGTGCTTGCCCGAACCGTTGATGCCTGCGAAGGGCTTTTCAAAGAGCAAGAGCGAGAAGCCCTTCTTGTCTGCCACTTTGCGCATCACCTCCATCACCAGCAGGTTGTGATCGGACGCGAGGTTAGCCTGCTCGAAGATCGGAGCAAGCTCGAACTGGTGGGGAGCCACCTCGTTGTGACGGGTCTTGGCCGGAATGCCGAGCAGGAACAGCTCCTCTTCGACCTCCTGCATGAATTCAAGCACACGATCCGGGATGGAGCCGAAGTAGTGATCTTCGAGCTGCTGGCCCTTCGGCGGCAGCGCTCCAAGCAGGGTGCGACCGGTCATCACCAGATCGGGACGCTGCGTATAGAACTTCTTGTCGATCAGAAAATACTCCTGTTCCGGGCCTGCATAGGTGTTGACCTTGGTCACGCCGGTAATGCCAAGCGTGTCGAGCAGCCTGATGGAGGCTTTGCTCACCGCGTCCATCGAGCGCAGAAGCGGAGTTTTCTCGTCGAGCGCCTCGCCGTGGTAGGAGATGAAAACGGTTGGAATGCAGAGGGTCATGCCCTTGCCGCCCTTCATCAGGAACGCCGGGCTGGAGGGATCCCATGCGGTGTAACCGCGAGCCTCGAAGGTCGAGCGCATACCGCCGGACGGAAAGCTCGAAGCGTCAGGCTCGCCCTGGATGAGCTGCTCGCCGGAGAAACGCTCGAGCACGCTGCCGTCCATCTGGGTAGTCAGGAAGGCGTCATGCTTTTCGGCGGTGGTGCCGGTCATTGGCTGAAACCAGTGGGTATAATGGGTAGCGCCATGCTCCATCGCCCACTCTTTCATGCCGTGGGCTACGACGCCGGCAATGTCGGCGGGAAGCTTTTTGCCGGCCTTGACCGTCTCCTGCAACGCCTTGAAAACCTCTTTGGGAAGTCTTTCGCTCATGGCTTCGTTGCCGAAAGTCAATGCGCCATAATAGGACGTCACCGATTTTTTGCTCTCGTTACTCAAGAGTTCCTCCTTTACTTGTTTTGAACGTGATTGATTGAACACGAATTGATACGGTACTATTTTCTCGATTTCTTTTCATCAAACGTAATCAGCACCTGCCTGTCCTGAAGATTATTGCGGACAATCTCGGCGCACATTCTGTTATTTCTTTTCAACTGCGAAAGAACGAAACTCGTGTTGGTGCCCAGCACTCCCGGCCAGCTCTGGATGCGCGACAGGAACCGTTCGAGCGAAGCAGTGTTGTGCGTCATGACCTTAAGGATATGCGAACCCTCGCCGGTGACAGAGTAGCACTCCATGATCTCCTCCTCCTTCATGACATGCTCCATGAACGACTTGTAGTGCTTCGAGGAATCGACGCGCACACGCACGAAAGCCTGGATGTCGAAACCGAGCTGGCGCTCATCGACCTCCATCGTGAATCCCTTGATGATGCCGTTTTTCTGAAGCTTGTCAAGACGCTCGCTGACCGAAGGAATTGAAAGGCCGACAACCTCGGCAAGCTCGCTCAGCCGTATCCGGCCGTTGTTGCCAAGGGATTCGATAATCTTCAGGTCGATGAGGTCAAGGTGTCCGGACATAAGCAGAATCTTCGATTTTGTAGGAAATTAATGAAATCTAAGAAATAAACAAGCTTATTCTAAATAATGAGAGCTTTAGACGGTATTTTCCCTTAATATTTTAGGGCTTGACTCTGATAGCGAGGCTCTGCCACTGAATAAAATTCTTGTTATTTGCAAACAAGAATGTAAGTTAATAATCTATGTCTCTCAACTGCTTTCTCCGCGTAACGCGGCAGCCAGAGCACCTTTCCGGAGTGAGCGAACAGAGACCAGTCACCCTTATCGACCGAGTTGCCGTCATGAAAGAGTTGTCCAGAAAATTCTCCGCTGATGAATCTGATACCCCGGGTTCCTCGGGCCGATTGATCCCGCAGCCGGTGAGAGACTCCCGCCCCGCATGTCTGGACCTGCGTTTCGTGGTGAAAGAGTCGTTCAGCCTCGGCGCCCGCGTCTTCGGCGAATTTGACCGGGTACTTCAGAAATTCAGGGAGGACGAGCCAGAAAAGAAGCTGGAAAACAGAGAGGGAGCAGAGAAGGCGGACGACCCTTCGTGAGCCTTTGGCAATCCCCAGCCTAACGCCCCTCGCCCTTTCGGGAAAGCGCGTCAAATCCTTATATTCCGCTTTATTTTTCAGCATTTCCAATTCCAAGCTTACACAACGTTGAAAGTAGCCATATTCGGAGCCGGTGTCGCCGGTCTCAGCGCGGCCATCGAACTGGTGGATCGCGGCCATACCGTCGAGCTGTACGAAAAACGCAAGGTGCTCGGCGGCAAAGTTTCGGTCTGGAAAGACAGTGACGGCGATTCGATCGAGTCCGGTCTGCACATCGTCTTCGGCGGTTACGCCCAGCTCCAGAAGTATCTGGACAAGATCGGCGCGGGCGGCAACTATGAGTGGAAGGAGCACTCGCTCATCTACGCCGAATCGGACGGCAAGCAGTCGTTCTTCAAAAAGGCCAACCTGCCCAGCCCGTGGGCTGAAGTGGTCGGCGGCTTGCAGGCGGACTTCCTGACGATGTGGGACAAAATCTCGCTCATCAAAGGCCTCTGGCCCGCGCTGGCCGGCAACGAGGAGTACTTCCGCAGCCAGGATCACATGACCTACTCCGAGTGGCACCGCCTCCACGGCGCGTCGGAGCACTCGCTCCAGAAGCTCTGGAAGGCCATTGCGCTGGCCATGAACTTCATCGAGCCGAACGTTATCAGCGCCCGCCCGATGATTACGATCTTCAAATATTTCGGCACCGATTACGCCGCGACAAAATTCGCCTTCTTCCGTAAAAATCCCGGCGACTCGATGATCGAGCCGATGCGCCAGTACATCCAGAGCAAGGGCGGACGCATCTTCATCGACGCGCGCCTGTCGCGCTTCGAGCTGAACGACGACCAGACCATCAAGCGCGCCGTCCTGCGCGACGGCCACACCGTCGAAGCCGACGCCTACATTTCGGCCCTGCCGGTGCACAGCGTCAAGAAGATCGTGCCGAACGAGTGGCTGGAGCACGACTACTTCCGCAACCTGCACCAGTTCGTCGGCAGCCCGGTTGCCAACTGCCAGCTCTGGTTCGACAAGAAGATCACCGATACCGACAACCTGATGTTCTCGCAGGGCACCACCTTCGCCACCTTCGCCGATGTCTCGATCACCTGCCCGGAGGACTTCCAGGCGGGCATCGGCAGCGCGACCGGCGGCAGCGTCATGAGCCTGGTGCTCGCCCCGGCGCACCAGTTGCTCGACCTGCCAAACGAGGTCATCACGGAGATGGTGATGAAGGAGATTCACGACCGCTTCCCGAAATCGCGCGACGCGAAGCTGCTCAAATCGACCATCGTCAAGATTCCGCAGTCGGTTTACAAGGCTGTGCCGGACGTCGATCAGTATCGTCCCGACCAGGTCAGCCCGATCCGCAACTTTTTCCTCGCTGGCGACTACACCGACCAGCACTACCTCGCCTCGATGGAGGGCGCGGCGCTCAGCGGACGGCAGGTTGCCGAAAAGCTGCATCAGCGGCTGGGGAGGTAAAAATCCGGGATTATGCATTTCCTGTAGGGACGGCTCTTGTGGCCTTCCTGCCTTCGGGACGCATTGCGGCACCAACGCAATCCAACGTCAACATCGATAACCACATAAAGGACGGGCATAAAACCCGTCCCTACAGTTGAAATCGCCATCGAAATCTTCTCGCAGAGAACATCGCGTGAAATCACAAACCGACAAGCTGCTGATCGTCTTCTCGAAGAACCCTGTCGCCGGGCGGGTCAAGACCAGGCTCGCCAGCACGATTGGCGACGCCGAGGCGCTGCGGATTTACGAGCAGCTCCGGGAGCTGACCGGCCATGCGGCGGCGGGCATTGACGCATCGAAAGCCATCGCCTACTCCGACGTCATTCCCGAAACCGACCTCTTGCTGACCGGCGGCGCGGAGGCGTGGCTCCAGCAAGGCGGCGATCTCGGCGAGCGGATGCACCGCGCGTTCGTCAAAGGCTTCTCCGTCGGCTTCAGCCGCGTCGCGCTCATCGGCACCGACTGCCCGGAGATCAGCCCGTTCATCCTTGATCTCGCCTTCCAAAAACTCGACGCCTGTGACGTACTGCTCGGCCCGGCGCGGGATGGCGGGTTTTATCTTTCGGCTCTGAAGCGCCCGTTCCCGGAGCTGTTCCTCGACCGGACCTGGAGCACGCCGGAGGTGCTGAACGACTCGCTGCGCATCGTGCGCGAGCACCGGAAATCGTACGATCTGCTCCCGGCGCTCTCCGACATCGACACCTTCGACGACCTCAAATCGAGCGGCTTATGGACTCCGCGATAACGCTGAGCATCGTCATCCCCGCCTGGAACGAGGAGGCAGGAATCGCCCGCGCGCTCGCTACGCTGCTCGCTTTGACGGCGGGGCGACACGACACCGAAATCATCGTCAGCGTCTCGGGCGACGACCGCACGGCTGAAATCGCCAGCACGTTTCCGGTCACGGTCTGCCGCTCTGAAAAAGGGCGCGCCGTGCAGATGAACGCCGGAGCAAAGCTGGCGTCAGGCCCGACGCTCTACTTCCTGCACGCCGACACCATCCCGCCACCATCGTTCTGCGACGACATTCTCTCCGCCGTCGGGCAGGGTGAGAAGGCCGGATGCTTCCGCATGAGTTTCGACGATCCCGACTGGCTGATGCAGCTCTACGGCTGGTTCACGCAATTTCCGCTCACCATCTGCCGCGGCGGCGACCAGTCCCTTTTCATCACGCGAGAGCTGTTCGAGCGCATCGGCGGATTCGACGAGCGTTTGCAGATCATGGAGGACTTCGAGATCATCGAACGCATCCAACGGCACACCGAATTCCGCATTCTCGACTCGACAGTCACCACCTCGGCCAGGAAATACCACACCAACGGCACGGTTCGCCTGCAAGCGATCTTCGGCACGATCCACCTCATGTACGCCCTCGGTTTCAGCCAGGAGGATATGGTGACGTTTTACCGGAATTCGGTCGGCTGAACCAACTCGCTCGCAACCGGAAAACGGTTCGCGCCTGTATCGCTCCGCGCTCCCTCCCGAAACGATTTTTCGATTATTATCACTATATTTAGTGCATAAAAATTCCAACAGGAGCACCGCTCTGCAAGGACAACCTTCTACGCAATTCTTTTCAAACCAAACCAATTATGGCTAACGAAGAAACGAACAAGCCCGCCGCCGGAGCACCGAAACCGGCAGGAGGAGCGCCGGAGACCAATGCCGGTAACGGCGACATGGCTCATCTGATCGGCAACATGGGCATTCTCATCGATTCGACCATCGAGTCCGTACAGGGCGTCATCAGCACGGTCAGCTCCGCGACCGGCCAAATTATGGAGGGGGTCTCGACGACCATCAACTCCGATCAGGTCAAAGGTATTATCGACAACGTCAACTCGGTTTCTGGTCAGCTCATCGAGGGCGTCACGAACACCCTGAAATCGGAACAGATTCAGAACTCGTTCAACGAGCTTGGCAAGTTCTGGGCCGGAATGATCTCCAACCTGAATGCAACGGTCAACTCCGATCAGGTCAAGAATCTGTTCGACAATGTCAGCTCAGGCATCAACCAGCTTGCGGGCAGCATCTTCCAGCAGGGCATGCCGCCGGTCTTCATGGGCGGCATGGGCGGTGGCGGAGAAGAGAAGCGCAAGCAGGTAAAGCAGATTCCGGTGACGCTCTCATCCGACAAGGCAGCCAAACCTGCCGCCCCGGCCCTCGCGCCTGAACCGGAAAACAAACCGGAAGCGTAATCGCAGGAGTGCAATTTCACAACAGGGCGAGGCGCCAACCTCGCCCTGTTGTTTTTAGCCAAGCCGTCGAATCAGCCCGATCTGTCTGATCCGGCTGATCTTTCACACCCCCTTTGCCTGAACGCCGGTATGGCCGAATCCTCCCTCGCCCCTCGCCGTTCCGGAAAGCTCGCCAACCTCCTCGAACACCACGTGATCGACCTTCGCCACCACCATCTGCGCGATGCGGTCGCCGTCTTTGACCGTGAAAGGCTCGCGACCGTGATTGATGAGAATGACGCCAACTTCGCCGCGGTAGTCGGCATCGATGGTTGCGGGCGAATTGGGCAGCGAAATGAGATGGCGAAGCGCCAGCCCGCTCCTCGGCCTGAGCTGCGCCTCGTACCCTTCGGGCAGTTCGATGGCGATGCCGGTCGGAATGAGCGCCGACGCGGCGGGCTGAACGGTGACGGGTGCGTCGAGGCAGGCGGAGACGTCCATGCCCGCCGCGTGCGCGGTGGCATAGACCGGCAGGATCGCCTTTTGATTGAGTCGAACTATTTTTACTTTAATCATTGATTATTGCTGACGTTGTTTGAATTCCCGGAAAACCCGAATATAAACAAACCCGACCTTGACCGCACCCATCGAACCTGTTTACGCGCTCGCTTTCGGCGCTCACCCCGACGATGTTGAACTCTCCTGCGGAGCGACGCTGCTGAAAATCATGGATGAAGGTCAGCGGGTGGCCGTCTGCGACCTCACCGGCGGCGAAATGGGTACGCTCGGTACCGCCGAAACCCGCCGCCGGGAGGCCGCGCTCGCCACCGAGCGCATGGGCTACGCGGCGCGGGAGCAGCTCGATCTCGGCGACTCGGAGCTGTTCAACACAAAGGAGAACCTGCGCGAAGTGATCCGCATCATCCGCAAATACCGGCCCGAAACGGTCTTCTGCAACCCGCCGGACGAGCGCCACCCCGACCACATGAAGGCCTCGCGCCTCGTTTACGACGCCTGCTACTACGCCGGGTTGCGCAAGATCGAGACCTTCGACGGCGATCTGCCGCAAGCCGCGCACCGTCCGCGCCACCTGCTCTACTACATCCAGTTCCGGCAGCTCGAACCGGAGATCATCGTGGACGTCTCGGCGACCTTCGAGCGTTCGCGAGGCGGCGTCGAAGCGTTCGGCACGCAGTTCCACCGCAAAGAGAACAGCGACGAGCCGCAGACCATGATTAACCGCAAGGAGTTCCTGCCGGGCCTCGAAGCCCGCGCCAGAGCCTTGGGCGAGCAGATCGGCGCGATGTACGGCGAGGGCTTCCTGCTCCCGACGGCGCTCGGCATCGGCCACTTCACCAGCGTCTTTCCCGTCCGCGGTTGACCGCGCGACGCTCAATCATCAGAATTACAGACAAGATCGCCATGCGCAAATCGCTGCTCGCCATCGCCGCCCTGCTGCTCTTCGTGACGCTGTTCGCGGGCTGCGGGCCAAAATCGTCGCAAAACAGGCATCCCGACACCATCGTCGTGGCCGTCTCCGCCGATTTCGACCACCTCAATCCGCTGCTCATCCAGATGTCGCTCGCCCGCGAGGTGTGCACGATGATCTATCCCTCGCTGGTCAGGCCGTCGTTCGACGAGAAGAGCGGCGCGATTTCGTACC
Source organism: Chlorobaculum sp. 24CR (assembly GCF_004118635.1). Taxonomy (GTDB): domain Bacteria; phylum Bacteroidota; class Chlorobiia; order Chlorobiales; family Chlorobiaceae; genus Chlorobaculum. The sequence continues at coordinate 17,540 of NZ_SDGU01000066.1, read as the reverse complement.
AAGCGAACGCCGCCGAGCGCTGGGAGTTCTCGCCGGACGGGCGGAGCGTCACCTTCCACCTCAAACGCGATGCGCTTTGGGAGGATGGCAAGCCGCTCACCTCGAAGGATTTCAGCTTTTCGTACCGCCTCTACGCCGACCCGAACGTGGCCAGCAGCCGACAGGACTATCTGTACGACCTCTTGCTCAAGGCCGACGGTTCGGTCGATTTCGACCGGGCGGTGGAGACGCCCGACAGCAAAACGCTGGTACTGCGCTTCAACAAGCCGATGTCCGAAAGCATCGCGCTCGACCACTTCAACGACCTGATGCCGGTGGCCGAACACCTTTTCCGAGACATCCCGCCCGCCGAGATTCGCCAGCGTGCGGCCACGTTGCCCATCGTGGGCGCGGGGCCGTTCAAGGTAAAGGAGTGGCAGCGGCAGTCGAAGCTGACGCTTGAATCCAGCCCCACCTCGGTGCTGCCCCGTCCGGCGGCCTCGCCGAAACTCACCTTCATGATCGTGCCGGAATACACCACGCGCCTGGCGATGCTCAAGTCCGGCCAGATCGACGCGCTCGTCTCGGCGGGCGGCATCAACCCGAAGGACGCCTCGGAGCTGGCGCGGAGCAACCCGGAGATTTCGATCATCCCGGTGGCTGACCGCTATTTCGACAGCGTCGTCTGGCTGAACATCGACGGCGAGGCGTGGCGAAACCGGAAAGCCGTGCAGCCGAACCGCCTCTTCGGCGACCCGCGGGTGCGGCAGGCGATGACACGGGCCATCGACCGGCAGGCGATCATCGACGGCTTCATGGGGCCGGAGTACGCCACGATTGTCAACACCACGCTCTCGCCAGCCTACACCTCGATCATCGACCAGTCGCTGCCCGCCTGGGCGTACGACTCCGGCAAAGCGCTCTCGCTGCTCCGGGAGGCGGGCTGGACGCCGGGGCCGGATGGCATTTTGCAGAAAAACGGCCTGCGTTTCTCCTTCGAGCTGGCCGCGCCAACCGGCAATCCGAGGCGCAACTACGCGGCCACGATCATTCAGCAGAACCTCCGCGAAATCGGTATCGACTGCAAACTGAAGTTCGACGAAGCGCTCATGTTCAACAAAAACCAGAACGAGTACCGCTACGACGCCGCCCTCTCCGGCCTGGCCGCCGAAACGCTCCCCTTCCAGCTCGTCATCTGGGGATCGGACTTCGAGAAAAAACCCTTCAACTCCAGCGCCTTCCAAAACGCACAACTGGACAAAGTGGTCTCGCAACTGACCGGCCCGCTACCAGAAGCCGAACAGAAAAAGCTCTGGCAAGAGTACCAGCGGATTCTGGTCGAAGAGCAACCGCGAACCTTCCTGTATTATTATTCTGAGCTTGAGGGATTCAACAAGCGAGTCAGGAATGTGAGGTTAAGCTTGCTGGCGACGCTTGGGAATATGTATGAGTGGAAGGTGGGGAAGAGTGAGAAGTGACGATTGACGTGTAGGGGCAGCCCTCGCGGCTGCCCTCTACGGAGAGCCGATGGCAGAACCATTTTCCGCTTCAGAGTCAAGACCCCCATCACAGTCTTGTTCATTACACAATCTTTTCAGATATTGCAACGAATAACATGATAGCCGTGTTATCGTGATACAATCATTCAAAAACGGCGAGACCGAAGCGCTTTTCAACGGCAGACAGACAAAGGCCGCTCTGAAAATATGCCCCGTTGATCTGTGGAAAACAGCGCACCGGAAGTTTGATCAGCTTGATTCTGTCGTGATGCTTGAAGAGTTACGAATTCCGCCGGGCAATCATCTCGAAGCGCTTTCCGGTGATCGGGCAGGTCAGTACAGCATCAGGATTAACCGGCAATACCGGATTTGTTTTCTCTGGACTTCATCAGGGCCAACGGACGTAGAGATCATCGATTATCATTGACAAAACAACCAGAAAATGATACGCATACCAACAGATCGCGAGCCAACGCATCCCGGAGAGATGCTGCTTGAAGAGTTCCTCGCCCCTATGAACATTACGCAGCGCCAACTGGCCGACGCCATTCAGGTGCCCTACCAGCGAATCAACGAAATCATCAACGGCAAGCGCGGCATTACGACCTCGACCGCACTGCGTCTGGCAAAATATTTCGGCAATACCCCCGATTTCTGGATGAACCTCCAGCTACGCGCTGACCTTTACGATGCGACGCAAAAAGAGGAATCCATTCTTCAGCGCATCACGCCGATTGCATTAATGTTCGAATAAAGCCGAAATTATCTGAGCCTTCAAATGGCAGGCAAAACGCCAACTCAAGCCGCTTAAACGACATGGACAACCTTGATCTTCAATCTCGCATGAAAGAAAAAATCAGTCATGCAGCCAGCTCGGGCGCTTCTCTCTTTTACTTTTTTCTCCTTGGTATTGCAGTAACGTTTTTACTCCTCATCATTGCAATCCAATTCGGCTGGTCAACCATTGCTGGATTGATTTTTGGAGTCGCTGCAATAGGAGCAACCCTTTTCTGTGCATTGCTGAACACTGTCAGATCCACATTCGGAAAAGGACGCTCCATCTTTCTGGGCATCATCGTTTTGTATCTGAACCTCATGTCAGCGCTTGCGTTCAGTGCACCGGATTTCTTCTCCGGATTGTCGCTGAATAAATGGCTGGCCCTGAGTATGATCTTTTTCGCGGCAACTTCTGGTGGAAGCTTGGCTCTTGTCAGCTACGAACGTGCAGCACGAGTCGTTTCAATCGTGGTTATTCTGGTGAACGCGATGGTATTCGTAAAGGCTGAGAATCGTCCGCAAGATGAGCTGCTCACCAAGATCGAAAAGATTGATGAGGAAAACAGAAATGAACGAATGGCCGACTCGCTGCGGATCGTACTCAATAAGATTAAAAACGGCGCATTGCTCTCCGAATTGACTCCACGCGAACAGCAAATCTACCGCCAAGGAGTTCAAAATCGGGATGAGCATGGTATTCTGAACCGAGCAGGAGAACGGCTCGGCGACATGACTACCAAGAGCGCCGTTCCTGACGCGCCGTCGGCCGTTCCGACACTAAAAGACATACCTGCAACGACCATAGCGGTCACGTATTCTCCCGGCGACGACCCGCTCAGCCTGCCGGATTTCGTCATCCCCGATAACGTACCGAACGGCCGCTATCTGGCAAGGGTGTCTGGAGCCCTCACACTCATAGAAGAATCTGGACAAAAACACGTGGTTCCGTTCTCCAACGATCGAACTTCTTCTGGTCTTCCATTTACTGGTATCGGACCATACGGAATGGTAATCGATGCCGAATCAGGCCTACAAACAAACGTAATCAAAGTAACCGCCGCGAATCGTCAAAAATCGCGAAAAGTAGTACTCAATCTTCAAGATTGGCGGCAACAAGCGATTGCCAGCAAACAATTAATAATCGAATTTCCAGAAAAAACACTGGTGGAACTTATTCCCCAGTAAAGACTCCGACAATGAAAAAGACAGGAATCGCAAATCGATTCCCATCTTTTCCTTATTCCGGAAAACGATCTTATCCCGCCACGATGAAATTCGCAATCTGCCGGACAATGATGAGCGCCGCAAGCGCCACCGCCACGCCGACTACGGAGAACATGATGATCTTCTTGGCCGTATCGGCGCGCTTCTCGTCACCGGCGGCCGCGAAATACATGAGACCGCCCACGACGATCATCATGATACTCAGGATACCGACCATGGAGAGGAGGAAATTGAGCAGTCTCTCGGCGATCTGGGAGAGCGTCTGCGCCTCTTGCACCTCGGTCGGGATCTCCTCGCCCGTCCCGCCCCAGTCGAGGATCGTCGCGATCTCCTTGAGGAAGGAGGGGGCGGCGATACCGAGCGCGAGCCCGATCATCGCGGCGAGGATCATCTTCTTCGCCGTGCCGAGCATCTTCTCGTTGCCGGAAGAGACGATGTAGAGCACAGACGCACCGTCCAGCCACCGGGCGCACACCGCCGCGCCCCTACGACAAGCCTCTTGCCACTTCCCGCACAACCCGCACGCGCCTTTCCCCAACTCCCAGACATTCAACCATCACCCTTCAACTATTTCCCCCGCTTTTACTATATTCAACGTCGTTTCGGCGCGCGGCTTGCGTGCCCTTTCCATCACCGAACCGATCTCCAATCATGCCTCGTTATACTCCGGAACAGCTTGAAAAAAGAAATGCGTCCAAGTGGACGACCTCGCAGGCCATTCTCGCGCCGATCCAGTTCGTCATCTTCCTCGTCGGTCTGACGGTCACGTACCTCTATTCGCAAGGCATCTGGATCACCGATTTCTGGTGGGTGACCTTCTTCGTGGCGCTCAAGACCTTCATGCTGGTGCTGATCTTCGTGACCGGCGGCTTTTTCGAGCTTGAGGTGTTCGGCAAATTCGCCTTCGCGCACGAGTTTTTCTGGGAGGATTTCGGCAGCGCCATCGCCATGATCGTGCACCTCGCCTACTTCGTCCTCTTCTTCTGGGTCAAGCCGTCCGAACACATTCTCATTCTCACCGCCTACCTTGCCTACTTGAGCTACCTCATCAACGCGGCGCAGTTCGTCATCCGCCTGCTGCTTGAAAAGCATAACGAGAAAAAACTCAAGGCCAGCGGTTCGGTGGCCTGAGCCTTAACCTTTCGACAAAAAGCATGGAAGCGAAAAAATCCAAAGCGATCGTCTTCAGCGGCGTCCGGCAGATCGAGCTGAGGGATGTGACGCTCAAACCGGTCTGTTCGACCGATGTACTGGTGGAAACCTGGTGGTCGTCGATCAGCACCGGCACCGAGAAGATGGCCCTGAACGGCCTGATTCCGTCGCCGCCCTTCATCTTTCCGTTCATTCCCGGCTACGAAACCGTGGGGCGAATCGTCGAGGCGGGCGACCATGTCAATCAGGGGCTGATCGGCAAGTTCGCCTACGTTGCCGGATCGTTCGGCTACGAGGATGTGAACGCGGCTTTCGGCGGCGCGTCGCAGTTCATCGTCTGCCCGGTCGAAAGCCTGACGGTGCTCGACGGCATCGCCAATCCGCAGTGCGGCATCGCCCTGCCGCTCGGCGCCACGGCGCTGCACATCGTCGATCTGGCGGAGGTCAAGAGCCGCAAGGTGCTGGTGCTGGGCCAGGGCGCGGTGGGCATCCTCGCCGCCGAGCTGGCAAAGCACATGGGCGCAAGCCTGGTGGCGGTCACCGAACCGCACCAGAACCGGCTCGACATTTCGACGGCGGACATCAAGGTCAACCCCGAAAAGCAGGATGTTTCGGCGGCGCTGGCGGGCCACGAGTTCGACGTGCTCATCGACAGCACCGGCATCATGAGCGCCATCGAAACCGGACTGCGCTTCGTGAAGTTCCATGGCAAGGTGATCTTTGGCGGCTACTACCAGCGCATCAACATCGACTACTCGCAGGCCTTCAACAAGGAGCTGTCGTTCATCGCCGCCCGCCAGTGGGCCAAGGGCGATTTGCGCCGCGTGCGCGAGCTGATCGCCGCCGGTAAAATCAACGCCGAAAAGATTTTCACCCACCAGTGCACGCTTGACTACAACCTCATGGATGCCTACATGCAGGCCTTCAGCGACGCCGACTGCCTGAAGATGATTATCCACTGGAAGCATGGCGACGAGGCGGGCGAGAACTTTCCAATCTGCAAAACGGGGCACTGAGCAGTCATGGCGCCAAGAACCATCGCCATTTACGGTAAGGGCGGCATCGGCAAGAGCTTCACCACCACGAACCTGAGCGCGACGTTTGCCTTGATGAACAAGCGCGTCCTGCAGCTCGGTTGCGACCCGAAGCACGACTCGACGACGTCGCTGTTCGGCGGCATTTCGCTGCCCACGGTGACTGAAGTTTTCGCCGAAAAGAACGCCAGGAACGAGCAGGTCGAGATCAGCGACATCGTCTTCCGGCGCGACATTCCCGGCTTTCCGCAGCCGATCTACGGCATCGAACTTGGCGGCCCGCAGGTGGGGCGCGGCTGCGGAGGGCGCGGCATCATCTCCGGCTTCGACGTGCTCGAAAAGCTCGGCATCTTCGAATGGGGGATCGACGTTATTTTGATGGACTTTCTCGGCGACGTGGTGTGTGGAGGCTTCGCGACGCCTCTGGCCCGCTCGCTCAGCGAGGAGGTGATTCTGGTGACGAGCAACGACCGGCAGTCGATCTTTACCTCGAACAACATCTGCCAGGCCAACAACTACTTCCGCACCATCGGCGGTCGCTCGCGCCTGCTCGGCCTGGTCGTCAACCGCGACGACGGCAGCGGCATGGCCGAAAGCTACGCGAAAGCGGCGGGCATCAACGTGCTGATGAAGGTTCCCTACAACATCGAAGCGCGTGACCTGGACGACAGCTTCGACTTCGCCATCAAGCTGCCCGAAGTCGGTGAACCGTTCCGCAAGCTCGCCACCGACATTCTCGCCGACGCCATCACCCCGTGCGAAGCGAGCGGCCTCGATTTCGGCGATTTCGTCAAGCTCTTCGGCGAAGTCAGCGACGAGTCGCCGGTTCCGGCCAGCGCCGACGAGCTGTTCAGGCGCAACGCCGTGAGCGCCGCCACAACCGAAGCCCGCGACCCCGAACGCCAGCGCCTCCTGGAGTGCATCGAACAACTGCCGGAACCGGAGCGCGAAATGTTCACCCTGCTCGAAGTCGAAGGCAAGTCACCCGCAGAGATCGCCGAACTCAAAGGCCTGGGCGAAGAGGAGGTAAACGCCCACATCGCCAGCGCCCGCAAAGCGATGCGCAAGCTGTTTTTTGGGCTTTAAAAAAAGCTCCGCAGAATCTCCCTCTTTCTTAGATTCTCCCACATTCATCCTATAAGTTTTATAGGTCGTATAGGACTTATAAGACCTATTCTTCGCGATTCCCCCACAACAAAAAAGGCCGCCCACCCGGAGCAGCCTTCTTCAATTCATCATTCAACATTCATAATTCATAATTCTCTTCACACCATCGCCTTGGCTTTCTTGGTTGCTTTGGCGCGAAGGTCGGCGTTGAGAATCTTCTTGCGAATCCTGATGTTCTCCGGCGTCACTTCGAGCAGCTCGTCGTCGTTGATGAACTCCAGCGCCTGTTCGAGCGAGAGGCGCTTCGGCGGAGTCAGGCGCATCGAGTCGTCAGAGCCGGATGCTCGCATGTTGGTGAGCTTCTTGGTCTTGCAGATGTTCATCGTAATGTCGAGGTCGCGCGTCGATTCGCCGACCACCATGCCTTCGTAAACCTTCGTGTTCGGACCGATGAAAAAGGTGCCGCGATCTTCGAGGCTCGAAAGGGCGTAGGCCACGGCCACGCCGGTTTCAGCGGAGACCAGCGCGCCGGTTTCTCGCGACGGCAGCTTGCCCTTGAATGCCTGGTAGTTGTGGAACACGTGCGACATCATCCCCTCGCCCTTGGTGTCGGTGGTAAATTCGAGGTTATAACCAATCAGGCCTCGCGTCGGAATCTCGAATTCGAGGCGATTCATGCCGCCGCGCAGGGTGCCCATGTGGGTCATCTCGGCTTTTCTGCGGCCCATCTTCTCGATCACCACGCCCGTATATTCCTCCGGAACGTCGATGGTGACATGCTCGACCGGCTCCATCGTCACGCCGTTCTCCTCGCGGAGAATCACCTCAGGACGAGAAATGGCCAGTTCGTAACCCTCGCGTCGCATGGTTTCGATCAGCACGGAGAGGTGAAGCTCGCCGCGTCCCGAAACCCTGAAGGTGTCGGCGCTGTCGGTCTCCTCGACGTTGAGCGCAACGTTGGTCATGATCTCTTTCATCAGGCGCTCGCGGATTTTGCGGCTGGTCACCTCCTTGCCCTCCAGGCCGGCGAACGGCGAGTCGTTCACCGAAAAAAGCATCGAGAGGGTCGGCTTGCTGATGTCGAACGATTCGAGCGCTTCCGGCTCTTCCGGCGAGGCGAGCGTTTCGCCAACGTTGGCCGAGGCGATGCCCGCAAGCGCGACAATATCACCGGCTTCGGCCTCCTTGACCTCGACGCGCTGCGTGCGGTCGAACAGGAAGAGCTTGGTGACCGTGCCCTTGCCGACCACGCCATCCGGAGTCACCAGCGTGAGCTGGCTGCCGGAAGCGACCTTGCCGCGCTGGATGCGGCCAATGGCGATCTTGCCGATGTAGTCGTTATAGTCGAGGCTGGTGATGAGCATCTGGAACCCGGCGTTGTCGTCGGCTTCCGGCGCGGGAATCTCCTTGACGATCATATCGAGCAACAGGCTCATGTCGCCGTCCTCGTCCTCCATATCATATTTGGCGATGCCGTTTTTGGCCGAAGTGAAGATGTAGGGGAAATCGAGCTGCTCCTCTTCCGCGCCGAGAGCAATGAACAGGTCGAGCACCTGGTCGTGCACCTTGACCGGATCGGACTGCGGACGGTCGATCTTGTTGATGACCACGATCGGCTTCAGGTGCAGCTCGAGCGCCTTGCGAAGCACGAACTTGGTCTGCGGCATTGGCCCTTCGAAAGCATCGACGAGCAGAAGCACCCCATCGACCATTTTCAGGATGCGCTCCACCTCGCCGCCGAAATCGGCGTGACCGGGGGTATCGACGATGTTGATTTTGCAGCCTTTATGCTGCGCAGCGGCGTTCTTGGAGAAGATGGTGATGCCTCGCTCCCGCTCCTGCGGATTTGAGTCCATCACCCTGACATCCACATGCTGGTTCTCCCTGAACGCGCCCGTCTGCTTGAAAATGGAGTCCACGAGGGTGGTCTTGCCATGATCGACGTGCGCGATAATGGCGATATTGCGAATATTCTGTTTCCTGCTCATCTTTTGCGATAAATAAGTATATTTTATTGCTCGGCTTCACTCGGGCCGAATATACACTTTTTCCATTGAAATTATCATCAGGCGGAAGTGAAGATATTTTCTTTTCAGTTTTGTGAGATTGAACCACTCTAACGCCGGCCAGGCCAACCGAACTGAAGTATTTTTCACAATCACTCTGCCGCAAAAACGATCTCTACCAAAAGAGTATGGCCAATATTTTTCTTGAAAACAGCCTGCTGTTCGCCCTCACGCAAATCGTGCCGCTGCTTTACATCGTCACAACCGCGCTGTACGGCATCCACTTCTTCCGGGAAACGCCGCTTGCCGGAAGCCTCAAGCAGTCGGCGCTCATCATCACCGTGGTCACCCATGTCGCCGATCTCGGCCTGCTTACCTCGACGGCGGGATACCGGCTGAGCTACTCGGCTTACAACCTCATGGGCATGGTGGCTTTGACGCTGGCCATCACCTACATGTTCATCGAGTTCACCACGAAAAGCGACAAGACCGGCTTTTTCGTCATCGCCTTCGCCGCGGGATCGGCGCTCTTTTCGTCGATTCTGAGCGCGCAGACGGTCGATTCGGGACCGGCATTCAGCGGCCTGCGCATCGGCGTCCACCTGATCGCAGCCATTTTCGGCTTCAGCTCGGTGGCCATCGCTGGACTCTACAGCGGAATGTACCTGGTGCTCTTCCGCCAGATACGGCTCAACCGGTTCGGGCTGCTTTTCCAGCGGCTCCCGAACCTCGAAACGCTTGAAATGCTTATCATGCATGCCGTGGCATTCGGCTTCTTTTTCCTTTCGGTCACTATCGTGGCTGGCGTTCTCGAGCAGCACGCATCGAAAGAGGTCATCAACCTGTTCGAACCGAGGCTCATCTCTTTGTTTGTCATCTGGCTGCTCTACGGCATCAGCCTCTTCATCAAGCCGCTGTTTGGCTGGGATATCAAGCACATGGCCGTCCTGCTGATCGCCCTGTTCGTGCTGGTCACGGCGCTCTTGTTCATCATGAGCCTGGTTACGCCAAGTTTTCACGGAATGAGTATTTAACCGAAGCTCCATTTGAAAATTCGGCACATTGCGGTATATTAACACACTTTTGGAGATTCCTTTAGCAAGCTCTTTTGAACGGTTTACGAACGGCTCATCAAAACCCTCCTATTATGAACATCATTTCAGTTGGTGTCAACCACAAAACTGCACCCATTGAAATCCGTGAAAGAATCGCACTTTCGGAAGTTCAGAACAAGGAATTCGTCACGGACCTGGTATCGAGCGGACTGGCCAGCGAAGCAATGGTCGTGTCCACCTGCAACAGAACTGAACTGTACGTTGTGCCCGCGATGGTGGAGGTGAACTGTGATTACCTCAAGGACTACATAATCTCCTACAAAGACGCCCGCAAGGATGTCCGTCCCGAACACTTCTTCAACCGCTTCTACTGCGGCACCGCCCGTCACATCTTCGAGGTCTCCAGCGCCATCGACAGCCTCGTGCTCGGCGAGGGGCAGATTCTCGGCCAGGTCAAGGATGCCTACCGCATCGCAGCCGAGGTCGGAACCGCAGGCATTTTGCTCACCAGGCTCTGTCACACCGCATTCAGCGTCGCCAAAAAGGTCAAAACCAAGACCAAGCTCATGGAGGGCGCGGTGTCGGTCAGCTACGCGGCGGTCGAGCTTGCCCAGAAGATTTTCTCCAACCTCTCCATGAAGAAGGTGCTGCTCGTCGGCGCCGGCGAAACCGGAGAGCTTGCAGCCAAGCATATTTACGCCAAGAACGCCAGGAATATCGTCATCACCAACAGGACGCAGTCCAAGGCGGAGGCCCTTGCCGAAGAGCTCGGCACCAACCGCGTGCTTCCGTACGAGACCTACAAGGAACACCTGCACGAATTCGATATTATTATCACGGCTGTCAGCACCAAGGAGTACATTCTCAACGAAGCCGAGATGCAGCAGGCCATGCAGCGCCGTCGCCTGAAACCGGTCATCATGCTCGACCTCGGACTGCCGAGAAACATCGACCCGGAAGTTGGCAAGTTGCAGAACATGTTCCTCAAGGACATCGACGCCCTCAAGCACATCATCGACAAGAACCTCGAACGCCGCCGCGCGGAGCTGCCGAAGGTCAAGGCGATTATCGACGAGGAGCTGGTCGGCTTCGGCCAGTGGATCAACACCCTCAAGGTACGTCCGACCATCGTTGACTTGCAGTCGAAGTTCATCGAAATCAAGGAGAAGGAGCTCGAACGCTATCGCTACAAGGTGAGCGAGGAGGAGTTGCGACGCATGGAGCATTTGACCGACAGAATTCTGAAAAAGATTCTGCACCATCCGATCAAAATGCTCAAGGCTCCGGTCGATACCGCCGACAATATCCCCAGCAAGGTCAACCTCGTCAGAAATATCTTCGATCTTGAAGAACCAAACCAGTCACTCCAATAAAATCAATCAGTCATCGAATTTTGAAAAAAGAGCTTATCATCGGCACTCGATCCAGCCCCCTTGCCCTGTGGCAGGCTGAATTCACCAAGGCAGAACTTTCCAGGCGCTTTCCCGACATGAACATCACGCTCAAGCTGGTCAAGACGACCGGTGATGTGCTGCTCGACTCTCCTCTTTCCAAGATCGGAGATATGGGCCTGTTCACCAAGGACATCGAAAAACACCTGATTGCTGGCGAGATCGACCTGGCCGTGCACAGCCTGAAGGACGTGCCGACCGGTACGCCCGAAGGCCTCGTCATCACCTCCTTCACCGAGCGTGAAGATACCCGCGACGTCATCATCTCCAAGTCCGGCAAGGGCATCAAGAATCTGCCGCCGAACGCGCGAATGGCCACCAGCTCCCTGCGCAGAATGTCGCAGTTGCTGAGCATGAGGCCCGACTTGCAGATCATGGACATCAGGGGCAACCTCAACACCCGCTTCAAAAAGTTCGACGACGGCGAGTTCGACGCCATGATGCTGGCTTACGCCGGTGTTTTCCGCCTCGAGTTCAGCGACCGCATCTCCGAAATCCTGCCACACGACGTGATGCTTCCGGCGGTCGGCCAGGGCGCGCTCGGCATCGAGACCCGCACCGATGACGCTGAGACCATAGAGATCGTCCGCGTCATGAACGACAGCAACACCGAAATCTGCTGCCGCGCCGAGCGTTCGCTGCTGCGCCACTTGCAGGGTGGCTGCCAGATTCCGATCGGCTGCTACGGATCGTATGCCGACGGGACGCTGAAACTGCTTGCCTACGTCGGTTCGGTCGATGGCAAAACCGCCCTGCGCAACGAGCTGACCAAGCCGGTCAACACTCCGGAAGAGGCCGAGGCAGTCGGTATCGAGCTGGCCGAAATCCTGCTTTCGATGGGTGCGGAAAAAATCCTCGCAGACATCCGCAAAACCCGCTAATGAAAACCGTTCTCGTAACACGCCCGAAACATCAGGCCGAGCCTTTTGTGAGGGAGCTTGAGCAGTACGGCCTGGGCACGGTGGTCTTTCCGACCATCGAGATCAGGCCGGTTGCCGGCTGGAGCGTACCCGACCTCACCCGGTTCGCCGGCATTTTCTTCACCAGTGCCAACAGCGTTCAGTTTTTCCTTGAACGCTTGCTCGAAGAGTCTCCTGCCGAGCTGCCGAACCTGCAACAGGCCCGCGTGTGGGCCGTCGGCAAGACCACTGCCAGCGACCTCGGCAAGCATGGCGTCAGCACAGAACCGCTACCAAAAATCGCCGATGCGGTCAATCTCATGGCCGACATCGATCCCGAAGCGATCAAAGGCCAGACCTTCCTCTTCGTCCGTGGCAGCCTGTCGCTCGGCACCATCCCGGAGCTGATCGCCGAACGCGGCGGAATCTGCGTGGAGCTGACCGTTTACGAAAACATGCAGCCATCGCTCGAAGACACGCAACGAATCAAGTCGATGCTCGCCGAAGGCAAGCTCGACTGCCTCTCTTTCACCAGCCCCTCGACAGCCATCAACTTTTTTGACGCGATCGGCTTGAAAGAGCTGCCCGAATCCGTTCGGATTGCGGCTATCGGCACTACCACCTCCGGCGCGCTCGAAAAGCTCGGCATCAAGGTGGACATCATCCCCGAATACTTCGACGGCCCCAGCTTTGCCAAAGCGATAGCTGAAGCGCTGAGTTAAGCGATGCCTGAAACAGTTGGTGCTTTTTCTGAATTACTGCCTAATAAAGAATAGGTCATATAAGTCTTATAGAACTATAGGACTTATATGACCTATAACTCTTTTCTACTCAACATCCGGAATGTCGTCGATGTAACCCATGTCGATAGTTTCGGCTTCCGGCTCATGTTCACCGGCAATATCGGGCGCAACCTGCAACGGCTCAGGCGGTGAGGCTTTTGCATGATGCTTTTCCGTAAACAGCGGAATCTGCACGGCATGCAAGGGTTTTTCATAGTTGCTGTTTTCGGCCCCCCCGTCTGCGGCAACAGCCTCCAGAGCGGAACCGGCGTCGGCCTCTTGCGCCCTCTTGCGCGCGGCTTTCCGTGAACGTCCTTTCGATAAAACGGCCGCTATCTCCCGCTCGACCGATTCGCGCACGGCCTCCTCGATTTCGATGCGAATGACCTTCATGAGCTGAAGACTGTCGCTTCGCTGTTCGGCCATCTCCCGGCGCAAACCGTTGCCGAGCCGTTCCATCTCCTCTTTCTGCTTGCCTGGCCACCCGGTCACAAGCATGGCGATGATCGTCGCGAGCAGCAGAACAATGAGCGTCAAAAGTATAATCACCAGTGTCATCCAGCGTTCTCCCTTTTACCGATAGCCTCGATGAGCTCGCCGCCCATCGCCCGGTTCGCGCTGACGAGGCCCACGCCATCGATGATCGTGCGCCCCTCGTAATCAAAGCAGCAACCACCGGCCTCGGTGATGATCGGAATGATCGCCGCGCAATCCCACGGACTCATGATCTTATCGACCGCCACCTCGGCCCGGCCCGACGCAACCAGCATGTGACCGTAACAGTCGCCCCATCCACGCACCAGCCCTGCGTCGATGCGAAGCTGATCGATCGGGTGAGTCGATGGCGGATCGAGCAGGTACTCCTTTTCGGTAAAGACCACCGTAGCCGCTGCCGTCTCCGAAATGGCCGAGACCTCCACAGGCGAGCCGTTCATGAACGCTCCAGCGCCGATCTCGGCGTGATAGAGTTCGCCGAGCGCCGGAAAATTGATGACGCCGAGCTTGAGTGCGCCATCAACTTCGAGCGCGATCATCACGCCATAGAGCGGTACGCCGTGGATGAACGAACGGGTGCCGTCGATGGGATCGATGATCCAGCGCCGACCGTTGCCGGAGGGGCGTTCGTCGAACTCTTCGCCGAACACGCCATCGCCGGGAAAACGCGACGTAACTCCCTGACGTATCAGCTCCTCCGACTTGCGATCCGCCTCGGTAACAGGCGAATCGTCGCGCTTGGAAAAGACCTGTAGTGATTTCCGCCCAAAGTAGCCGAGCGTCAGTTTACCGGCCTTTTCGGCCAGTTCAAGCGCGAGCTGAAGATCAGGAGTCATATCGTATTAAGTCGAGTTAGATGGTCGATGCTGCCAACGATGACGTAAGATAATCAACTGAGGCCGAACCTGACGATATGGTCTGAAAAACGCAAGGCCGCCTTCACGATGTTGACGGATTTTCTTATCTTGGTTTTTCTTTCCAACAAAATCATCCAGAACCATGAGCCAGCTCGACCTCCTCAATATTGTTCATCGCCCGAGAAGACTTCGCAGAACCGCCGCTCTCCGCAACCTCGTTCAGGAAAACACGTTGACGGTCAACGACCTCGTGTTCCCGCTTTTTGTCATGCCCGGCACCAACAACGTTGAAGAGGTCTCCTCGATGCCTGGCAGCTTCCGCTTCACCATCGACCGCGCTGTCGAAGAGTGCAAAGAGCTGTACGATCTCGGCATCCAGGGCATCGATCTGTTCGGCATTCCGGAGCAGAAAACCGAGGACGGCAGCGAAGCTTACAACGATAACGGCATCCTGCAGCAGGCCATCCGCGCCATCAAAGCTGCCGTGCCGGAGCTGTGCATCATGACCGACGTGGCGCTCGACCCCTTCACCCCCTTCGGCCACGACGGCCTGGTCAGAGACGGCATCATCCTCAACGACGAAACCGTCGAGGTGTTGCAAAAGATGGCCGTTTCGCACGCCGAGGCTGGCGCTGATTTCGTCTCACCGAGCGACATGATGGATGGCCGAATCGGCGCAATCCGCGAGGCGCTCGACGAATCCGATCACTCCGACGTGGGCATTCTCTCCTACGCCGCCAAATACGCTTCGAGCTTCTACGGCCCGTTCCGCGACGCCCTGCACTCTGCGCCGCAGTTCGGCGACAAAACCACCTACCAGATGAACCCGGCCAACACCGAAGAGGCGATGAAAGAGGTCGAACTCGACATCATCGAAGGCGCGGACATCGTCATGGTCAAGCCCGGCCTGGCCTACCTCGACATCGTCTGGCGCACCAAGGAGCGCTTCGACGTGCCGGTCGCGATCTACCACGTATCGGGCGAATACGCGATGGTCAAGGCTGCCGCCGCCAATGGCTGGATCGACGAAGAGCGCGTCATGATGGAGTCGCTCCTCTGCATGAAACGCGCCGGCGCCGACATCATCTTCACCTACTACGCCAAGGAAGCCGCCAAAAGGCTCCGCTGAACGCTGGCTGAGTAGTCACGACACCACGCCCGGCGCGAAATCGCCGGGCTTTTTTTGTTATCTTGTTCCACTATCATTGGCCGGGCAATCGTTTCTCAGGCGATAATTGAACACCAACGTTGCCTCTGATAGCTATTGGGCTCAAGCCCTCTGTTTTTTTTCTTCATAACCCCGGACTGACGCCCGGGGCAATAAGGACTCAAATCAATGGCCCCGGCTTTCAAGCCGGGGTTCACGAATCAAACAAAGAAGCCGGGCTTCAGCCCAATATCTTGTATTTCAACTTTTACGACCTCTTTTTCCCGCACTGATATGATACGCTATTTCACCGCAGGCGAATCGCACGGCCCGGCGCTTTCGGCCATTGTTGAAGGACTTCCCGCAGGCGTCGCGCTCGTCGAAGCCGACATCAATGACCAGCTTGCCCGACGCCAGCAGGGCTACGGACGCGGCGGTCGCATGAAGATCGAAACCGACCGCGCCGAAGTGCTCTCCGGCGTCCGGTTCGGCAAAACCATCGGCTCGCCAATTGCCCTCGTCATCCGCAACCGCGACTGGGAGAACTGGACGACGCCGATGGCGCAGTTCGAGGATCACGCCGCCGAGGTGCAGAAAATCACCATTCCCCGCCCCGGCCACGCCGACCTGACCGGCTGCATCAAATACGGCTTCGACGACATCCGCCCGGTCATCGACCGCTCCTCGGCCCGCGAAACCACCGCCCGTGTCGCCGCCGGTTCGCTGGCGCGGGCATTCCTCCGCCAGCTCGGCATCCAGATCGGCAGCTACATTTCAACGATTGGCTCCGCCGCCGAAGCCTCTGCGCCCGCCTCGTTGCAGGCGTTGCTCGACGCCGGAGCCGAAAGCCTCGCCGCCGAAGCCGACAAATCGCAGGTGCGGATGCTCGACCCCGAAGCAGAAGCCGCCGCCATCGCTGCGATTGACAAAGCCAAAGCCGACGGCGACACCCTCGGCGGCATCGTCGAGATTTACATCACCGGCGTCCCGATGGGCCTCGGCAGCTACGTCCAGCACGACCGTCGCCTCGACTCGATGCTCGCCGCCGCCATCATGTCGATCCAGGCGATCAAGGGCGTCGAAATCGGCCCCGCCTTCGACAATGCACGCAAACCCGGCTCAGAGGTGCACGACGAACTCTTCGCCGGTGGAGAGAATGGGTTGAGGCGCGAAACCAACCGCGCCGGTGGCATTGAAGGCAGCATGTCGAGCGGCCAGCCGATCCACATCCGCGCCGCCATGAAACCGATCTCATCGCTCGTCTCCCCGCTCCGCTCCTTCGACCTCGCCACGCTCGAAGCCGTCCAGTCGCGCTTCGAACGCAGCGACGCCTGCGCCGTCCCCGCCGCCGGAGTGGTCGCCGAAGCCGTCGTCGCCCCCGTCATCGCCAACGCCTTACTGGAAAAGCTTGGCGGCGATCATATGGCTGAGATTGTGGAAAGGCTTGAGGCTTATCGGGAAGCGCTGAGGATGAGGTTTAGGGGGTGAAAATGCGAGCCATAAATTTTGTGCTGCATTCATTTTGTGATAAGGATGTGGCACATGAAACTTTATAGCTTTTCTCAGATGCCACAATATTGCATCAAATATAGCTTAATAATCATATTATGCCAGACTCTCTAACTCACAATATAGCCAATGACATAATTCAAGGGAGAATATCATATAATATCAATTTTTATATAATATTTTTTCTTATATCTCTGTCTGCGACAGCAGCCTTTAGCTTTTTCAGCGGACTTTTTCAAAAAAAAGGGGAACAAACTGCAACCAAGGCCGATCTCAATAATCTCGTCAAACAAATTGAAGCGACTACCAAAGCACAAGAAGAAATCAAAACATCTATCGCACATTTAGACTGGTCACAACGAGAATGGAAAAAACTAAGAATAACAAAACTTGAAGAACTAACAACAAGTCTATATAAATATCGAAACGCAATATCACTACTATACAGAAAATTATCAAATGATAAAATTGACAATAAAGGATCCTCGAAGCAGAGCTTCGAGGTATTTAGAAGAGTTGGAGCTGCTGTGAATGCAACTTTTTATACTCAATTTCTCGACCTTGACT
>NZ_SDGU01000007.1 GCF_004118635.1 Chlorobaculum sp. 24CR | reverse complement strand
CGGATTTTTCATGCGCACGGTCGAGGCGCTGGCGGGCGAAGTTCGGCGACTGAGCGCCGGGCCGTGCGTACTCGTGGGCTATTCGATGGGCGGGCGCATCGGGCTGGCGCTGGCGTTGCGCTTTCCGGAACTGTTCTCGAAGGCGGTGATCGTGTCGTCGTCGCCGGGATTGCGGACCGAGGAGGAGCGGGCGGCACGGCGCAAGAGCGACGAGGGCGTCGCCCGCAAGATCGAGCGGAACTTCGAGGGATTCATCGAATTCTGGTACAGCCAGCCGCTCTTCGCGACGCTGAAAAGCCACGCGCTGTTCCGCGAAATCGAGGCGCAACGCAAGCAGGGTGCGCCGCAAAACCTCGCCCGCGCGCTGCGCCTGCTCGGCACGGGCAACCAGCCGTCGTTCTGGCGCGAGCTCGCCGACAACCGCCTGCCGATGCTCTTCTGCGTCGGCGAGAAGGATTCAAAATACGTGGAGATCGGAAAGCAGATGGCGGAGCTGTGCCCCGAATCGCGCCTCGAATTCTTCGCCGGATGCGGCCACACGCTGCACATCGAGGAGCCGGAGCGGTTTCTTGCAAGCGTGGAGCGGTTTGTCGCTCAGAAGTAGTCAGCATTGACGCAGAATCCCCAACCAAAACCTATCCGTCCTATAAGTCCCATCCGTCCCATTCACCTGTCGCCGCTCGCCAGAGGGCAAACGCCTTGCGCCCCTGCAACTTCATCCAATCGTCCGGGTTTTGTTGTTGTTCTGGTCGAGGGTGCTGAGGTGTGGAATGCAGAAACCGGAGGTGGTGTTCTCCAGTTGCCGGATGAGCCTGCGAGCGCTCTCGCCGTCGAGCGTGAAGTGCCGGTTTCCGGGCGAAACGATGCCCCAGGTGGCGTAGTAGGGCATGGTGCGGTGCCGGGCCAGCTTTTCGTACATCGTCCGGAGCGTGTCCGCGTCGTCGTTGAGGCCCCTGAGAATCGGGCCTTGCTGCAAGAGCACGATTCCGGCGTCAGAGAGCCGGTCGAGGACGCTGCACGTTTCGTCGCTCAACTCTCGCGGGTGAATGAAGGAGGTGATCAGGATGAGCGGTTTGAACCGGCTGAGCATGGCGATCATTTCGCCGGTGAAGAGTTCCGGCGCGAAAATGGGGGCGCGGGTCGTGATGCGGATGATTTCGACATGGGGAATGCGGCGGACTTCGGCGAGGGCGCGTTCGAGTCTCTCGGAGCTGACCTGCATCGGATCGCCGCCGGTGAAGATGACGTCGCGGATCGTGGCGTCGTTCCGGATATACCCGATAGCCTTGTCGAGCCGCCGCCCGTCGAGTGTGCTGGCGACCTTCTCCGAGCGGAAGCAGAAGCGGCAGTGGGCGAAACAGGCGGTGGTAACCATCAGCAGCACCTTGCCCGGATAGCGGTGGATGATCCCCTCCACCGGCTGGTATTGCGCCTCGTCCTTGTGGGTATCGACCTCGGCGTCGTCCGGATAGCGCACCAGCTCTTCGAGCGACGGAATCACGAGCTTCCGGAGCGGATCGTCGGGATTGTCGCGCTCCAGCAGCGCCGCGTAATGGCGGGTGATCTTCATCGGCATGATCGCCCGGCACTGGCGAATCCCCTCCTTCTCGGCCTCGGTCAGCTTGACATAATCGGCAAGCTGCTCAGGCGTCGTGATGATGGTGCGTTCCGGATGGCTGGAGGTCATGGGTACAAATGGTTATTGCGTTAATCAGAAGAGTGATGGTTCATCGAAATATAGAATAACCATACCCTTGTTTTTCATTTTGAGTATCATCTCAAAACGGGAGCCACAGCTATCCGGAGAAGAAGGGCGGACAAGCAGCTCCGCCCCTGCAAAGGATACTCCCAAATGATTCGTCCTGTTCAATAAAGTCCCATAAGTCCTATATGTCTCATAAGACCTATAAGTCCCATCCCCCCGTCACCTCGCACGAATCAACGGGGATTGCTTATATTTGAACTCTTTTTCAGCCATCAACAACCATCGAGATTTCAGCTATGAGCACCGTCAACTGGATTGCAGCCGGAGAGTACTCCGACATTCTCTACCACAAGGCCGAGGGCATCGCCAAGATCACCATCAACCGCCCGGAGCGGCGCAATGCGTTCCGCCCGCAGACGGTCGATCAGATGATCGAGGCGTTGCAGGATGCGCGCAACGACGCAGCGATCGGCGTCATCATCCTGACCGGCCAGGGCGACCTCGCCTTCTGCTCCGGCGGCGACCAGAAGATTCGCGGCAACGCGGGATACGCCGACGAGAAGGGCGTCAACAAGCTGAACGTGCTCGATTTCCAGCGCGACATCCGCACCTGCCCGAAGCCGCTCATCGCGATGGTGGCGGGCTACGCCATCGGCGGCGGCCACGTGCTGCACATGCTCTGCGACCTGACCATCGCGGCGGAGAACGCCCGCTTCGGCCAGACCGGCCCGAAGGTCGGTTCGTTCGACGGCGGCTGGGGCGCGAGCTACATGGCGCGTCTGGTCGGCCAGAAGAAGGCCCGCGAAATCTGGTACCTCTGCCGCCAGTACAACGCGCAGGAGGCGCTCGACATGGGGCTGGTCAACACGGTCGTGCCGCTCGAAAAGCTCGAAGAGGAGACCGTGCAGTGGTGCCGCGAAATTCTCGCCAACTCGCCGCTCGCCATCCGCTGCCTGAAGGCCGCGCTGAACGCCGACTGCGACGGCCAGGCCGGTTTGCAGGAGCTTGCGGGCAACGCCACGCTGCTCTACTACATGAGCGAAGAGGGCCAGGAGGGGCGCAACGCCTTTGTCGAAAAGCGCAAACCCGATTTCAGCAAGTTCCCGAAACACCCGTGAAGCCGCTTCATGCCGACATCCGCCGGTATGAACTGGAATTTACCGCACCGGTCACGGTCAGGGGCGTGCTCCTCCGAAAGCGCGAGGGGCTGCTCCTGCGCCTGACAAGCGAGGGAGCGACCGCGTATGGCGAAGTCGCTCCTCTGCCGGGCCTGCACACCGAGTCGCTCGACGAGGCGATGCAGGCGCTCGCCGCCTTCATTCCCGAACTTTCGCGATTTGACCTGAACAGCTCCGACGACCGGCGACGCCTGATTGGCGAAGCAGCGCTGCCGCCATCGGTGGCGACCGGCATTGAGATGGCGCTCGTCAACCTCGAAGCTGTCGCGACCGGCTCGCTGCCTGTCTTTGCCGACGCCTTCCCGCCAGCACCGAAAATTCCCGTCAACGCACTGCTTGCCGGAGAGCCGCAGGCCGTGCTCGACCGCGCCACGAAACGCTACGCCGAGGGGTTCCGCGCCTTCAAGCTGAAGGTTCGCAAAGGGCGGCTCGACGAGGCCGTCGCCTGCATCCGCGCCCTGCACGAAGCTTTCGGCGGCAAGGCGGAGCTGCGGCTCGATGCCAACCAGTCGCTCGATTTCGACGAAGCGATCGAATTTGGCAAAGCCTTGCCGCCGGATTGCATCGCCTACATCGAGGAGCCGCTGACGGATGCGGCACTGATCCCCGACTTCCACGCCGCCACCGGCCTGCCGTCGGCGCTCGACGAGTCGCTCTGGCAGCGACCGGAGCTGCTCGACCAGATTGGCCCCGAACCGCTCGGCGCGCTCGTGCTCAAGCCGAACTGCATCGGCGGCATCGCAAAATCGCTTGACCTCGCGGCCAAGGCGCACCGGATGGGGTTGCAGGCGGTCTTCAGCTCCGCCTTCGAGAGCAGCGTCAGCCTCGGCCTCTACGCGATGATGGCCGCCGTTTCGTCGCCAACTCCGGCGGCGTCGGGCCTCGACACGGCGAGCTTCCTCGCCCGCGACCTCGTCGAAAAGCCTTTCTCCGCCCCGGACGGACTGGCCGACCCCGCCGCCGCATGGCGCGACAGCCAGCACGTGAAACCGGAGATGATCGAAACCAGCGCATCATGGAGATTGTAGCCCAGGCCGCGCAAAGGTTCGGCAACGCCCCGGCGCTCGTCACCGCCGGACGACGCTGGAGCTTCGCCGATCTCGACGGCGACACGGCTCGAATCGCCGCCGCATTCGAGGCGCAGGGCGTCCGGCGCGGCGACGTCGTGGCGCTTGTCGCGCCGAACAGCGCGGCGCTCGTGCTCGCGCTGATGGCGCTCGTGCGCATGGGCGGTGTCGCCGCGCCGGTGAACCACCGCTTTCCGGCAAGCCACATCGACGGCGTGCTCGCGCGGCTGCATCCGGTGATGACGCTTGACGCGGCAAAGTTCGAAGCGTTCGTTGCCGACGCGCTCGCACGGAGGGACGCGGCCTTCACCGGCGCGACGGAGATGGCGCGGCGCGTCTCGATCATCCACACCTCGGCCAGCTCCGGCCAGCCGAAAGCCGCCATGCACAGCTTCTCGAACCACTGGTACAGTGCCAAAGGCTCCGCCGAAAACCTGCCCTTCGGGCCGGGCGACTGCTGGCTGCTCTCGCTGCCGCTCTGCCACGTCGGAGGCTACTCGATGCTCTTCAAATGCCTTGTCGGTGGCGGCGCGCTGGCCGTGCCGTCGCCGGATGCGTCGCTCGCCGAGTCGCTCGCTCGCTTTCCGGTGACGCACCTCTCGCTCGTGCCGACGCAGCTTTACCGGATGCTTCGCGCCGACGGCGGCCCCGAACGCTTGCGGAGCCTCGAAGCGCTGCTGCTCGGAGGCAGCGCGGTCAGCCCGGCGCTGCTGCGCGAGGCGATCCGGGAGCACGTGCCACTCTACCTCACCTACGGCTCGACCGAAATGAGCACACAGGTCACGACCTCGCCCGGCCCAGTCACGTCAGCGCGGGGCGACAGCGGCGTGGTGCTGCCATACCGGCAAGTCAAAATCGACACGGACGGCGAAATCCTCGTCAAGGGCGAATGCCTCTTCATGGGCTATCTCGACGAGGGCGGAGTGCGCACGGCGCGGGACGCCGAAGGCTGGTTTCACACGGGAGACATGGGCGAACTGTCGAAGGATGGGCGGCTGACCGTGCTCGGCAGGAGGGACAGCATGTTCATCTCCGGCGGCGAGAACATCCAT
Organism: Chlorobaculum sp. 24CR; assembly: GCF_004118635.1. Lineage (GTDB taxonomy): Bacteria > Bacteroidota > Chlorobiia > Chlorobiales > Chlorobiaceae > Chlorobaculum. Next base: position 13,924 of record NZ_SDGU01000007.1, on the reverse strand, counting down.
CCAGAAGAGATTGAAAAAGCGCTCACCTCGATCAGGGGAATCGAGCAGGCCGTGGTGGTTCCCGCGCCCGACGCGGAGTACGGCACCAGGCCGGTGGCGTGGATCGAGGTTCAGGAGCAGGGCGAACCAGACGATTCGGCGATCACCGCCCACCTCAAAGAAGCGCTCGGCAAGCTCAAAACGCCGGTGGCATTTCACCGCGTCCGGGAGTGGCAAACCCTCCCCGGCTCACCCAAAATCGACCGAAGCTGGTACTGCAAGCCGGGTAATCTTTAAATCCTATAGGACTTACACGACCTATAAGTCCTATAGGTCGTATAGGAAAAAAACCGAAGACGATTCTGCCAGACCGTTACACCTTCTTCTTCGCTTTTCGCTTGAGCACGAAAACGGTCAACCTGCCTCCGAGGCCGGAGAAGGGGGCGTAGAACATGCCGGTCAGGAGCATACTCACGAGCAGGTCGGAGAGCGAAATCTCCTTCGGCGCGGTGACAAGCGCCAGCATTTGCTGGAAGTTCGGGGCCTCTTCGGGAGCCAGGCGGCTTGCCCACGCCACCAGAAGCTGGAGGCTTTCGAGTCCCGGAATATAGCCGAACCACTTTTCCAGCAAATACGCGGCAAGCACCGAAAGCGCCCCGCCGACGAGGCCGCTCATCGCGCCGAGCACGAAGGCTTCGCCATGCTCCAGCCGGACCTGGTGGCGCATGATGTAGTACCACGCCGCCGCCGATCCGGAGGCGATGATCCCGGCGAACAGCACGGCGTTGATGAGGGTCAGGTAGGGCAGCGTCGTCGTCAGCACAAGCAGCACCGCTCCAGCGAGCAGCGCGGGGACTTTTGATGGACGGCCCGGTGCGGTTTCAACTCCCATGAATCAGGCGGAAAAAAGATCGTTCAGGAAATCGTCCATCGTGCAGAAACCCGGCGACGTGGCGTGACGCCCGGCGAGCCACTCGGCGGCGCGAACCGCGCCCGAAGCGAAGCCGGTGCGATTTTTAGCCGTATGAGTCAGTTCGATGGTGTCCGACTCGGAATCGATGATGGCCGAGTGAACGCCGAACACCGTGCCGAGACGGATCGAGGCGACCTGCAATTCGTCGCTCCGCAACTTGCGCCCGTCCTCAAGCTCGCGAACGATGGTGCGCTTGCGGGGATTGTTGTTCAGCACCTCCTGGGCGGCCTTGATCGCCGTGCCGCTCGGAAAGTCCGCCTTGCCGGTGTGGTGCTGCTCCGAAAGCGCGATGTCGAACTGCTCGAACGGCGCGATCAGCCGCGCCGTCTCGCGCAGCGTCCGGAAAAAGATGTTGACGCCAAGCGAGAAATTTGCCGAGTAGAGCATAGAACTTCCGGCAGCGTTGACCTCCCCGGCGATCTGCGGCATCACGTCGTCCCAGCCGGTGGTGCCCACCACGACCGGCACGCCCGAAGCGACGAGCGCCTTGTAGTTGCCAAGGAACGCATCGCGGACGGTGAAGTCGATAATCGCGTCCGCGCCCTCGAACGAACCTGCTTCGATGGCATCGCTCACATCGAGCACCTTGTGAATGACATGGTTGTCCGACGCTCCGACGATTCCGGCTATCTGCTGGCCCATGCGGCCATTGCCGACCAAAGTGATCTTCATACTCTCAGCTTGTCCTTGTACTTCTGGTAGTTGGTTCAGGCACTCACTGACCGATAAGATCGAGTATCCGGTCGAGGTCTTCGCCTGAAAAATATTTGATGTGAATTTCGCCCTGCCCCCCCTTTTTTTCGACGAGACTCACCTTGGTGGCGAGCTGTTCCCGGAGTCGGCCCTCGATCTGGTCGAGCTGAATGGCGCGGGGCGCGGGAGCCGGAGCTGCCGGTTTCAGCTTGTCCTTGAACATGTTGCCCACCAGCGCCTCGGTCTGCCGCACCGAAAGCTGCCGCGAAACGATCTGCCGCCACACCTTGAGCTGTAAATGTTCGCTCGGCAGGTTGATGAGCGCGCGTGCGTGGCCGGAGGTGATTTCGCGGGTACGGATGCTCTCCTGAATCTGGCGCGGCAGCTTCAGGAGACGCAGAAAATTGGCCACCGTGGAGCGGTTCTTGCCCACCTTCTGGGCAACCTCGTCCTGGGTGAGGTCGCACTTCGTGACCAGGCTCCGGAGGGCGAGCGCGACCTCGATGGCGTTGAGATCTTCGCGCTGGATGTTCTCGATAAGGGCGAGTTCGAGCTTGCTGGCATCCTCGTGCGCTTCGATGACGTAGGCGGGAATGAATTTGAACCCGGCGGACTTGACCGCGCGCAGACGCCGTTCGCCGCTGATGAGCTGATAGCCGTCGCCATCGCGGCAGACCGTCACCGGCTGGATGACGCCATTTTCGATGATCGAGTTACGCAGCTCGTCGAGCGCCGCCGCCTCGAACTCCTGGCGAGGCTGGAAAGGGTTGACCCTGATCTTTTCGACCGGAAGGCTGCCGATCGCGCCCTCCTGCATTTTTTCAGTCTCTTCGGCTTTTTCGGCGGCGGCAAACCCCTCTTCGGAGATCAGCGCTTTCAGCCCCCTGCCCAGTGCTTTTTTCGACATATCCTCACAATTAACCGGCCACCTTACTGCTGCCGAACTTTGAATTTCCTGATGTTGCCATCGCGCTCGAATATCTCCTGCGCAAGATCGAGGTAGTCCTTCGAGCCGATACTCTGAGCATCGTACAACAGTGCCGGCATACCGTGGCTCGGAGCCTCCGAAAGCCTGACGTTCCTGCGAATGCAGGTTTTATAAACCTTGTCCTTGAAGAACTTCTTGACCTCCTCGGCCACCTGCGTCGCCAGCCTGAGCCGGGCGTCGAACATGGTGACGAGCACCCCTTCGATTTCGAGCTTCGGATTCAGATGCTTGCGCACGATGCTGATGGTGTTGAGCAGCTTGCCCAGCCCTTCGAGCGCGTAGTACTCGGCCTGCACGGGAATGAGCACCGAATCGGCGGCGGTGAGCGAGTTGAGCGTGATGAGGCCGAGCGAAGGCGGGCAGTCGATGATGATGTAATCGTACTGGTCGCGCACCGCCTTCAGCGCCTTCTGCATAACGTACTCCCGCTCGCGCATGTTAACCAGCTCCACCTCCATGCCGACCAGGTTGACGTTGGAGGGCAGAACGTCGAGGTATTCAAGACCGGAGGGCTTGATGGCGTCCCTGATCTCCCCGCCGTTCACCATCACATTGTAGAAGGTGTTCTCGATCTCGTCCCCGGTTTCGAGGCCGAAGCCTGATGTGGCGTTTGCCTGGGGATCGATGTCGATCAGAAGCGTTTTGAATTCGGATATCGCAATGGAAGCCGCAATATTGACCGCGGTGGTTGTTTTACCAACCCCGCCTTTCTGGTTTGCAATGGCAATGACTCTACCCATGAAAACAGTAGCCAGCGAAATGGAAAATATACGAGCGGTTGATCCTTCTCGGCGCCTCTGCAAGTTTTGAGAGGGGCCTTTCTTCAGCGACACGAAGTATAGTATAATACTTGCATAAACTTTTGCAAACAGTTATATCGACCCATGAAAAGGCTCGATGCCGAATTTTACCAGGCCCCAACCCTCGTGCTCGCCGAACGGCTTCTCGGCAAGATTTTCGTCCACCGCGAAGCATCGGGCCGCGTGATGCGGGGGCGAATCGTCGAAACCGAAGCGTACCTCGGCGAAGGCGACGAGGCCTGCCACGCCTCGTGCGGCATGACCGAGCGCAACCGCGCGATGTTCGGCCCACCCGGCCACCTCTACATCTACTTCGCCTATGGCTGCCACTACCTGGCAAACATCGTCTCGGAGCCGGAAGGCGTGGCTGGCGCGGTGCTGCTCCGGGCGATGGAGCCGGTCGAAGGCATCGAGTGGATGCGAGAGCGGCGGCGGACGACCGATGAGCGGGCGCTCCTGAGCGGCCCCGGCAAGCTCACCCAGGCGCTCGGCCTCGGCCCGGCGCACTACGGCGAGTCGCTCTCCGGCGACGTTTGCTGGCTCGAAGATGCGCCAGACTTGCCGCCGGAACTGATCGGCGCAAGCCCGCGCATCGGCATTTCGCGCAGCGCCGCGCTGCCGTGGCGAAGATTCGTCACCGGCTCGCCGCACATGTCGAAAACACAAACCGGCACTCCGTCAAAAAAGAGGAAAAAAGGGATTGGAAAGTAGTTAAATTTTCCTTTTTTAGGCTCGTACGGTTACACGAGGGAACCTCATCAAGTCAACCTCAAGCCAGCCATGATCGGAACTCCCATCCTTCCCGAAATTCGCGAGCTGATCGAACAGAGAAACTTCAGCGCCCTGCAACGCCTCTTCGACGACTGGCTTCCGGTTGACCTGGCCGAACTGATCTCCGACCTGCCCGAAAACGAGCAGGCGATCCTCTTCAGGCTGCTCTCCAAAGACTCAGCCACCGAAACCTTCGAGTACCTCGACTTCGACGCCCAGCAGAACCTCCTCAACGCCCTGACGCAAAAGGATGTCTCGCACATCCTCAACAGCATGTCCGCCGACGACCGCACGGCGCTGCTCGAAGAGCTACCCGGCCCGGTGGCCCAGGAGCTGATTAAGCTGCTCTCGTTCAAGGAGTTCAAGATCGCCAAAACGCTGCTCGCCTATGCCGAGGACAGCGTCGGGCGTCTCATGTCGCCGGACTTTTTAAGCGTCAAGAAGGATTGGGAAATCGGCAAGGTGCTCGAATACATCCGCACCCACGGCCACGAGAGCGAAACGCTGAACGTCATCTACGCGGTGGACGACCACGGCAAGCTCGTCGGCGAAATGCTCGCCCGCGACCTGTTGCTCTCGCCGCTCGACAAAAAGGTCGATGAGATCATCGACGAAGACAAGCTGATTACCCTCACGGCAACGCAGGATCAGAAGGACGCGCTCGAAGCCTTCAAGCGTTACGACCGGGTCGCCCTTCCGGTGGTCGATTCCAACGGCTACCTGATCGGCGTCGTCACGGTTGACGACATGCTCGACGTGGCCGAAGAGGAGGAGACCGAAGACATCCAGAAGTTCGGCGGTATCGAAGCCCTCGACGAACCCTACATCGACGTGCCGCTGCTCCAGCTCGTCAGGAACCGCGCGGTCTGGCTGGTGGTGCTCTTTCTCGGCGAGATGCTCACGGCCTCGGCAATGGCCTATTTCGAGGACGAACTGGCCAAGGCGATCGTGCTGGCCACCTTCATTCCGCTGATCATTTCGAGCGGCGGCAACTCCGGCTCCCAGGCGGCCACGCTGATCATCCGCTCGCTGGCGCTCGGCGAAATCACCGTGCGCGACTGGTGGGCGGTGATGAAGCGGGAGATTCTTTCGGGCCTGATGCTGGGAAGCCTTCTGGGCCTCATCGGCGTTTTCCGGGTGGTGTTCTGGGCCACGCTTCTGGGCCACTACTCCGTCATGTGGTTGCTGCTCGGCATCACCGTGGGACTCTCTTTGCTCGGCATCGTGCTGTGGGGAACGCTTGCCGGTTCGATGCTTCCGTTGTTGCTGAAGCGTCTCGGCATCGACCCGGCCACCTCGTCAGCTCCCTTCGTCGCCACGCTGGTGGACGTCACCGGCATCGTCATCTACTTCAGCTTCGCCTCGTTGCTGCTCAAGGGCGTACTGCTGTGAGGGGTGCGGGCAAGCTGGAGTGGTTCCGGGCGGTTCACGACAGAGCGCGTCGCTCCATTGTTCAGGTTTGAACGTTTCTCGATGTTTTTCGTTACTATTTCCATGTAAAGACAAATCAGCGAGCGTGATATGAACGAGTGGCAAAAGCGGATTTCCATCGATCCGAATCAATGCGGTGGACGCCCCTGCATCCGCGGATTGAGAATCAGGGTAATCGATATTCTCGACCTTCTTGCAGCAGGCCTCAGTCAGGATGAAATCCTTGAAGAACTCCCCGATCTTGAAAAAGAGGATATTCTGGCAGCTTTAAAATATGCCAGCCAGAAACTCAACCATCCGGTCATTGCCGCATGATACTCTGGATCGATGCGCATCTTTCGCCATCATTGGCAGCGTGGATCAACCGAACATATCCGGCCATTCAGGCCAAATCGTTGAGCAGCATGAATTTGCAACGAGCCGATGATCGAACCATATTCAAGGCTGCCAGAGAAGCGAACGCCGTCATCATGAGCAAAGATGCGGACTTCCTCAAACTTGTCGATCAATACGGTACGCCACCTCAACTGCTCTGGATCACGTGTGGCAATACATCGAATGCCAGAATGAGGGCGGTACTGGAAAAATCTCTCGATAAAGCCGCGGAATTATTGCTTTCGGGAGAGCCGATCATTGAAATCAGCGATTTGCGTTAAGTCGCGCGTTCTGTTTCGTACCGTTTTCCCTCAGCGAGAAACCATCACCACAACTGCCACTTTCCGGTCTGATAAACATAAAACGCAAGACCGATATTCGTCACGCCGTGCGCCACGATACAGCTCAGCAAATCTTTCCGGAGAATATATAATCCCGCCATCAGCAGGCCATAGGCGATGGATGCGGGCCACTCCGGCGTGGTGTGGCCGAGTGTAAAGACAAGCGTTGAAACGATGACGGCCACCCACGACCACGCTCCCGGCTGAGCGTCGTTGACGGATCGCTCATCCATTGCAATGGACAGCGCATCGGTCGCCTTGCTCTTTCGCGCCTCGTCCCACTGCAACGCCAAGCGAAAAATAAAGCCACGCATCAGCACCTCTTCAAAAACCGGTACCAGAACGCCCGCCGCCAGCAATCGCAGCACAAAAGCGCTTTGAGACCAGGGCTTTCCATCCGCAATCGAAACAAATGGAGTCAACAGTGCAATCCAGAGAATCAAACCGGCAACGCCAGCCAGAATCCCCACGAAAGCGGACACAACGAAAGACTTGGGGCCTTTGAAGGAAAAGAACCACTGCCTGGCCCAGAGCAACGTGGCGGAAACGATAACGATGCGCAAGAGATAATTCACCTCCATCGGCACGAACCGCTCGGCCACGGTTGCGATCAGCACATAGGCGAAATACGGAGCCGCGTATGGAACCAGCAGCCTATGATTCGGAATCATTTTTTACTGCGAGCTTGTTGACCGCTTTTGCCTTACGCGCCATTTCGGAGCGACGGGTGCGGATAAAATCGATGATCGCAATGGGTATGAATATAACCGCCATAATCCGGTTAAAATCCATATGCCGGAACATCTCCGGATCAGTCGTGAACCACCCGTCATACACGCACCAGAGCCCCAGCGCCATCAAAAATACCGACAAAAAATAAGGCCCAAGCGCCGGCGGCTGCTGTTGTGGTGGTTGTTTTTTTTCTTCGGTCATTGCAACTGGGTTATAGCTATTTCGGAAAGCGTAAAATTTACACATTATTTCACTTCAGCCCAACCAAGAAGCGCTCTGATTCTCTCGAACCGCTTTGCCATCTGTCTTTTGAACAGGCCAGTCAACCCTATCCGCACAATCCAGAAAAAATACTGTAAGTTTCAGTTAAACCAACAGTCCAAATCCTATGACCTCACCACAACACGTTATCACTGGCCTGTCGGGCGGCGTCGATTCTTCGACGGCAGCTTGCCTGCTCGTTCGGCAGGGGTTTCGTGTAACCGGGCTGAATGTCCGCGTGCTCGATACTCCCGAAGAATCGCCGGTGCTGAAGCCTTCGGCGATGCGCGTCAGCGACTCGGAAGAGTTCGATTTCCCGGTGTTTACGCTGAACCTGAGCGCGAAGTTCGCCCGTGACGTGATCGGCTATTTTCACAGCGATTACCTCGCCGGACGGACGCCGAATCCCTGCATGGTGTGCAACAAGGCGATCAAGTGGTTCGGCCTGTTCGAGGCGATGCGCCTGCTCGGCGCGGATTGCGTCGCCACCGGCCACTACGCCCGCGTGGAGCTGCACGATGGCGTAACGCGGCTGTGCAAGGGGGTCGATCCGGAGAAGGATCAGAGCTATTTTCTCTGGATGCTCTGTCAGGCGGAGCTGGCGCAGACGCTGTTTCCGCTCGGCGGACTCGCCAAAACCGAGGTGCGCGAGCTGGCGCGGTCGTTCGGGGTTCATTCGGCGGAAAAAAAGGAGAGCCAGGAGATTTGCTTCGTGCCGCACGACGACTATTGCGCTTACCTCGCCGGGGCGATTCCGGGCCTCGAAGCGCGGGTGGCGGGCGGCGAGATTGTCGATCAGGCGGGCAAGGTGATCGGCCACCACCGGGGCTATCCGTTCTACACCATCGGCCAGCGTCGCGGCCTCGGTGTGGCGACCGGCGAGCCGGTCTATGTGACCGAGATCGACGCCGCGCGCAACCGCATCCGCGTCGGCGGCAAGGCCGATCTCGAATGCCGCAGCCTCATCGCCTCCGGCATGAACTGGAGCGCCGTCGCCGCGCCGGACGCGCCCTTCGACACCGAAGCGCGAATCCGCTACCGCGACCGGCAGAGCGCCTGCACGGTCGAGCCGCTCGCAGGTAACGGGGGCGACCGGGCGCGAGTGACTTTCCGCGAACCCAAGCTGGGCGTGGCCTGCGGGCAGGCGGTGGTGTTTTATGATGGCGACAAAGTGCTCGGCGGCGGGATTATCGCCGAGGTGAATCCTGAAACGCAAGATCAGAAAATATTGGGCTGAAGCCCGAATTTCTTTTTATTTGACCTGCAAACCCCGGACTGAAGTCCGGGGCAATTGTTTAAGAGTTTGAATCACTTGAAGAGAGCAATAGACTCTGCCATATTCAGGAGGGATTTATCCCGACGGACATTCATCACTCTTACATTCATATTGCCCCGGCTTTTAAGCCGGGGTTATTTAGCACAAAAATCAGGGCTTCAGCCCAATTTCTTTTTCCATAGACTTTTACGACAGGTTATCAACAAACCACAATACCAGGGCGGCCACGAGAGCCGCCCCTACAGGTTAATCATTTACCGGATTCACAACTCCAACCCATCGCACATGCTGACCCGCAACAACGACACCTTTACCTGGCTCGATTACAATCGCCGTTCCGATGAAAAAAGCCCGCTGCTCGTCATGCTGCACGGGTATGGCAGCAATGAGAAGGATCTTCTCGGTCTGGCGCACTCGCTCGATGCGCGGCTTCGCGTCGTGAGCGTTCGTGCGCCGCTCGTGCTTGGGCCGGAGATGTATGGCTGGTTCCCGATCGATTTCACGCCCGGCGGCATTACCGTGGATCGCGAGGCGGCGCGGCAGGTGGCCGACAAGCTTGCGGCGTTCCTCGAAAATCTGATCGAAAAACTCCAGCCGGTCGGCGGGAAAACCTTTCTCATGGGCTTCAGTCAGGGGACGGTGATGAGCTACTTCACGGCGTTCCGGAATCCCGCGCTGCTGCACGGCGTCCTCGCCCTCAGCGGGCAGCTTCCCGATTCGCGGCCCGAAGCCGACACTTTGCCGACGGGACTTGCCGACGTGCCGTTTCTCGTGCAGCACGGGCTGTTTGACGACGTGCTGCCCATCGACCGGGGGCGGCAGGCCGATGCGTGGCTTCGCGACAAGATCTCCGACTACACCTACCGCGAATATCCGATGGCCCACCAGATCGATCAGGAGTCGCTCGACTTCATGGCTTCGTGGCTTTCGGAGCGCATCGACCGGGCGCTTTCCTGACGCGCCCCGCCTTCCGGCGGATGGGGAATTGAGCGCTTTTTTGCTTACCTTTAAGGTCAATTTTTCCAATACGGTCATCCCGACCAATAACCATCCGCCGCTGCATGAACGACACTTTGTACGGCCTGATCGAGCAACGGATTCTCGTGCTCGACGGGGCCATGGGCACCATGATCCAGAGGCATGGCCTCGACGAACAGGACTACCGGGGCGAGCGTTTCGCTTCGCACAGCCATCCGCTGAAGGGCAACAACGATCTGCTCGTCATCACCCAGCCCGACATCATCCGTTCGATTCACTGCGACTTCCTCGACGCGGGTGCGGACATCATCGAAACCTGCACCTTCAACGCCAACCCGATCTCGCAGTCGGACTACCAGTTGCAGGATTTGACCCGCGAGCTGAACGTGGCGGCAGCAAAAGTGGCCCGCTCGGCGGCGGACGAGTTCACCGCAAAAACGCCCGACAAACCGCGCTTCGTTGCAGGTTCCATCGGGCCAACCAACAAGACCCTCTCGCTCTCGCCGGACGTGAACAACCCCGGCTTCCGCGCGGTCACTTTCCAGGAGGTGGTCGATAACTACACTGCCCAGCTCGAAGGCTTGCACGAGGGCGGCGTCGATCTGTTGCTCGTCGAGACGGTGTTCGACACGCTGAACTGCAAGGCGGCGCTCTACGCCATCGAACAGTACGCGGCCAAAACCGGCTGGCAGGTGCCCGTGATGGTCTCCGGCACGGTGGTGGACGCGAGCGGCCGCACGCTCTCCGGCCAGACCACCGAGGCGTTCTGGATTTCGATTTCGCACATGCCGAGCCTGCTCTCGGTCGGATTAAATTGCGCACTCGGTTCGAAGCAGATGCGCCCCTTCATTGAAGCGCTCTCCAACATCGCGGGCAGCTACGTGAGCGTCTATCCCAACGCAGGTCTGCCGAACGAGTTCGGCGAGTACGACGATTCGCCGGAGTACATGGCCGCGCAGATCGCGGGCTTCGCCGAGTCGGGCTTCGTGAACATCGTCGGCGGCTGCTGCGGCACCACGCCGACGCACATCCGCGCCATTGCCAAAGCGGTGCAGAACCTCACGCCGAGGAAGCGCCCCGCGAACGAGCACGTGCTGAAACTCTCCGGCCTCGAACCGCTCGTGGTTGACGAAACCACCGGCTTCATCAACGTCGGCGAGCGCACCAACGTCACCGGCTCGCGCAAGTTCGCCCGCCTCATCAAGGAGGCGAACTACGACGAAGCGCTCTCCATCGCCCGCCAGCAGGTCGAGAACGGCGCGCAGGTGATCGACGTGAACCTCGACGAGGGGATGCTCGATTCCGAAAAGGTGATCGTCGAGTTCCTGAACCTCATCGCCTCCGAGCCGGAGATCGCCAAGGTTCCGGTGATGATCGACTCGTCGAAGTGGGCGGTCATCGAAAACGGCCTGCGCTGCACCCAGGGCAAGAGCATCGTCAACTCGATCAGCCTCAAGGAGGGCGAGGAGCTGTTCAAGGAGCACGCCCGCAAAATCATGCAGTACGGCGCGGCCACGGTCGTCATGGCCTTCGACGAGCAGGGCCAGGCCGACAGCCTGCACCGCCGCATCGAGATTTGCAGCCGCGCCTACAAGATTCTGACGGAGGAAGTCGGATTCCCGCCGGAGGATATCATCTTCGACCCGAACGTCTTGACCGTGGCCACCGGCATCGACGAGCACAACAACTACGCGCTCGACTTCATTGAAAGCGTGCGCTGGATCAAGCAGAACCTGCCCCACGCGAAGGTGTCGGGCGGCATCAGCAACGTCTCCTTCTCCTTCCGCGGCAACGAGCCGGTGCGCGAGGCGATGCACACCTCCTTCCTCTACCACGCCATCCACGCCGGGCTCGACATGGGCATCGTCAACGCCGCCCAGCTCGGCATCTACGAGGAAATCGAGCCTGAGCTGCTCGGCTACGTCGAGGATGTGCTGCTCAACCGCCGCGACGACGCCACCGAGCGGCTCGTGGCGTTCGCCGAAACGATCCGCGACGGCGGCGAAAAGGTCGAAGCCAAAGCCGCCGAGTGGCGCAACGCTCCGGTCGAGGAGCGGCTGAAACACGCACTCGTCAAGGGGATCGTGGATTTCATCGACGAGGACACCGAGGAGGCCCGCCAGCTCTACCCGAGTCCGCTGGAGGTGATCGAAGGGCCGCTCATGAATGGCATGAACCACATCGGCGACCTCTTCGCCGAGGGCAAGATGTTCCTGCCGCAGGTGGTCAAGAGCGCCCGCGTCATGAAGCGCTCCGTGGCCGTGCTCATTCCGTACATCGAGGAGGAGAAGGCCCGGAACTGCGACACGAGCGCCAAAGCCAAGGTGCTGCTCGCCACCGTCAAGGGCGACGTGCACGACATCGGCAAGAACATCGTTTCGGTGGTGCTCGCCTGCAACAACTTCGACGTGGTGGACATCGGCGTCATGATGCCGTGCGACAAGATTCTCGATGCGGTGCTCAAAGAGAAGCCCGACGTGCTCGGCCTCTCCGGCCTCATCACCCCGTCGCTCGAAGAGATGGCGCACGTGGCCAAAGAGATGGAGCGGCTCGGCATGACGATTCCGCTCATCATCGGCGGCGCAACCACCTCGAAGGTGCACACCGCCGTCAAGCTCGCGCCGAACTACTCCGGCCCGGTGGTGCATGTGCTCGACGCCTCACGCAGCGTGCCGGTGGCGAGCAGCCTCTGCAACCCCGCCCAGCGCGACGGCTACATCGAGGCGCTGAAAGCCGAGCAGGAGGCGATGCGCAAGAGCCACACCGAGCGCACGGCGGCCAAAAAGTTCGTCTCGCTCGACGCCGCCCGCGACAACCGGCTCGCGATTGACTGGGAAGCCGCGACCATCGCCAAACCCGCGCAGGCGGGCGTTACCGTGCTGGAAAATGTCACCGTCGGCGATCTCCGCCCCTACATTGACTGGACGCCGCTCTTCCGCAGCTGGGAACTGCACGGCCTCTATCCGCAGATTCTGGAGGATGAGAAGGTCGGCGAAGAGGCAACGAAGCTCTTCAAGGACGCCAACGCTCTGCTCGACAGGATTGCGGACGAAAAGCTCCTCGGCATCAAAGGCGTGGCGGGCATCTTCCCGGCAAACAGCATCGGCGACGACATCTTCGTCTACGCGGACGACGAGCGTTCGATGTTCCGCGCCGTGCTGCACACCCTGCGCCAGCAAGGCGAGAAGCACGGCGAAGCCAACCTCGCGCTGGCGGACTTCGTGGCTCCACGCGAGAGCGGCATCGCCGACTGGATCGGCTGCTTCGCCGTCACCGCCGGACTCGGCATCGAAACGCTCCTGAAGGAGTTCGCCGACGGACTCGACGACTACCACCGCATCATGACGCAGGCCCTCGCCGACCGTCTCGCCGAAGCCTTCGCGGAGATGCTGCACGAAAAAGTGCGCCGCGAACTCTGGGGCTACGCGCCGGGCGAGAAGCTCACCCCCGAAGAGCTGATCGCCGAAAAGTACCAGGGCATCCGCCCCGCCCCCGGCTACCCCGCCTGCCCGGATCACACCGAGAAGGCCACCATCTTCGACCTGCTCAACGCCGAAGCGGCAACCGGAGTAACGCTGACGGAAACCTTCGCGATGAACCCGGCAGCCTCAGTCAGCGGATTGTATTTTGCCAACAAGGCATCGAAATACTTCGTGCTCGGCAAGATTGGAAAGGATCAGGTCGAAGACTACGCCAACCGCAAAGGGCTGGAAGTAGCAGAAGCGGAGAAGTGGCTCGCACCCGCGCTGAACTACGATCCGTCCTGATCGTGTCTTTTCAAAAGCCTCCGGCTTCAGCCGGGGGCTTTTGCTCCGATAATATTCTTCTTACAATTGCCCCGGACTTCAGTCCGGGGTAGAGAAGGATAAAATAAACTCCGGGCTTCAGCCCAACCTATTCATTGGTTTCCTGAGATATATGAATTGGGCTAAAGCCCTGATATGTTTTGCATTGCACATTAACCCCGGCCTGAAGGCCGGGGCAATTATCAAGAATTTGGTTTACCGTAGCAATACCGAAGCTCATGAAAATCAAGTATTTCGAGGACACCGACACAGCCTTCATTCAGCTTCTGGACAAACCGGTTTTCGAAACACGGGAAATCAGCGACAACGTGCTGATCGATGTCGATGAAGAACGAAATCTGGTCAGCATGACCGTCGAGCATGGCAAAGAGATGTAATTTTATCCGCATCTTATATCTATACTTTCAAATACTCATCTGAGATGTAATAAAGGATCCTCGAAGCAGAGCTTCGAGGTATTTAGAAGAGTTGGAGCTGCTGTGAATGCAACTTTTTATACTCAATTTCTCGACCTTGACTC
>NZ_SDGU01000065.1 GCF_004118635.1 Chlorobaculum sp. 24CR | reverse complement strand
ACGTCTTTCTGGCGAAGCTTGTTGGGCTTCTGTTTCCAGGCTTCCGGCGTCTGGCCCGCCTTGATCTGGGCGTTTTCTTCGCGGCTGTTGCGCTGGCGCGGCACCTCAACAATGGTGGCATCGACCAGTTGTCCGTTTTTGGCAAAGATGCAGTGCTCGTCAAGCGCCTGATTGAACCGGAAAAACAACACCTCGATAAGTTCTTCCTGAATAAGGGTTTCCCGGAATTTCCAGATCGTTTTGCTGTCCGGAACCTTGTCGCTGGATTTCAGTCCCAGAAAGCGCTTGAAGCTCAACCGGTCGGTAATCTGGTACTCCGTCTGATCGTCGGAAAGGTTGTACAGGCTCTGAAGAATGAGAAGTTTGAACATCATCAACCGGTCGAATGGCGGGCGGCCCATGTTCTTGCGGTTGGCTGGCTTGCTGAAAGCTACTTCGAGAATGGGAGCAAAAAGTTGCCAGTCGATATGCGCTTCAAG
>NZ_SDGU01000064.1 GCF_004118635.1 Chlorobaculum sp. 24CR | reverse complement strand
AGGAAAACGAATTTCCTGAATCAGGACTTCTCCCCGGATATGCCGTTCGAGACCTGGACGAGCGATATGACCTGCTTGTGGACCGATAGCGGTTGGCAGTACCTCACGGTGATTATGGAACTCTTCAATCGGGAGATCATCGGTTATTCACTCAGCAGGAGTCCTCTTCCATTCTGATCGTGGCGTACCGTATGCCAGCAAATCATTCAGGAAAAAACTATCCGGGTACCGGATGATCCAAAGCATGAGCGGCAAGGGAAACGGTTATTGACAATGCGGCCACTTTTTTGTTGCAATTCCTTCTTTCGCCGTCCATCTTGTCCGCCAAGCCCACGCTGTCCACTTCGTTCACGCTGTTCAACGCAACCATTGCAAAGGGCGATTCCGACAAGCCAGAACCGCCCCTGCGGAGATTATCGCTATCGAGAAAATATTCTCAATGCGCCGACGAGATGTCGGCTTTTTTGTCGCTTTTGTCCACGCGGATAAAGAGCAGCAGCGGCAGGCAAACGGCGAAAAGCACGGCGATCATCTTGAAGGCGTCCATGTAGGCCAGGTGGTAGCTCTGGCGGGTGACGATGCCTTCGAGCGCGACCATCGCCGCCTGCCCGGCTTCGACCGGCGAACTCATGTACTGGCCGAACGCCTGCTTCATGCCTTGCAACCGCTGGACGGCGGTGGGGTCGTAGGGCGAGAGGTGGCTGAGAATATCGATGCGGTGCGCAGCCACCCGTTTGGCGATGTAGGTGTTGGTGATGGCGATGCCGAACGAGCCGCCGAGCTGGCGCACCATGTTGTTCAGTCCCGTCGCCTGCCCGATGTCCCTGCCATGCAGTCCCGTCACGGCCAGCAGCGTTACCGGAATGAAAATGAACCCCAGGGCAATGCCGCGAATGAGCAGGATCAGGAAGAAGTTTTCCGCCCCCGATTGCAGCGTCTGGTTGCCCAGCTCCCAGCAGAACCAGAAGAAGGCGACCATGCCGACGGTCATCAGCAGTTTCGGCGACGCGCCTTTCTGCAAGGCCATGCCGAGCGGCAGTGAAATGATGCCGGTGAGCATGGCGCTGGGAAAGAGCACCAGGCCGGTCAGCATCGCCGTGAAGCCGAGCAGCCGCTGCACGAAAACCGGAAAGACGAACAGCGAACCGTACAGCCCGTAGCCGACGATAAAGGTCAAGACGGCGGCGATGGCCAGGTTCTTGCTCCGGGCCAGCACACGCAGATCGACCGCCGGGTGCTCGGTGTGCAGCTCCCGCCAGACAAAGGCGATGAGCGAAACCACGGCGATGATCGTGAACCAGGTGATGTAACCTGTCGCGAACCAGTCTTTCTGTTCGCCCCGTTCGAGCACGAACTGCAACGAGCCGATGCCGAGCGCCAGAAAACCAATACCCGCCCAGTCGATCTTTTCGACAGCGTGCGTCACTTTCGGCTCCTTGACAAAGGTCAGCGCGGCCCACGAGGCCAGGATGCCGATCGGGATGTTCACGAAAAAACACCACTCCCAGGCGAAGTAATCGACCAGGTAGCCGCCGAGCAAGGGGCCGATGGTCGGGCCAAGCACGAGGCCCATCGAAAAGATGCCCGTCGCCGTACCGCGCTCCTCCGGCTTGAAGGTCTCGTACAGGATCGCCTGCGAGGTGGGCAACAGGCCGCCACCGCCGATGCCCTGTACAAAGCGAAAGAAGACCAGCATCCAGATGTTGTCGGAGATGCCGCAGAAAAACGATGCAACCGTAAAGAGCAGAATCGAAGCCACGAAGTAGTTGCGACGTCCAAAGAGATTACCGAGAAAGCCCGAAAGCGGAATGACGATCACGTTGGCGATGGCGTAGCTCGTCACCACCCACGAAACATCCTCGATGCTCGCGCCGAGGTTGCCGCTGATGTGGTTCAGCGCGACGTTGACAATCGTCGTATCGATCAGTTCGAGCATGGCCGCCACGATGACCGTCACCGTGATGATCACTTTTTTGATGCCAGTCTCGTAGTGAAGTGCCGGCGTCTGTGCTCCGGGAACGGCTGTTGCGATGGGTTTTGACATTGATACTCCGGCGACAAAGCGTCGCAACTGTTCTCAAAAAAAGATGTTGCCTGGGAGCGCCGAGCGCCTGCTCGGCATCTTTGTGGCTATCCTGTCGCGTGATTTACTCCGGGACAACTTCATGTAATAATTCATGAAATGCGTTGAGACCTGATATAATGTGGAGCCTTCGGCTCCATTGCCGAGCAGGCGCTCGGCGCTCCCAGGTTAAAGGCGCTTGTCATTTCACCTTCACGTCAACAATCACATTCATTCCGGCGGCAAGCGGCAGCTTCGGCGCTTCGTCGAAGACGATCTTGACCGGTACGCGCTGGGCCACCTTCACGAAGTTGCCACTGGCGTTGTCGGGCGGGAGCAGCGCGAACTGCGCGCCGGTTCCGGCGGAGATCGAATCGATATGCCCCTTCAGCTCCTCGCCGGGAAAGGCATCAACCTTGACGATCACCTTCTGGCCGGGGCGCATGTGTTCGAGCTGCGTCTCCTTGAAATTGGCCACGACCCACAAGTCGCCGCTGCCGACGATGGCGATGAGCTGCTGGCCGGGAGTCACGTACTGGCCGGGCTGGACGTTCTTTTTGGAAACCTGACCGTCAGCCGGAGCGGTGACGGTCGCCCACGAAAGCTGAAGCTCGGCGTTTTTCAGCTCGGCTTCGGCGAGCTTTGCCTGCGCGAGCGCCACCCTGTACTGGTCTCCGGCGGCGGCGTGTTGCGCCGTCGAGGCGGTTGCGCCCGCCGTGGCAGCGTCGAGTTCGGCGCGGGAGATCACATCCTGCTTTTGCAGGTTGCGACTGCGGCGAAGGTCGGCATCGAGCTTGGTCTGCGTGGCCGCCGCAGCCGCGATGTCAGCCTTCGCTCCCGACACCGCCGCCCGTGCTCTCAGAAGCTGCGCTTCGGCCATGTCGCGCCTGATCTGGTAGTCCGCCGGATCGAGTCGGATGAGCACGTCGCCTTTCTTGACCATCTGGTTGTCATTGGCAAGCACTTCGACCACCTTGCCCGGTACGCGCGGAATGACCGGATAGATGTTTCCGGCAATCTGCGCGTCGTCGGTGTCTTCGTAGCTGAGCGAACGGACAAGCTTCATGCCGCCCCAGACCAGGCCGATGGCGAAGAGGATGCCGAATATCGCCAGGCGGCCCATTGAGCGTTCCGGCTTTGGCTTCTCTTTTCCGTTGGCCGGTGCTTCGAGGTTGGGTTGCTGCGTTTCTGCCATGGAGGTAAATCTGTCGTTGGTTTTACAGGATTGCTTCTTTCTGTTTTCGGTGAACCGCTTCCGTTTCATCGACGCTTTCAGGCGAGCGGAGCACCACTACCGGGCAGGGCGCGTTGCGCATGACCGATTCGGCGGTGCTGCCGACCAGCAGGCGGCGGATGCCGCTCGCGCCGTGCGAACCGAGCACGATCATGCTCGCGCCGGTTTTTGAGGCATGGCCGATGATGACCGCGGCGGGCGATCCGTACTCGACGGCGAAACGCACCCGGCACCCGTAGCCCGAAAGCAAATCGGAAAAGCCTGAAAAGTGATGGAGGTGCTCCCTGAGCCGTGTACCCCGATCACCGGTTTCGGCGTTGCCGACATGCAGCACGATCAGCTCGGAGTCGCCCGAACAGTGTTCGGCGGCATGAAGCAGCGCCCTTTCGGAAAAGGATGAAAAATCGACGGGACAGAGAATGGTTCTCGATGGTTTTGCTGTTTTGGTCGTCATAGGTATCTCTCCGTTTATTGCCGGATCAGATCGCCCGAGGCGCGTCTGACCGAATAGGCGTTCATCACATATTCATATCGCGACTGCACGTTCGCCAGCTCGGCTTCAGCCAGCGCCGCTTCGGCGTCGAGCAGATCGAGCGTGGTGGCAAGGCCGTTGTCGTAGCGGATTCGTGCGTGTTTGGCCGCCAGGTCGGCCTGCGAAACCTGAAGGCGGGTGGTCTCGATCTTCTCCCGGCTGCTTTGCAGATTGTTGACCGCCTGGCGCACCTCGGCCTCGGTCATCTGTTCGGCATCGAGCCGCTGCTGCTCCGCCGAGCGCTTCATAGCCGTGGCCTCCCTGAGCGCGGCGCTTTTGCGGAATCCGTCGAAGATCGGCACCTGAAGCTCGACGCCCGCCGCAACGTTGGTGCGCATCTTGTCGATGTTGGGCACGTAGCC
Source organism: Chlorobaculum sp. 24CR (assembly GCF_004118635.1). GTDB lineage: Bacteria > Bacteroidota > Chlorobiia > Chlorobiales > Chlorobiaceae > Chlorobaculum. The sequence goes on along the minus strand of NZ_SDGU01000064.1, from coordinate 3,304 downwards.
GTTGCTGGCGCCCCACGAGGCGCTGCCCACGATTTTCGGCAGGAACTCACGGGTGGCCAGATTTTTTTTGTACGCCGCCGCCTTGAGATTCTCGCGGGCGAGCATCACCTCCGGCCGGTGGTCGAGCGCCGAGGCTGCAAGCTTGTCGGCATCCATGTCGGCAGCCGAAATATCGAACGAGCCGCGCAGGTTCAGCAGCGCATTCTCGTCGAGGCCGCAGAGGCGGCGCAGCGTGATTTCCTGATTGCGGAGCCGGTTCTCGTAGTCGATCTTGCGATTCCCCGCGCCCGCGAGCCGAACCTGGGTCGTCAAGAGGTCAAAGCGGGTGGCCGCGCCCTCGGCATAGCGCTTCTGCATGTGGTCGAGGTTCGTTTGCAGCGCAGCAACCTCCGTCTGCTGCACCCTGACCGCCTCCTGCAAAAAGAGCACGGAGTAGAAGGTCTGGACGGTCGCCAGCGAAAGGTCGCGCAGGGTCATATCCTGCCGGATGCTCGCCGAGTTCCGCCCGGCTTTGGCCAGATCGACGGTGCTTGCGGTGCGTCCGAAATCGTACAGCATCATTTCGGCGGTGAACCGCGCATCGTAATTGTCGTTCGGCATGAACTTCATGGACGAGCCGCCAAAAGACATCTCGGAGACCGGATCGAGGTAGCGGTAGCCCGCCTTGCCCGAAATTTGCGGGAACCAGGCGCTTCGGCTTTCGGCGACTTTCGCATCGGCGGCCTTGACCTCTTCGGAGGCTTGCCGGGCTTTCGGGTTATGCTCGCGGGTCATGCGCAACGCCTCGTCGAGCGTCAGTGGCGCGGCGCCGGTTTCAGCCGCCAGCAGAGGCTCGCCAACCGAAATCGCGGCAGCAAGCAAAAACAGGGCGGCGATGGTATTTCTTTTCTTCATGGTATGCTGCGTGTTTAGATCGATACGAACCCAACATCAATTTCCATGCCATAATTTCTCTCTTGCCTGAAAATCGCTTAAGTCTTTTTTATTTTATGACTTATCATTGATGATACTGTTTGGAGAGTTTTGATGAATTCTGAAATTTTCGGAATATTCTGTAAACAGTATTCTGAAGAAATCAGAAATCCGCCAATGAATGCCACCACCTTGCCCGAAGCGCTCAAGCTCATGCAGTACATCGGCGACGCCATCGGCACCATCCGCGACCCGCAGGAGCTGTTCCGCACCGTGACCGACAAGCTGCGCCTTCTCTTTCCGTTCGACTCGGCGGTCATCATCACCATCGACCGGGAGCGGCGCGAGGCGAGCGTTTTTTTCGAGATGCTGCGCTTCGAGCTGCCCGAACAGCTGCGCCACCAGACGCGCTCCATCGCAGGCACCTGGCTCGAAGGGCACCTCGACGACCGCACGGTGACGGTCGCCACCATCGCCCGCGACATTCCCTCGTTCGGCGCGGACGACGCCCCGCTGCTCTGGACGCTGCACGAGCTGGGAATGCGCCAGATCGTGCTCTCGCCGCTCCGCTCCGGCGGGCGGGTGATCGGCTTTCTCAACTTCGTCTCGAAGGAGGAGGAGACGTGGAGCGACGCCGACCGGACGCTGCTTGCCGGGGTCTCCTCCTCCATCGCCATCGCCGTCAGCAACGCGCTGGCCTACGAAGAGCTTCGCCAGCGGGAGGCTGAGACGGCGATGCAGCTCGCCATCAACAACGCGCTGTTCACCATCAAGGAGCGCAGCCAGATGCTGCTCACCGTCTGCGAGCAGATCAGCCGGCTCGTGCCATGCGCTTTTCTTGGCATCCGGGTGGTGGGCGAAGACGGGCGCTATCGTATTTTCGACAACTTCATGCGCGAGCCGGGCAGCCGTTTCGCCCCATTCTCGCCACTCGAACAGCTTGACATGAGTGTCGATGACCCCGTCGCGCGCGAAAGCGTCGAGGTGATTTCGAGGCCGGGAGTCTATTCGGGCGAGCGCTTCGAGGAACTGTGCCGGGAGTTTCGGCTTGTCGGCATGGTGCGCGAGCGCTTCGGCGTCAGTTCGAGCATCATCGTGCAGCTCTGGGATCTGCCGGGCAGCCGCGCGGGCCTCATCATCTCCGGCATCGGCGTGGCGCTCGGCGAAGAGGAGCTGCGGACGGTCAGGCTGATCGTGCCGCAACTCGCGCTCGCTTTGCAGAACTACCTGGCCTTCGACGAAATCGACCGGCTGCGCCGCAAGCTCGAAGGGGAGCGCACGTACCTGGTCGAAGAGATTCGCGAGGCGCACAACTTCGAGGAGATCGTCGGCCAGAGCGAGCCGCTCACGGAGGTGCTGCGGCGCGTCAGCCAGGTCGCGCCGACCGACGCCACGGTGCTCATCGAGGGCGAAACCGGCACCGGCAAGGAGCTCGTCGCCCGCGCGATTCACAACCGTTCGCCGCGCAAGGAGCGGGTGCTGGTGCGCGTCAACTGCGCGGCCCTCCCTGCATCGCTCGTCGAGTCGGAGCTGTTCGGCCACGAAAAAGGGAGCTTCACCGGCGCCGTCGAGCGGCGCATCGGCAAGTTCGAGCTGGCCGACGGCGGCACCATTTTCCTCGACGAAATCGGCGAACTGCCGCTGGAGCTTCAGCCGAAGCTGCTGCGAGTGTTGCAGGAGAAGGAGCTGGAGCGCATCGGCGGGCGGCGCGAGATTCCGGTCGATGCGCGCGTCATTGCCGCCACCAACCGCGACCTCCAGAAGGAGGTTGCCGCCGGACGCTTCCGCGAAGACCTCTACTTTCGGCTCAACGCCTTTCCGCTTGCGCTGCCGCCGCTCCGGGAGCGCCGCGACGACATCCCTGTGCTGGCGATGCACTTCGCCCGCAAATTCGCCCGCGAGTTTGGCAAGCCGGAGCGGGCCATCCGCGAGCGCGACATGCGCGAACTGATTTCGCGCCAGTGGCGGGGCAACATCCGCGAACTCTCGCACTGCATCGAACAGGCGGTGATTGTCTCCGAAGGCGACACACTCGACTTCACCACGGCGCTGCCGCCGCGAGGCGAAAAGAGCGCGCCATCCGCACCATCGGCGATCATGACGATGGCCGAATTCGGGGAGGAGGCGCGGAAGATGGAACGCACGCTCATCCTCGACGCCCTCGACCGCGCCGGAGGCCGCGTTAGTGGTGAAGGCGGCGCGGCGGAGCTGCTGAAGATCAACGCCAAAACGCTCTATTCGCGCATCGACAAGCTCGGAATACGGAAGCGGTACGGCGCGGGGTGAGGGGGTGTGACGAGCCTGTTCAGATAAGTGTGTAAACGGTCGTTTTCATAGAGGCATCCTTCCCTCGAATTTAATGGAAAACTGATTGATAACCGCCCCCCAGTTT
>NZ_SDGU01000063.1 GCF_004118635.1 Chlorobaculum sp. 24CR | reverse complement strand
TCACCACCCTTCGACTGAATCGCCTCGTACTTCTTGTTGTTGTTGCCGTTGCCGTTCGCGCTGGCTGGCTCCGGCACGCTGTAATCACGCCTCACATCAACAATCTGACTCTTCTCACTATCTACGAGAACAAGAAAGGTGCAGCCAATTCGAGCAATCGGAGCCGTTTCGCCGGCATTTGTCGAAAACCCTGAAGACAAACCTACCATTGCGCCTGCAGGGCCATTCAGCAGCCCTGAAACAAGCGGAGAAAGCGACAAGCCTGACGCACGGCTATCAACTCCAAGTGAAAAGCTCACCGAATTCCGCAAGGTGAGAAGGACGACATTATATCCATTAAGCTCTGCAACACCGGCTATATATTGACGCGCATCATACACCAACGTCGAAAAATCTACTTCGTCAGCTTTATTTTTCCGGCTCTGCACGGTTATCGAACCGATCACTTCGCCTTTGGCGATGCCATTAAGATTGACGTAAACATTTCTTTCCTTGTTTTCAGCCCTGGGCACCGGATACGTAGCATTAAAAATAACCTTCGTCCCTCCGCTGCTCCCTAACGCAACATCATGGCGAGACGCATACACAATATTTTTCGTTAACAGCGGAATACCGGAAACCTGTGCCGGTAAACCCTGAAGACTGAACAGTGTCGGGGCTGTGGCGGCTGGGCTGATGGTTCCCGGCAAATAGGGAATCATTTTCGACGCCTCGAAATTCTGAGTCACACTCCCGCCAAACGTGTTCGTATATTCAGCGCTGGTCAACGCCGTAGAATTGGCATTATTGGTATTGTTATTCGTCATCTCGGCTGTTGTTGTCGCCGCATACACATCAGCTGAGAAAACAACAAAAACAGCCAATGATGTAATTGCCGATCGGATCATGTGAACTCTCATGTCAACACCCGCTCTGTTTGGTTTCATAAAAAACTTCAGGCTGGAAGAAAAACTCTTCCAGCCTGGATACCGAATGAACAAACGTTACGAGAAACGCTCGACACTATTAGTTGCCAAGCGTACCGTTGATGGCAATCGCGGTTGCGGTGTTGATCGACTCAAACACAGCGCCGCCAATATTGGCACCAACACCAGAACCAACA
>NZ_SDGU01000062.1 GCF_004118635.1 Chlorobaculum sp. 24CR | reverse complement strand
ATACATTATGACTTTTATGAATATATGTGCTCAATTATTACACTTTTATCTTTAACGAAGCAGAGCTTCGGGGAATATATCCCATAGAGATTCAATGATGACACATAGCTTTACAGGCAAAAGGAATGAACGATAATCAACCCGACGTTTACCGTCAATAAAGCCCCCACCATAACGCAAGAAAGCCGGACTTCGCAGCCCGGCTTTCTCATCAATCACATCCAGTCAAATCCAACCTCACGCCAGCGTGAGATCGATGGTTCTTCTTGTCATATCGACTTCGTGCACCTTTACTTTCAACCGCTGACCGATTTGCAGGCGGCGGTGTTTGCGTCTGCCGACGAGCGAGTAGGTCGCTTCGTCGTACTCGTAGTAGTCGTCCTTGAGGTTGCGCATGTGCACCAGACCCTCGATGGCGAAGTCGGTCATGCGCACGTAGATGCCGTACTCGGTCGCGCCGGTGATGATGCCTCCGTAGGTGTTGCCGAGATGGGCCGACATGTACTCGACCTGCTTGAGCTTGACCGATTCGCGCTCCGCCTCCGTGGCGATTTTTTCGCGCTCGTTGGTGATCTGGCATACCTCGGTGATAGTCGCACTGATCTCGGTGATCCGTTCGGGCGTCACCTTGCGGCGCTTCTTGCGCGTCGTTTCGTACTCGAACAGAATGCGGTGTATGACCAGATCGGGGTAGCGCCTGATGGGCGAGGTGAAGTGTGTGTAGTGCTCGAAACCGAGTCCGAAGTGGCCGTCGTTGGACGACATATAGACCGCTTTCGACATGGAGCGCAGCACCAGCTCGTTGACCAGAAACTCCACATTGGTACCGCGCACCTTCTGCAACAGCTCGCGCAGCGCTCTGGACGACACCGTGGCGCTCTCCTTGCCCCTGCGGTCGAGCTTGAGGTCGAAGCCGATCTTGCGCACGAAGTTCGACAGCACCTGCACCCGCTCCATCTGCGGCGCGCCGTGCACGCGGTAGATCACCGGGTGCGGATTCTTTTCGTTCTCGGCGTACCGGGCGGTCAGGTAAGCGGCCACCGTGCGGTTGGCCAGCAGCATGAACTCCTCGATCAGACGGTGGCTGTCGAGCCGCTCCTTTTTGATGACCTCGACCGGCTCGCCCTTGCTGCCGAGCTTGAAGCGCACCTCCTCGGTCTCGAAGTCAAGCCCGCCCGACTCCATACGCTGCGAGCGCAGGATCTTGCTGAGGCTTTCGAGCGCTTGCAGCTCCTCGGCATAATCGCCCTTGCCCGCGTCGAGAATCTCCTGCACGTCTTCGTAGGTGAAGCGGCATTTCGAGTGAATGACCGTCTTGTGGAACTCGAACTTCTTGACCTCGCCACTCTCGGTGATGTTGAAAAAAACCGAGTAGGCCATGCGATCCACGCCGGGGTTGAGGCTGCACACCTTTTCGGAAAGCCGCGACGGCAGCATCGGAATCACGCGGTCAACCAGATAAACCGACGTGGCGCGTTTGCGAGCCTCCTTGTCGAGCGCCGAATTCTCCGGCACATAGTGCGACACATCGGCAATGTGTACCCCGATCTTGTAGCCACCCTTGCCTTCCAGCTCTATCGAGAGCGCATCGTCGAAATCTTTGGCATCGACAGGATCGATGGTAAACACATTTTTGTCGCGAATATCGAGCCTGTCCTTCATATCCTCATCGGTGATCTCCTCGCGCACCTTTTCGGCGAAGTTCAGCAGCTCACTGTCGAAAGTCTCGTCGATGCCGAGGCCTCGCGCGATGGCGCTTACCTCCACATTCGACTCGCCCGCTACGCCGAGAATCTCGATCACCTTGGCCTGGATCGCGCCATTTTTGAGGAACTCCAGATCACCGGCCAGCACCTTGTCGCCGGCCTTGGCCTTTTTGGAATCCTTGACGGCAACGTGAATCTCAGGCAGAATCTTGCGCAAGTCAGGCTTGAGCAAAAAGCGACGATTCTCCCGGTGCAGCGTACCGACCACGGTCGTCAGCTTGCGGCTGACGACGTTGACGACAAGCCCCTCGCAACGCTGATGGGGCGACTGCTTCGACACGTAGGTTTCGGGCACTTTGGTAACCAGCACCTCGACCTCGTCGCCGTGCAGCGACTGGCCAAGCATTTCGGCGCCGATGAAAATATCGTCGTCGAAGCCTTCGACACTGACGAAGCCATAGCCGTTGGGATGGGTGGTGAGCTTGCCCTGGTAGGTCTGATCGACTTTGTAGCGCTCCTTGCCGGGCTGCGGAAACTGGCGGCCCTCGACCAGGTGCTCCTCGTAGGTGTCGGGTTCCAACCCGGCCCAGCCGTAGCAGCGGTCGCTGTCCTTGTCAACCACGCCATCCTCCTGCAACTTGTGCAGGACGTACCAGAAACCGGGAAGCTGGCGCGATTCGCCATAGCCCATCTGTTTGGCCAGCGCCACTGAACGGAAGCGTTCGCCTTCGTGCTCGGTCAAAAATGCAATGATTTCAGCGCCGAGCGAAGTTTCGCCCCGCCTGAAGAGGAATTCGTTGATCAGGATATGATCGTTCGCCCGCACCTTTTCCGTGCCATCCGGCCTGCCGGACCTGTTTTTCTTTCTCTTCTGGGGACGTGTTTTGGTAGTCTTACGGTCTCTTGCCACTCAATTACAATTGAAAGATTGGTACAAATCTATTCGTGATGTGATATGTCATAACTGTCCGGCCCGCCAGAATACAAAGCGCGAAATACCATGCCGCCGGTACCTCTGACGTGACTGTACGTTTGAAATATTGCCAGGCTTTACGGGCCGGCAATCTCGGCCATTTATCCGTACCCAGAGGAACGGAACTGAAAAAACAGGTCTTTAATTTAATAAAATAGCAACTGTTTCCGGCATATTTAATTGTTACGTCTTGTCGAACACGCCCTGTCGGCGCTCTTTGCGATGATGAGCGTTCGTTAACCATGATATTTTCGAACGGTTGTTTTCCACAAAAACAGCATCGACGACACGACTGAACGGGCCGGAAGCCGGTTTCGGCCCATCGTTTCCGCCATCAGGTTCGCTTCGACCATCACCGCAATTCGCGCCTGGTCAGCAGCAGCCCCGGAATCATCGGAAGCCAGACGGTGAAACCGCGCAAAAGCAAGGTTGCCGTCAGCGCGGTTTCGAGCCTCGCGCCGAGGCTCACCAGCAATCCGGCGCAGGTCAGCTCGAAGGAGCCGAGACCCAGCGGAATCAGGCTGAGCGTGGCGACAATCGTGGCCACGACAAATGCGGCGAACGCCACGGCAAACCCCGCAGGCTCGCCAAGCGCTGAGAGCATCGCCCAGAGCGTGGCGGCGTCGAGCGCGAAAATCGCCGTCTGGTAAACCGTGGCCTCGAAAAGCAGCCCCGGTTTGCCAAGCATGTCGTCCGGAACATCATCAAATGTTGCGACGACCCCGGCGATCACCGGCAGGCGCATCAGCCACAACGGCAAACCGTTTTCGATACCCCGTTTTTTCAGCAGAAGAATCGCCCCCGGCACGGCGACAACGAAGACAAAAAAGAGTGCGGCCACGATAACCGTCCACTGGTGAAAATCGTGATGCAGCCATAAGGCCACAAACGATGCCGCCGCGACAATGGCGAAGGCTACGTAGTAAGAAAGAAGCGTAAGCAGCATCACCCCCATACCGACAGGAGCCGAAACACTGCGTTGCCTGAAGGCATTGATGACGAAAGCGATACCGCTGATTCCCGCCGAAGGAAACGCCTGATCGGCAAACAGCTTGGCAAAGGCCAGCGGAAAAAGAGTGCCGAGCGGATACGCGATTCCATAAACGGCAAATGCGCGATGCCACACCAGCGCGAGCGAAAAGTAAGTTGCTACCTGAAACAGGCACACCACGGCGATCCAGAACGGATCGATATTGCCGACAAGCTGCGCGAACCGGGCAAGCTTGCCATAATTCAGCGCCACATACACAAGCGCCGCCAGCAGCAGAATACCGGGAATCAGCGCGATGAATCTGCGTCCCCTCTCCATGCCAAACGGTCTGTAAACAATCATGAAAACGCCAAACCGGGTACAAAATAAACAACGGCGGACAGCGCGATTCCCCTTTGTAATCGCACCTTTACCGAAACACGCCCGGCGGGAATTTCAACGATGAAGCCGCTAAACCTTCTCAGGCTCGTTCTGCCCCGGCGGCTGCCGCCCTGCCGCGAATCAGCAAAATGAGCATATAGCCTGCGATGACGAGGTTGATCGCCAGCACGCCTGCTTTCAGCCAACTGAAACCCTTGGCGAGTTCATAGAGTTCGACCGGCAGATAGACGCCGCCGCTCAAGAGGGCGAACCACTCGGCCCACCGTTTTTCAAACCAGAGTCCATACGCCTCGACAAAGCGCATGAGCGCATAGATGGCGGCGAGCATAATGAGAAAATGGAGCCGAGAGCCGGTCAGGTCGTGCATGAGCATTTTGGCAAGCGCCGGGATGTGGCTCGACGGATCGACGTTCCAGCGCGTTCTGAACTCGGCGATGATGCCGTGAAGATCGCGCGAAACGAAGCTGGAGAGCAGCAGCGCCAGCGAAAAGACCAGAACGCCCTTTCCTGCCTCGAAAATCGAAACGGCCCTGAGACCGCCTTTCATGTTGTTAATCAATTTTTTCCGGATTTTCAGTATCGAGTCCTCATCTGACAATTGCCCTGTGCCTCACCGACCTTCACGGTTTTTCGACGCTGCCGGGATCAGGGAAGTTCATACGCAATCTCATCGCCTATTCGACGATTTCGATCCACGTACCCCGCGCCGGGAAGGCTCTGTTGCTTCCGCGCAAAGCGTCGGCGCGCTTGAAATCACTGAATCGGCGCTACTGTCGAGCCAATGGGAAACCGTTCTGGATCCCCTGTCATGGAAAGGAGTATCGCGACGTGGCACTCCATGCAGAATCAGCGAAAACAGTAAGGATGGATCACCACGGCTTTGGCCTCGCGATGACGAATTCTCGTTATACGAAGGGCGAACGGAAACACTCATCCGTTATGTTGTCTTGACGCGCCGCTACGAGTGAAAGCATAAAAATCGCGCCATCTATTCTGTTTTTATGTATAGCGCTATACGCCAGCGTTCATAACAAAAAGATATAACGATCATATCATTTTTCCTGCCGGAAAAATAACGATTGTTGACAAATAAACTACGGCACAGCACACTTCAATAGTGACCCGAAAATACAATAAACAATTGTTATCAAACCAGTTACCGGAAAAATAAGTTTTGCAACCTTTTCCGGGTCACGCTATATTGCCAGCTCGTCTGCTATTGAAGTATACTCGGCGGATATACTCCCTATCCAGCTATCTTCTTGTTTCCCGCTTGGGAATTACGGCATTAACCATCTGTCTGAAGGGAAGTTTTATGCATAAAACAATCATTTCACGTCGTCAGTTTCTCACGGCGGCTGGCGTACTTGGCGGCATGTCCCTGCTTCGCCCGATCTGGGGCCTGGCCACGGGCGCAAACGCAGAGGCGGCGGCGAGCGTTACCACCACCTGGGTGCCGAGCATCTGCAACTTCTGCTCTTCGTTCTGCGACATCAAGGTGCAAACCAAGGAGAGCGATGGCGTACGCCGGATCGTCAAGATCGACGGCAACGTGGACAGCCCGCTGAACCGGGGCCGCATCTGCGCTCGCGGCCAGGCCGGACTCCACCAGACCTACGACCCCGACCGGCTCAAGCAGCCGCTGATCCGCGTCGCGGGCAGCAAGCGCGGCGAGTGGAATTTCCGCGCGGCCACCTGGGACGAGGCGTACAGCTACATCGTGAGCCGCCTCCAGAAGGTCAACCCGTGGGAGGTGAGCCTCATCGGCGGCTGGACGGCGTGCGTGTCGTACATGCACTTCAGTCTCCCCTTCTGCCAGACCATGCAGATTCCCAACATCGTCGCCTCGCCGTTGCAGCACTGCGTGACGGCGGGCCACCTTGGCACCGACCTCGTCACGGGCAACTTCAACGTGCACGACGAAATCCTCGCCGACTTCGAGAACGCCCGCTACATTCTCTTCAGCCTGAACAACGCCTCGGTGGCGGCGATTTCGACCGCCCGCGCCGTGCGCTTCGGCGAGGCCAAGAAGAATGGCGCCAAGGTGGTCTGCCTCGACCCGCGCATGGGCGAGCTGGCCTCGAAGGCCGACGAGTGGATTCCGGTCAAGCCGGGCACCGACCACGCCTTCTTTTTGGCGATGCTGCACACGCTGCTGCGCGAAAAGCTCTACGACGCCGATTTCGTCTCGAAGCACACCAACGCGCCGTTCCTGGCCTATCGGGACGAGAACGGTTCGGTGCACCTCGCCGCCGACGCGGGCAAGGATGGAAAGCCTTCAAACTATTACGTTTACGACGCCATTGGCGGCGGCATTCGCCCGGTTCCGGCTTACACAAACAGCAACGATAAAGCGGCGGGCGGCGGACGCATCCAGCCCGCGCTCAACGCGCCGGCGGGCCTCGCCTGGAAAGGGCGCAAGGTCTCGACGGTGTTCGACCTCTTCGTCGAGGAGTCCGAACCCTTCACCCCCGAATGGGCGGCGACGATCACCGACATTCCGGCCTCAACGATCCGGCGCATCTCGATCGAGTTCGGCCAGGCGCGACCAGCGATGGTCGATCCCGGCTGGATGGGCGCGCGCTACCACCACCTCATCGGCCAGCGCCGTTTGCAGGCGATCATCCAGACGCTGGTCGGCGGCATCGACAAGCCGGGCGGCTGGATGATGAGCGGCGAGTACCACCACCGCTCCGAAAAGGCGTGGCACAACATTCAGCACGGCATCGACAGCAGCCACGAGCCGCCGGTCGAGCGCCCCGGCATGGGCTTCGCCCACGGCCTGCTCGACATCTTCGCCAACCCGAAAGCGTGGGAGCACGGCAAGCCCGCATTGTCCTTCGCCTGGGCGATGGAGCAAGAGAAGCAGGGCAAGCCCTCGGCCTTCCTGCCCGCGATGGCCGACACCGGCCTGTACGAAGCGGTCAGGGGCGAGCTGACCTTCAACGGCGAACCCTACCGGATGAAGGCGCTCATCATGAACGCCGCCAACCCGATCCGCCACTACTTCCCGGCCAAACGGTGGGAGGAGATGCTTTCCAGCCCGAACCTCGACCTCGTCGTGGCCATCGATGTGCTGCCGTCCGACACGACGCTCTACGCGGACGTGATTCTGCCGAACCACACCTATCTGGAGCGCAACGAGCCGCTGCTCTACCCGCTCGGCCCCGAAACCGGCATCGGCTACACAACGCGCCTGCGGGCCATCGAGCCGCTCTACGACACGCGCGACACCACCGACATGCTTTGCGAAATCACGCGCCGCATGGGCAAGCTGGAGCCGTACCTCGACGGCATCGCCAACTACGCGGGCCTCGACGCCGACATGCTCAAGCGCGAAGTGAAAGCCGCTCAACAGGCCAAAAAGCCGCTCAACGAGGCGTTCCTCAAAACCGCCTACGTGGCGATGGGCAAGTTCTCCGGCAAGCTTACCGGCAAGGAGATGACCGGCGCAGAGGTCGAGGCCGCCATCAGGGACAAGGGCCTGCTCTTGCTCAAAAACGCCGACGAGGTGGTCGAGGAGATGAATCTGCCGCGCAAGATTCCCGTGCCAACCATGTCGGGAAGGCTTGAGCTGTTCAGCCCGATTCTCGAATCGTTCGCGCAAAAAGCGGGAGCGCAGCCGATCTTCAACCCCGTGCTTGGCTACGTGCCGCGCGTCCTCACCGAAAAGGGGGACAAGAACAATCTCGGCGCGGACGAGTTCTACTTCACCTACGGCAAGGTACCGGTGGTCTCGCACGCCTCGACCAACAACAACAACGCGCTGCTCGCCGCAGTCACCGAACCGAAAAAAGGCCAGTTCATGGGGCTGTGGATAAACGCGACGAAGGCCAAAACGCTCGGTTTGTCGAACGGCCAGGAGGTCGAAGTCACCAACCTCCGCTACGGGCCGAAGGTGAAAGCCACGCTCTTCACCACCGAAATGATCCGGCCCGACACGGTCTTTTTGCCCTCGGCCTACGGCAGCAGGAACAAAAAGCTCAGCGTCGCCGGAGGCAAGGGCACCGCGCTGAACGAACTGATGCCCTACAGCATCGAGCCGATCGCGGCGTCGTTCATGTCGCAGGAGTTCACCGTAAGCGTCAAGCCTGTAAACAGTTAACTGGAGGAGTAAGTATCTATGGCCCGTTATGGAATGGTAATGGATATGCGTACCTGCGTCGGCTGTCAGGCCTGCATGGCGGCATGTTCGACCGAAAACCAGACGCCGTTCTGGAGCGAGAAGTTCCGGACGCATGTCGAAGACAAGGAGCAGGGCGTTTTCCCTGATGTGCGCCGGGTGCAGCTTCCGCGCCTCTGTATGCACTGCGAAAACACGCCGTGCCTGTCGGCCTGCCCGACCGGCGCGACGCACATGGACAAGAACGGCATCGTCCTGGTCAACTACGACCGCTGCATCGGCTGCTACGCCTGCTGCATCGCCTGCCCCTACGACGCCCGCTACGCCTACGACGGCGAGGATGTTGACAAGGAGCGCGAGCTGTACGGCAAGAACGTTTCGCACGAAATGCCGCATGTTGACAAGTGCACCTTCTGCGTGCAGCGCCTGGCCGAAAAGCTGGAGCCTGCCTGCGTGGCGACCTGCCCGACGCACACGAGAATCTTCGGCGACCTGGACGACAGCAAGAGCGAGGTGCATAAACTCGCCCGGAGTGGCAAGGCTCAACCGCTGAACCAGGGCCTTGGCACCTCTCCGAAAGTATTCTACATCCCATCATAGCAAGGAGGGCACTCATTATGACGTTTGTACATCAGGAAGTATGGCACTGGCAAATCGCGACCTACCTGTTTCTTGGAGGTCTGGGAGGCGCCACCTTCGCCATCAGCGCGATAATCCACCTCTTCGAGGGGTGCGACCGCAAAATGGTTTCCGTGGCCGTCATGTCATCGATCGCGTTTCTGGTCATCGGCACCGTCTTCCTGCTCGCCGACATGCTCCAGCCGCTGAAAGCGATCTATGCCCTGACCAATCCAAAATCGTGGATTTTCTGGGGCGTGGTCTTCATCAACTTTTACTTCATTGCGGCCATCACCTATGTGATACCGCTGCTCGAAGCGTGGCCGAAGCTTGAGCCGTTCATCCGGAAAATTCCGGAACCGATCCTCGGCCTCCTGGAGCGCTTCAACAACCTGGCCGCCCTCGGCGGTTCGGCGGCAGGCTTTCTGGTGGCCATCTACACCGGCCTGCTGATCTCGGCGGCCCCGGCCATCAACTTCTGGAACACGCCCGCCCTGCCCCTGCTCTTCGTTATCTCCGGATTTTCGACCGGCGCGGCGTTCCTCTTGCTGCTCTCCACCTTCTCCGATAACGAGGGGGCGCACAAAATCGCATCCAGGCTCGAACAGCTCGACGCCGTGCTGATCGTCACCGAGCTGATTATCCTCGGCGCGTACTTCAACTTCGCGATGTTCCTGCCCACCGGCGCGCGAGCCTCCGCCGAGTTCCTGTTCCACAGCCCGGTCTTCATCGCCGGCTTCTTCGTGGCCGGCCTGATCGTGCCGCTGGCCATCGAGACCTACAGCATCTTCTTCAGAGGGCACGGCAACGAGGGCCGCAAGTCCGCCCTGCCGATTCTGGTCGCCAGTTCGCTGGTGCTCGTCGGCGGCTACCTTTTGCGTATCTACGTGCTCAAGGCCGGTATGTTCCAGTTTCCCTGGTAAGCCCGCCAGAACCCGACAATCCCGACGCCCGGCATCCGAAACAACGGAACGCCGGGCGTCCATCGTTTGACCAATCATGACCACGCCACTCCAGAAAGCCCACCGCTTCAAATTCATGAGCCAATGCCTCGCCTTCCCGAACGAGGCGTTCATCCCCGCGCTGAACGAAGCGCTCGAAAAGATCGAGGCAAATCGCGACGAACTGCTCGCCCTCGTCGCCGCCTTCGAGCGGGAGGAGACCGAGCCGCTGCAAGCCGAATATACCCGCCTCTTTCTCAACGGCTACCCGCGCACCATCTGCCCGCCGTACGAGTCGGTCTATCTCGAAAAACGGATGCACGGTGACGCCGCCGTAGCCGTCGCCGCCGCCTACGCCGAATGGGAGATGTCGGTCGAGCCGGGCCTCATCGACCACCTCGCCACCGAACTCGAATTCCTGGCCTTCCTCGTCTCCGCCGAATCGCTCGACGGCGGCATGAGCGCGGACGCCCGCAAAGCCTCGGAGAGCTTCACGCAACAGCACCTGACCCGCTGGACGCCGCAGTTTGTCGCCGATTTGAAAGCCGGGGCGAAGCTGGATGCGTACCGGATGCTGGGGGAGGTGATGGAAAATACCCTCACGCCACTGCGCCCCAAATCCTGAGTCTGGCAAAGCGGGACGACTTTTCAAAGGCGTCCCATCGAGACAGTCAATTACCCTCCTTCCGTGATTTTTCGCTCAGAAATGCTGAAAAAAGCAGGGAATTACCTACTTTGACAAGTCAACGCTACTCGACTGAAAGGTTTCCCCATCCCAAAACCGTATTGAATCGAGCACAAGAAAATGATAAACCACGCAAAAGCTCTGGATCGCAAGCTTGCTGTCGAGCGATCAAAGCTGGGGCGGATGCGGGGAGTTTGTCCACACGGTTCATTGTGAATTGATGAGCGCGAAGATTCAGCTTCCAAATAAAGTTCAGATCGGCCAAACAACAATAAGGCAAGTTTAAGCCATGAGCCTTGAAAATCATGCAGCACCAGGGCCAGCAGCAGGCTATGCGTTTCAGTTTGAACGAGTCCTTTACTGGCTTTCGCAAAGCCCCTCGGGTTCGATGATTGGAATTGAAACTGCGGATGATGTTGCTATTAAGCTTCAAGATGGATCACTCATGCTTGAACAGAATAAACATTCCGTTCAGGATCAGGCTGCACCGTTCGGAGATCGCTCGAAGGACCTGTGGAATACACTGTCAATATGGGTTACTGCACTTGACAACGGAGAATTAGAAAGTAGAAATACTAAGTTCCTGATGGTAACAAACAAAACCTTGCCTGACTGCATCGGGAAACAAATCTCAAACGCAAAAACAGAAAAAGAAATCGATAAGTGCGTGAGTGCACTCACAAAAGCTGCTGTAAAACCATCAGAAACAATTCGTGCATTCACCGAAAAGGTGCTGGCTACGTCATCAGAGAAATACTTGCGAGTAGTTATCTTGAATTGCGAATTGCTTGACGAGGCAAGCGGAACCAGTGGCAGTGACCTACGACAGACAACAATTGCAAGCCTTCAAATTCCAGAGGCATTTAAAAATGACGCAATCTCTATAACTGACGAATTACTCGGCTGGGTACATAAGCAGGTCTTGGCTCTTTGGCAAACACGACAACCAGCTTGGGTATCAAGAGATTATTTTGTCAATCAATTTCACGCTATCCTGGATAGACATAAGCGGCAAAAGACAAGGGAGAGAGCTGCGAATCTCATTCCTGTGTTTGATGAGCAACTTGGCCGGGAAAAGGGCCGTGATTTTGTCAAACAACTATACTTGGTTACTGATGATGACAGTCGAGTTGAGGATGCGATCAGAGAATTCATCCGATGCAAAATTGAAAAAAATCGGCTCTCGGCTGATGGCAATGTCACTGATCAGGATTGGATTGATTTTGAAGAAAATCTCAAATCAAGATGGAATAAGATATTCAGCCGATGGAAGCGACTCCGGCGAGATGAATCTGAAGAGGATGTTGGTTTCAGAGTTTTGACAGAGACAACTGATGAGCACAGAGAAAGGCTTGCTGGTATGGAAACAGAGCAGATTTACTTGACTTCCGGCACATATCACCGAATGGCAGATCGATTAGCCATTGGTTGGCATCCTCGTTTTGTTGAATTAATGAAAACAGAAGGAAAAGAATGATTGACGTTCTATTTGAGCAGCAGATAGTGCAAAATCCTGGATTAGGAGCCGAAGCGCTTTGGTATGCGGTCAATACAGCCTACCAAGAAAAAAACAAGACTGAAGGATTTCCATTACTATTGGCTTTTATTGTCCTTCCTCTGGTATTCCATAGGCGCTCGGCAACCGCATTGGCCTCAAAAACGAAACCCGGTGCGCTTTACAAAGCCATTGCAAGTGATCGTGAAATAACGCTTGGCTTTCAAGAAAGGATGCAAGCTCTTTCCGACCGCACACTTCAATCCCTATCAATTGCATTTTCCACAGACTTATTACTTCTTGATCCTGCGGAGGAACCCCAATTGATACCAGGCATAAAAACTCCACCGGTTGTTCACGCCACTAAGGAAGTGAAAACTCTACTCTCTGCGGCCAAGCGTGTTGGGCAAGCGATCAGTGAAATTCCAATGGCACAAATTGCGACACACCTTAACATTCGATTCTAATGAAAATTGCCATCTTAAAAATCATTCTCTGGCCGAAGAAAAATGTATTGCCGCCCCGTATCATTTCCTTCTTACCAGATAAAATAAACATCATCACTGGAGAGAGCGCGACAGGAAAATCTTCGTTAACGGCTATCATCGATTACTGCCTAGGAAGCGGCAAATGCGCAATTCCTGTCGGACTGATTCGAAATGTTACTGAATGGTTTGGGCTTCATGTAAAGCTGGCAAACACCGAAATGATTTGTGCTCGGAAAAACCCGGGAGACCAACAAACAATTACTGATTTGTATTGGATAGAAGGCCTTAATCTGGAGGTTCCAAATCGAATTAAAAAGAACGGCCGTGTCGAAGACCTAAAGAACCGTCTAAATCAAATAGCTCAGTTGCCTCATTTAGAACTAAGCGGTGATGAATCCGTCGGATACGCCTCTCGACCAAGCTTCCGTGATATGGCCGCATTTAACTATCAACCTCAACACATCGTTGCGAATCCATACACTCTTTTCTTTAAGGCGGATACGACCGAGCATCGCGAAAAACTCCGAGCTATATTTCCGCTGGTGCTCGGAGCCATCAATGCAACTACTTTGGCAAAACAGCGTGAATTGAAAGATATTACGAAAGAGTACGAAAAGTTGAAGCGCGAGCTAAACGCACGTTTAGACGCAGCAAAAGCGTGGGAGGCAGAGATTGAGAGCTACTACCTCCAAGCGAAAGCACTTGGTTTGCTTCCCGACTCTCCATATCCGGATATGACTTGGAACTTAGATAGATTCGTGCACGAATTATTGCCACTTCCAGATAATGTCAAGAATCTAGATATTCCAGAGATCAAGGAAGGGACTAGTGAAGAGGCAGTTACCCAGCTTACTGAACTTTTGGGCGAGGAGGATAGTCTTGCACGGCAAATCGGATCGGTTAGGCAACGATTATCAAAATTGGATCAACTTTCCGTATCTGTCAATGAATATGGTTCGACACTCACCGAACAAAAAGATCGAATTAGCGGACTTGGATGGCTTGAAAGGAAGTTGCAGTCTCAGCACAAGTGCCCAGTTTGTTGTGCTGTTCATGAAAAGGAAAATGAACAACTCGGAGTGTTGCAAAAACTTGCACATGAACTCAGTGTCCTGTCCAACTCAGTAGCTCAAGCACCCTCCAAATTAGAGCAGGAATTAGCTGATCTTCGAAACGAGCTGCGTTCCCTTGAACAGAAAATCTCAAAAACTCGAAAGAAAAGGCAATTTCTTGAGTCCCAGACCGAAGAATTGTCTGAGCAGCGCCAACGCGTGAGACAGGTTTACTTGTTTGTCGGGCGGGTAGAGCAAGCGCTTGAAAATCTGTCAGCAAGTAAAAACGTTGAAAATCTCAAGGATCGCGTGGAGAAACTGCACATACGTATCAAAGAGTTACAAAATGAATTAGACCCGCAAGCACAGCGGGAGCGAGAGCGATCTGCTATTGAGTCTGTTTCATCAAGGATTCATGACTATGCACGCGATCTTAAACTTGAACACGCAGCGGAGAATGTGCGGCTTAATATTCGGGAATTGAGCCTCCAATTCACCTCTCTTTCGGGTCGAACGGATTTCCTTTGGGAAGTCGGAAGTGGGCAGAATTGGGTCGGTTACCACGTCGCGTGTTTGCTTGCGCTCCATGAACATTTTATTGATCTTTCCAACAGTCCAGTTCCGCGATTTCTGGTAATCGATCAACCGAGTCAGGTCTATTTTCCAGAAGCATGGCCAAGTTTAGACGAAGCTCCATGCGAAAAATCTGCGGACATCGATGGCGTACATCGGATTTTTGAGGCTCTTTCAAAGTTCTTGGAGTCGTTGCCATATCCCTTTCAAATCATTGTTACTGAACACGCAGGTTCCATTACATGGCGAGGATTAGTAAATATTCATGTAGTAGAAAATTGGCGTGAAGGATATGACGACTTCCTAATTCCGAAGACGTGGATAGATTGCGAGACTACTACTTAAATCATTACTTACGCAGAGGCAATCGGCTGAACTATTGTGTTTTGCAAGAAGTCGTCAAAACAAAAAGCACGTTGCTTTGAGAACGGATAAAATAGAAAAAAACCCGTAAATGGGTCTTTTTCTGAAGTTTCGGCCTACTGGCTTAGCAGATTTAATATTTAAACCATATTTTGTAGCTACATATCCCAAAATGAGTACTTGGAAGGTAGGTGTATGTTCTTTTTTAATCTCGATTTTTGCTGTTGGATTATTGGCTATTCCTCTATGGGCTATAAACAAAAAATGATTATCATAATGTCATTTAAAATGTATGCTTTTCTCTACTGATAAGTCGGAAAACTTGCAATTCATCTCAATACAGTCTGTTAACTAAACTCACTTTTCACTGAAATCAATATTCTGAATCACCCACTCCCCCGCAAATTCGATTGCGCTCCTCCGCGCAATCTACCAACCTTGAGCGTTTATATCTTTTGCCTGAAATTATAACTGCAAAATATCAATCAAAATCCACAAAAAAAACAGAGGTATTGGATGCTTAAGGATATATTTAAAAGCTCTTTTATATGTCCAAAAACGGGTTCAGAAAACAAAAGTTCTCGTATCGGAAGATTCAGGAAAATGTCACTTATCTCCGTAATGGCTTTTGGCAGAAATCACGTAAACCGTTACGGTTTCTTCGATAATCTCATAAACAATCCGGTGCTGCCTGTTGAGCCTTCTTGACCAGTAGCCGTGAAGATCACCTTTTAATTTTTCAACTTTGCCTGTACCACTTTTCGGGTGCTCGATGAGTTCACGCAGGATTTGTTGAAGTTTTCTGATAAGCGCCGCATTGCCGGTTTTGTACAATGACGCTATTTGCGTCTTTGCTTCGATCGAAATTACGAGAGAATACTTTCCCATATCTTTTCAGGATCATTGATCGTAATACACCTTCCGGCTTCGATGTCAGCTTTTCCCTGGCGTATCGATTGCAGTACCTCTGGTTGCTCGAAATAGCTGTCGCGCTTCTCCTTTTTCTTAGGACGATGAGCTTTTTCCGGCTGGCTGGTCAGGGTTAATGCGAAAACGCCCTTATCCCGGTAACGAACGAGAACCTGCTCTTTCTTCTCAATGACAAGCGTCAGATATTTGCCAATATTTTTGCGTAGTTCTGTGGTAGTAATCTCTATCATGGCGTCAATGATCATGGTTAAGTTTCAATCTACAAAAAGAACAGCGCCATCAGAAAATTAGTTTGACTGACGAAAATCACGTCGAGGCTGATTATCAGACTAGCAATGCACCAACTCGCATTCAGCCGCTATTTCTCCCCCCCACCCTCTCCCCCTCACCGCCAAACAGTCGTGAATCACCCGCTCGCCCGCATACGCCGTCGAGCTTCTCCGTACAATCTGCCAGCCTTGCAGTTCGTGGCGGTTGCCGGAGGCTATGGCGGGGGCGAGGCGGTTGTCTTCTGAGGCGAGCCGGGAGAGATCGATGTTTTGACTTAACATCACCGGTTTTATATCCGGCCAAGCGACAATCAGGAGCGCGTCGAGCTGCATCCCGTCAAGCTTGAACCCTCCTCGCCGCCGCTGGATGCCGCAGCTCATCGCCAAACTGAAAGCTGGCGCGACACCGGCGAACCGAAAATCCACGCCTGAAAAATCGACCCTTATCGACCCTCATCCCCCCACCCGATTTCTCACTCGAACACCACCCGCAGGCTGTCGTTCTGTAACCTTGCCTTGAGCCAGCGCTCGACCTTGGCGCGGTCAGCCCGGTCGATCGGTTTTGAGGCCGAGAGAAGCACGTAGCTCTTTTGCTGGGGCTTCGCTCCCGTGCTGTCCGAAAAGAGATAGGGTTCGGCGTACAGGCTGCTCGTGATCTGGGGAAAAAGCGGCTTGAGTTCTCTGAGCAGTTTCAGGCCGGTGTAGCGCACCTGGCGAATGCTGTCCTGCTGCCGGATGTTCGCTTGCAACGCTGCGTTGAGCCGGGCGATTTCGAGCTTCTGGCGGTCGGTCGTCTCCATCTGGTTCAGCTTGTCGAGATATACCTGGCCGTTATCGATCACCAACCCCTGTTCGAGCTTCAGAGTCGCCTTTTCAAGACCGAACGCCTCGGCCCGCCGGTTCAGCTCCGCCTTGTCGCTGGCGGTGAGCGGATGGCCGCCATAGACCATCGCAATCGAGCGGGCGTCGCCATCGATTTCGTACCGAAGCAGAAAATCACCCTTGAACAGGCTGACGGTTCGCACGAATCTGGTGGCCGTATCGATGAAATGATCTTTCTTGACGAGCACGTAGCCGAAATAGACGCTCGGTATCAGCGTGACGAGAATGACCGCCGTGATGATGCGGTTGATGCGGCTACGCTTCTCATCTTCAAGAGAGGAGCGCAGGGGAATCCGCATCACGCGCGCAAAGCCGACGTTGGCCAGACCAATGAAGACGCTGTTGATCGCGAACAGGTAGAGCGCGCCGAAAAAGAAGCTGAACTGACCGGTCGCCAGGCCAAAGCCCGCCGTGCAGAGCGGAGGCATCAGCGCCGTGGCGATCGCCACGCCCGGCACCACGTTGCCCTTGAGCTTGGTGGTCAGGGAGATCGCCCCGGCCAGGCCGCCGAACAGCGCAATCAGCACGTCGTAGATGGTCGGACTCGTGCGGGCCAGCAGCTCGGAGTGCGCGCTGGCGAGCGGCGAGATGGCGAAATAGAGCGTCGAGGCGAGCAGGCTCGACGCCACGGCGAACGAGAAGTTCTTGAACGATTTCCTGAGCAGGGGAAAGTCGTAGGTCGCAATGCTGTAGCCCATGCCGTTGATCGGCCCCATGATCGGCGAAATGAGCATCGCGCCGATGATGACCGCCGTGGAGTTCATGTTGAGACCAACCGAAGCCAGAATGATGGCCGAAATCAGCACCCATATCCGCGCGCCCTTGAAGACGATATCGGCTTCGACGGCATTATGGACGGCATCGAAGGCTTCCGCATCCTGGCGCAGGCTGAGGATTTGCAAAAAAGATTTGAGCATGTCGGACAGAATAGTTGATCGAAAACGGCATCATAAAATCGAACAGAGCGCACGAAAGCCATCTGACCTTCCCCTATAACTCGAACGGATTGTTGACGATATCGAACGAGAGCTCCTTTCGATGGTCATGAAACCCGATTTTTATATAGCAACGGTTCTCTTCTCTGAAAATATCCTCGCCCTTCTCGGTGGCGTGCAAAATGATATGGCCTTTGTGATTGCCCAGTTCCTTGGCAAGATCGCCCCATTTCCTGAACACGAGATTGGTATAGGACTCCCCCTCCCTGACGCTGATTTGTTCGGCATCGCCAAGATCGGTAATCTGATCAGGCACCGAGAGCAGCGACATCTCCTTGCCGATCCAGATACTGATAATTTCGCAGTGAAACGGAAGAAACACGGAGTTGCGGACGGCAAACCCCGTCTGGCCGTTACGAATGGCTGTTACAAAGCTTTTCATGGCGCTTCGGATGGTTTCGTTTTCAGTAAATCGAAATCTGTTGTGACTAACAACATACGCCATAACCCGTGAATAAAACAATTGCAACGGCAACAGCGCAGGGATTTTCGCGCAGTTTCCGGAGAACCGCTCTTGCAGCCGAACTGCCGGTGATGCCGCCGTCAGGTTTACGAACGCCTCTCCGGCTACACGGCTGAACAATCAGATTGCCCGTGATCAGACAATCCTCCGCTTTTCATCTGCTGCCGAAATCACGGAGCGCCCGGCGGCGATCTCAACCCGTCACGGAACGTCGGCGCTGAGCATCTCCTCCAGAATATCCGAGGCCGCGCCGACCGCATCGACGCACACCGTTTCAAACAGTTTCAGCTCGCGGGCTTGTTGCAGGCTGTCCGGTTCGCCGATGCAGAGACCGAGCATCGACTCGCAACGGCATGAACCCATGCGCTTCTCGAACGCCTCCATGAACTGCCGCCCAAGCTCGTACGTCCTCTTTTTGTTCGCCAGCTCCCCGATGCCGCCCATGCCGTAGCGCATCGACAACGCCAGGAGCGCCCCGGTAACCGCGCCGCACATCCCGCCGCCCGACCCGGCCACGCCGCCACCGAACATTGTTGCAAGCCGCAAAGCGCTCGCTTCGTCAAGCACCTCCGCCTCCCGAAAAGCCGCGAACACCGCCTGGCTGCAATTGCAACGGTTGCTGAACAACTGGAGCGCTTTTTCTTTTCTGTGCATGGAACTACGGTAAAGGATTATGATGGATGATAGAAAAACGCTCACTCGCCGCTCATTGCCTTTTCGATCTCCGCGAGGGTTTGCTGGGCTTCGGGCAAATCAGAATGACGCAGACGAGTCAAAATCTCAACGGCACGACGGGCAAAAGATAAAGCTTCTTCAAGATTTTGTTTTTGCTTGAGCAAGGCTTTAGCGATGCTGTGGCTATCACGAGCGATCAATTTCTGCCTCCCAACTTTTTCCGCGACAGTGAATGCTTCGTGTGCAAGTCTTTCGGCTTCCGCCCATTGCTTACGGTCGAGAGCGAGTTCTGCCAAATTGCCGGTATAGGTAGCAACACCTTCATCATCTTTGATTTTTTTTGCAATGCACAAGGCTTCAAGGTAATGTCTCTCTGCAGCGGAGTAATCATCGTTTTCTCGCTCAGCTTCTGCAAGAGAATTTAGCGCAATAGAATAATTTTCGCTTTCGGGAGCATATAAACGAAAAAGCTCCAATGCTTCATGGTATGCTGCAATTGCAGCGCGATAGTTTTTTTTCAGTTTGAAACCGAGACCACGCAAACGGATAGCCTTTGCTTTATTTGGCGAAGAATTCTGTTGCCAATACTCAAAAGAACGAGAGGCACACGCCAGCACTTCGGTAGGCTGATTTCTAATATAATAAACCCATCCTACCCGAAATGCCTGCAAACCGGCATTCTCTTTATCGTTAGCATCGACAGCGCGTACCTCTGCGTATTCCTGTAACCAAAGCAGTTCATCCCATCTGCCTGTAAAATCAAGAAACTGGTCAAGTTGGTCGCACACAGTTTGTAATCGATCATTATCGCTCGCCAATAAACTCGGAAGAGCTGCGGAAATGAATCCCCATTCGGCATCAAGCGTACTGAAACCCTCGTAATTGGTATCACCACCGTATTGCATCACAAGAGCATAGACACGGCTTGCCATTTCATCGCCGATCTGACTCACAGCTTCCGAACGGCGGGTTTTTATGAATTTCGATGCAAGAGGTGGGAGATAATATGTCTGAGATTCGAGATCGGAAATCAATATTGCGCGATTAGTCAAATCTTCAAGTGCGGTTTCGGCGGCACGTTCGGGTAAGGCGGTCATCTGAGCCAGCCATTTCAGCTTGGCTGGTGTGGTGAAATAGGTCAGCGCAGCGAGGACGAGCGTTTCGTTTTCAGTAACGCTCTCCAGCAAATCACCGAAGATATATTCGAGCGGATCATTGCCTTTTGGCGCTTTTTCGATAAATGCGCAGGCGTCAGCGATAGTGCGGTATTGTGAACCTTCGCGTCCCAACTGCCCCGCAATCCAGCGGATAAGTAAAGGATTGCCATGCGTCATGCTGTACAGGTCGTCGCGCTTTTTCTCCGAGGTGCGTTCGAGGCGCGGATATTTTTTCGCAAGCTCGGCGATCAGCTCCATCGCTTCGTCGCGCGAAAGGCGGTCGAGGCGCACGATGCGGGCGTCCACGTCCGTGCGGCGGCGCGAGGTGACGATGGCTTTGTTGCCGTCGGGCAGGCGCGAGAGGAACTGGAACAGGCGTGTGCGCTCCTCTTCGGGCAGGGTTTCCAGATTGTCGAACACGATCAGCGCCCTCTTGCCCGCCAGCGCAAGACGCAACACGTTCGGGCGTTCGTCGGGCGCGAGCCGTTCCAGATTCTCTTCGCCGAGTTCCCTGCCCAGCTCATCGAGCATCGCAATCCAGGTCGGACGGGTAAAGTCGGTCAGCGGCTTTTCGCCATCCGACGTCAGTTCGCGCACCTTCGCCGATATGAAAATCTTGCGCTCGAACAAACCCTCCGGCGCTTCGTGCGCGGCCTTGATCGCCAGCGCCGTTTTGCCGATCCCGCCCGGTCCATCGATCAACGCCCCCCACGTCCGTGACTCCGGCGAAAGCGCCGCCGCGATGGTCTTGCGCTCCGCCTCGCGCCCGACGAAGAAGCCCTCACGCGGCAGCGAGTTGCCGGTTGGTTTTGGAAATGGACAGGTTTGATCGGATGCCGACGATCCGTTGTGATTAGCAACGAAATGACTGAGAGCGTTGGCAACTTTGGCTCTCAAATCGTCAGGCGTAGTGAAATAGTCACAAACATGCAATTTTTGGACGCCCTTTTTGAAATCCTTGAGCTTTGATTTTCCCGGTTCATCTTCAATCCATTTTGTCAACCAACCCTGATTTTCCTCATCCAGCAAAAAGCAATAAATCTCCTTGCCCAGTTTTTTCGCGTGAACATATTCCAGCTCGGTGATGGAACTATCCGAACCATCAGGAACAAACCCGTAGCGAAGGGCATAAATCCCGATGAATATCTCGCACTCCTCAACCTCTTTCAGACAGGCAACCGTCGGCTCATCCGGACGTGCGCCGAAGACCTCCATTTTTCCCGCCTGATAATTCGTCCCCTCCACGGCGCGAATCGCTGCGGCGCGGTAGTCGATCAAATCCATCCAGGTCGAACTGATGAAGACTTTCATGCTTGATTCTCTTGATTCAGCAGCCGTCAAAAAGATCGCTTGAGATGTAAATATACGCAACAACTGAACAGTTACGGCATAGTGCCAGATTCACAACATCTCGCTAACAGCAATGCTATGGCTGAAACTGCGCCGAAAGCCTGAAAAAACGGAAAATCGTGACGCACAACTTTCCGCAAAGGAGGCTGGCGGAGCGACGAAATCTTTTTTTATTTGCAGACCTTTTGCTAACTTAACTCATCTAAGGTTTACACCACCGAGAGGTGCCCAGTCAGCCAATCAAACCGAGCAGAACCATGCAGCCTCAGCTAAGCCGTCCGCAAACCGCGACCAACCAGGTTCGCAACTCTGTTTCCGGCCCCTGGTCAGGAAATGCGGCACACAAAGCCGAAAAGTATTTCATCACATCAGCAAAGCGTGATCGCAACGACAGGCTCCAGATTGAGCTCGTCCCCTCATCGGGCCGCCGCAAGCTGTCGCCGACCCCGGAGATGATCCGCAGGCTCATCGATGGCGAAATCGAAATTTACGTCCTCACCACCCAGCCCGACATCGCCATTAACATTGGCAAACAGGTGATCGACATGGAGAACCGCTACGTCATCGACTTCGACAAGCGCGGCGTCAAATGGACCATGAGGGACATTCCCGTTTTCTACCGCGAAGGCAAGGGTCTGTGCGTGGAACTCGACAACAAGATTTATACTCTCGACCAGTTCTTCAAATAAACAGGTTTGTTTCAGCACCTCTCTCAGGCATATCTGTTCAAAAAGAGCCCTGCAATAGCAGAGGCTCTTTTTTTGTGCATGAAAAAAGCCCGGTGATAATCCGGGCTTTTTCGACTGATTATTTCTTTTCGAGACCCTTTTGAGCGAGCTTCGCTTCCGGAGCTTTCGGATAGAGATTGACCACATCCTTATATCGCGCTTTCGCGTTGGCCTCGTCTCCGATTTTCGAGAAAGAGAGTCCCTGCTTGTACAAGGCGGCGGGCCGCTTGGCGCTCTTGGTGTAGCGGGCGATCACGACCTGATATTCGAGAATGGCCTTTTCGTACCACTTTTCGTTGAAATAGGATTCCGCCACGTAGAACTGGGCATCGGCCACCTTCGGAGATTTGGGATTGGCGGCCATGAATGCACTGAACTTCTCGCGAGCACCATTAAAATCCTCTTTTTTCATCTTGATAAGCCCCTCGTTGAGCAGCACCTCGCCGGTTGCTGGTGCTTCCGCTGGCGGCTCTGCCTTCGACTGACCAGCCTCTTTGGCGGGAGCGGCTCCCGATGCCGAAGGCTGCTGCGGGGGTGGCATGACTCTCGGTGCAGCAGACTTGCCTGTTCTGGCGCTCTCGATTCCGAGGTACTGCTCAATCCGTTCAATCCGGCTTTCCAGATCATCGGTTTTTCTGACCAGCAGCGAATCCTCCATATCGAGCCTTCTCTTCGAGCTCTGATAGTCGTATTGCAGTTCATCGATCTTCCCGTGAAGAGAAGCGACCTCTTCACGGTACTGGGTCATTTCGGAATAGGAGCCGGCTGATTGCTGCTTGATGACCTTCGACTCCTGCCTGAGCTGTGAAACCTCTCCCTGAACATAGTTCATATCGTTCTGCGATGCACATGCCGAAAGCAGAACCGCTGGAATAAATAAAAAGCGCCTGGTTTTCATCATGAATCGATAATTGGTTCATTAATAACAAAAACCGGAGACCGGACATTACCCGGCTTCCGGTATTGTGCTCATTCGATCGGAAGGCTTACTTCGTGACGAAGTGGTCTCTTCTGTTCTTTGCCCAGGCCTCTTCGTTGTGGCCGGGGTCGAATGGCCTCTCTTCACCGAAGCTGACAGTGGAAAGACTGCCGTCGGCTACGCCGAGGTTGACCAGATAACTCCGGGCCGCATCGGCGCGGCGCTCGCCAAGCGCAATATTGTACTCGTCTGTTCCCCGCTCATCGCAATGGCCCTCGATAGTCACGGCAGAACCCGGATGTTTTTGCAGCCAGGCCGCATTCTGACTCAACTGCTCCTGTGCTTCGGAGCTCAGGGCTGAACTGTCAAAATCGAAGAAGATGTCGCCGACAACTGAACCGGCTCTTCCCCCCTGCCCCATGTCTTCGACGCTCACGCCCGCTCCTGCTCCGTCTCCTTTTCCCGATCCGTAACCGGCTCCGGAGGTGTCATCTGTTGATACTGCGCTCTTCGAAGAACAGCCAGCCAAAATAATCATGGCAGCACCGATAAATCCTGGTAAAGTATGTCTCATGGGATTGCCCTCGTTACGTTGATATAATCAAAACAGCCCGGATGGCTTGAAAACCATCCGGATCATCACAATACATTCACTTCTCTTCAAAATGCGCCCGCCTGTTCCTGGCCCATGCAGCTTCGTCGTGGCCGGTATCGAACGGCTTTTCTTCGCCGTAACTGACCGCGCTCATGCGAGTTTCATCAGCGCCAAGCCCCATCATGGCTTTCATGGCAGACTCCGCTCTGCGTTCGCCGAGCGCCATATTGTACTCCGAGGTGCCCCGTTCGTCGCAATGGCCCTGAATGACCAGGCTCTTGCCCTTGTTGACAGCCATCCACTCGGCATTCGTCTTGAGCTGATCCTCGCCTGCCGGAGTGATGGCGGAGCGGTCGAAATCAAAGAAAACATCGCCCAATTCAACTTTTGGTATCGGCGGCGGTGGCGGCGGCGGTGATGGCGGCGGCGGAGGAGCAGTGCAGCATGCGCCGAGAAGCAGCATCGCTGGAATAGACAACGCCCTTCTGGTGATTTTTTTAACGTTTGTCATAAATCCCTCTCAAGTTTAAAGGTTGACAAAAAAACGTTACTTGCTCCCAGACCATGAGGGCTGTTGCTGTTCACCTGCCATGCGAAGCAGTGGCTTCTGGTTGGCGCCATCCACATTCATCACATAGAGCTTTCGTTTCCCGTCCCTGGTCGATGAAAAAACAATCATGCTGCCGTCGGGCGACCACGACGGGTACTCGTTGTTACCCGCGCCACTGGTCAGTTGAAGCAGACGTGAGCCGTCGGCATTTATCATAAATATATTGATTTCACCACTCTTTTGCATTGAGGAGTACAAGATTTTATCCCCGGATGGAGACCATGAGGGCTGGGTATTGTAGGTGCCGCTATAGGTCAGACGCCGAGCCTGGCCGCTGTTCATATCCTGGATAAAAATCTGGGGGCCGCCCTGACGGGTCGAAACAAACGCCATTTTCGACCCGTCAGGCGAAAAGGAGGGTGAAACATCGATGCCGCCGCCTTTGGTCAACCGGCGCTCGACCGTGCCGTCAGCCCTGATGAGATACAAATCCTGATCGCCCTGGTAGGAGAGCGTCGTGACCAGCGTGTTGGTGCCTGGCCGCCATGCCGGGCTGATGCACACGCCGTGCTTGTTGACCGAGACTTTCGCTCCGGTTGCAAGATTCTTGATATAGAGATCGGGCCTTCCGCTTGTATAATCCGTCCATGCGATGTAGTTGCCGTCGGGCGAAATGACCGGCGTCAGAGAGATCGAGTTTGAATTGGTGAGCTGCACGACGTTCTCTCCGTCGAAATCACACGTATAAACCTCTTTGTGGCCGGTACGGTTGGAAACAAAAACGATTTTGGTGCCAAAGACGGAGCGTTTGCCGGTGAGCAGTTCGACCAGATCAGCGCAGAAACGCAAGCCGATTGCCCGGAGCTGCGTTTCGTCCCCGGTATAGGCGCGGGCGAGCAGCGACTTGCCGGAGGTGTCATAAACGTGCATTTCGAGAACGGGCTTGCCCGCTTTCTTCGTCACCGAACCTCCCGCGTAAATATCGCCGCCGACGGAAGCGATGGAGGCGAGATTGAGCGCGCCGCCCTGGGCATTCCTGATATTGAGCGGGGCTGGCAGCAGATTGAACAGACCGGTGAAATCGAGTCCTTTGTTGATGGTGTTGTCGAGGCTTCTGGCCCACTCCGCCTGCCTGGCTCCATCGGAAGCCGTTTTGTCGAGGACGATGGCGATCCTGCTGGCTCCCTCTTTGCGAATCGCGATGTATTCAGCGGCATCTTCGGCTCTGAGCCTGAGCGGAAGCAGCAGTATGCAGCACAGCGCAATGGCGATATGAATAAACGGAATCCTGGTGTTTCTCATGGTGACCTGAATGAATTGACGTTTTCTGAACAGCTTGCAATACGGAAACAGCCGACCGGCAACCCCTGGCGCGCGGAAGCCACGGCAAACAGCGACCAAAATCAATACACCGAAATATACACGAAACAGCTATACCATTTCATGCAAAGCCTTCACGAAACGGTAAAATCCTGTAACATGAGGCGCTTCAGGGCTTGATCCCTTCCGGGGTGAAAACAAACCCGATCCAGATGCCTTTGGTGGCCCGATCCCTGGGGAGTGCCGGAAAAGGCGTTGATTTGGCAAGGGCGACCCTGACGGAATTGTTCAGGTATTCGCTCGATGATTTCCGGTCATAACGAATCTCGCTGACCGACCCGTCCGGCAGAATCAGAAGAGATACATAGACCTCCAGCCCGGCGGCGCTTCGCACCATCTGGCTGGAAAAAGACCAGTTATTCTGGATGATACCGGCAATTTTTGCCGCGTAAGGATCGAACGCTCCTCCGCCTCCACTGCCGTAACGGCCCCCGCCCGCGCCTGAACCAGAACCGGAGTAGGCGCTTCCCGATCCCCCGGAGGCCACCTTTTTCTGAAGATTGGCCAGGGTACTGCTGAGATTGCTTGCTGCCGAGGATTTGCCTGTTTCCGGTTTCTCGGCGGACGATTTGCTTTTCAGCTTCTCAAGCGCCGCCTGGAGATTTTTCCGTTCATCCACAGCGCTCGGTTTCTTCGGCGCCGGTTCGGGAGCCTTGACCGGAGCTTTGGCCGGAGGCTTTTCAGGAATCTTTTTGGCTACTGCCGGTTCGGGAACCTTTTTTTCAGCTTTCGGCGCCGGTTCGGAAACCTTTTTTACGGCGACGGGTTCAGATTGCTCCGGCTCCCCCTCGACGTCGGCTGGCGGCGCTTCGGGAATTTTCGGCCCGCCTGCCGGGCCGGGCAGGCCGGGCATCTGCACCAGCGAAACATTGACGATCTTCAGCGGAGGATGCATCCGGACGTAAAGAAGCTGAAACACTACGACAGCCACGACAACGGCCACGTGCGCCGCCGCGGCAATGCCGATCCAGACGTAAAACCGCCGTTCTTCCTGCTTCAGTTCATCTCTGCTCTGCATACCTTGCGTGTCGAATCAGCGTTCTTGCGTATCAGGCGTCACCGGCTCGGTGACCATGCCGATCTTTTCCACCCCGGCCTCCCTGATCGAGGCCATCACCGACATGACGAAACCGTACGGCAGTGATTTGTCGGCCTTGAGATAGACCTCCTGAGCCTTCATCGATTCAAGGATTTTCGGCAGCCGCCCGGCGATCTCCGAGGCGTCGAGCTGATAGTCGTTAATCATGATCTTCCTCGACGCATCGACGCTTACCACCAGCCCTTTCGGATCGATATCCATCCGCTCATGCGTAGTCTGCGGCACCTCCACCTTCATGCCGCTGGTCATCATGGGCGCGGTCACCATGAAAATGACGAGTAACACCAGCATGACGTCAACGAAAGGCGTTACGTTGACGTCACTCATGAGCCTGGTTTTCTGACCGGTCATCATCGACGTGCTCCCGCTTACTGGTTGAAAAATGAATCGACAAAGTCCGGCGCAAAATCCTCCATATCACGTTCGATCTGACCGATCTGATGAGTCAGGTAGTTGTAGCCCATCACGGCGGGAATGGCCGCCACCAGGCCGGTCGCCGTGGCCACGAGCGCCTCCGAGATGCCCGGAGCGACCGCGGCCAGCGATGCCGATTTCATGAGGCCGATATTCTGGAACGCGCTCATGATGCCCCAGACGGTGCCAAATAGTCCGATGAACGGCGCGGTGTTGCCGACCGTGGCCAGAAACGGCACCATGCGGGTCAGGCGCTTGCTCTCGGCGTTGACCTCCCGCTTGACGGAGAGTCTGATGCGCTCTTTGATATTTGACGCGGCGGCGCGGTCACGGATTCCGCTGAACTCGATGTAACCGGCGCGAAACACTCTCGGAAGCGAACCGTTCCGGTAATTTTCGCTCACCGCGAAGAGCTTGTCGGCATTCTGGAGGTCGAAAAACGACTCGAGAAAATCCTGCGACTCCCTGATCGACTTTCTGACAAACCCGAACTTCCAGGCGATGATCGCCCAGGAAATGATGGAAAACACGACGAGCACCAGCAGCACCAGCAGCACCACCGGTCCGGCTCCGGCAATCAGCGTCACAATTCCACCACCTGCATGTTCAAACATGTTCGATTCCCTCTGATAGGTTCACATAGATAAAGAGAAAAGATTCCGCACAACCGTATAGGCTACGACTGAACCCGATATAGCACACAATGTATTGACCAGATCGTTGTTTACAAAATGATAACCCTTGAGCAGCTCGTTCGACACGCGGCTGCCGTCGGGCGCGATGCTGTGCGTCCGCTCCGTCACCTTCTGCCGGATGGGGTCAAAGTACTGCGCCTGCACCGTCGCGCCAAAGAAGCTGTCCACCAGACCGGCGATAAGGCCGGAGACGCCGATGACCAGCATCGACTGCGCAATACCAACCTGATCGATCCACGATACGTTCAGAAGCACGGCGCTCGAACAGATGAGCAACGAGCCAACGAACGATGCCGACGTTCCGGGGATCGAAACGCCGCCGGAGGTTCCGACCGGCACATCCCTGAAGGTGGTGATGAGCCGAGCTTTGGCGTTGGGCCACATGGTGCCGATTTCGGTCGCCCAAGTGTCGGCCTGCACGGCGGCCAGCGTGCCGAGATAGGCGAAGAAAATGTAGGGATCGGCAGTCAGCGAGTAGATCACCATCATGATCCAGGCCACGCCGCCGTTGGCATAGACCTGACCGGCGTCGCGCTGGGAACCCTTTTCGAACACCAGGTCGAACTTCGCTTTCCGTTTGTGACCGAGCTTGGAGAGAATCGAGGAGAGCAAGTAGAAGGTCAGGAGCGGCACGGTCCAGACCACGCCACCGACGCTGAAAATATTGGCGCCGAGCAGAAAGGTGGCCGTAGCGCCGCTGTTGTTGAGAAACTTGACCTTGATCGAAAAGAGCGCCATGAACAGCGCGAACAGGCCGCCCAGCAGAAAGGCATCGACCGTCACCATGCGGTTGACATCGATCAAGTAGAGCACGTAGGCGATGGAGAGTGGAATGAACAGATTGTCGAGACCCCACGAGAGCAGCGCCTCGACCGCCGTGGAGAGCAGCGCGAGAAGCAGCGCGAGAGCAAGCAGCTTCCAGACCGGCTGCCCGGCAAGTCCGCCGCTGAAGGCGTCGCGGAAAACAAAGAGGGAGACGGAGAGAATGACGAGGCTGGAGATGAACATCGCCATCGATCCTTCCATGCTCTTCCGGCTTTTGGTCAGGTTCTCGATATGCCGCCCGCCGGCTGCCGTACCCACCAGCGCGGCCAGGGCGTCGCCGATGCCGAGTACCAGCATGGAGGTCTGGAGAATCCAGACATGCTCACCCCAGAGAAAGAGCGCTTGCAGCGCGAAGACCAGCGGAAAAAGCACCGGGCCATAACTGATGACCGTCTCGCCCTCCTGCGTCACGACCGGCTCGCCATGCAACGATTGCAGAATCCCGGCCTTGAGGCTCACCAGCCCGATGACGGTAAACAGGAGCGCGGCGGCGAGCGGATAGAAATTCGAATTGAAGTACGATGGAATGAAGAACATCACCACCCCCATGCACAGGTGAATCACCTTTCTGACGACAAGCGGAGTAACACTGAATTTCCTGGTCAAAAGCTCGCCAAGCACCAGAAAAAAACCGACAAGAGTCAAAAGAAGAAAAAAAGCGGGCACATCCTGCGGGGAAGGAGACTGGATATTCACCATGGTACTGACTTTTTGTTTGATAGGTGGAACATAAACAGTTCTCTATGCCCAAAGATACAATTATTAACTTTTTACACCACTCCGAACAAATGAAAATAATTGACGAATTTTTGTAAAGGTGAGCATTTACGCTCTTGATTTAATAACCGGGAAAATGTAACTTGCTTGCAATTTTTCATAAACTGGTGCGACAACCGAATCCATTGCAATGCCGTCTCAGACCAAACATCGTTCCATGACCGCAGCCTCAGGGCGCACGGAGGCCTCACGCCCCGCAGCCCCCGCAGCAAGCAGCTTTACGGCACACCACTCCACTCTCCTCTCCGACACTCTCCTTACCGTATCGGTACCGCTCGTACACGTACGAATTATCGTAGCCTGACCCGCCGTCAGCCCGTTCCCAGGTCCAGCGTATATTCCATCAATACCATCAGACTCAACGGCTTCGGGACAGGCAAGCCCGGACTGTTGTTTTTCAATTGCCAAACATTCAATCATTTATGAGATCCGACACCATAAAAAAAGGATTTGAAAAGGCTCCGCACCGCAGCCTGCTCAAGGCAACCGGATGTGTTTCGTCAAGAGACGATTTCTCGAAACCGTTCATCGGCATCTGCAACTCCTTCAACGAGCTGATACCCGGCCACGCGCACTTGCAGGAGCTGGGCCGCATCGCCAAAGAGGCCGTGCGCGAGGCGGGCGGCGTGCCGTTCGAGTTCAACACCATCGGCGTCTGCGACGGCATCGCCATGGGCCACGTCGGTATGCGCTACTCGCTGGCCAGCCGCGAGCTGATCGCCGATTCGGTCGAGACCGTCGTCGAAGCCCACCGGCTGGATGGCCTGGTCTGCATTCCGAACTGCGACAAGATCACCCCCGGCATGATGATGGGTGTGCTCCGCACCAACGTCCCCGCCATTTTCGTCTCCGGCGGGCCGATGTCGGCGGGCCACACCCCATCCGGCCAGACGGTCGATCTCATTTCGGTCTTCGAGGCGGTCGGCAAGTGCAGCACCGGCGAAATCACCGAAGACGAACTCCAGACCATCGAGGAGTGCGGCTGCCCCGGTTGCGGCTCCTGCTCCGGCATGTTCACGGCCAACTCGATGAACTGCCTCTCGGAGGCGCTCGGCTTCGCCCTGCCCGGCAACGGCACGATTCTGGCCGCCGATCCGCGCCGCAACGAGCTGGTCAAGGCCGCCGCAAGCCGCATCGTCGCTCTGGTCAATGAGGATGTGCGTCCGCGCAGCATCCTGACCCGCGCGGCGATGCTCAACGCCTTCGCGCTCGACCTGGCGATGGGCGGCAGCACCAACACGATTCTGCACACGCTGGCCATCGCCAGCGAGGCGGAACTCGACTTTGACTTCTCGGAGCTGAACAACCTGTCGTCGAAAACGCCCTACATCTGCAAGGTCAGCCCGGCAACCACCGAGGTGCACATCGAGGATGTGGATCGCGCGGGCGGCATCTCCGCGATTCTCAAGGAGTTGTCCAAAGTCGAGGGGCTGCTCGATCTCTCCGCCCCGACCGTCACCGGCAAGACGCTCGGCGAAAATATCGCCAGCGCTGAGGTACTCGACCGCACGGTGATCCGCCCGGTCAGCGACCCGTACTCGGCCACCGGCGGTCTGGCGGTGCTCTACGGGAACCTTGCGCCGAACGGCGCGGTTGTCAAAACCGGCGCGGTCAGCCTGTCGATGATGAAGCACACCGGCCCGGCAAAGGTTTATGACTGCCAGGACGACGCCATCGCGGGCATCATGCAGGGCGACGTGAAGTCCGGCGACGTGGTGGTGATTCGCTACGAAGGCCCGCGCGGCGGCC
This sequence comes from Chlorobaculum sp. 24CR, assembly GCF_004118635.1. Lineage (GTDB taxonomy): Bacteria > Bacteroidota > Chlorobiia > Chlorobiales > Chlorobiaceae > Chlorobaculum. The sequence goes on along the minus strand of NZ_SDGU01000062.1, from coordinate 29,254 downwards.
CCGGAATGCCGGAGATGCTCTCGCCGACCAGCGCCATCATGGGACGCGGCCTCGGCGACTCGGTGGCGCTCATCACCGACGGGCGCTTCTCCGGCGGATCGCGCGGCGCCTGCGTCGGCCACGTTTCGCCCGAAGCCGCCGACCGCGGCCCGATCGCGGCGCTCCGTACCGGCGACCTGATTACCATCGACATTCCGGCGCGTTCGATGACGGTGGCGCTCGATGACGAAACGATCCGCCAGCGCATCGAGGCGTTGCCGACGTTCGAGCCGAAAATCAAAAAAGGGTACCTGGCGCGATACGCGCGAATGGTCACGTCGGCCAACACCGGCGCGGTGCTGACAACAGATTTTTAACTGAAATGAAACAGGGCGGGGCGATAACATTCCGGTTACTGCCCGGCTTTGCCATCAATCAACAGGATTGAACCATGCACAACAACGGAGAGAAACTGAACGGATCCGAAATATTTTTCGAGTGTCTGAGGCGTGAACAGGTCGAGTACATCTTTGGCTACCCCGGCGGGGCGTTGCTGAAGGTCTATGAAACCCTGCACGATGTCGAGGACATCAAACATATTCTGGTGCGCCACGAACAGGGCGCGACCCACATGGCCGAGGGGTACGCCCGCGCCACCGGCAGACCCGGCGTGGTGCTGGTCACCTCCGGCCCCGGCGCGACCAACACCGTCACCGGCATCACCAACGCCTACATGGACTCCACGCCGCTGGTGGTCTTCACCGGCCAGGTGCCGAGTTCGCTGATCGGCAACGACGCCTTCCAGGAGGCGGACATCGTCGGCATCACGCGGCCAATCACCAAGCACAACTTCCTGGTCAAGGATGTCAAGGAGCTGGCCACGACCATCAGCAAGGCCTTTTACCTCGCCACCAACGGACGGCCCGGCCCGGTGCTGGTCGATATGCCGAAGGATGTGCTCAACGCCGAATGCACCTTCGAATGGCCGGAGAGCGTCGAAATCCGGGGCTTCAAGCCGACCATCAAGTGCCACGCCAACCAGGTGCAGAAAGCGGCGAAAATGATCTCGAAGGCCAAGCGTCCGCTTTTCTACATCGGCGGGGGCGTCATCACGGCTGAAGCTTCGGAGGAGCTGCGCAAGCTGGCCATCGACCTGCAGATTCCGGTCACCATGACCCTGCAGGGGCTTGGCGCCTTCCCCGGCGACCATCCGCTCTCGATGGGGATGCTCGGCATGCACGGCACCTACTGGTCGAACCAGGCGGTGAGCAACTGCGATCTGTTGATCGCCGTCGGCGCGCGCTTCGACGACCGCGTCACCGGCAAGGTCGATACCTTCGCCACGCAGGCCTACAAGATTCACAACGACATCGACCCGACCAATGTCGATAAAAACATCAAGGTCGATCTGCCGGTGGTCGGCGACTCGAAAGACTTCCTCGCCTCGCTCCTCGAAGCGATGCCGAAAACGAAGGAGGATCGCAGCGCTTGGCTCTCGGAAATCGAGGCGTGGCGCAAGCAATGCCCGCTCGACTACACCATCGAGCCGGAGTCGCTCAAGACCGAGTTCGTCATCGACGAGGTCTCGAAGCAGACCAGGGGTCATGCGGTGGTCGTCACCGACGTCGGCCAGCACCAGATGTGGACTTCGCAATATTACAAGTTCACCGAACCGCGCTCGATCATCACCAGCGGCGGTCTCGGCACGATGGGCTTCGGCCTGCCGTCGGCCATCGGCGCGGCGTTCGGCGTCACCGGCCGGCCGGTGGTGCTCTTCAGCGGCGACGGCGGCCTGATGATGAACATCCAGGAGCTGGTCACGGCGGTTTTCAACAAGCTGCCGGTCAAGATATTCCTCATCAACAACAGCTATCTCGGCATGGTGCGCCAGTGGCAGGAGCTGTTCCACCAGGAGAAGTACTCCTTCACCGACCTGGCCGCGAGCAACCCCGATTTCGTCAAGGTCGCCGAAGCGTTTGGCTGCAAGGCGATGTCGGCAAGCAATCCCGAATCGGCGCGAAACGCCATCACCGAAGCGCTCGCGTACAACGACGGGCCGGTGCTGGTTGACTTCAGGGTCGTCCGCAAGGACATGGTTTTTCCAATGGTGCCGGCCGGCGGGTCGATTTCCGACATGCTGCTGGCCCGGCTGAATCCGAAAACAATGGTTTAAGCAACTTCTATGAAACATCTTATATCCGTTCTGGTCGAGAACAAGTTCGGCACGCTGAACCGGGTTGCGGCCATGTTCAGCGCACGCGGCTTCAATCTCGAAAGCATCTCCATCGGCGAGACCGAAGACCCCGAAATTTCGCGCATGACCATCGTGACGCGGGGCGAAGACCGCATCATCAGCCAGGTACTGAAACAGCTCAACCGGCTGGTCGATACCATCAAGGTGACCGACCTGACCCATCAGCCGCACGTGGAGCGCGAACTGCTGCTTTTGAGCCTGAAACTCAGCAAATCCACCCAGCACGAGATTTTCGAGCTGGCCAATGTTTTTAAGGGAAAAGTCGTGGATATAAAGCAAAAATCCATTACTATTGAGTTCGTCGGTTCACCCGACAAAATCAACACGGCTATCGATCTATTCAAGCCTTTTGGCATACGGGAACTCGCCCGCTCCGGCGCGGTGGCCATCCATCGCGGCGAGAGCTGAATTTTTTTATGTACGTCCAAATCAAGTCAACACGAATATGTCAATGAATGTCTATTACGAGCAGGATGCCGATCTCGCGGTACTGCAGCAGAAGAATATCGCCATTCTCGGCTACGGCAGTCAGGGCCACGCCCATGCGCTGAACCTGAAGGACAGCGGCATGAACGTCTGCGTCGGCCTCCGCACCGATAGCGCCTCCTGCGACAAAGCCCGCGAGGCCGGTCTCAGGGTGGATACCGTCGCCGAAGCGGTCAAGTGGGCCGATATTATCATGGTGCTCCTGCCGGATCAGACCCAGAAAAGCGTTTACGACAATGAGATCGCGCCGAACATGAAATCGGGCGCGACGCTCGCTTTCGGCCACGGCTTCAATATTCACTACAACCAGATCGTGCCTCCGGCTGACGTGAACGTCATCATGATCGCCCCGAAAAGCCCCGGCCACCTCGTTCGCCGCACCTACACCGAAGGCAACGGCGTACCGTGCCTCATCGCGGTGCACCAGGACGCCACCGGCGAGGCCAAGGCGCAGGCGCTCGCATGGGCGCGCGGCATCGGCGGCACCAAGGCCGGCGTCATCGAAACCAACTTCAAGGACGAAACCGAGACCGATCTGTTCGGCGAGCAGGCCGTCTTGTGCGGCGGTTCGGCTGAACTCATCAAGGCCGGATTCGAGACCCTGACGGAAGCCGGATACCCGGCAGAGCTGGCCTACTTCGAGTGCATGCACGAGCTGAAGCTCATCGTCGATCTCTATTACGAAGGCGGCCTGTCGCGCATGAACTACTCGGTCAGCGACACCGCCGAGTACGGCGGCATGACCCGCGGCCCGCGTGTTGTCGCTTCCGCCGCGAAAGCCGAGATGAAGAAAATTCTCGAAGAGATCCAGGATGGCCGTTTCGCCAAAGAGTTCATCGACGAGTGCAACTCCGGCTACAAGAAGATGAACGAGCTGCGCGAGAGCAACCGCAACCACCCCATCGAAGTCGTCGGCGCGAAGCTGCGCGGCATGATGAGCTGGCTGAAAAAGAAATGAGCGGGAGGATGATGTACAAAATAGTCTCCATACCCGGCGACGGCATCGGCCCCGAAGTGGTAGCCGGTGCGCTCGAAGTGCTCGACGCCGTTGCGAAAAAGCACGATTTTGAAGTCACGGTCGAGGAGCACCTCTTCGGCGGCGCTTCATACGACGTGCACGGCTCCATGCTGACCGACGAGACGCTCGAAGCGTGCAAGAACTGCGATGCCGTGCTGCTTGGCGCGGTCGGCGGCTACAAGTGGGAGAACCTGCCGCACGAGCAAAAACCCGAAGCGGCGCTGCTGAGAATCCGCAAGGAGCTCGGCCTGTTCGCGAACCTGCGTCCGGCAAAGGTTTACGACGCGCTGGTGGCCTCATCGACGCTGAAGACCGAAGTGGTGCAGGGCACCGACTTCATGGTTTTCCGCGAGCTGACCGGCGGCATCTACTTCGGCCAGCCGAGAGGCTACGACGAGAATCGCGGCTGGAACACGATGGTTTACGAGCGCTACGAGGTCGAGCGCATCGCCCGGCTCGCCTTCGAGTATGCCCGGAAGCGCGGCAACGCCAAAGTGACCTCCATCGACAAGGCAAACGTGCTCGAAGTCTCGCAGTTCTGGCGCAACATCGTGCACGAAGTGCACCAGGATTTCCCTGAAATCGAGCTGGTGGACATGTACGTGGACAACGCCGCCATGCAGGTGGTGCGCAACCCGAAGCAGTTCGAGGTCATCGTGACCGGCAACATCTTTGGCGACATTCTGAGCGACATCTCTGGCATGATTACCGGCAGCCTGGGCATGTTGCCCTCGGCCAGCGTCGGCTCGGAGCACGCGCTCTACGAACCGATCCACGGCAGCGCTCCCGACATCGCGGGCCAAAACAAGGCCAACCCGATTGCGACCATCGCGTCGGTTGCCATGATGTTCGAGAACAGCTTCGACAGGCCGGAAGTGGCGGGCGAAATCTACGCCGCCATCGAAGACGCGCTTGCCGCCGGCTTCCGCACGGGCGACATCGCCGCACCGGGCGAAGCCGTCTGTTCGACCACCGAAATGACGGCGGCCATCGTCGCCCGAATTTGAGTCGTAACGGCGTCGAAAAAGTAACAGAGCGAGTCTGACGGCAAAACGACCGTCAACTGAAAAGCCGGGGCTCTGTAGGCCACCGGCTTTTCGGCTTTTCACAGGGCCATACAGCCCGGAAAAAATTTAGACAAGATTTTACCGATAACGGAATCTTTCAGATCATGGCACAAACGATAACCCAGAAAATTTTCTCGAGGGCCGCGAACCGCAAGTTCGTCGATCCCGGCCAGAGCGTATGGCTCAATGTCGATGTCCTGTTGACGCATGACGTCTGCGGGCCACCGACTTTCGACATCTTCAAACAGGAGTTCGGCCCGAACGCCAAAGTGTGGGATCCGTCGAAAGTGGTGGTGCTTCCCGACCATTACATCTTCACGGCAAACGAGCACGCGCACCGCAACATCGACCTGTTGCGCCAGTTCGCCGCCGAGCAGGGTCTGCCGAACTACTACGATGTAGGCACCGACCGCTATCGCGGCGTCTGCCATGTGGCGCTGGCCGAAGAGGGATTCAACCTCCCCGGCACGGTGCTCTTCGGTACCGACTCGCACACCTGCACCTCGGGCGCATTCGGCATGTTCGGTTCCGGCATCGGCAACACCGATGCGGCCTTCATCCTCGGCACCGGCAAGCTCTGGGAGAAGGTGCCCGAATCGATGAAGTTCACCTTCGAGGGGCAGATGCCAGAGTACCTGACGGCCAAAGACCTGATCCTGCAGATCCTCGGCGACATCACCACCGACGGCGCGACCTACCGCTCGATGGAGTTCGATGGCGAAGCGGTCTATTCGCTGCCCATCGACGAGCGCATGACGCTCTGCAACATGGCCATCGAGGCCGGTGGCATGAACGGCATCATCGCCGCCGATGCACTCACCGAGGCCTTCGTGAAGGCGCGCACCAGCAAGCCGTACGAAATCTTTCACAGCGACCCCGACGCGCAGTACCACAGCATGTACCGCTACAACGTCGAGCAGATGGAGCCGGTCGTGGCGCAGCCGCACAGCCCGGACAACCGCGCCACCGTGCGCAGCGTGGCTGGAACGCCGATCACCAAGTCCTACATCGGCTCTTGCACCGGCGGCAAGCTCACCGATTTCAGGCTCGCGGCGAAAATCCTCAAGGGCAAGAAGGTGTCGGTCACGACCAACATCGTCCCGGCGACCGTGCTCGTGGCCTCGCAGCTCGAAACCGAGATGTATGACGGCCAGAGCCTGCGCCATATTTTCGAGGAGGCCGGTTGCAGCATCGCCCTGCCGTCGTGCGCGGCGTGCCTCGGCGGCCCTTCGGACACGGTCGGACGTTCGGTCGATAACGACGTCGTCGTTTCGACCACCAACCGCAACTTCCCCGGACGCATGGGCAGCAAGTTCGCGGGCGTCTATCTGGCCTCTCCGCTGACCGCGGCGGCCTCGGCCGTGACCGGCAAACTCACCGATCCGAGGGATTTCCTCTGATCGAACGAAGCAACTGAAAAGGAAAACACAGACAATCATGGAAACCATCATAAAGGGAAAAGCCTTCGTTCTCGGCAAGAATATCGACACCGACCAGATCATTCCCGCCGAACACCTGGTCTATAGCCTCTCCGATCCGGAAGAGGTGAAGATGTACGGCAAATACGCGCTCTCCGGCGTTCCGATCGACCAGGCCGGTCTGCCGGAGGGAGGAGTTCCGTTCGTCGAGGAGGGAGATTTCGCTTCGCCCTACACGATCATCGTGGCCGGGCCGAACTTCGGTTGCGGCTCGTCGAGGGAGCACGCTCCGTTCGCCTTGAAGGTTGCGGGCGCAAAGGCGATCATCGCCGAATCCTACGCAAGGATTTTCTACCGCAACTGCGTGGACGGCGGCTTTGTCATTCCCTTCGAGACCGCGCAGCCGCTCAACAAATCGATCATGACGGGCGACGAGCTTTCGCTCGACATGGAAAACAACACGCTGACCAACCTCACGCAGAACATCACCTGGGAGCTGCGGCCTCTGGGCGACGTCGTCAACATTGTGCAGGCGGGCGGCATCTTTGAATACGCAAGGAAAAACGACCTCATGGCTTCCAGCGAGGCATAAGCAACAGCATGGTAATTGAACTGTATGACACCACCCTGCGCGACGGTACGCAGGGTGAGCACATCAATCTGTCGGTCCAGGACAAACTTCTGATCGCCGAACGGCTCGACGAGTTCGGCGTGGACTTCATCGAAGGCGGCTGGCCGAGCAGTAATCCCAAGGACGAGGAGTTCTTCCTCAAGGCCAAAAAGCTCAACCTGCGTCACGCGCGCATGGCGGCGTTCGGCTCGACGGCGCGTTCGCTCGACAATATCGAGGGCGATCTGAATCTGCTCGGACTTGTCCGATCCGAAACGCCGGTCATCACCATTTTCGGCAAAACATGGAAAGCGCACTCCGTCAAGAGCCTCGGCATTTCGGACGACGAGAATGCCGAGCTGATCCATCGCTCGGTGCGCTTCCTCGTCGAGGCTGGCCGCGAGGTCTTCTTCGACGCCGAGCACTTTTTCGATGGCTGGAAGGACAACGCCGCATTCGCGGAACGGATGATCGCCTCGGCGGTCGATGGCGGCGCAAGCCGGGTCGTGCTCTGCGACACCAACGGCGGCTCGCTGCCGCACGAAATCGCCGAGATCGTCAAGCGGGTGCGCCAGCTCGTTGCCGTGCCGGTGGGCATTCACGCGCACAACGACGGCGACCTGGCCGTGGCCAACTCTGTCGAGGCGGTCAGGGCCGGAGCCACGCAGGTGCAGGGGACAATGAACGGCATTGGCGAGCGGTGCGGCAACGCCAATCTGGTGAGCATCATCCCGAACCTCATGCTCAAGCTCGGCGAAGAGTTCAGCCATGTCAAAGACCTGAAAGCGCTGACCTCGATGTCCAAATTCGTCTTCGAGATTCTGAACCTCCCGTCAGACACCAAAGCACCGTTCGTGGGCAAATCGGCCTTCGCGCACAAGGGCGGCATTCACGTCAGCGCGGTGATGAAGGAGAGTTCGCTCTACGAGCACATCGATCCGGCGCTGGTCGGCAACCGCCAGCGGGTGCTGGTCTCGGAGCTGGCCGGGCAGAGCAACATTCGCTACAAGGCCAAGGAGCTTGGCATTCCGCTGCCGGAGGACAATGCGCTGTTCCGGAATCTGGTCAACCACGTCAAGAAGCTCGAACACCAGGGCTACCAGTTCGATGGCGCCGAAGCCTCCTTTGAGCTGATCCTGCGCCGCGAACTTGGCGAGTTCACCCCCTACTTCGAGGTGCTTGAATCAAAGGTGGTCATCCAGAACGGACAGGATGTCAAACCGGTCGATCAGGCCGTATTGAAGGTGGCTGTAGGCGAGGAGTTCGAAATGACCGTTTCGGACGGCGACGGCCCGGTCAACGCGCTCGACAAGGCGCTGCGCAAGGCGCTCGTGGCTTTCTATCCGGAAATCCGAACCATCAAACTGATCGACTACAAGGTTCGCGTACTCGAAGAGAAGCAGGGAACCAGCGCCAAGGTGAGGGTGCTTATCGAAACCAGCGACGGGCAAACCACCTGGGGCACGGTGGGCGTTTCGACTAACATCATTGAAGCCAGCCTCCAGGCGCTCAAAGACAGCCTGAACTACTACCTGTTCAACAACCAGTCGAAAGCCGCAGAACAAGCCTCAACCAGCGAGACGCTAAACGGATAAATCGCAGGGCTGCAAGCCTCTTCTTTCTTTTTCCTATAGGACTTATACGACCTATAAGTCCTATAGGCTTTCACTTCGCAGAAAGCAGAAAACTCCCCACAAAATTGTAACTTGCAACTCTTGCAAACCTGACCCCTAACAGGATACCCTTCATGCGCATTCACGACATCGATCCGGACAACCGGCCGAGGGAGCGCTTTCTGCGTTCCGGCAAGGAGTCCCTCAGCCCGGCGGAGCTGCTGGCGCTGGTCCTGCGTTCCGGCACCGCCGGACTCAACATCATCGACACCTGCAACAGCCTTATTTCGGAGCACGGCCTCGAACGCCTCGCCGAGCTGTCGATTCAAGAGTTGCAGCAAACGCCCGGTATCGGCGAGGCCAAGGCAATGCAGATCGCCGCGATTTTCGAGCTTCAGCGGCGGCTGCGCTTTGCGCGCAATCTGAACCGGAAGGTACAGGGTGCGCGTGACGTCTTCGAGTACATGCAGGGGCGCGTCCCCGACGAAACCAAAGAGCATCTGTTCGTGCTGTTCATGAGCACGAAAAACCGGATTCTGCGTCACGAAACCATCACCATCGGCACCCTCACCGCATCGCTCATCCATCCGAGAGAGATATTCAAGGCGGCGATTCGCGAAAGCGCGCACTCGATCATTCTGGTGCACAACCACCCTTCGGGCGACGTGCAGCCAAGCAACGCCGACAAGCAGGTCACCTCGATCCTGAAAAAGGCCGGAGACCTCCTCCAGATCGAACTGCTCGACCATGTGATTGTTGGAAACAGTGACTGGTTCAGCTTCAGGGATCACTCCCTGCTTTGACCGGTATTGCGCGTTAAGCGCTGTTGAAAAGAGTTCGATCCCGAAACCGGAATTCCGGCATCAAAACGTATGAAGACACTCCTCGAAACGCTGCTTCGGAAAAGCATCGATAAAAGATAAATTCGCACCCCGTAGCTTGCTGCGGGGTTATTGAATCATGAGAGAGATTGTTGGAAACGACTGGAAAAGAATCGCCTGAAACCGGCTTAGTGATGCGCCGTATTGAACTCGTTTTGCACCACCCCCCTTACCGTGGAACTGACGACGCCGGGAATAACCGCGTCCAAAGGAGCTGATAACTCACGAACACTCTTGGCCTGATAGCCTTTCTGCGTTTTTTCGAGATCATATTCGACTTCAGCATCCTGATTGAGTACCTTGAATCCCTGGTCGGAAATGATCGACGAGAAATGAACAAAGATGTCTTCGCCGCCATCAGGGTTCAGAATAAAACCGTACCCTTTTTTGCCATCAAACCATTTAACCTTGCTTTTAGCCATGATGACACCTGAAGGTTAGGGTTAAAAAAATGAAAACTTAACTTTAATTTTTAATATAGATTATTTCGTCAAATGGCGCAATAGTTGAAACCATTTCGCATTAAATACACTCAATAGAAAACCTGTAACCATTTTCATGGCGTAGTTATGAAACATATTATTCTTGTCACGGGCGCAGGCAAAGGTATTGGCCAGGCGATCGCGCTTGAATTCGCCAGGGCCGTCAGGCACCATCCTGATTTCGAGCCGGTGCTCGTTCTCTGTTCGCGCACAGCGGCAGACCTCGACGCCATCTCGCTCGAATGCCGCGCCGAAGGCGCCCTGACCGACACCATTACTGCGGACATCTCCGACATAACCGATGTACGGCGGCTCGCCGCTCACATCGCCGAGCGCCACGGGCGCATCGACTGTCTGGTAAACAACGCGGGCGTTGGCCGCTTCGGAACGCTGGGTGACATGAGCGAAGAGGATTTCGACTACACGATGGACACCAACCTGAAGGGCACTTTTTTCCTGACGCAAGCACTCTTCGCCGTCATGGAACGTCAGCGCTCGGGACACATCTTCTTCATCACCTCGGTGGCCGCAACGAAAGCGTTCAAACACTCATCGCTCTACTGCATGTCCAAATTCGGCCAGCGAGGCCTGGTCGAAACCCTGCGCCTGTACGCCAGGAAGTGCAACGTGCGCGTCACCGACGTTCAGCCAGGAGCAGCGATGACACCAATGTGGGGTGAAGTGAACGACGAAATGCAGGCGCTCATGATGATGCCGGAGGACATCGCCGTCCCGGTGGTGCAGGCGTACCTTCAACCGGCGAGAACCACGGTCGAAGCGATCGTGCTGCGGCCAACCAGCGGCGATTTGCAGGAGGAGTAGCAATGGATAATTGCTAATGAATAATGGATAGTTGCAAGAACGGTTGTGAGCCTTTGAGGCTTCTTCTTCACTATCCATTGTCAATTGTCAATTATCAATTATCAACTATTCCTCTTATCTTCCGGTTCTTGAAAAACCACCAACGAACCGCACCATTTTACTACCATGAGCCTCAAGGAAAAAATCGACCGCGAACTGAAAGAAGCCATGAAAAGCGGCGACAAGATTCGCCTGAACGCGATCCGCTCTATCCGGGCCGCGCTGCTCGAAAAAGAGGTTTCCATCCGGGTCGGCGGCAAGGCCGAGCTGAACGAGGAACAGGAACTCGAAGTGGTGATGGGGCTGGCCAAGCGGCGTCGCGACGCCATCGAGCAGTTCACGGCGGGCAACCGCCCTGACCTCGCCGAAACCGAGGCCGCCGAGCTGAAGGTGCTCGAAGAGTATCTGCCGCAGCAGCTCCCGGACGAAGAGGTTGAAGCAGCCATCCGTGAAATCATCGCGCAAACCGGCGCGACATCCATCAAAGAGATGGGCAAGGTGATGGGCCTCGCCATGAAAGCGCTCAAGGGCAAAGCCGACGGCGGCAAAGTCCAGAACCTCGTCAAATCGCTCCTCTCAGCCTAACCATCATTTTTTAAACGATTTATGCTCGATATTACGTACATCCGCCAGAATCCGGATGATGTGAAAGAGATGCTGCGCCGTCGCCAGCAAAGTGACGACGCGCCGAAGGTTGACCGCCTGCTCGAACGCGACGCTGAACGCAAGGCGATGGTGCAGCGCACCGACGACCTCAAGGCGCTGCGCAACCGCGTCTCCAAAGAGATCGCCAACATCAAGCGCACCGGACAGGGTTCAGGCGAGGAGCTGATCCGGCAGATGAAGGAGGTCTCCGACCAGATCGCCGATCTCGATCTGGCGCTCTCGACCCTCGAAGCCGACATGGAGGAGCTGCTGCTCACCCTGCCCAACCGCCTGCACGAAAGCGTTCCGGAAGGGCGTTCGGCAGATGACAACGTGCTCTGCAAGGGGCCGGTTTCGTTCGGGCACGATCTCGATTTCCCGGTCAAGAACCATCTCGAACTCGGCAAAAGCCTCGGTCTGCTGGATTTCGAGCGCGGCGCGAAGATCAGCGGCGCTGGCTTCCCGGTCTATGTCGGAAAAGGTGCGCGGCTGGAGCGGGCGCTCATCAACTTCATGCTCGACACCCACAGCACCAGCCACGGCTACACCGAGGTGTTCCCGCCCTTCATGGTGAACCAGGAGTCGCTCCGGGGAACCGGCCAATGGCCGAAGTTCGCCGACCAGGTCTATCACATGCCGGAGGACGGGCTGTACGCCATCCCGACCGCCGAGGTGCCGGTGACCAACCTGCATCGCGGCGAGATGCTCGACGCGGCGAACCTGCCCATCGCCTACGCCGCCTACTCGGCCTGTTTCCGGCGCGAGGCGGGCAGCTACGGAAAGGACACGCGCGGCTTTTTGCGGGTGCACCAGTTCAACAAGGTGGAGATGGTGCGCTTCACCCGTCCCGAAGAGTCGTATGAAGCGCTCGAAGAGATTCTCGGCCACGCCGAAGCGATCCTCGTCGCACTCAGGATTCCCTACCGCGTCATCACGCTGTGCAGCGGCGACATCAGCGCCAACGCCGCCAAGTGCTACGACATCGAGGTGTGGTCACCCGCCGAGAACAAATATCTCGAAGCATCGAGCGTCTCGAACTTCGAGGACTACCAGGCCCGCCGCTCGAACATCCGCTTCAAGCCCGGCGGCAAGGCCAAGCCGGAGTTCGTGCACACGCTGAACGGCTCCGGGCTGGCGACATCACGACTCATGGTCTCGCTGCTCGAACACTACCAGACCGCCGACGGCAAAGTGATGGTACCGGAAGTGCTGCGGCCCTACACCGGTTTCGAGGTGATCGGGTGAGAGTGGACGTTGTAAACTGAGTGGACAACGTGGACAGGACAGAAAAACGAGGCGCGGCAAAACACCGCGCCTCTTTCATTATCAATTCTTCTTCCTGTGCCCCTCGAACTCGATGCGCAACGCTGAAAGCGTGAGGTTGACGTCGAACAGAAAGAGCACGAGCGAGCCGATCAGGCAGAGCATACTGATGATGAACACCGTCGAAACCAGCAGCGGTAAATCGAAGTGCAACAAGCTGGTGAGGAAGAGCAGAATGATGAGCGTGGCCGCGCCGAGGCAGCTTGCTACCGCCAGCAAAATCGCGTTGCGCACGTAGCGGGCGCGCCGCCAGAGCACGTCGATCTCGCGGTCGATGCGGGTGCGGTCAACGCCGAAGAGTTTGTCGCTCTCGTCGAGCAGCTCGCGCGAGCGGTCGATGACCCTCGACAGGCGATTGGTCATGGTGAGCAAAAGCAGGCCAAGTCCGGAGATCAGGATCACCGGGCCGATGGCGGTTTGCAGGACGGGCACAAGCTCGTGGATAGTCTTGATAATCATACGTTTTTTTTACTGTTATTCTATCTCTGCCTTTCGCAGTTCGTTCGACACAAGGTTAAGCCGGTCGCCGGGTTGGGCAATGAGCGCATCGGCGCCAATCTCGTCGCGCAGAACTCCTCTGAACGACTCCTTGACGCTCTGTTCGCCGTGCACGATCACTATCTGCGGCGAGCCTTCCCGGCTCTTCAGCCAGCGCAAGAGGTCGTTGCGGTCGCCGTGCGCCGACAGGCCGCCGACGGTGTGCAGTTGGGCGCGCACCGCGAACTGCCGCCCGTGCATCCACACCTCCTTGCGCCCTTCGACGATCTCCCGTCCGAGCGTGCCCTCGGCCTGGAATCCGGTGATGATGATGTGGCATTCGGGCCGCCCGATGTTGCGCTTCAGGTGGTGCAGTATGCGCCCGCCGTTGCACATGCCGCTTCCGGCGATGATGATCGCGCCTTCGTGGAACTCGTTGATCTTCATCGACTCCTCCACCCTGCGCGTCAGGTGCAGGTTGCCGACGGGCGGCATTTTGCGCATCTGGCGTCGGAACAGGCGCGCCTCGTCGTCCCATAACTCCTCGTGATGCCAGTAGATACGGCTCGCTTCGATGGCCATCGGGCTGTCGAGGAACACCTGCCACTTGTTGAGTTCCCACTCATGGTAGTGCTCGCCGAACAGGTAGAGCAGCTCCTGGCTGCGGCCAATCGAGAAGGCGGGAATCAGGATGTTGCCGCAGTCGCGCCGCGAGGTCTTGATGATCTCGCCGATTTCGTCCAGGGTGCTCTCGAAATCGCGGTGCAGCCGGTCGCCGTAGGTGCTTTCGACGATCACCGTGTCGGCCTGGCCAATCGCTTCGGGATCGTTCAGGATCGGCGAATCGTACTGCCCGAGGTCGCCGCTGAACACCAGCGTGCGGGTGGTTTCGCCCTCCGTGACTTCGAGCTTGACGAACGCCGAGGCCAGGATGTGGCCCGCGTCGAAAAGCGTCACGGCGATGCCCGGCAGAATCTCCCGCCGCTCGCCGTAGCCGAGACCCGTCATGGAGCTGACGCACCGCTCGGCCTCTTCGACCGTGTAGAGCGGCTCGGCGTTGCGTTGCCCGTGCTTCTGCATGAACCGCGCGTCGCTCTCCGAAAGCATCGCCGAGTCGCGCAGCAGAATCCGGCACAAATCGATGGTGCCGTGATGCGTGAAAATCGGCCCGCGAAAGCCGCGATTCACCAGCAGCGGCAGGCGGCCCGAATGGTCGATGTGCCCGTGACTGAGCACCACGGCGTCGATTTCGGACGGCTCGAACGGAAACGGCTCGCGGTTCAGCGCCTCGACCTCCCGGCTCCCCTGCACCAGTCCGCAATCGAGCAGCACCGTCAACCCGTTCGCCCTGAGAATATGGCAGGAACCCGTCACCCGCCGCGTCGCCCCGTAGAATTCAATTTCCATGATCGCCCCCGTATTTTGGTGAACCGGTATCGCAACCAGCCGGATAAGTCAGATGCACGTAATCAAAATTTAGACGCTGCCGGATGAAAACCAAAAAAGCCTGACGCAACGGGAACCATCGCGTCAGGCTTTCAAATCGTGAAACGAGTAGCGAATCAGTCACCCATCCGCTTCTTTTTTCTGCCGGAAGAGAAGCCGGTGAAGAAACCGCCGGCATCTTTTTTGCGCTTTTCACCGGAGGGTTTTCCGTAGCTCTTCTTTTTGTCGCCGCCAAATCCACGGTCGCCACCACGCTCGCCTCCGCGGTCACTTCCGTAACTGCGATTGCCGCCGCGATCACCGCCGAATCCACGGTCGTGACGGTCGCCGTAGCCACCCTGACTGCCATCCATTTTCGAGACCCGGAGCTGGCGTCCGCAAACCCTGACCTTCTTGAGTTCCTGGAACACATCGTTCGGCATTCCCGCAGGAAGCTCGACGGTGCTGTACTGGTCGTTGATGACAATCTTGCCAACCGCTTCCGGGTCGAGGCCGATTTCGTTGATGATCGCACCGGCAATGTTGCCCGGCTTGACGTCGTGCATCTTGCCCACTTCGATGCGGTAGGTCTCCTTCTTCTCGTCGGAATAGAGGCCGCCTTTGCTCTGTCTGCGCGGCTCGCGCTCCCGGCGGTCGTCGTCACGGAACGAATCGCGACGAGGTTCCCGGTCTTGGTCCCGGCGCTCTGAACGCTCTCGCTCCTGCTTGGCGGAAAGCAGAAACGGTTCGTCGCCCTGAAAGAGCCGGGCCAGAGCGGCAGCGGCTTCGAGTTCGGAGACGTTGTGCTCCAGGCAGTACTGCCCCACCAGGCCGATGTAGAATTCGAGGTCTTCGGCGGCGATGGCGTCGGTGATGCGCTGCTTGAATTTGGCGATGCGCTTGTCGTTGACCGTCTCGGTCGAGGGCAGCTCCATTTTGTCGATGCGCTTGCGGGTGGCCCGCTCGATGGCGAAGAGCATCCCGCGCTCCCTCGGAGAGACGAACAGAATCGCCTCGCCGCTGCGTCCGGCGCGACCCGTGCGCCCGATGCGGTGCACGTAGGACTCGGTGTCGGTCGGAATGTCGTAGTTGATGACGTGGCTGATGCGCTCCACATCGAGGCCGCGCGCGGCGACGTCGGTGGCGATGACGATGTTCAGCGTGCCATCCTTGAGCTGCTCGATGGTGCGCTCACGAGCCGACTGCACCATGTCGCCATTCAACGCGGCGGCGGCATATCCGCGCGCCTGAAGCTTTTCGGCCAGCGCCACGGTTTCGGTCTTGGTGCGCACGAAGATGATGATGCCATCGAACGGCTCGACTTCGAGGATGCGCGTCAGCGCGTCGAGCTTGTGGTGGCCGCCGACCATCCAGTAGCGCTGGCGGATGGTTTCGACCGTCGTGGTCTTGCTCTGAATGGAAATCTCGGCAGGCGCTTTCAGGTACTTGCGGGCGATGCGCACGATCGGCTGCGGCATGGTAGCCGAAAAGAGCGCCACCTGGCGGTTATCGGGGGTCTGTTCGAGAATCCACTCGACGTCGTCGATAAAGCCCATGCGCAGCATCTCGTCGGCCTCGTCGAGCACCAGGCACTTCAGGCTGTCGAGGTTCAGCGTCCCCTTGCGCATGTGGTCCATCACGCGGCCCGGAGTACCGACCACCACATGAACGCCGCGCTTGAGATTGCGTATCTGCACGCCGTAATCCTGGCCGCCGTAGATCGGCAGTACATGAAAGTCAGGCATGAACTCGGCATAAGTATGGAACGCCTCGGCAACCTGGATCGCCAGCTCGCGGGTCGGCGCGAGCACGAGCGCCTGCGGATCGGTCAATGAGAGATCGATGTTAGACAATATCGGCAGAGCGAACGCCGCCGTCTTGCCGGTGCCGGTCTGCGCCTGGCCGAGCAGGTCACGCCCTTCGAGAAGCAGCGGAATGGTGCTGGCCTGAATGGGCGTCGGGGTTTCATAGCCCACCGCTTCGAGGGCCTGAAGCAGCGGTTCAGCCAGTGCAAGGCTGCGGAAATTCAAAGATTGATCTTGCTGTTGTTCGCTCATAGTCTCCTTCCATGTCATTGTTGAAAGCACCGTCAATAACCGGCGATCCCGACAGCAATCGGAACGATGGCATTATTCGTTAACGGTACACGAAAAAACCCTGTCGGGGCGCACGTGGTCGCAATGCTGGAAAGAAGAGAAATGAAGGGGGGAAGTCTCACGTCAGTCCTGAGGCAGCCAAAGGCCGGCCATCGATCCATCACAATCAGCAGAAAAACGCGGCTCAATCAGCCGTCAATATTTTCTGACTCTTTCTTGGCATCATCACCACAATAAAAATTGATTTGAATAGTACGATTTTATCTGACCAAAGACGAATTTATTTTTCAATGATGACAAGCGCTTGCATCAACCGCGCAGAGATCAGCCGCCCGCCCAAGCCCGATCCGGCACAGTTCGCGGTACTGTGCGCCGCCGGGCTTGAGCAGCGATTCGTAGAGGCAGAGCGCGTCGAGCGTTCCGCGCCACGACACCGGTTCGCGCAGTTTGCGCTGGCCCATCGCATCGAGATCACGGGAGTTGAAGCGGGCGATGGTGAGGTGCAGGAGGAATGATTTGCGCGGTTCGCCCGGCGCTCCGGTCGCGGCAAGGAGCCCCCGCGCGAACTCCGGCAGTCCGGCAGGAGCCGCGCCGGTCGCCCAGATGAGCCTCGGGCGGCGCGGGTCGGGGCCGAACGATATCTGCTCGAAGATGACCTCGAACGGCGACTGCCGCGCCGCCGCCTCGCTCAATGCGCGGCAGACGGTATCGACATCGAGGCATTGCCACGGCGGAACCAGCGTCAGATGAAGGTTCTCCGGCCTCACCCACCGTACCGTCAGCCCGGCGTGCGCCCGCCGATACGCCTGAGTTGCTTCAACAAGCTCGCGGCAAGCGGGCAGGCCGACAAAAACTCTCGTGCCCTCCATCAGATGTCCATCAACAAGATTGCGACCCACGAACCGTCAGCCCGCTCTTCGACCGTCGCGCCGTGATACGTGACCGCCTTGATTTCATCCCTCGCGCCGGAAATCGCCCTGCCGAGAAACGAGCCTTCGACGAACTCGTCGCTGACCGAGCGGATTGCGAGCGCGTCGTAGGCTTCGTGGTGAATCTGCGAGAGCGTGAGCGCTTCGTTGAGCAGATCGATGAGCAGCGCCGTGCGGTCGGGCGCTTCGACGCGAAACGGACGCTCGACCCGCACATCCGTCCACTCCGGGCCAGTCCACGCCATCATCGCCCGCAACGCCTCGCCCGCCAGCTCCGCGAAGCTCGCGGCACTCACCTCGAAGCAGAGGTCGGCGGTATGGTCGAGCTGGCGGTACGGCATGTTCCGGAATCTCCGTGATGAATCGTTCGGCAGAGCTTCATACAGACAATGTACGCAACGAAAATGAACGATGCCGCCCGACCGGAACGCACGGCGACTCTTGTCTCATTTTTTATTATTTTCGACAACGACAGCTCTTCATCGCCCAACAAAATCATGGTCTCACTCGTCCTGGCCGCATACCGGTTGCTCTCTCCGCTCCAGCCGCATCTGCTCCGGCTATTGGCGTCGCGCAAGCCGAGATTGAAAACTTTCGCGGAGGCGCGGACGAACCTGTTCGAGGAGCTTGAATCGCGCCTCGCCGCGCTGCCGGAACCGTCGTGCCGACTGTGGATTCACGCCTCGTCGGTCGGCGAGTTCGAGCAGGCCCGCACGATCATTGCGGAGTTGCGCGAGCAGATTCCGGAGATGGATGTGGTGGTGTCGTTCTTCTCCGACTCGGGCTACGAAACGCGGAAGCACTACCCCGACGCGGCGGCGGTCTTCTACCTGCCGCTCGACACGCCGGAGAACGCCCGGCAACTCGCGGCACTCGTCGGCGCGGACATCTTCATGCTGATGCGCTACGACTTCTGGCCGAACCATCTCGAAGCGATCAAGCGAAGCGGGGCGCGAATGCTCCTCGCCGCCGCCGCCCTCCCGCCCGGATCACCCTACCTCAAGCGCGGATTGAGAGGATTTTACCGCGACCTTTTTTCGCTTTTCGACGTCATCTACACCATCGACGCCGAAGGCCGTGAAACGTTTCTGAACCAATTCGGCTGCAAGAACGTCATCACGGCGGGCGATCCGCGATTCGACCAGGTTGTCGAGCGCCGGAAAAAAAGCGACGAACGGGCGGCGCGGCTCAAGCCGCTCTTCCGCGACCGGATGGTGCTGGTCGGCGGCAGCACCTGGGAGCCGGACGAGGCGATCCTCGTTCCCGCGTGGCTTTCTCTCCGCCGGAAACTCAGCCTCGTCCTGGTGCCGCACAAGGTGGATCGGCAGAACATCGGGCGGCTGCTGGAGAATCTGCGGGAGCGCGACATCGAAGCGGTGACCATTTCAGAGATGGACGAAACCTTCGACCCGGCCCGGCAGGTACTGGTGATCGACCAGACCGGCTACCTCGCCGAGCTGTACGCCATCGCCTCGATCGCCTACGTCGGCGGCGGCTTCGGCGTGAACGTGCACAACACCATCGAACCGGCCGCGCATGGCATTCCGGTGCTCTTCGGCCCGATCTACGGCAATTCGCCCGAAGCCACCGGCCTCGTCGAAGCCGGAGCGGCCACGGTGGTCACCGGCGAGCCGGAACTCCGTGAGGCGCTGACCGCGTTTGTCGAAAATGCCGGGCAACTGAAAAAGGCCGGAGAAAAGGCAAGCGGATTCGTCAACGCCCGTCTCGGCGCCACCGTGATTATCGCCAGAGATATAGCGCAGCATTGCCGCAGAAAGTGACGGAGCGGGATAACAC
Organism: Chlorobaculum sp. 24CR; assembly: GCF_004118635.1. Lineage (GTDB taxonomy): Bacteria > Bacteroidota > Chlorobiia > Chlorobiales > Chlorobiaceae > Chlorobaculum. The sequence goes on along the minus strand of NZ_SDGU01000062.1, from coordinate 9,893 downwards.
CCTGGGAACGCCGAGCGCCTGCTCGGCATATTCTGATTCCTGAACAATCTTTCGTCGGGATGCTCTCGACCCATCGGGCCAGCCCTCTTCTCAACCCCTGTAATCGCTCCCAACCAATTGCCCCGGCACTATTTCCGCAGTATCTTTCGGCATACAGATTTTGCAGTTTCACCCCCATCCCCACTGCCAATGAAAAAAGAAGTGAAAGTGGCGATCATCGGCGGCATTGTCGCGATCATCGTCGCAGTCATAACCGGCGCGTTCGGTTATCTGAACTCAAGGAAAACGGAACCCGCTCCGGTCGCACCTGCCGTAACGGCTCCTGCAACACAGCCTGCTACGCCGCCGTCACAATCCGTTGAGAAGAATGAAGGAAACGTCACGATCATCAACGGTGACAACAACATCAGTGCTGGTGGCAACGTCACGATTCAGGGAGAAGAGCAAAGATGAGATCAACCATACATCGTTTCGCGGGCACCGTCATTGCCGGGATCACCATTCTCACGCTCACCGCGCAACCCTCTTTGTCTGCCGCCCAGGTGAAAACCACCATCAACGGAGATGAAAACATCGTTGCTGACGGGAATGTTACAGTCTATCGCGGATTGAGTCCAAAGCAACTGGCCGAGTACAGAAAATCCATCCAGCATCAGGACTGGGAGGCGACCAAAGAGAATCCCGCGTTCAGGAAGCTGGTTCGCGCCGCTCATGGCGGCAAGGAGGTCGAGCAACTCGATGCCTACAGCCGGGCGAAATTCTGGGAAGACCTCTCAAACTTCCTCGACAAGGTGGTGCAGGCGGATGCCGACGCGCAAAAGCTGTTTCAGCAAGGCTCCGTCGGCGCTGAACTGAAAGCGCTGATTCCAAAAATCGAAGCCGCCAGAGACAACTTCAACTACGACGAGGTCAATCGCCTGCTCGCCGAGTTCCGCAACAAACACAACGATTTGCAGCAAGACCTTGCAAAAGTGCATTATCTGCAAGGCCAGACCTACGAGCTGCAAATCAACTACCCCGAAGCCGAGCGCTACTACAAAAAAGCCGCCGCCATCGAGGACGAGAACCCGCTCTATCTCAATACCCATGCTGGAATACTCTGGAAAATGGGGCGTTACGCCGAAGCTGAACCACTCTTTCGACGCGCTCTTTCTATCGGAGAAAAGACTCTTGGCCCAGAGTATCCCGATGTTGCCGCAAGCCTGAACAATCTGGCGGTATTGCTCTCTGATCAGGGTAACTACACCGAAGCCGAACCACTTTTTCGTCGTGCTTTTGCTATCAGGGAAAAAGTTCTCGGCCCAAATCATCCTGATGTTGCTACAGACCTAAACAATCTGGCACTTTTGCTGAAAACTCAGGGCAAGTATGACGAGGCTGGACTGCTCTTCCGACGCGCTCTCGCCATGAATGAAAAAGCTCTCGGCCCAAATCATCCTGATGTTGCTACAAACCTAAACAATCTGGCGCTTTTACTCTCTGATCAGGAGAAGTACGCTGAAGCCGAACCGCTTTATCGACGCGCTCTCGCCATCGATGAAAAAGCTCTCAGCTCAAATCATCCTGATGTTGCTACAGACCTAAACAATCTGGCGCTTTTGCTCTCTGATCAGGAGAAGTACGCTGAAGCCGAACCGCTTTATCGACGCGCTCTTGTTATCGATGAAAAAGCTCTCGGCTCAAATCATCCAAACGTTGCCACTCGCCTGAACAATCTGGCAAGCTTACTCTATGGTCAGGGCAAGTATGACGACGCTGAACCGCTCTTTCGGCGCGCTCTCGTTATCGATGAAAAAGCGCTTGGCCCCAATCATCCAACTACAGTATTATACAGAAACAATCTGAACGCTTTGCTGGCGAAGAAAAAGCAGTGAGCCTCACCATCGCGGCAAGCCGATTCATCCACCCCTGCCAACAAAGAACCCTGCCCCGAATTCCTGATTTCCGTATATTCAGGGCATATCATGCAACGAACCTAAACCTCGTCCATCATGTTAAGCAGAATCCAAAGCCTCTACCTCTTCCTTGCCGCGCTGCTCGCGTTCGGCAGCATGGCCTTTCCGTTCTGGAGCTTCACGACCGACACGCTCATTCTTTTCGGTGACTTCATGGACGTGCAGGGCGCGGGCGTGATCGTCACCGCCGGAAGCGTCGCTGGCGGCATTCTCTCGCCGCTTACCGGCATCGTGGCGCTCGTGACCATCTTCATGTTCTCGAAGCGCAAACTCCAGCAAACGCTGATCTCGCTTTGCGTTGTGCTGTTCGTGGCCGACCTGCTTGCCGGGCTTGCGGGCGGGCACTTCCTGAAGCAGTACCTCGAAACGCAGTCAACCTCCGTGAGCTTCGCGCCCGGCAGCGGGCTGTTCATGCTGCTGCCCGAACCGGTGCTCTTCTGGCTCGCCTCGCTTGGCGTGAAGAAGGACGAAAAGATCGCGACCGCGTACAAGAGGCTCTGACCATGCGCATCGTCTTTTCAATCGGCGACATTCACGGCATCGGGCCGGAGATCATCCTGAAAAGCCTCCTCGCGCTGCCTTCGGGAGAGGAGTGCTACGTCGCCGCCGGATCGCTCAAGGCGCTCGAATTCTACCGCGACCGGCTCGGCCTGCCGGTGGAGCTGCGCCGGATTGACAGTCCGGGCGACATCGCGCAGATCGTGCCGGAAGCGGGTGTGCTGCACGTGCTGAGCGTCGCCGAGCCGGAGGCGATCCAGCCGGGCGCACTCTCGGCAAGCGCGGGCGAAATCGCCATGCGCTCGCTCGAAGCCGCCGCCTCGCTCTGCCGTAGCGGCCTCTGCGACGCCCTCGTCACCGCGCCCTTGCACAAGGAGGCGATTGCACTTGCCGGATACCGCAACACCGGCCACACCGATTTTCTGGCCGACTTTTTCGGCGTCTCGTCGCAGATCATGCTCTTTGTCGATCCCGTCTCCGGCCTCAAGGTGGCGCTGGCGACGATTCACGAGCCGCTCGCAAAGGTGCCGGAGCTGGTGCGGGCGATGGATCTCGACGGATTTTTCGCCACGCTCGCCGCGTCGATGCGGCGCGACTTCCGGCTCGACGCGCCGAAGATCGCCGTGCTTGGCCTCAACCCGCACGCCTCGGACGGCGGCGTCATGGGCAGCGAGGAGGCCACGGTGATCCGCCCGGCTATCGAGCGGCTGGCGGCGTCGATGCAGATCGACGGCCCGTTTCCGGCGGACGGCTTTTTTGGCGCGAAACGCTACCGCGACTACGACCTCGTCGTCGCCATGTACCACGACCAGGGGCTTTTGCCCTTCAAGGTGCTCGCGTTTGACACGGGCATCAACGTCACGCTCGGCCTGCCCATTGTGCGCACCTCGCCCGACCACGGCACCGGCTTCGACAAGGCGGGCAAGGGCACGGCCTCCGAACGCAGTTTTCTCGAAGCGGCAAAGCTTGCCGCCACCATCGCAACGAACAGAACGCAAACCACTTAGAAACCCATGATCGCCTTCGTCAACGCCGATATCGACATCAGGAAAAAACCCATTTTCCGGAACCTGAACTTTTCGATCCAGCCGGGTGAGCTGGTCTATATCGTGGGCCGGAGCGGCAGCGGCAAGACCACGCTGCTCAAGTCGCTCTACATGGAGACGAGGCCGGTGAAGGGCGAAATCGTCGTCAACGGCTACAGCTCGCGGAAGATCAGAAAGGGCAAAATCGCGATGCTCCGGCGCAAGCTCGGCATCGTCTTCCAGGACTTCCGGCTGCTCGAAGACCGCAGCGTCTATGACAATCTCGCCTTCGTGCTCAAGGTGACGGGCACCAAGCACTCGCTCATCAAGGAGAAGGTGATGACCGCGCTGAAGGAGGTCGGCCTCGAACAGGCCGCCAAAGAGATGCCGCAGAACCTCTCCGGCGGCGAGCAACAGCGCGTGGTAATCGCCCGCGCGCTGGTCGGCGAGCCGCTCGCCATCATCGCCGACGAGCCGACAGGCAACCTCGACCCGGAAACCTCGCTCGAAATCCTCGAATACCTCAAGAAGATCAACGCCAAAGGCATCAGCGTCATCGTCGGCACGCACGACTACGAGCTGGTGCGCCACCACCCTTCGCGCACACTCATGATCAAGGAGATGAATCTGGTAGAATGCACCATCGAGACCGCCCCCGCCGACACCTGCTGGCGACCAGTGCCGAAGGCGGAAGCGCAGGCGTCGTGAGGTTTACGGCTGAAGGTGGACAGCGTGGAGGAGGTGGACGGGATGGCGGAGCGATGTGAAGTTCATGCTGTTGTGAACCGCGCCTTTTTTGGCTACTCCCCGGCGTAGGAAATCTCTTGCTTTTCAAGCCAATCGATGGCGATGGCCCGCAACGCCTTGTCGCGAAAGGCGCTCCACGCCTCCGAAACCCCGAACGCCTCCGCCGTGCTCCTGATGCGCATCGATGCTCCGCGCCCCTGAATGCTCCGCAGCAACCCGCGCCGCAGTTCGTCGTTTTCAACCGTCTGGCAGAATCGCCGCATGATCGAACAGTCATCGATGTCGAACTGATCGGGCAACTCGCGGTAATCGCCGGAATTCAGCGCCACGCCGGCCTCCCGCACCATCGCCTCCTCCCCCGCCCGGACAGCGCTGCCCAACTCCGCCGCATCCAGCGCATCGCGGCTAAACGTCACAATCCGTCCCGTCCCGATATTCAGAAACGCCCGCTGCTCTTCATCAGCCTGGCCTATAGCCTCAACGACATCTTTCAGCCGGATAATCAAGCTCATATTCGTTGCCTTCATAAAATGGTTGGAGTCTTTGATGGATGCCGGAAGCGCCCTCACCCGTTCCCGGCGATGTCTTCGTCCCAGAGGTCGGGGCGTTCGGCGATGAATGCGTCCATCAGGCTGCGGCATCCGGCGTCGTCGAGAAGCGTGACTTCGACGCCGTGCTCGCGCAGGAATCCGGCGTTGCCTCGGAAGTTCCGCTCCTCCCCCACGACGACCCGCCCGATGCCGAACTGGACGATTGCGCCCGCGCACATCATGCACGGCGAGAGCGTCGTGTAGAGCGTTACGTCGCTGTACCGGGCGCGGCGGCCCGCCTTGCGGATGCAGTCCATCTCGCCGTGAGCGATCGGGTCGCCCTGCTGCACGCGCTGGTTGTGCCCGGCGGCGATCACCTCGCCATTTTCGACCATCACCGCCCCGACCGGCACGCCGCCCTCTTCGTAGCTCTTCCGGGCCTGTTCGAGGGCCAGCGCCATAAACTCACGGTCTCTGTCCATAGTATCGATAATATTTCAGATTACGCCTGACGGTCATTCTGGGCGAAGCGAAAAATGACAGCGTGACCGGTTATTTGCATTGCCGGGCGATGAAAAAGTACCAGCCGAGAAGCTCGGATTTGCGGAAAATCGAGGTCATCTTCTTGCCGTCGAGCGAATAATTGAAAACGCCCCGATCCTTGCCCATCACCTTTTTGAAAGCGTCGCCAAGGCTTTCGTTGCCGATTTCGGAAACCGTTTTGAACGTCCGGGCCTGATAGCGGTGCAGCGTGACTTTGGTCTTGGCATCAAGCGCGTAGAAGTAGGCGTTGTCCGGCAGCGTCATGCGGGATTCGACAAGTTCGGCAAGCTTGACCGCATCGACCGAAACGCCAACCGCCGCAATCACCTTGCCGCTGGCGACCACCGGAACGGCGACGATAATCGAGCGCTGCCCCGTCGATTTACTGATGACCAGCTCGCCAAGCACCTCCTTGCCCGCCGCGAGTTTCGGGAAATAGGCGCGGTCACGGAGACTCTGTTCAGCGAGTCCGCCCTTCGCGGTGGAGTAGTAGCTGCCATCGGGCATCATGAACCACACCGTGGCATTGGTCGGCAGATCCTGACTGAAGCGGTCGAGCAATGGCTTGACTTCGTCCCATTTGGCCGACTTCGCCTCTTTTGAAACGGCAATGGCTTTTTCTGTGCGAAGAATGCCCGCGAGATGATCTTCGACCAGCCCGGTGAACGCGCCAAGTGCGACCTCGGGTTCAAGCTTGACCGAAACCCCTTTTCCTTCCGCGCGAACCGTGAGCAGACACAGCGCCAGCGCGGCGGACATCAAAATTGAAATGAACCTGGACATGCGAGACCTCCTTTCAAGTTGTTTGAGAAACACCATGAACTACAAGACCCCAACACTTCAACAGAACAGGAACATGCAGCCGCGCCACACCAGCCGAGCCGCCTCTTTAAAGTTCAGAATATCCGGGGTGAGAATCAAGGAAGTGGAAAGAAATAGTGCCCCTGCAAGCGCAAAACAATTCAGATCTACTGTTAAGTGAAGTTTATTTGACATATAATTGGATAATTTTATCAAATTGATAAGTATAAATGAAAAAGGAACAAGGGTGATTATGAATACGAAGAAATGTCCCTCTTGCGGTCACAGCGGTATGATCGACAAGGTTTTGGAGGAAACGCTCACGTATGGCGGCAAATCGATGACGTTGCATGACATGCACGGCCAGTTCTGCCCGGAATGTGGCGAAGGGATTTGGGATGAAGAGAGCTACCGACGCTATACGGAGGCTCAGGAAGGTTTGGTACGGGCAATCAAAGGCGACCCGGCGGCAGACATCCGGCGCATCCGCAGAAAGCTGAAGCTGACCCAAGCAAAACTCGCATCATCGTTCGGCGTCGGCAAAGTTGCGTTCTCGCGTTACGAGCGCGGAGAAACCAAACCGCCTGCGCCGCTTCTCAAATTGCTCAAACTCATCGACCGGCATCCAGATTTGCTTGAGGAGATTGAGAAGTTGTGATGAGCGGAAGCGCCTCGAAGGAGAAATCCAAAGTACTTGCCCTGAACGAAGCTACCATAAAAGCTTTACCCTTGCTAACTCAAACCGATCTTTTTCTTATATTCCGGTAAATTGCCGTACAAAACTTGACTCATTATGAAAACGACGCTCAATCCAAAAAATAAATCGGTAACCGATACGCTTTCCAAAACGAATTGGAACAAGTCCGGAAAAGGAGAATCGTCATTTAAAAAAGCCACAAGTGTAAAATGTCTCCTCACAGTACCTCAAAAAGCCTCAAAACAAAAAGCCGATAGCAAAGCTCGGCTTGAAGCGAGAATCAGCAGTCAGGTTCATTCGACGATCAAGCGAGCCGCCGAAATTCAGGGAAGGACGGTGACCGATTTTGTCGTTCATGCCGCGCTCGAAGCCGCTACCAAAACGATTGAGGGGAGCCACGTTATCCAGTTGTCGATTGAAGGGCAAACGGCGTTTGCGGAGGCGCTCCTGAACCCGCCGGAGCCGAATGAAGCGCTGAAAAAAGCGTTTGACAAACACGCTGAATTGATCGGGAACAACGGCTAAACGAGATCATGAGCACTTCGCCATTCTCGATAGTCTCCTTCAGCCGCGAAAACGCGAAAGCCGGATTTTGCTGCGGAGTTGAACTCCTCGACCGCTATTTTGCTGAACGCGCCGGTCAGGATATCAAACGAAATCTCGCCCGCTGCTTTGTAGCTATCGACAATGAAGAAAAGAGAATAGCTGGATATTACACGCTTTCCGCAGCTCAGATTCCGTTGCTGGAGGTGCCCGATCAGCTTGCCAGAAAGATGCCTCGTTACGACGCTATCCCCGCGTCGAGAATCGGGCGGCTGGCGGTTGACGAACGCTATCAGGGACGAGGTCTTGGCAGCGTACTTATTGCCGATGCCCTGAAAAAATCGTCGAACACCGCGATGGGGGTTTATGCGTTGCTGGTCGATGCAAAAGATCACAACGCCACGGCATTTTACCAGCACCACGGTTTCATCCCTTGTCTCGGCAGACCTCAAACCCTCTTCCTGCCGCTGGGAACCATTGGGAAGTTGTGAGACATGTCACCTTCGACGATGGGTTGCATGGTGAGATCGATTTTTCAGAGTACCCGGAGAAAGGCCCGGTGTTCGCGCCTCTCAAGGAGCCGGGCTTTTTCAGAAAAGCTTTTATCGATGGCGGAAGCGTCGCTCAGCCCAACGGAGCGGATGTCGCTCCCGAATCCCTCTACGAAAAACTCCTGCAAAAAGAATGAAAGCGGGAAGGTGTCGTGCATCAATCCCGAGTTCCGAGGACTTTCGGCATGGGACTACAAACGTTGAGTCGTCTCGATCATGGAGAGTACAGCTTGTCGCAATTCCGGGAGTTCATGAATGCAGATATTGAATATTTCTTCAGCGTCGATGTTAAAATATTGATGTGAAAGCACATCCCGAATACCTTTCACGCCTGTCCAGTTGATGTTCGGGTAATCCTTGAGCAGGTTGCCGTCAGTTTCCTTGTCTATTTTCTTGAAATTTTCGCCAACCGCAATGAGCATCATGGCAATCGAATCGAGCATGTCGAGACCGTGTTCGCTGTCGAGAAAATCGTCAACCGTTTTGATCGAAGCGGCTCGCCGCTCGATTCTGCCGAGCGCCTCATCGATCTGACTGAGTTTTTCAGCAAGAAGGCGCGTGTTATACATAAAGCGCTTCCTCGTCAATGTGCGCTTTGAGGTACTGGTTCATGCGTTTCCAGTAGCGAATCACGTCAACCTTTCTCATCAGAAGCGATTCGAGAGTCGCCTGTAATTCTGCCTGGAGTAACAGGTTAGGCTCCATTTCAACAACAATGTCAATATCACTGTCAGGCTTGGCAGTGTCATTGGCGACGGAACCGAAGATGCCGACTTTTTTTACGTGATATTTATCAGCAAGCTCTTGCTTGTGTTCACGGATAATCTGTAGTACCTGTTCCTTTTGCATTGTTCTGCCTGTTGCTGAAATGCAGTTTGAGGTTGCTCTTTTGAAGTATATGACGGCCATTCATTCTTTGCAATATCTTTCAGGCATGGCCCGATGAGCCGAAGGATCAACGAAAAAATTTGCGGCAACGGATTAACGGCCCTGATATTCAGTGATACCAACGAGCTTTTGGCAGATTGGGAGCTTGCCGGATCGAGCAAGGAGATGATGCCTGGCGAACCTTTAAACTGAAGAGTGCACCATTTGGAACCTGAATGATGTGATCGGGATAACGTACTTCTGCGATTATCGTTATCCCGTCATTGCGAGGAGCGTAGCGACGTGGCAATCCATGCGGAATCGGCGAAGGCAGTAAAAGATGGATCGCCACATCCCGACAGGTCGTTACTCGCTATGACGAGTTCTCGTGATTCGAGGAGAGAACTGGCTTGGTGATGTCGATTTTTCAGAGTACCCGCAAAAAGGCCCGGTGTTCGCTACTCTCAAAGAGCCTGGCTTTTTCAGAAAAGCTTTTATCGACGGCGGAAGCGTCGCTTGGCCCAACGGAGCGGATGTTGCTCCCGAATCCCTCTACGAACAACTCCTGCAAAAAGAACAAAACCGGGAATGTGGGGTGCGGCAATGAATTGTGGGTTTTCGTGGGATCGCCGAAGGATCAACAAAGGAAGTATGGCAAAGGCTCAACGTCTCGGAACCGCTGAAAACATCAATCAGGCGTTCACTCCGACAATGCCCGGCTGACGGCTTCGGGTTCGCGGGCGATGACCGTCAGCAACACTCGCGCCGAGCGTTCCGGTTTGCGGCGTTTCTGCTCCCAATCCTGCACGGCACGAATATCGAAACCAAAACGCAAGGAAAACTCCGGTTGCGTCAATCCGAGACTCTTGCGGATCGCCTTAACATCCACCTCTTCCGGCACATGCGCGACAAAACCTTCCTTTGCTTCGCCACGGGCATAGGCCAGTGCTTGCCGCGCCGAACTGATCAGTTTACTTCCTGCCTCTGACATTGCGTTTCACTCCAACTCTATAGGCCTCGGCAATCGAGCCCAAAATTTCTCTCAAATAAAGGATCCTCGAAGCAGAGCTTCGAGGTATTTAGAAGAGTTGGAGCTGCTGTGAATGCAACTTTTTATACTCAATTTCTCGACCTTG
>NZ_SDGU01000061.1 GCF_004118635.1 Chlorobaculum sp. 24CR | reverse complement strand
TACATTATGACTTTTATGAATATATGTGCTCAATTATTACACTTTTATCTTTAACGAAGCAGAGCTTCGGGGAATATATCCCATAGAGATTTAATCTTTGTTCGACGGCTTTTATTACTTATATATTCACGGATATAGAGAAACAAAGCAATATAGTAATACCAAAAAACATTGTTGAGGATTTTAAGTTGACAGAAAAAAGACTAAATGTGAGTCTTTTCGAAAACAACTTATATTTCTTAGCTAAATATAATCGTTTAACAATCTATCAAGCCAAGAATAACGTATATTGTTCTAGCAAAAAAATCTATGGAGTCAATGATTAAATTGGCAAACACTATTTTTTATTGATTTCGATTCTCAAGCGCATTAATTCAAGACTACATATGGATAGATTATTCTGAATTGAATTGAATTGAATTGAATTGAATTGAAAAACCATGCAAAAATGACATCACCCAGCACAATCACCTACTGTATCGTAACGTGTATCTTCTTGCCCAACGCTTCAGCATAGTTATACAGCGTTGAAAGGCGGATGTCATCAGCGTGATTTTCGATTCTTGAAATTGCCGACTTCTTGGTTTTCAACTTTTCGGCCAGCGCTTCCTGGGTAAGCCCGGCATTTTTTCTCGCCTCTTTTAACAAGACACCGATTTTAAATTCTTCGTATCCTTTATCGAAGTTCTCAGCAAATTCAGCGTCAACGCTTTTGCGCTTTTCAATCGCTCGCTGCAAGTCATCCATTATTTTTTCTCCTGAGATATTCATTCTTTCTTTGCTCCGCTAAAGTAATTTGCTCCATCGGAGTTTTCTGCGATTTCTTTGCGAACCCGTTAGTCAGAATTACCAGATTTCCATCGTCGAAAAAGCTGAGCAGGCGAAACTCATTGTTGCCCTGCGACGCACGAACCTCCCAAATTCCATCGGTATTTTTCAGCTTCTTGAAATACTCCGCCGGAACGGACGGTAGTTCCGCCACAAGCCGGAGTACCCAGAATACCTTGCTCGCCTCTTTTGTCGAAAGAGATTCCAGAAACTCATCGACCGGACTTTTTCCGGTTGAAGTCTTGAAAAATTTAATAGTTCGCATATTTCATGTTAACAAATAAGTGAACGACCTGCAAACTCAAAAAGTGTCGTGTTTTTCAAAACTCCTCCACCATCCCCTCCTCCCATCAATCACCCCGGAACGAACTGGCGACTGAAAGAGATTTCATAGTTGTACAGATATACTCAAAACCTGAACGACCTCGTTCAACAAACACTACCTGCCCATGAAAAAGCGACGGTTGGGTACGACGGATATGGAGATCACGCCGGTCGGGTTCGGCTGCTGGGCTATCGGCGGGGCGAACTGGGCCTATGGCTGGGGATCGCAGAGCGACCGTGATGCTGTCGAGGCGATTGAAAAAGCGGTGGAGCTCGGCATCAACTGGATCGACACGGCGGCGGTGTACGGTCTCGGCCATGCCGAGGAGCTGGTCGGCAAAGCGTTGCGGGGCCTCGCCGAGAAGCCTTTCGTCTTCACCAAGTGTGGGCTTGTGTGGGACGACGCCCGCGCCATCGGCAACAACCTCCGCACGGACTCCATCCGCCGGGAGTGCGAGGCAAGCTTGCAGCGCCTCGGTGCCGACCGCATCGATCTGTACCAGATTCACTGGCCGAATCCGGACGCCGAGATCGAGGAGGCGTGGCGCGAGATGGCGCGGCTTCAGGAGGAGGGGCTTGTGCGGTACATCGGCGTCTCGAATTTCAATGTCCCGCAGATGGAGCGAGCCGCCGCCATCGCGCCGATTGCGTCGTTGCAACCGCCCTACTCCATGCTGCGCCGGGCGATTGAAACGGAGATCCTGCCTTACTGCGAGCAGCACCAGATCGGCGTCATCGTCTATTCGCCGATGCTTTCGGGAATGCTCACCGGCGCGATGACGCGCGAGCGGGCGCTGAACCTTCCGGCGGACGACTGGCGACGCAACAACAAGGAGTTCCAGGAGCCGCGTCTCTCCGCCAATCTTGAACTGGTCGAACTGCTGCGCCGCATCGGCAAGCAGCACGACGCCTCGCCGGGCCAGGTTGCCATCGCCTGGACGCTCCGCCATCCGGCACTCACGGCGGCGATTGTCGGCGGACGCACCGCGGCGCAGGTCGAAGGCACAGCGGGGGCCGCCAGCCTCGCGCTTTCGGAACGGGAGATCGCACAGATCGAAACCTTTCTCGCCTCAATGCCTGCATAATCACGACAAGCAAAACTCACGGGAGAAGCTATGAGCGGCATTTACGAAAGCAAATTGAGAGCGCTGCTCGAATCGGCGGGCATCGCCGTCGGAGGCGGCAATCCGTGGGACATCACCGTCAACGACCCCCGCTTCTACAAGCGCGTCGTCACCGAGTCGCATCTCGGCATCGGCGAATCCTACATGGACGGCTGGTGGGACTGCCCGGCGCTCGACCAGTTTTTCTACCGGGTGCTTCGTTCACGCCTCGACACCAAAGTTTCGCAAGCGACCCGCGCCCTCGGCAATATCCTCGGCGTTCTGGTCAACCTTCAAAAACCCTCGCGGGCGTTCACCGTCGGTGAAGTCCATTACAACGCGGGCAACGATCTGTACGAGGCGATGCTCGACAAGCACATGCTCTACAGTTGCGGCTACTGGAAAGATGCCCGCGACCTCGACGAAGCGCAGGAGAACAAGCTGCGGCTCATCTTCAACAAACTCGACCTCGCGCCGGGAATGCGGGTGCTCGACATCGGCTGCGGCTGGGGCGGCGCGGCGCGCTTCGCGGCGGAGCACTACGGCGTGAGCGTCACCGGCGTCACGGTTTCGAGCGAGCAGAAGAAAAAGGCCGACGAACTGCGAAACAACCTTCCGGTCGAGGTGCGGCTCGTCGATTACCGCCAGCTCAGCGGCAGCTTCGACCGCATCTACTCCATCGGCATGTTCGAGCATGTCGGCGTAAAAAACTACCGGCGCTTTTTCGAGATTGCCCGCAACTGCCTCAAAAATGACGGCCTGTTCCTCCTGCACACCATCGGCAGCAAGCGCTCCTCGACCCACACCGACAAATGGACGCACAAATACATCTTCCCCAACTCCATGCTCCCGTCGGCCCGTCAGATCACCACCGCCGCCGAGGGCCAGCAGCTCATCGAAGACTGGCACGCCTTCGCCAACGACTATGACCACACGCTCATGGCCTGGCACCGGAACTTCGAAGAGCACTGGCCTGCACTTCGCCACGCCTACAGCGAACGGTTCTACCGCATGTGGCGCTACTACCTGCTCAGCGCCGCCGGATCGTTCCGCGCCCGAAACGTCCAGCTCTGGCAGATATTGTTGTCAAACAACGGAATTACGGGAGATTACTACGTGCCGAGGGAGCACAAAAAAGTTCTGGTGAAGGGGTAAGTCTTCTGTCAATGGCAACCACCATCATTGCGAATCCCGACTTGTCGGGATCGATACCGCACACGGGCCTTGAACATGATTATCCAGACAAACCATTGTCATTCCCAACTGTAGGGACGGGTCTTGTGCCCGTCCTCTTCCTCTGTCTGTTCATGGAAAGCCGCATCGCCAAGTGCCGACTTGTCGGGACTCGCGATGGCGAATCTCCGTCATTTTTATTTTGACAAACCGGTAATCGGAAGAACACCCTCCCCACAAAGTCGCTGACTTTCAGATAAATCCTCAGCCCGCATTAACCGGATAAATCAACTCCGCCCCGTCGCCCGGCCACAAAAAAACCCCGCATCCGAGGACGCGAGGCTTGAGAGGTGTTTTTGTTCTCTGGCCGATCAGCTTACGGCGATCTCTTTGCTCTTTTTCTCTTCCGGCTCCTTTTTCGGGACAACGATTTTCAGCACGCCATTGTCGTAATTGGCCGTGATGTTCTCCGCGTCCACGTTTTCGCCGATGGTGAAGCTCCGTGACAGGCTGCCCCACGAGCGCTCGACCCGGTGGTAATTCTTGCTTTTCTCCTCCTCCTCCTGCTGGCGCTCAGCACAGATGCTGATGACCTCGTCCTCCATCGTCACCTTCACATCCTCCTTCTTCACGCCCGGAATGTCGGCGGAGAGGTAAATGGCTTTTTCATCTTCACTGATATCCACCTTGAAGGTCGGAGCGATCATCGAGCCCATCGAGCTGATGAACGGCGTCATCTTTTCGTTGAACACATCTTCGAACATCTTCAGGGGATCCCTTCCATACAGCTTCAGGTTCATGGTTCTGCTCCGTTTGTTGGTTCTTGAATCTGGTTCGGCACAACGTTATCAATGAATTCTAACACGTTTCAGGCCGACAAAATTCCATGCCGGGCCTCCGCAGAATCACTTCAAGATGATGTGACGAGCCTGGCACAGAAGCGAAACCTCTCAGGCTCGTTTGCGAACAATTTCCCCGATCGAGAGTACCGATAGTTCATTGCACTAATTTTTTACATTCTATTTATCGCCCCGACCCCACACGCCAGCAGTTCCGGTTCATTGTGGATTCGGTTGACCGTTTTGTGTTTTGCGCCTTGCCCAACCACACCGTTCAAACCTCACAACCCGACCATCCATGCGTCATTACCCAAAATCCCTGAAAAATGCGGAGGCTCCGGCTGAACATCCGCCGCTGCCGCTCGAAAGCTGCCTGGCCAAATCGCGAAAAATCGATGCCCTGCGCTCCGTTGCCGGGCGAACGGTGCTCGACCACTGCCGCATCGCGGGCGAGGTGGCGCGGGAGCTGATCGCCCGCTCGCCCGCCTATCTGCGCGAGCCGTTCTTCCCCGGCGGCTCCACGCTCGTCGCCGCCTGCCACGACCTCGGAAAGGTCAGTCCGACATTTCAGCAAAAAATCTATGCAAAGATTGAGAACGCCGATGCATCATCGCTGGAAGCGTTACGCAATGTCGATCACTCCATCGATGAAAATAAAAGCTGGGGCGGACACGCGGGCGTGAGTCAGTGCGCTCTCGAAGCGCTGGAGGCGGGCAAAACCGTCGCTTCGATTGCCGGTTGCCACCACGGTTACGCGCCGAATCTCGGCGCACGATCCGCCGACGCGGAGTCGTTCGGCGGCGCGGCGTGGCAAGCCGAGCGAGCGCGGCTTTTGGCGCTGCTGATGGAGGCGACGGGCGAGCGGTTCCCGGAAATCCGCGATCCGCTGCACGCCCGCGTGCTGGCCGGGCTGACCTCCGTGGCGGACTGGATCGGCTCCGGCGCGACCTTCGACGACCCGGCAGTGCCGTGGCAAAGCCGCATCGCCAGCGCCGTCGATGCCGCCGGATTCACGCCGCCGCGCCTCGCGCCGGGGCTGTCGTTTCGGGAGATTTTCGGGTTCGAGGCGCGCCCGATCCAGCGCGGCCTGATCGAAGCAGCCTGTCACCCCGGCGTCTATATCCTCGAAGCGCCGATGGGCATCGGCAAAACCGAGGCCGCGCTCTACGCCGCCTACGCCGTCGTTTCGTCCGGCAATGCACGCGGGATATACTTCGCGCTGCCGACGCAACTGACCTCCAACCGCATCCACGAGCGGGTCGAGCGCTTCCTCGACAAGGTGCTCGAACCGGGCTCCAGCAACCGAAACGCGCTGCTCGTACACGGCAACGCCTGGCTGCGGGAGTTCGACCTCGGCGCGGACGCCGCGCCCGGCTGCTCGTGGTTCAGCTCCGCCAAGCGCGGACTGCTCGCCCCCTTCGCGGTCGGCACCATCGATCAGGCGCTGATGGCCTCGATGAACGTCAAGCACGGCTTCGTC
Source organism: Chlorobaculum sp. 24CR (assembly GCF_004118635.1). Lineage (GTDB taxonomy): Bacteria > Bacteroidota > Chlorobiia > Chlorobiales > Chlorobiaceae > Chlorobaculum. Next base: position 108,827 of record NZ_SDGU01000061.1, on the reverse strand, counting down.
CGCGCCTTCGGCATCGCGGGCAAGGTGGTCATTCTCGACGAAGTTCACTCGTACGACGCCTACACCGGCACCATTCTCGACCGGCTGGTGGGCGAGTTGCGGCGGCTGCGCTGCACGGTCATCATCCTCAGCGCCACCCTCACCGGCGAGCGGCGGAGCGCGTTGCTCGGCGCGGAACGAAGCGCGGAAGCGCCCTACCCGCTCATCTCGGCGCTGGCTGACGAAGCGCTGGAGCCGGTCGAAATCGCGCCTAAAACAACCCCCGGAAACCGCGTCGCCATCCGCCAGACGCTCGACATCGACGAGGCGCTCGACGAAGCGCTCGACCGCGCGGATTCCGGCCAGCAGGTGCTCTGGATCGAAAACACCGTCAGCGAAGCACAGGAGATGTTCAAACTCCTCGCCGCACGAACTGACGGCATGGCAATCGAGTGCGGCCTGCTTCACTCTCGCTTCATCCACCGCGACCGCGAGGTGCTCGAAAATATCTGGGTCACGCGCTACGGCGCGGATGGCGCGGCGGCGCGGCGCGAGCGGGGGCGGATTCTCGTCGGAACGCAGGTGCTGGAGCAGTCGCTCGACATCGACGCCGACTTCCTCGTCACGCGCCTCTGCCCGACCGACATGCTCTTGCAGCGCATCGGGCGCTTGTGGCGGCACAGCTTCCACCAGCGCCCCGCCGGAGCGAGGTGCGAAGCGTGGATCGTCAGCGCGGAGTTCGAGGCCGCCGAGCAGAATCCGGGCGAGGCGTTCGGCAAAAGCGCGAAGGTTTACAGCCCCTACGTGCTCCTGCGGACGCTTCAGGCGTGGGCTGGCGTGGAAACGCTCTCGCTGCCGGGCGACATTCGCAGCCTGCTCGAACGCACCTACGAAGCGAGGCCGGAGAGCGAGGCGATGGCGAAACTCAAAGCCGAACTCCAGAAACACAAGGCGAAGCTCGAAAGCTTCGCGCTTCAGAGCGTCTCGTTGGACCTCCTCGAAAAGCCCGACACCAATGTTGCCACGCGCTACAGCGACATCGACAGCGTCGAGCTGCTCCTGCTGCAATCGGTCAGCCACAACCACGCGGCGCACGAAACCACGGTGACGCTGCTCGATGGCAAAACGCTCACGCTGCCGCACGACTTCGCCGCCGGGAAGAAGCGCGAGCAGCGCCAGCTCGCCGCGCGTCTCGCCACGCAAACGCTTCAGGTCGCCGATTACGCCGCGCCCACGGCGCCCGGACGCAACACGCTTTCGTGGCTCAAGCCCTACTTCTACCTCGGCGATCCGTCGAAGAGCGAAAGCCTCCTGCGCGTCGCCATCGTGGGCGAGGGCGGCCAACTGAAGCTGCCCGGCGGCGGCGCGGCGTCCGGCGACTACGAACTGAGTTACAACCCCCGTTTGGGATACCAATACGAAAAACGATAACCCTCATCGACACAGCCATGCAAAACCGTTTCAACCTGATCGACGAGCCGTGGATTCCAACCATCGGCAAAGGCTTCGCGAGCCTCGGCGACATTTTCAGCGATCCCAACATTCCCGCGCTCGGCGGCAACCCGGTGCAGAAGATCGCCCTCACCAAGCTCCTGCTCGCCATCGGCCAGGCCGCCTGTACGCCGGAAACCACCGAGGAACTCGAACAGCTCGACGCCGAAACCTTCCGCGCCGCCTGCCGCGCCTACCTCGAAAAGTGGCGAGACAGCTTCTGGCTCTTCAGCGAACGGCCGTTCTTGCAGATGCCCGCCGTCCGGAGGCTGATCGAGGAGCGCAAGCAGACCGAACTGAAAGCCGCGCCTGCCGCTCCGGCGAAGAAAAAAGAGGCCGCGCAGAAAAAGGCGGAGGACGACGCCCTGCCCCGCGCAATTGGCACGGGCTTCTTCCCCGACCTGCCCGCCGAGAACAACACGATTCTGAGCCAGTTCCAGTTACTCGAAACCACCGATCCCGCCGAAATGGCGCTCTTCATCGTCACGCTCATGAACTTCGCCTTTGGCGGCAAGCGGATCGAAAAGAACCTCGCCCCGCTCACTCACGGATTCACGGGCAAATCGGTCTCAGCCAAGGCGGGGCCGAGCATCGGTAATTACGTGGGCTACCTGCACTCGTTCCTCACCGGCCCGACCCTGACGGATACCCTTCTGCTGAACCTGCTGTCGCGGGAGCAGATTCGCGACAACCCGTACTGGAAATCGGGCCTCGGCAAGCCACCGTGGGAGCTGATGCCGGAGGGGGAAGATTGCCCCGCCGCCAACAATCTGAAGAACTCCTACATGGCGACCCTGCTCTCGCTGTCGCGCTTCGTGCTGCTCGACGGCGAGGGCATCTACTACGTCGAAGGGCTGCAATACCCAAGCCACAAGGAGGGGTGGCGCGAACCGGGCATGACGATCAGCGATCAGGAAAAACAGTTGAAAGTGCTCTGGATCGATCCCGACAAGCGCCCGTGGCGCGAGTTGCCCTCGATGCTCGCCTTCCTCGAAAGCGGTGAAAACAAAGGCTTCGAGTGCCAGTTCATCAGGTACGGACTCACGCGGGCAAAGCGAAAGCACCAGCAGATCGGTATCTGGTCCGGCGGACTTCGCGTCAGCGCGAACTCAGGCGACCAGTCGGTGAAGCAGGACAACGATTTTGTCGAATCCCTCTTCCTGTTCAACTCCGAGGCAATTGATAAAAACTGGTACGACCGGTTCAAGCAGGAGATGGAGTCGCTCGACCAGCTCTCCAAAAGGGTCTATGCGGCCACAAGGAGCTATTTCTCTAAACAGAACATGGACGGCGGCGACCTGGCCTCCAACGCTTCGGGCCTCTTCTGGCAGCTCTGCGAGCGGCGCTTCCCGGAACTGGTCGACGCCTGCTATGAGCCAAACAAACTTCCCGCCATCCGCAAAGCGACCGCCGCGCTCGCCTTGCAATCGTACGACGCCTACTGCCCGAAGGAGACGGCGCGGCAGATCGATGCGTGGGCGGAGTGCCGACCGAATTTTGCGAAGCGTTACATCAACAACCGATAAAACCAACCGTTATGGACAACGAAAAAGAGAAGAAAACCGGCAGGCCGGAAAAGTTCGTGGAGTTCGTGACCGGGCTGTGCCAGCGCGACAAGGGGGCCGCCGCCGCTTTGCGCCGGGCGGACAACCCGGCGACCGAGTACCAGAGCTGGGAGTACCTCGCGGGCTTCAACATCGACCTCGAAAACCGGTTCGAGCGCGTTCCCTACGCCACCATCGCCGCCGCCATCTCGCGAGCCAAAGCGGAGCGCAACGGCTCGGCGGGCATCGGCAAGGCCATCGCCTTTTGCTACGACGACAAAAGCGCCAGCGAGCAGGCCAAAGCGCGGCTCCGGCGGCTGCTCGCCTGCGATTCGGTGGAGGAGGCTTGCCGGATTCTGCGCCCGCTCTTCAGCCTGATCGACTCGAAGGCGGCAGTCACGCTCGACTACGCCAAGCTGCTCGACCAGCTCCTCTGGTTCCATCGCGACAGCAACCGCGTCAAAACGGCCTGGGCGACCGACTTTTACCGCCACGCCGCCAAAGCAGAAAACGAGGAGGTGGAGGCATGATTGCAACAATGCTCACCCTCACCCGCAAGGACGTCAATGCGCTGCGCATGACGGACGACTATTCGCTGCACCGCGTCATTTACAGCCTTTTTGAGGACGTGCGCTCGGAGGCCGAAAAGCGGTCGAGCGTTCCCAGCGGCTTGCTCTTCGCCGACAAGGGGGGCGATGCCAAAGGCAGGCGAATCCTCATTCTGTCGGACAGGCCGCCGCTGCAACCGGCGCACGGAACGCTGTCTGCGTCGTGGACGGTGCCCGACGAGTTCCTCCAGCACCGCTTCTACAAGTTCGAGGTGACGCTCAACCCCACGCGCAAGGAGAACAAGAGCGGCAGGCGCGTACCCATCAAAACCCGCGAGGAGGTGGCGGCGTGGTTCGGCGGCAAGTCGCTCGCGTCGTGGGGATTCAGCGTCGATCCGGCGCGGCTCGACGTGCGAATGCTGCCGGTGATGCAATTCAGCAAGCAGGACGACCGTCCCGTCACCCACGGAGCGGCCAGCGTGTCGGGAATGCTGCGGGTCGAAAACCGCGACCTCTTTATCGAAAGCTTCAACAAAGGCATTGGCCGGGGCCGGGCGTTCGGCTTCGGGCTGTTGCAGATCGAACCTCTCAAAGACGACTCAAACCACTAAAACCATACCACCATGAACACCATGAACAACAATCCATTCAAGGGCCAGCGCATCGAGTTCCACATCCTCCAGCCCTTCCCGGTCACCTGCCTGAACCGCGACGACGTTGGCGCTCCGAAAACCGCGTCGGTCGGCGGCTCCACCCGCGCCCGCGTCAGCTCGCAGTGCTGGAAGCGCCAGGTGCGCCTCGAAATGCACAATCTCGGCGTGACGCTCGGCATCAGGAGCAAAGAGAGCAAAACCAAAAACCTCTCGACCTACCTTGCCAAAGCCTGCGTCGCACTCGGCGCGGATGAGGAAAAAGCGCAGGCTTGTGGAGAGAAGATTGCCGCCGCCTTCAGCAACGACACGCTTTTCTTTTTCAGCGAATCGGAGGCAAACGCCTACGCGCAGTACGCCGCCGAAAAGGAGTTCGACGCCACCAAGCTCAACGACAAGGAGCTGGCGAAGCTCTCGAAAAAAACGCTCGATCCAGCCAAGGATGGCCTCGACATCGCGCTGTTCGGGCGGATGGTGGCGCAGGCTGCCGAGCTGAACATCGAGGCTGCCGCGTCGTTCGCTCATGCCATTTCGACGCACAAGGTGAGCAACGAGGTCGAGTTCTTCACCGCGCTCGACGACCTTGCCGAGGAGCCGGGTTCGGCGCACATGGGCAGCCTTGAATTCAACTCCGCCACCTACTACCGCTACGTCAGCCTCGACCTCGGCCAGCTTTCGGCGAACCTCGGCGGCGCACAGATCGCCGACGCGGTGGAGGCGTTCACCAAGGCGCTTTTCCTGGCCGTGCCGAGCGCCCGGCAGACGACGCAATCGGGCGCGTCGCCGTGGGAGTTCGCGAAAGTCTTCATCCGCAAGGGCCAGCGCCTTCAGGTTCCGTTCGAGACCGCCGTCAAAGCGAAGGATGGCGGATTCCTCCAGCCGAGCATCAAGGCGCTCACCGACTATCTCGCCAAAAAGGAGCAGCAGGCCGGGTCGCTCTTCGGCAAGGAGCGGGAGTTCACCTTCGGCGGCGAGGACGAAACGTTCAGCATCGACACGCTGGTCGGCGAAATCCGCAACTTTATCGAAGCGAAATCATGAGCAATCCATTCATCCTTTTATGGCTCGAAGCGCCCCTGCAATCGTGGGGCGCTGACTCGCGCTTCGGGCGGCGCGACACGCTCGACTTCCCCACGAAGTCGGGGCTGCTCGGCCTGCTCTGCTGCGCCCTCGGCGCTGGCGGGGAGCAGCGGGAACTGCTCGACGAAATGGCCAAACTCCGCCAAACGGTGCTCGCGTTCCAGCGCGAACGCGGCGAGCGCCCGCCGCTCTTGCGCGACTTCCAGATGGTCGGCAGCGGGTACAATGAGAAAGACAAGTGGGAAACTTTGCTGATTCCGAAAAAGCGCGATGGCGGCGGCGCGGTGGGCGGCGGCACGAAGATGACCTACCGCTACTATTTGCAGGAGGCCGCGTTCGCCGCCGCGCTGGAGGTTCCGGCGGCGCGGGCCGGGGAGTTCGCCGAAGCGCTTCAGTCACCCGTGTGGGACATCTATTTCGGACGGAAGTGCTGCGCGCCGACCGACCTGGTGTTCCGGGAGTGCTTCGAGACGGAGGCGGAGGCGCTCGAAGCGGCCTCGGCCATCGCCGCCGGAAAGTCGCTCCGGGAGGCGTTCCGCGTTCGCGACTACGCGCCGGGCGACGAAGGCGAGGGGGAGGTCGTGGCGCTCAACGACGTGCCGGTGCAGTTCGGCCCAAGGAAAAAATATCGCCAGCGGCGAGTAACCATAATCCACCACAACGATGAAGAGTAACGCACTCGGCAACGAAGGGAATCCGGCGCGGCTTTTGATAAAAGTGACGCGGGATACCCTGCCGCAGGTCAAGGAAAAGTATCCGTTTCTGTATCTTGAGAAGGGTCGGATGGAGATCGACGACAGCAGCATCAAGTGGATCGATTGCGACTGCAACGTCGTGCGCCTGCCGGTCGCCATGCTGAATTGTATTTTGCTCGGCCCCGGCACGACGGTGACGCACGAAGCGGTCAAGGTGATGGCCGCCGCCAATTGCGGCATCTGCTGGGTGGGCGACGACAGTTTGATGTTTTACGCCAGCGGTCAGACGCCGACCAGCAACACGCGGAACATGACGCATCAGATGAAGCTGGCGGCCAATCCGACAAAAGCGCTCGAAGTGGCGCGGCGGCTCTTCGCGTACCGCTTTCCGGACGCGAATCTGGAGAACAAGACGTTGCCGCAGATGATGGGCATGGAGGGTTTGCGGGTGCGGAAGTTTTACGAGGAGATGGCCGTGAAGTACAAGGTGGGCTGGAAGGGGCGGCGGTTCGAGCCGGGAAAATTCGAGATGAGCGACACGACCAACAAGATTCTCACGGCGGCAAACGCGGCCCTGTACAGCATCATCATGTCGGCGGTGCACAGCATGGGCTATTCGCCGCACATCGGGTTCATTCACTCCGGCAGTCCGCTGCCGTTCATTTACGACCTGGCCGATCTGTACAAGCAGCACGTCTCCATCGATCTGGCTTTTGCCATGACTGCCGAGATGGCCGGATATTACGACCGGCACAAGATCGCCGCGGAGTTCCGGAAGCGCGTCATCGAAATCGACCTGCTGGGCAAGATCGGCCCTGACATCGAAACCATTCTGGGGAAAAAGCCATGCTCGTCGTAGTCGCCAATGACCTGCCCCCGGCGGTGAGAGGCCGGATGAAGCTCTGGTTCATCGAACCCAGGGCGAACGTTTTTGTGTCGGGCGTGCGGGACAGCCTGGCCAGAAAGGTGGTGGACTATCTGCACGAGCACTGCCCGCCGAAAAGCGGCCTGATGATTTTCAACAGCTCGAACACGTGCCCCGGCTACGAGATTTTCGGCTTGGGCGACACGCGCAAAGAGATCACGGAAATTTCGGGCCTGCCGCTCGTGATCGAAAAATCCGCCGCCTCGCCACCAGATAACCCAAACAGCTTGACGCCAGACGTCCCGAAACCCCAGTAAAACCCAGTGTCTTCCCCACGCCCGTGGGGGTGTTTCCTGCCCAAGGACTGCCCATGGGAAGTTATTACCGTCTTCCCCACGCCCGTGGGGGTGTTTCTGATACGAAATTATCGCGTTGTAGCATTGCCCAGTCTTCCCCACGCCCGTGGGGGTGTTTCCCTGCAAATAGCGGGGGTGGGAAGGGGTTACCGAGTCTTCCCCACGCCCGTGGGGGTGTTTCTAAATCTCCGGGGCCGCACCAAATGCCGGGCGGGTCTTCCCCACGCCCGTGGGGGTGTTTCCAATGGAATACCCTATGAGTGACAAAAAAGAAAGTCTTCCCCACGCCCGTGGGGGTGTTTCTTTCTCGGAGAAGGACAGACTTAGATCGGAAAGGTCTTCCCCACGCCCGTGGGGGTGTTTCTCCACCGACGCTTTCCGACGGCATGACAGGCAAGTCTTCCCCACGCCCGTGGGGGTGTTTCTAAAACCCACTCTGGTTAATGGTTCTATGGTTAGTCTTCCCCACGCCCGTGGGGGTGTTTCTGCAGGAAACCGGGACTGGTCAGGCATGATAGAGTCTTCCCCACGCCCGTGGGGGTGTTTCTTGGCCCACAAGCTTATACGAAATCACCACAAAGTCTTCCCCACGCCCGTGGGGGTGTTTCATTTTAAGACGTACACCCTCGCACTCTTAGACGGTCTTCCCCACGCCCGTGGGGGTGTTTCTATCTAAAGGCGCAACGATGGCTTCATATATGAGTCTTCCCCACGCCCGTGGGGGTGTTTCCACATTGCAGGCCGGTATTTTGAAGGCATGGAGGTCTTCCCCACGCCCGTGGGGGTGTTTCTTTACGAGACCGTAGATATTGACGCGAGACCGGGTCTTCCCCACGCCCGTGGGGGTGTTTCTGAAATCAACGCCGCGCCCGCGACCAGCGCGACGTCTTCCCCACGCCCGTGGGGGTGTTTCCACGGCATGAGCGTACCCCTTTCTACAAAAAAAGTCTTCCCCACGCCCGTGGGGGTGTTTCTTGCGGGCTGGACGGTCACTGTCTGCGCAGACAGTCTTCCCCACGCCCGTGGGGGTGTTTCTCTGCTCTTCCGCGTCTGGAAAACGCTCGCGCCGTCTTCCCCACGCCCGTGGGGGTGTTTCCTGCGTCCGCCGAGAAAGCCGGGGCAGTGCAGGGTCTTCCCCACGCCCGTGGGGGTGTTTCTGAGCAGCAGTCCATCTGCGTCCCCGCCGGGAAGTCTTCCCCACGCCCGTGGGGGTGTTTCTCATATCGAGAATCTCATCGGCTGTCGCAGCGGGTCTTCCCCACGCCCGTGGGGGTGTTTCCTTCCGAACAGGCTGTACTGCAACCGTGATATGGTCTTCCCCACGCCCGTGGGGGTGTTTCTCTGCCGGAGGTAATCCCTCGACATGCCGTACAGTCTTCCCCACGCCCGTGGGGGTGTTTCTGTGCTGTACCAAAGCAGCACGAAGGTACCGCAGTCTTCCCCACGCCCGTGGGGGTGTTTCTAAAAGCTCTTGGCTCAAGGCGTCCGCCTGAAAGTCTTCCCCACGCCCGTGGGGGTGTTTCTCCAGACCAAAGACTCTTCGCTGGCGTATTACAGTCTTCCCCACGCCCGTGGGGGTGTTTCCGATTTACAGAGACCGGGAAGTGGTCAGACCCTGTCTTCCCCACGCCCGTGGGGGTGTTTCTCTGGAACAGCTCCTCGAAAAAGTGCGAAAGATGTCTTCCCCACGCCCGTGGGGGTGTTTCTGCTTTCTTTCATCTCCAGCGACGACCGAGACCGTCTTCCCCACGCCCGTGGGGGTGTTTCTTCCTTTTGCGATAGACATGGATTTTGATGACGGTCTTCCCCACGCCCGTGGGGGTGTTTCCGAAGGAGAGGCTCTTCCCTCGACGCATGCCGAGTCTTCCCCACGCCCGTGGGGGTGTTTCTGCCGTGGAGTCGGGGATTTACGAGGTGTGGCAGTCTTCCCCACGCCCGTGGGGGTGTTTCTTGGAAAAGCGAGTGGCGAATGTATCGTCGCAAGTCTTCCCCACGCCCGTGGGGGTGTTTCCGAGGGCATCATGAGCTGAATCACATCGTGCACGTCTTCCCCACGCCCGTGGGGGTGTTTCGGAGCTGAAGACTGCACAGATCAACCTGAAGGTGTCTTCCCCACGCCCGTGGGGGTGTTTCTTAATACCACGCCAACGGCGAGAAACAGGCTGTGTCTTCCCCACGCCCGTGGGGGTGTTTCTCCCAGACTCCACGGTATTCTGAGCAGGGCAAAGTCTTCCCCACGCCCGTGGGGGTGTTTCTATTCCGTTCGTTTGAAACAAGCCTTTCCGTTAGCTAACTTGTATTTTATTGAAATACAAAACTCAAGCAGAGATGAATACATCAACGAAAAACAGTGAGCAAAAGGAGCAGATCAGCTTTCGTATTGCCTCCAGCGAGAAAAGGCGAATCGAGAGACTTGCCCAAGCTCTGAACCGGGACAAGACGTTCGTTTTCACGGAAGCAATCAGCCACTATCTGGATCTCAACGAATGGCAAATAGCAGGCATTCAGGAAGGGCTGGAAGACCTTGAACACGGACGAGTCGTTTCACAAGAAGAGATCGAGGACGAATGGAGGCGAAAGAGTGAAGGTTCAGTGGACTGAAAAAGCCCGGAAGCGTCTCCGTGAGATCGAGGCGTACCTCATCGCCGAAGAGTGTACGCCGATCAGAGCCAGCAAGCTCATTTTTTCGATTACCCGGAAAACCAGCAAACAGCTTGCAGACTATCCGCAATCAGGCCGGCCAGGAAGGGTAAAGAACACCCGTGAACTGTTCTTTTCAGACAGCCCGTTTCTGGTCGTCTATACGGCACGAAAACAGACGGTCACGGTACTTTCTGTTTACCATACAGCCCAACAAATACCCACCGCTTGAATCCTGAGAAACACTCGATGGGCCGCGCCCGTGGGGGTGGGCGTCGCAAAAAGTGGACGAGGTGGACAATGTGGACGAGGTTGACAGAAGAGGCGACGGGATGGGGTTGCTCCGTTCGCGTAAAAAAAGGCGACCTCGCAAATCGAAATCGCCCCTGCAAAAACAGCAAACCCTACCGCGCAATCACAACCTGGTGCCGATGCCGAGCAGGTCGGCGATGTTGGCTTTTGGGTCGATGACGGGGCGAATGGCGGGGGTGGCGCTGGTCATGATGGTCGTCACGCCGGGGCCGTGGCCCGCTTCGCGGCAGTCGCTGTGCACCACCACGCCAATGGTGACGGCCCCCTTGCGGTAGGCCCGCCCGTAGCGGTTGTCCTGGTCGAGCAGCGCCACGAAGTCGCCGAAGCGGATGCGATCGAGGCCGAACTCGCGCACGGCGTCGGCGTCGCTGGTCACGATGTCGTAGTCGCCTTTGGCCACGTGCGCCGAGCCGATGCCGGAACCCATGCAGTAGGCCGGAACCATCGTCGTCACCGGCACTTCAAGAACGCCATCGTCGGCGACCACGATCTTCATCTTCGCCAGAAGTGACGGATCGAGGTTGAAAAGCGATACTGCCGGGAAGTCGGTCAGCTTGAGGCCCTGCCCCTTCGAGCGCACCATGATGGTGTCGCCGTAGGCCATCTTCTCCTTCACGTCGCGCGGAAAATCGACGATGATGTGCTCCGAGCCGCCGTGATGGCCAAGCACCACTCCGCTCTCGCCCTTCGCCTCGCCGGAGACGAGGGTAGCTTTGTTGCCAACGCAGCTCAGCATCTGCACGGTGACGTTGGGGTGTTCGTAGGGTTTGTGCGTGTCGGCGGTGCAGCTCACGCCGGGTTCGATGTGGTCGCCCTCCCAGCCGAACGCCGGATCGCCCGCCTGGAGGTTGAGCGTGATGCCGCCGATGGAGGGCAGAATGAAGGGCGTGCCCTGATGGTCAACCTCCCAGGTTCCGCGAGTGCGGGGCTGGCCGGGCTGGCACTGAAGCAGAATTTCGACGAGGCGCTGTTCGTTGGTTGCAAGCATAGCGAAGTCAAAGGTTTAATGATAAAATTACGCCGTACGAAGAGACGTCGCCAGTAATTTGACCAGCATTCGACGCCACGACGCACGGTGAGCCAAGGATGAAAAAAATAAAGTCGCGCATCGCTATCCGAGAAAAAATTCTCTTTTCAGAGAGCTTTTTCCTCAGATACTCCTCGAAGCGGCGTATCAAATACGTAACGAATTTTCCTTTCCGAGCTTTTTTTATAACATTCAAACTTATGATTTTTATGAAGTGTCACCCCCTACGTTTTTCGTGAATTTATCCGGTCATCATGTACAATAAGCAGTTTCACCATCTTCTAATAAAATTACGCCAATCAGCGCTCTTCCGAAGTCGTCCGCGCCTTCTCGCCTCATCGACGGCCCTGCTCGTCGTTCTTTTCTTTTCAGTCAGTTTCGTCCTTTCCGCCACCTCCCGGTACGCCTCATCCGGACACTGGTCCGCTTCGCCGATCCATGCGCTCGGCAAATCCCTCGGCCTGACGAGTGACGACGAGCTTGGCATGAATGACGAGTCCGACAAGGTAACGCTCGACGAGGGCGAAAACGATCCGGCTCACCGCATTGAAAAGAGAGTTCTCAGGCGGGGCGAGTCTCTCTACACCATTCTCACCGCTGCCGGACTGACGCCGTCCGAAGTTCACGAACTCACCTCGCAACTCAAGGGAAACCGCGCCATCAGAGGACTGAGGGCCGGAAAAACCTATCAGCTCGAAACCGGAAAAAAAGGAAAGTTCATCAGTCTTTCCGTGCAGTCGAGTCCTTACGAAATCCTTCATCTCGTCAAGGATCAGCAGACCGGCAAGCTGAGCACCGAGCGCGAAACCATCGAATACGATACCCGCGTCGCCACCATCGAGGGAACCCTCCGCTCCTCGCTGTCGAGTGAGCTGCGCAGCCGGAACCGCGGCTCGCTCAATCCAAAAATCAGAAAAATCCTCTCTTCCAGACTCGATTTCAGAAGAGACATTCACCCTGGCGCGACCTACCGGATTCTGTTCCAGGAGCAGTGGGACGAGACCCATTGCGTCGGAACCGGCGACATTCTCGCCATCGAAATCAGCTCGAAAGGCCGGAAATTCAACGCGTACCAGTTCACCAATACCAAGGGCGACACCGCTTACTACGATGAAAAAGGGCGCGCCATGATGCAGGGCCGCGCCATGTTCGTCAAGCCGTGCAGCTACCGCCGCGTATCGAGTGGGTTCGGCTATCGTATCCACCCGGTCACCGGCCAGCGCCAGTTCCACGGCGGCATCGATCTGGCCGCGCCCGTCGGCACACCGGTGAGGGCAGTGGCCGACGGGCGCGTCATCTTCCGCGGACGCAAGGGCAATGCGGGCAACATGATCACCATCGCTCATTCCGGAAAGGTTCATACGATGTACCTGCACCTGAGCCGTTACGCAGCCTCCTGCCGTTATGGCAAACGGGTGAAACAGGGCGATATCATTGGCTATGTCGGCTCGACCGGCCGCTCGACGGGGCCGCACCTCGATTTCAGGATCATCAGGAACGGACGCCCGCAGAATCCTCTGGTGGCGCTGAAGCAGGTCGCGCCGCGCCGATCGCTTTCGCCTGCGGAACTGCACAGCTTTATGGCCAGAGTGCAAACCTATGAGCGGCAGCTCAGCGCCGACCGCCCGGTCATGGTGGCCGATACTGGCGAATCTGGCGAATCGGTGCTCTGAGCCGACGGACAGGCTTCAATCAAAAAGCCCCCGGAATGCTTCATCTGTATCGGCATTCCGGGGGCTTCTGCGTTTCAACGAACTCTGGAGCTGCGGCGCGGTTCAATCGTCATTGACAGGTTTTCTCGACGCCTTGATCTCGCCTCGTTTCGCTTTCTGTTCGAGCCGTTTTGCTGACGCGCTTTTTGGCGGCTTCGTCGGTTTGCGCATCTTCTGTTCGACCAGCGCTTTGGTCAAAATGCCCTGAAACCGTTCGAGCGCGTCCTGTCGATTTTTCTCCTGCGAACGGTAGCGCTGGGCGCGGATGACGAGCACCCCCTCCCGCGTTATCCGGCGGTCACGCTGCTGCATGAGCCGCGCCTTGAGTGCTTCCGGAAGCGATGACGCGCCGATATCGAAGCGCAGATGCACCGCCGTTTCGACCTTGTTGACATTCTGCCCGCCCGCGCCCTGCGAGCGCATGGTTTTGATTTCGATCTCGCTGTCGTCAACCGAAACACCTCTCGCTATGCTTATCACGTGCGCGCCTCCTCTTCTGCGGAACATTGCGAAAAAGCCGCCAGCAGCGGCGAAGCGAGCGTCTCCTTCCAGCTCCGGAAAAGGATGCTCTGGATGCCAGCTTCGGCGCACGTGCCGGTGTTGACCTCACGGTCGTCGATCAGGAGAAATCCGGAAGCATCGAAGCCGGAGGAATCGAGCACGTACCGGAACGCCTCCGGCGAGCGCTTCAGCCAGCCGTGCTCGTAGGAGAGAAAATAGCGATCCATGTTGCGCAGCACCGGAAAGCGGTCGATGAGGAAAGCGAAGTGCAAGGGGTCGGTGTCGCTCATGATCCAGAGCCGGTGGCGTTGCCGCAGCGTTTCGACCGCTTCGGCGCTGCCGGGCGTCGGCACGAAAATGTCTTGCCAGGCGAGACGGAGCCTGTCGGGCGGCAGGTCGCGCGTGAGCGGATCGGCGGCGATCATGCTGAGATACTCCTGCGGGCCGGTGCGCCCGGTGTCATGACGATCCTTGAGTTCGCCCTGGCAATAGCGCTCCATGATCGCCGCCGCGCCCGCTTCGCCCTTGCGCGAAACCGCCCGGCAGAACGGCATGAAGTCCACGTTGACCAGCACATTACCAATATCGAGAAGAATAACGCCCATCATTCAAGTATTCAGTTCCGGCCACCCTGTCCATGCAAATCCACCACTTCCCCGCCCCGAAAACAGAACTGCCGGGCGTCAAACCCGGCAGTTTTGGCAAAGCTTCTTAAACCTTACACGACGCCCCAGAGCTTGATCTTGAAGTCGTCGCTGCCGCTGGCGATCACCTTGCCGTCCGGCGAGAAGGCGACCGACTGCACCTCGTGCGTGTGGCCGCGATAGGTGTGCACGAGCACGCCTTTGGCGACGTCCCAGAGCCGCACCGACTCGTCGTTGGCGGCGCTGGCGATGAGCGTGCCCGCCGGGTTGAAGCAGAGGCTGCGAACGCCATCTTCGTGCCCTTCGAGGATGTGGATGATTTTGCCGCTCGTCGCGTCGAGCACCTTCACCTTGGCGTCGCGACCGCACAGCGCGATTTTGCTGCCGTCAGGGCTGAAGGCCGCGAAGTGCGAGAGCGTGTCGCCGGTCGGGTAGTTGGCGATGTTCTTGCCGGTTTCGATATCCCAGATTTTCACCACCGGCTCCTCGCCGCAACTCACGAGCTTTTTGCCGTCGGCGCTGTAGGCGATGCACTCGATGTAGGACTTGTGGCCGAAGAGCGTTTTCAGCTCACTGCCGGTTTCGGCGTCCCAGAACTTGATGGTGGTGTCGCGCGAGCAACTGGCCACCACCTTGCCGTCGGGGCTGAAGGCGATCATGCGCACCTCGGTATCGTGCCCCTTGCAGACGTGCAGGCACTTGGCGGTCACTACGTCCCAGATGCGCACGGTGCTGTCGATGCTGCCGCTGGCAACCTTGTCGCCCTTGGGGCTGTAATCGACGCACTTGACCCAGGTGGTATGGCCCGACATGGTATGGATCGCATTGCCGGTCTCGACATTCCACAGCTTCACCTTTTCGTCGAAACTGCCGCTGACCAGCTTCTTGCCATCGGGGCTGAAGCGCACGCCAAGCACCCGGTCTTCGTGACCGACGAGGGTTTTGATCAGGGCCGCGTCTTCGCGCACCTGAGGCCGTTTCAGTTCCACCTCTTTTTTGCCGAATATCTTCGAAAGAAAACCCATGTGTGTAGTTCGTTTGATGGTTGCCGGGCGACGGCATGACGATGCCGGAAAACGCCTGAAAAAATTGTCCGTTAATTTAAAAAAATTTATCCGTATCACCCACCGCCGACGCGCTCTGCGCCGCTAACTGCCATGACCTGAAAGCGGGTAGTTCCGCCCCTTCCACTGCGGCCCTTTGCCGAAAACGCTCAGGCGAAACGAGTTGGCGGCGATCAGAAGCAGCATCGCCTGCGAAAAGAGATGGAGCGCCACGGGCCATAACGGCTGGCGGAACTTCGCGGCGATGAGGAGGCGGATGAGGAGCGCCACCGTGATCTGCGCCGTCGGCAGCCAGAACAAGGCGAGCGAGCGGTCGCCATGCAGCGCCGACGTAACGAGGTAGCCGTACGGCGCGAGGTAGAGGAGCGCGACGAGCGCCATCAGGGCGAAGAGGCCAACGACGTTGTTGCCGAGTCCGGCGAAAAGATTCTTCGAGAAACCCTGCCACACCTCGCCAAAGCCCCGGTACATGCGGCAACTCACCGCGTCGGTTCCATCGAAAGCCGCCACCTTGCCGCCCGAACGCTTGACCGCCTTGCAGAGCCAGACATCCTCGACGATGTTGTTGCTGACCGACCGGTGCCCGCCGATCTTTTCGTACGTCTCGCGCCGGAAAAGGATGAACTGGCCGATGGCGTAGCAAAAAGCCGGAGAGCGACTTTTCCAGACCATCGAGAGCGGCAGGTAGCTGAAGAGGATGTGATAGACCAGCGGCACGATCAGCTTCTCCCAAAAGCTCTGCATCTGTTGCGCCGGAGTCAGCGAGAGCATCCCCGCGCCGTTGCCCTGCATCGCCTCGACCGCCCGCGTGAGCGCGTCGGGCCGGTGGCGCGTGTCGGCGTCGGTGAAGAGCAGCAGCTCGCCCGCCGCCGCTTCGCCAAGCTGCTGGCAGGCCCACGCCTTGCCGTGCCATCCGGCGGGCAACTCGCGACCTTCGAGAATCCGCAGCCTCGCGCCGAGCGGCGGAGCGGCGATCCGGCGGAGCGCGTCGAGTGTGCCGTCGCTGGAGTGGTCGTCGAGCACGATCACCTCGAAATCCGGATAGCGCTGACCGAGCAGCGAAGTGACGCACGCCTCGATGTTCAGCTCCTCGTTCCGCGCGGGCACCAGAAGCGACACCTTCGGCGCGAACGCGCCGTCGCCCGGCCCGGCGGGAAGCGGCGGCAAGTCGCCGAGGTTCTTCAGCACAATACCGAGAAAAACCAGCAGCGAACCAAGGATGAAAAGTTGATAAAAGATCACAAGCGTCTGTCAAAAAGAGATTGGGCTAAAGCCCTGATTTATTATGAGTTTTCAGGGTACCCCGGCTTAAAAGCCGGGGCAATTATCAAGAGTTGTCGTGGCTGCATGAACAAAAAGGCCGCACCAGGCGGCCTTGCATGACAAGATAAGGAAAGACGGGTGGAGCACAGAACCCATAGATATTCAGAAGGGTTTTAACCCTTCGGACATTCAAAACGCTCACATTATTACTCCGGCGATAAAACTCTTAAACAATTGCCCCGGACTTCAGTCCGGGGTTTATGGATAAGACAAAATATATAAGGGCTTTAGCCCAATCACTTTTTTTAGGGAAGATTGCGAATTAGGGGTTGCTGAATAATACTTAAATCATTTTATGATAATGAATTAAGCGGTATTTTTCGTATCTTGAATGCAAGGAAAAGCCTGAAAAAGCCCCAAAAACCTTGCACCTCGATACCACCGATTCATGTACCAGCCGAAGTTTCATCAGCTCACGTTCGAAAATTTCCATCTGCCGTTCGGTGGTAAACTCGATCCGGAAAACCGGTGGGTGAAGCTCGCCGACGTAATTCCCTGGCACGTCGCCGAGACGATGTATGCCAAAAACTTCATGTCGAAACGAGGCGCTCCGGCACTGACGGTCCGCATGGCGCTGGGTTCACTCATCATCAAGGAGAAACTCGGTCTTTCGGATGTCGAAACGGTCGAACAGATCAAGGAGAACCCGTATCTCCAGTTCTTTATCGGGCTTGAAGCGTACCAGCATAGAGCGCCCTTCGACGCCTCGATGCTGACCCACTTCCGCAAGCGCCTGAAGCATACCGATCTGGCGGCGTTGCAGGAGGAACTCCTGCAACGCCATCTGGCTGAGGAGCGAAAAAGGGCGAAGGAGAAAGGGAAGGAAAACGAGAAGGGAAACGAAAACGACGAAAAGGGCGATCCTGCCAACAAAGGCAAGCTCATCGTTGATGCCACCTGTGCTCCGGCCGACATCGCGTATCCGACCGATATCGGGCTCTTGAACGACGCCCGCGAGAAGACCGAGCAGATCATCGACGAGCTGTGCCAGATGCACCCGGAAGGGGTGAAGAAACCGAGGATGTCTCGCCGGACAGCAAGAAAGGATTTCCTTGCTGTCGGCATGAAGAAGAGTCTTTCAAGGAAGGCCCTCCGCAAAGGGCTACGCAAGCAGTTGGGCTATCTCAGGAGGAACCTGCAGTTCATCGGCACTCTGTCCGCATCGGTTCCGCTGACGGTTCTCTCGACAGCGCGGTATCGCGACTTGCTGGTGATCAATGAACTGTACCGGCAGCAGTTGGCAATGTACCAGAGCGACAAGAAGAGCATCAGCGACCGGATCGTCAGCATCAGCCAGCCCCATGTCAGGCCGATTGTACGGGGCAAGGCCGCAGCCAGGACGGAGTTCGGCATGAAGCTCTCGATCAGCGTCGTTGACGGCATCAGCATGCCGGAGCGAATGAGCTGGAACGCCTACAACGAAGGCTGCGACCTGGTACGGGATATCGAGCGGTACCGCGAGCGATACGGGTGCTACCCTGAATCCGTGCATGCCGACAAAATCTACCGGACGCTGGCCAACAGGCAGTGGTGCAAGGCACGTGGCATCAGGCTGAGCGGTGTGCCGCTGGGGCGACCACCGAAAGACGCCGAGAAGAACCGGGCCCGGCGCAGACAGATCAGGGAAGACGAAGGAATCAGGAATGCCGTTGAAGGCAAGTTCGGTCAGGCGAAGCGTCGATACGGACTGGGTCGGGTGATGGCAAAGCTTGCCGAGAGCAGTCTGAGTGTGGTCTCGATCATATTCCTTGTGATGAACCTGGATCGGCTGCTCGCCGCTCCTTTTTTGCGCCTGTTCGAATGGCTCCTTTTGGAGCTTGACGTAATCAGAAATTTGTTCGTGTGGCCATCTCCCCGAGCGCCGATTGAGTGCCGCAGGGCGATGGCTTGAATTCTTCAGTAGGCCCGAATTATTGTTGCCGGAGTAATAACATTGCCCCGGTTTTCAAGCCGGGGAACGCGAGGATTTCAAGCACCACCCGATCCCGAACGCTTTCGGGACAACCGTTGCGGCGCGGTTCCCTCTCAATCGATGAGCTTGTTGATGTTGTACTCGAAAATCCCCTCCGCGCCAGCCCGCTTCAGTTCAGGAATGAGCTTGCGCACGATCTTTTCGGCGACGATCACTTCGAGCGCCACCCAGTCATTTCCGGCCAGGCTCGAAACCGTCGGCAGGCGCAGGGCGGGAATGACCGACATGATCCTGTCGAGCGCGGCTTTCGGGGCGTTCATCTTGAGGCCCACCTTGCCCTGCGCGTTGATCGCGCCCTGGAGCAGCATGGCCATGCTTTCGATCTTCTCGCGCTTCCACGGATCAGCCCACGCGGCCTTGTTGGCGATGAGCTTGGTGTTGGACTGAAGCACCGTCTCGACGATACGCAGCTTGTTGGCCCGCAGCGACGAGCCGGTCTCGGTCACTTCGACAATGGCGTCGGCCAGCTCCGGCGGCTTGACCTCGGTCGCGCCCCAACTGAACTCCACCGAAGCGTTCACGCCGTTCTCGGCCAGATATTTTTTCGTGATGTTCACCACCTCGGTGGCGATGTGCTTGCCCTCCAGGTCTTTGACCGTCTTGATCGGCGAGCTTTCCGGCACAGCGAGCACCCAGCGCACCGGCCTCATCGAGGCTTTGGAATAGACCAGATCGGCCACCTCGACCACGTCGGAGTCGGTCTCGATGATCCAGTCCTTGCCGGTCAGCCCGGCGTCGAACGCACCTTGCGCGACGTAACGCGCCATCTCCTGGGCACGGATCAGGATCGCCTCCAGTTCGTCATCGTCGATCGAGGGAAAATAGGAGCGGCTCTGGACGGAGAAGTGGAAACCGGCGTTGGCGAAAAGTTCGAGAGTCGAATCCTGAAGGCTGCCCTTCGGCAGGCCCAGCTTGAGAACCTTGTTGTTGCTCATGTGATAAAAGAGAATCTGATAGTTGACTTAAAGCTTTTCGAGCCGGAACTCGCCCTGTGCGTACACGCCATATTGATAGCGCCCTTCGATCCATGAACCGAGATTGACGTAGGTGCCGCCCGAATTACCGACCACCTGCACGCGCTCCGAGTGGTTATGGCCGCAGACAAAGTAATCAAAATCACGTTCACGCGCCAAAGCAGCGGCAAAATCGAAAAGGCGCGTCGATTCAGCGCGCATATCGACCTTTTTGTGCTTGCGGCTGAGAAGGGAGAAGCGCTTCATGAGCGCCGTGCCGAGGTCGGAGTGAAAGGCCGTGAGCAGGCCGAGATTGAACGGGTTGCGCACGAAGCGGGCGAAAAGCTTGTAGCCGAGGTCGCCCTCGCCGAGACCGTCGCCATGCGCGACGAGAAAAAGCTTGCCGTCGTGGCGCACCTCCTGCAATCCGTAGCAGGTTTTCACGCCAAGCTCGTCGTCGAAAAAAGTACCGAGGTAAAAGTCGTGGTTGCCCGCAAACCAGGTCACTTCGACGCCGCTCCGGACAAGGGCCGAAAGCATACAGAAAAACCGGGTGAACCCTTTGGGAATCACGTGCCGGAACTCCATCCAGTAGTCGAGAATGTCGCCGAGCAGGTAGAGCGAGCCGCCCTGTTCGCGGATGAGTGCGAACAGGGTTTCGAGACGCTCCAGTTTTTCCTGTTCCGCCTGAGGCTCTTGCAGGCCGAGATGAAGATCGCTGAGAAAATAGAGTCCAGGCATCACACAGAGTCAACAGGTTCAGAGCAACGCGGAAAGCGCGATGACCCCCGTCGGAATGAGAATATTGTCCACCTCTTTCGGACTGACGGCTTCGATGACGGTGGCTGCGACGGCGATCATGGCGATCTTCGCGGGATCGAAGGATTCCGGCACGATCAGCCAGACAAAGAAGAGGCCCGCCCCAAGGCTCCCCGCAAGAAAGGCGAGGCTCCCCTCGACGCTTCGTTCGCAGAATACCTTGTATTTTATTTTACCCATTCTCGTTCCGATGATCGGCGCCAGACCGTCGCCCCAGCCGAGCACAGCCATCGCCAGCACTCCGGCGAAAAGTTTGTAGTAGAGGGTGCCGCAGATCATGGCGACCACCACGAAGTAGAGCGTACCCTTGAGCAGCTCGCGCTTGTCGCCGGTGCGGGTCATGGTTTTGACCGCCTGGTCGTCATCGGCGGCGAACAGCCCTTTCTGGATGAGCAGCAGCGTCCAGACGGCGAAGACCGTGATGTTCAGGTAGTGCGACCAGTCGCCGTCGCGGAAAAGGGGCAGAAACACGATGACCGAACCGGCGCAGATGTGGGTGATCTTGCGGCTGATGTCGCGCGGCAGGCCGTGGTTGGTCACGAGCCAGTCCATGAGCGGCGGTACGCTGAACACATACGCGAACGTGAGCAGCATGACCAGAACGTTGTGCCACACGACAGGCAGGTCGAAAAAGGTAGGGGCTATGGCTGTCATGACGCCTCCGGATGGTGAAGGTTATGAGGAAGATGACCTGAAAAACGGATGTTCGCTCGAGGCATCGTCATCGTCTTGTCGTCCGGCATTCATCGGAACCGGCAGGCGAAAAAAGAGAGGGTTCCGCCCGCCACCTTCGCAAAGATCACATGTACTGTCTGCCAACCAGCGCGGCGGCAAACATCTGGTTGGTCAGAAACAGAATGTTGTTGACCACCTGAAACCGCAAAAAGGCGTTGTGCTCCTGCACCTCGCTCTTGCCGATGGCGTTGCCGAAGCCGTCATCGACAGCGTGCTGCACCAGGGTGATACCCGATTTGGGGTCGCGGTAGATCGGAATCTGGATGATGATGTTGAGCACCAGACCGGCAACGATGAAGTACATCAGAGTCGTGAAGCCCCACATGTATGCGCGCCAGGCGAACACGGCGAACACCAGATCGATGATGATGAAGGCCACCAGAAAGGTGTTCTTCGCGCCGATCATCACCGTCAGGGACTTCATGCCCCCCTTGGCGTCACCCTCCTGCGATTTGAAGTCGTTCATGACGATGAGGGCGATGGCCATGAAGAAGTTGAGTCCGGCCAGCCAGAGCACCTCAGGGCGTATGTCGCTGAAGAGCGCGTTGGCCGAGAGGTAAGTGATGAATCCGTAGGAGAAGCCCACCGCCGGGCCGGAGAAGAAGATGTTCTTTTTGAGCTTGAAGGGCGGCGCGGAGTAGAGGTAGCCGATGACGAGGCCCGCCAGCAGCGAACCGACGAAAATCAGGCCGCGCTCGCCGCCGATGCTCATGCCGATCCAGCTACTCAGCACAACGGAGATTACGAGCACGATGCTCCAGTTCCAGATCGCCTCTTTTTCGGAGAGCCTGCCGGACGGAATCGGGCGGGTCGGCTCGTTGACCCGGTCGAGTTCGAGATCGTAGTAGTCGTTCACCGACTGGCTGAAACCGGTGCCGAGCGGGCCGTAGAGAAAAAAGAGGGCGGCAAGCAGAAGGTAGTCGTGCACGGTCGGCTGCATGGCTCCGGAGGCCATGACCCCACCGGCGAGGCAGGGAAAAACGCTGATCCAGGTGACGGGGTCGAGCAGTTCGAGATGGGCTTTTACTTTATCGACAAAACCTTTGCTTGCAACTGACATGATTGATAGAAGAGGTGAAAACGGCGGCCTGCCGGTTGAAAATGATTGCGAGAGCCTCGGCGAGGGGTTACTCCGCACCATGAAGCGCCCGAATATGTTCCGTGAATTTACGAATCCCGGCGAAATAATAACATCATATCGGGAACAATTATAAAGGAAGCATCTCCGGCGTGTGTCGCCAAGTCGGGATCATGAAGGAGACGTTGGCCGGGACGTTCCCTGAAGTGGAGCCAGAAGAATCGTCTTCGTTCTTTGTCTTTTGAAGTCCCTTGAGTGCTTTCCGTCCTTTTTGCAGGATTCCCCGTTGAATCGGAGGCACTCAGGCCCGGCGTTATCCCGCAAGTGCGCTTGCCGACCGACTACGACGCCGCCTCGCCGGTGAGCGTGGCCGAGGTGGCGGCAGTGATTTTTACGAAAAGCGTGTCGCCCGGGCTGAACGCGCCACGGTTGAAGACCACCGCGCGGTTGGTTTTCGTGCGGCCCATGAGTTGCGACGATGAGCGGCGACTTTCGGCTTCGGCGAGCACCTCGACGGTTCTGCCAATATCGTCGCGATATTTGAGCCGCGATATGCTGTTCTGCAACTCGATGATCTCCTGGAGCCGTCGCTTCTTGACCGCTTCGGGCACGTCGTCCGGCAGGTTCCGCGCCGCCCAGGTGCCGGGGCGCACCGAGTAGTGGAACATGAACGACGAGTCGAAGCCGACCGCCTCCATGAGCGAAAGGGTCTCCCGGTGATCCGCCTCTGTTTCGGTGCAGAAGCCGGCGATCAGGTCGGTGGTGATGGCGGCGTCCGGAATGTGGCGGCGGATCATGGCGATCCGGTCGAGATACTCTTCGCGCGTGTGGCCGCGCTTCATCAGGTCGAGCATCCGCGACGAGCCGGACTGCACGGGCAAGTGGATGTGGTTGCAGAGATTCGGCCTCGCGGCGATGACTTTGACGAGCGCTTCGGAGATGTCCTTGGGGTGCGAGGTGGTGAAACGGATGCGCATCCGGGGCGCGACGAGGCTCACCCCGTCGAGCAGCGCGGCGAAGTCGAGGCCCTTTTCGGCGTCGCGCCACGAGTTGACGTTCTGGCCGAGCAGCGTCACCTCGCGGAACCCCGCCGCGGCAAGCGCCGCGACCTCGGCGACGACGCGCTCGCAGCCGACGCTACGCTCGCGCCCCCGCGTCACCGGTACTACGCAAAAAGCGCAGTAGTTGTTGCAGCCGCGCATCACCGGCAGGAACGCGCTGATCGTGCCGGTTCTGACGGGATCGATGCCCGCGTAAGTTTCTTGCTGATCGTAATCGAGGCTGGCGAGACGCTTCTGTTCCCGCGAGTTTTCGATGATGCCGGCAAGCTCGCGATAGTTGTCCGGCCCAACGATGAAATCGACGAAGGGATAATCGCTGAAGACCCGTTCGCGCTCGAACTGCGGCACGCAACCAAGCACACCGATCACCAGCCCCCGCTGCCGCCGCTTGCGCCCCTTGAGCTGCGTAAGGATGTTGCCAAGCCGCTCCTCGGCATTCTCGCGCACCGCGCAGGAGTTGAGCAGCACCACATCGGCGGAAGCCTCGTCGCCAGCCCGCGCGAACCCGCCCTCCGTCAAAATCGACGTAACGATCTCCGAGTCCGCCAGGTTCATCTGGCAGCCGAAGGTGTGGATGTAAAATGTTGATGCCATGCTGCTTATCGAATCAACGCTGCTCTGAGATGTTGGGCTAAAGCCCTGATTTACTTTGCATTATCTGCATACCCCGGACTAAAGTCCGGGGCAATTATTCATGAATTAATGGTCGGGACAATACTTGCCCCGGCTTTCAAGCCGGGGATACAGAATTGACCAGTTTTCTTGGGCTTCAGCCCAATCTCTTTCTTTGTGATTTGTGCGATTGATTGTTGCCGGAGCAATAATGCGATGACAAATCAAAACCTGCACACTCACTCAACCTCCCGAAACGGAGCGAGGCGCGACCTCGTGAATCACCCGGCGAACCGGAGTCGTCACGAGGCGCGCCCTGCCGCGTCCTTCCCTTGAACTGAAAACTCCCCGGCGGAGACCGTCAGGCGCCGAAGTGGAGGTGGACGTACTTCTGAAGTTCGGCTTCGGCATCCTCCTTGCACAGACCGCACACCGTGCTGATTTTGGTGTGCTCCTGAAGTTCGTAGAAGGTGCGCGCGCCTTCGAGCACCGCCTCTTCGATGTCGTGATCGGTCACGTTCATGCACTGGCAGACCGTGCGGGCCTGCGCCTTCTGAACGCGGTCGGTCATGCCGTTGCGGATGAAGTAGTCGTTGATCGCCGCCCGGAGCGCCTTGTCGCCAAGCACCGAGCAGTGAATCTTGTTCTCCGGCAATCCGCCCAGCTCCTTGGCGACATCTTTCGGTGAAATGTTGAACGCCTGGTCGAGCGTCATCCCCTTGACCATTTCCGACAAGATCGAGGTGCTGGCGATGGCGCTGGCGCAGCCGTAGGTTTTCCACTGGCAATCGATGATCTTTTCGCTCTCCTTCTCGACCTTGATAGCCACCATCATCTGGTCGCCGCACTGGAGGTTGCCCTCCATGCCGACGCCGTCGAAGGCGCTGGTGTCGTTGCCCTGAAGAATATTTTTCGGACTCTCGAAATGCTCCTTGAGTTTTTCGGTATATGCCCATTCACCTGATTGCAGCATGAGCGCCTCCTTTGATATAAGCTGTTGACATGTTTCTGATTCTTTCTATGATGCCCGGCAGAACGTCGAGCAGGTATTCGACCTCATCGATGGTGGTCGTGCGGCCCATGCTGATGCGGATCGAGCCGTGCGCGCGCTCGGCATCGACGCCCGTGGCGAGCAGCACGTGCGACGGATCGAGCGAGCCCGACGCGCAGGCCGAGCCGGTCGAGACCGCGATGCCGACAAGATCGAGATAGAGCAAAATCGACTCGCCCTCCGCGCCGGGGAACGACACGTTGAGCGTGTTCGGCACCGAGTCGGTCGGGTGACCGTTGAACAGCGCTTCGTCGATGCGCTCCTCGATCCCCTTGCGCAGCACCTCCTTCAACCCCAGCAACCGCTCCGCCTCCGACTCCATCTCGGCCTTTCGCATATCGACCGCCATCGCCAGGCCCATGATGCCAAGGGTGTTCTCGGTGCCCGCCCGGCGGCCCCGCTCCTGGTGACCGCCCCGAATGAAGGGGCAGTAGGGCGTTTTCTTGCGGACGTACAACGCCCCGATCCCTTTCGGGCCGTAAATCTTGTGACCGGAGATGGTCAGGAAATCGACGCCGAGCTGGTTAACATCGACCGGCACCTTGCCGAACGCCTGCACGGCGTCGGTGTGCATCAGCGCTCCGTGCTCGTGAGCGAGCGCGCTGATCGCCGCGATGTCCTGAATCGTGCCAATCTCGTTGTTGGCCATCATGACCGAAACGAGGCCGACGCCTCCGGCCTTCAACTGCTCTTCGAGCTGCCGAATATCGACCTTGCCATAGCCATCCACGTCGAGATAGCTGACATCGACGCCGCGATGCACCAGGCACTGCGAAGTTTCGAGAATGCAGGGATGCTCGATGCGGCTGGTCACGATCTTCGGGCGCATACCGGGAAAACACTGCCCGGAGCCGCAGACGAAGAGCGACAGCACGGTGTTATTGGCTTCCGAACCGCTGCCGGTGAAAACGATCTCGCTCTCGTCGGCGCCCATGAAGGCCGCCACGCGGTGACGCGCATCTTCGACATTGGCGCGGGCCTCGCGGCCAAAAGCGTGCATACTCGAAGGATTGCCGAACATCTCCATAGCCGCCACCAGCTCTTTCTTCACCTCGGGGTGAAGCGGCGTAGTGGCATTGTTATCGAAGTAAATCTGTCTTGATGGCATAACTGGTTTCTGAATTTCGGTGATATTTGCCTCAGGCAGGACAAATATAAGGTTATTACCGATGAACACCCATGCCGAAAGATAAGGTTCCCGGCATCAGCGAATAAGGACTAAAGTAGTCTTGTTTTATTTGAAAAGCAAACGTGACGAGAGAAAAACGGAGTTTCCGGAGATCAGAGAGGCTGGAGCAAAAACGAAGCCAGGGAAGTGCGGCTTGTCGGCCCCCCTCTCAGAAACCACCGAAAAAGAACAACAGAATCAGGGCGGAAAGGATGACGGCTGCTGCAAATACGGTCACAATCAGCCCGCGGCGCTTTTTGCCTTGTGGTTCCGGCGCGGACTCACGCGGACTTTCCGAAACGACCTGAGCCGGAGGCGGAATTGAAAAATTCGATGTGGAAACACCCAGTTCGTTCCGGCAGGCATCGAGCAGGGCATCGTCGCCAACGCCGAGTTCCGCGGCATACTTCTTTAGATAGGAGTAGATGTACAGGGAAGGAAGAAAGTCGAAATCCCCCGCTTCAAGCCGTTCGATATGGACAGTGCGGATTTTGATAAGACGGGAAATTTCATCGACAGAGAGCGACTTCTGGACACGCGCTTGCTTGAGCGCCCGAACAAGCCGCTCAAGTGAACTTCGGTCCAAAGTCTCATCAGGCATTGGAAGGAAATGGTTTTTGTGACGAAAATACCATCGAAGTATTTTCTAATTTATAAAATAATAGCGTTTTAACCCAAGAGTAATTGTCGGAATACTATAGAGATACTACCGCAAAATGCAGCAAAACGCCGTATCGCCTGTTACAAAACGGAGAACAAACCGGAAAGGTTCTCCGTTGAATACGGCTGACAAATACATCGCCTGCACTGGGCATTCAATCTCTCCGGCGGCAAAACACTCACTCGGAACCGTAGGGCGTGAGCCACATCCAGGCCTGGCTGGTGGGCGAGCCGCTTTTCCGTCCGGTATTTTTCAGACTCTCCGAACCGGACGCCGCCGATTCGACCCCTGGTTTCATGAGCGATTTCAGACTGGAAATCTCGCTCTCCGGCATCGGTTTCCAGGAGAGAAACACCCGGTCGCCGGGATGAAAGAGCTTGTAAATTCCGGCCTTTTCCGGCCTGGATGCATCGAAAAACAGAACATCGCCTTGCGGCTGGACGGCAGCGTGCATGAGCGCCTCGCCGGTTGAAACCACCCATGAAACCTGGTGATCGCTGCCCAGCATTGCCCCACTTCCAAGCAAATGAAACGGCTCGGCCTGCCGTGAAACAAAGATGAGATGACGGTAGCCGCTCAGGCGTTCCTCCATTGATTGCAAAAGCGTAGCGGTCAGCCACCGGCGGTTTTCATCGGCGGCAAGCGCAGCGGCAGGGTTCGGCCCGGCAGAAGCCAGGCGCTGCCGCAGCGCGACGAACCGGCTCCTGAGCTGCTCTCCCGGAACCGTCGAGGTGATGATCTGCATCTCTTTTGCGCTGACCAGCATCACCGTCGAAAGCGAATCACCGACAGAGACCCGTATCAGCGCCTCGCCGGGCCGGAGACTTTTGCGCAGGGTGTTCAGCGTCACGGGCCGGGGCTGCAACCGCGCGGGAACTGTGCCGTCAACCCTGGCCGCATCAGCTATCAAGGCAATCAGCCGCCCTTGCTTCTCCCTGATGACTTTGTCAACCAGATTCGCCAGCATGAACCCCGCGCCCTCTTCCGTCATCATGATCTTGCGCTGAAGCAGTCCCGATATATCCCTGTTCAGCTCGATGATCTCGTTCTGCACAGCTTCGTTGCCCGGCGGCAGGCGGAATCCGGCAATACCCATCTGCACCATGCGCTGCTGCTCAAGGTAGTCGGCAAGAGCGCTTGCGTCGAACAGCTCGATATACCGCCCTCCGGCTGTCAGAAGATCGCCAAGCTCTCCGGCTGCCTCGCGCTCCAGGGCGACATAGCCGCTCGCCGTGGCCGGAATGCCGTAGTGTCGGCAGGCAGTCAGCCCGAGCCGATACGCCTCGATCCGCTCGGCGGGCGTGAGTTCAACAGAGCGGCCAAGCATGAAGAGCGCCGCCGTTTTCTCGAAGGGCATGTTTCGCTGGCCGAAATACTCGATGACGCTGCGCCAGGTATCGGGCTTGCGGACAATGATGTTGTTGGACTCGAACTGAAGGATGGGCACGAGCCGTCCGAAACCGGCCTCCTGGGCGACAGCCAGCGCGCGGAACAAGAGATAGCTCGCGTTCGGGCGCTGTTTTTCCATTTGCTGGAGGCTTTTGGCCGCAATGCGCAAAGCCCTGACCTTCACCTCCGGCGGGCTGTCCATCTTCATCACCCGCCCTGAAACCATGGCGATCTTGCCCGCGATATTGTCGGGCGCGTCGAGACCGGCAACCCGGTCCAACAGGGCGCAATCGAGAATCCCGGAAAGCGCCGTCATCTTGATGGCGGCGTCTCCGGAGGCGGAAAACTCGCTGTAGATTCGCGCCGCTTCGACAATCTTTCCAGCCCTGAACAGCAGGCGCGCCTCGTTGAAGCGCTGCCAGGCGTCCGGATTTCGGAGCGAAGCCATCACCGAAGCCGCCTTGCCGTACATGCCCAGCTCGGCGTACATCCTGCCGGTATCGAGCGCGGCGGCGTTGTGCAGCGAGTCAGGCAGCTTGCCGCCGTCGTGCCGCCGGATGGCATCCCAGGTGCGGAACGCGCCGGAGTAGCGGCCGGTCAGGAACTCGATCCTGTTTTTTTGGCAGAGCGCCTCCAGAGCCGTCTGGCTGAACCCCTTCAGGGTATCGGCGCCGAGCGCCTGATCGTAGAGGGCGAGCGCCTCCGGGTACTTCTTCTGATTGCCGAGACGCGCCGCCTCATCATAAAGAGAGACCGTATCGGGGCTGGGTTCATGCTGGCTGCACGACACGAGCGGCAGCGCGAGGCAGAGCGTCAAAAGGCCGCGAAAGCAGAACAACAGAACAGGTTTCATAGCTATCCGGAACAGTGATGATACAGGTTTACTGATGTTACACAGAATTTCTCCCCCGTTCAAGCCTCCCCGTCACGGCGGCGGCAACTCGCCGCAATGAAACGTTCAGCGCTCCAGGCCGGTTATGTGAAGGTATTGAAGTATCTTGAGATATATCGAGGCGACAGCCGCAGATTCACCGAACTTTAACCTATGAATTCCCACAGCGCGGAAGCGCTCTTCATCCTCTTCTTGATCCTCATCGAAGGAGTGCTCTCCCTCGGAGAGTTCGCCATCATCTCTTCGAGTCCCTCCCGGCTGCGCGAGTTGCGGGAAGCCGGGTATGCGTCGGCCTCCGTTGCGCTGAAACTTCAGGATAACGCCGCCCGGTTTCTCTCATCCGTCAAAGTGACCGCCACCCTGGTCGCCACCCTGACGGGCGTTCTTGGCGGGCTGTTCTTCTCCGAGCCACTCGCCGCCCTCTTTGGTCGCATCGGCCTGCCCGAAGCCTGGCGGCTCCCCCTTGCGCTCGCGCTCGTGATTGCTTCGCTGGCCTACGTCTCGCACGTCGTCGGCAGGCTGCTTCCGAAAAAATTCGCCCTGCGGCACCCCGAATCCATCGCCGTGAAAATGGCCGGCATCATGGACAAACTCTGCGCCATCAGCTCTCCGGCGGTGCTTCTTGCCGAAGCGTCAGCCGCCTTGGTGCTCCGCGCGTTCGGCGTCGAGGCGGGCGAAAAGCCGCAGGTCAGCGATGAGGATGTGATGCTCATGATCCGGCAGGGCGCCAAAAAAGGGGTGTTCGAGTCGGTCGAGTACGAGATGATTTCGAGGATTTTCCGCATGAGCGACAAGCGGGCCAGCGCCATCATGACGCCGCGCAGCGAAATCGAGTGGCTCGACCTGGACCGGCCCGACGAGGAGCTGGTAGCGCGCATCAGGGCCAGCGGGCGCTCGCGCTTTCCGGTGGCGAAGGGCGGACTCGACGAACTTCAGGGGGTGGTCAGGTCTCTCGATCTGGTCAACTTCAGCCTCACCTCGAAACGCAGCATTCGCGAGGCGATCCGGGCGTCGATGCAACCGCCGCTCTTCGTGCCCGAATCGGTGCCCGCCTTTCACGTGCTCGAACTCTTCCGGAAAAACCGCGCCCACCTGGCGCTGGTCATCGACGAGCACGGCTCGGTGCAGGGAACGATCACGCTCACCGACGTGCTCGAAAGCATCGTCGGCGACGTTCCGGCAGACGACGTCGAGGGCAAAGAGAAGCGCATCGTGCGCCGGAGCGAGCGCACCTGGCTGGTCGATGGCATGTTGCCGGTCGATGAGTTCCTCGTAGCCTTCAACCTCGAAGCCGACAAATTCTTCGAGGAGGACGAGCCGCGATCCGACACGATGGGCGGCTTCATCATGACCCGCCTCGGCGAGGTGCCGTCGGTCTCCGACGCCGTCCGCTGGAACGGCCTGGTCTTCAAGGTGATCAAAATGAACGGCAAACGAGTCGGGCGAATTTTGGTCGAGCAGGAGGCGAAAAGTGGCGGGAAAAAATAGCAGTCTGCTTTTCGAGACAGTGTAGCGGAATGGTGTTCAAAGTAAAAAATCGGGAAAGCTTTGGAGCAATGAACTCCATCATTGCTTTTTCATCCGGGGCCTGTAACCTTGCAAGATTTTTCCTAACCAGGATTGCATTAGGATGCGACATGCCCAGTAATTTTTCGCAAATCTGCATCGCGCAACTCCGATCCGCCGCCGGTTAGCACGAACAGGAGCGGCTATAGAGAGCACTGCTCGAACATAACAAGCAGATCAGCGCAATATTGGGAGAGTGAAGAGGGGCAAAGAGACGGAACACTGAACGTCAACATTTGGTTTGCAATATATATCACCAAGTGATACATTTCCTCATGAGGGTTTTCATGAACAAATGGTTCAACCACTGGGCGCGCCGCTAGGGAATGGCCGATGCGGTCTTGCTGAAAGCTGCCAGAGAGATCGCGGCAGGTAAGGTTGAGGCTGATCTTGGTGGCGGCCTGTTCAAGAAGCGGTTGCCTCGGCAAGGCGGCGGCAAAAGCGGTGGCTATCGTGTGCTTGTGGGTTACAAGAAGCCCAACGCTGAACGGATCATTTTTCTGTATGCCTTTGCAAAGAGCGACAAAGCCAACATTTCGGACAGGGAAAAATCCGCGCTGAGCCTTGCTGCCGAGTCGTTTGTTTCGGCAACCGACGAGCGTGTCGCAGTGCTTTTATCGACAAATGTTATCTGGGAGGTACAGATTGATGAGTGAGATTCTGGATATAGCCAACGAGATGGCGCAAGACCTTTTCAAAGCTGGCGTTATGGACGAAGTGACGATGCGTGCGGTCGAGGCGCTTTGCCTACCGACCAAACAGCCATTCGGCCCGGATGACATCCGTCGCATTCGCACGGCCAACCATGTCAGCCAGGCCGTTTTTGCCGCCCTCCTCGGCATCGGCAAAACGACAGTGCAACAATGGGAACAAGGTCTGAAAAAGCCCAGCGGAGCCGCGCAACGCCTGCTTGATTTGATCGATCGCAAAGGCCTGGCGATTCTGGGGTGAAACCGGAGCAGAAGGTTGACGAGACGATCAGCGCAATATTGGGGGAGTGAGCTTAGGGTGGAATAATCGATAAGTGCATTTCAATGCTTATATTGAAAAAGTAATTCTATGTAAAGGCAATTGAAATATTATTATGATTGGAAAGCGGCAATGTCTAAAACCAAAATAACCGTAGCTACAGTTGGCCACATGCCCGCTGACTTCAACAGAAAAAAGGTTAAAGAATGGAGGTCTTCCGTATTTGAAATAATCGATGGGATAGAAAGCTACACAATACCCTGTAATTCAGACGGAAATAGTTGGGAATTTACCGATATAACCCTTGAAAGAGTTCTTCCGAGTAGATTCAATGGCGAATTTTTAATCGCTATTGTGAATGTACCAATAGAGCATAATTGGTATTCAAGGAGACTATCATCTAATAGGGTTGTTGTTTCGTTCCACGAGATTAAAGAGATTCTTAGATTCTCGAATATCCCCTTGGAAAACCTAATATATCGCCTTCTTTATGCATATACCCTTGCTTATAAGCGTAGCGGTAATCGAATCCCCGAAAACAAAGAGATTTCGGATTTTACACATGATGAGACACGAGGCTGTCTATTCGATATGAATGGAATCAAAACCGATGTGATATACTCATGCCATAGCCCTATCATCTGTTCAGATTGTGTAGAGCGTTTAAGGAAAGAGAGGGTTTCCGAAGAAACGATTAACTTATGCCTGAATGAAATTCAGCGAATCCGAAAGGCATTGTTCTACAGAATCACAGACTTCATTAAAAAGCATCCATTATGGTCACTTACTATTTCAGGAATAACTACAATAGTTTTAGGAGTAATCGGTTCCTTGATCGGCTCATATGTGTTTGAGGCAATAAAATAATTTCATATTCAATCACGTCATTTTATCCAAGCTTAGTGACACTTACCAGCATTAGTACCATATCAAGGCGATAGTGTCGTATAAAAAACCTCATCCCATCCCTCGCTGTAATCTGTTCGGGTAATTCCGACACTTGGCGGCGTGCCACTCATCGCAGATTCAGCTTGCGACAGAGCGAAGCTGCGCTTTCACAATCACCTGTCTCGTGATAAACCTGTGTTAGATTCTGGGTGAATTTCTTTTGCGCCATTCCAGATCGCGCTGCTGCCAAGTCAACCGTATCGTCAATGATCGATACGACCATTCACTCTCATCGCAGTGAACGGAAAACGCGCCGGGGGCATTGGTGTAGGACGAAACTCGAACAGCGCATCTGAAAATGGAAAATGAGGAGGAATGATGATCGAACAAGGCAAAATCGCCCCGGATTTCACGCTTCCCGACAGCAACGGGAAGATGGTCTCCCTGTCGGAGTTCAAAGGCCGCAAAGTGCTCCTGATCTTTTACCCCGGCGACGATACGCCGGTCTGCACCGCGCAGCTTTGCGACTACCGCAACAACGTCACCGCCTTCACCAGCCGGGGAATCGAGGTCATCGGCATCAGCGGCGACAGCCCTGAATCGCACAAGCAATTCGCCGAAAAGCACGAACTCCCCTTCCTGCTCCTGAGCGACCAGCAGCGCACCGCCGCCAAAGCCTACGACGCACTCGGCTTCCTCGGCATGGCGCAGCGAGCCTACGTGCTCATCGACGAAGCAGGCGCGGTGCTGCTCGCTTACAGCGACTTTCTGCCGGTCACCTACCAGCCGATGAAAGAGCTGCTCGCCCGCATCGACGCCTCTTGACGGCTGCGGCGACGCGCGGCGGTTGACCAAAATCCGAATCTTTTTTCGTATCTTCGCGGGCAACTTTTTCAGAACAAAATGCAGACCTCCACCATGGAACGTACCCTTACCATCCTCAAGCCCGATTGCGTGCGCAAGCAGCTCATCGGCGCTGTCACCGACCAGATCGAACGCGCCGGTTTCCGCATCGTGGCGATGAAGAAAACCCGCCTCACCAAAGAGACCGCCGGCGCATTCTACGCCGTGCACAAAGAGCGCCCGTTCTACGGCGAGCTGGTGGAGTTCATGTCCTCCGGCCCGTGCGTACCGATGATTCTCGAAAAAGAGAACGCCGTAGCGGACTTCCGCACGCTGATCGGCGCGACCGATCCGGCGCAGGCCGACGAGGGCACCGTCCGCAAGCTCTATGCCGACAGCAAGGGCGAGAACATCGTCCACGGCTCCGACTCCGCCGAGAACGCCGCCATCGAAGGCTCGTTCTTCTTCTCCGCCGAAGAGGTGGTCAGGGTTGACTGATTGGCATCAGGTTTGACCGGACTTCATGCAAAAGGCCGACCCGGCAGAAAAAACCGGGTCGGCCTTTTGCGTTTGCCGACGTTTTTTGCGTGAGTTTTATTTCGGCTCGCCCTGTCCTCCTGCCGAAATTCCCCCGCCGGAATTCCTTTCCATCAGCGACTCGCTGAAGGTCTCGCCGTAAATATCCCACACCGTCACGAACAGCGCGGCGATGACCGGGCCGATGATAAAGCCGGGCAGGCCGAACATGCCGATGCCGCCCAGCGTACCGAAAAAGATGAACAGCTCGTGCATACTCGTATCGCGCCCCACCAGAATCGGGCGAAGCACGTTGTCGATCTGGCCGACGACAATGCTGCAAAACAGCAGCAGCCCGATCGCCTGGGCGTAGTCGCCCGACAAGGCCAGGATGATGACCGCCGGAACCCAGATCAGCGGCGAGCCGATGAGCGGCAAGAGCGAGAGCGTCGCCATGATCGCGCCCCAGAACACTGCCTGGTTGATCCCGGCCAAATAAAAAGCGAAACCGGCCAGAGTGCCCTGAATGAGGGCGATGATGAGCGAGCCTTTCAGCGAGGCCCGCGTGACCGATACGAAACGGTCGAACAGGCGCTTCTGATCGTTCTCGTTCAGGGGAAGGTAGTACTTGATGCGCTCCAGAAGCTCGTGCCCGTCCCGAAGCAAAAAGAACATGGCGTACCAGAAAATGATAAAAAGCACCAGATCGTAGAGCGCCGACCAGGTGATCGCCGAAAAACTGCTGATGACCGACGAACCGAGATTGCCGAGAATTTCAGCGGCTTTTTCGAGAATCAGGTCGCTGTAGCTCTCTATATCCTTGTAGAAAGAGAGGCTCGACAGCATGTGCATGAACCCTGCCGGATCGCGAAGCTGTTCGCGAATCAGCGGAATGGCCGTACTGCTCAGGGAGACCGCCTGAAGGATCACCACGGTAAACACTGCCAGAAGCGGCAGGAAAACCATCATGAAAAAGATGAACAGGGTCAGGCTGGCGCTCAGGCTCCGGTGGCCTCGGGTTAGCGTGATAAACCAGTTGAACAGTGGATAGACGAGGCCGGTAAAAATTCCGGCAAGCAGAATCGTCACCAGAAACTGCCGGATCATCGTCAGAAAGAGCGCGGAGATCAGCAGCGTCGAGACCAGCACGGCGATCTTGTTGAATTGCGGTGTGTTCATCCGGTTCATGGCAATGCGGCAGCGTACATCATTGGGAAAACTTCCTTCAATGTAAGCCGCCCGCCGCATCACTGCAAAAAGTGATTCGACCGCAACAGCGTTCGCCAGCGCCTCTTTTTTTGGAGCCAACATCGCTGATCGAAGGGAAAGACGCGGAGATGGAAATCGATTTCGATTTTGGGAAATCCATGGCGACGGACTTGGTAACGCTGACCGCTCAGAGACGCTTTGCGGGATCGGCTTCGGCGAGGAGCATCGAGCGGACGAGGGCGACGGCGAAGAGTCCGGCGGTCTCGGCCCGCAGCACCGACGCGCCGAACGACACCGGCGTGAATCCGGCCCCGACCGCTTCGGCGACTTCGGCATCGGTGAAGCCCCCCTCGCCGCCAACGAGGAAGAGTATCTTTTTCCCGGCTGGCTCGAACGAGGGAAAGCTCTCTTCGCTTTCGTGGGCGATCATGCGCAGATCGTAGCCGTCGAGCGAGAGCGCCTCGCGAAAAACAAGCGGCGGCATGAGTTCGGGAAGATGGAGGCGGCGGCTCTGGCGGGCGGCTGACTGCACAATGCCGCGCCACCGTTCGAGCTTGCGCTCGATCTTGCCGGAGTCGGGCGTCGAGACGGTGCGTTTGGTCATCATCGGCACAATGCGGGCGACGCCGAGTTCGGTCGCTTTTTCGAGGAAGAGGTCGAAGCGCTGCGGCAACTTCAGGAGCGACAGCGCGACGGTCACTTGCGTTGCGGGCGGCGGTACGTGGAGCGGGTTCTTGATCGCGCCTTCGAGCGAGTGCTTGCCGATGGCCTCGACCGCCAGCTCCGCCGCCATGCCCGCGCCGTCGGTGATGGGCACCAGGTCGCCCGGCTGGCAGCGCAAGACACGGGCGAGATGGTGGAACTGTTCGCCGTCGATCACGGCGCGGGCATGGTCGAGGTCGAGCTGCTGCGGCAGCACGTAAAAAAGATCCATCTCCGGCTACTCCTTTTCGGTGAGGGCAACAGTCGCGAAAGCCACCTCCGCCGCCCCGGCGGTTTTCAGCGCCTCCGCCGCAGCCACCATCGTCGCGCCGGTCGTGAGCACGTCGTCCACCAGCAGCACCCGCGCGGGGCAGCGCTCGCGTCCCGGACGGAAGGCTCCCGCCATGTTGTCGCGCCGCGCCTCCATGCCAAGCCCGGTCTGCGAGCCGGTGTAGAGGCAGCGCTCGATGCACTTCGTTGCAACGGGCAGGCCGAGCACTTCGGCCATGCCGCGAGCAATCACCTCGGCCTGGTTGTAGGTGCGCTCGATGCGCTTGAGCGAATGCAGCGGCACCGGCACGATGGCGTCGAACGGAGCAGGATCGCCGCCCTGCCGGAGCAGCTCGCCGAGCCGACGACCGAACAGTTCGCCGAGGGGAAACAGGCCGCCATATTTCATGGAGTGCATCGCTTCGTGCAGCTTGCCGCTGCTTTGGTAGGGATAGAGGCTGCACGCGGCTGGCGGAACCGCCCTCTCGCCGAAGTGCGCACGCACGGTGCTTTTGAGCGCCGCGCTTCCGGCAAGAGCGCCGGGAAACGGGTTGAATTCATCGAAGCATCCGGCGCAGATCGGCTCTTCGCCCTTGTCGAGCGGCTTCTGGCAGAGGGTGCAGACCGCCGGAAAAAGCAGGTGCGTCAGTCCTTCAAGCATCGAGTCCGGATGATTTTTCGGCGTTGAAGCAGAGCGCCGCCGCGCCGTAGATTCCGGCCTTGTTGCCGAGCCGGGCCGGCACGATCTCCAGCCCATCGTGCATCGAGGGCAGAGTCGAGCGGTGCAGTTGCATCATGGCCGGCTTGAAAATCAGCTCGCCCGCCGCCGCGATGCCGCCGCCGATCACGAACTTGCGGATGTCCATCAGCGCGGTGACGTTGGCCAGCCCGACGCCGAGAATGGAGCCGATCCGCTCCCAGGTGCGCAACGCCGCGGCGTCCCCCTCCTTGGCCGCCTGTTCGAGATGTCGAGGCGAAAGGCGGGAAAAATCGCGGCTGCACAGCTCCGCGAGGCGCGGCGAGCGCTCCGAGCCCATCTCCGTGCTGCACGCCATTTCGACGATACGCTCCTTGCCGATCAGCCCCTCGATGGTGCCCCGGATGCCCGCGTGAACGCTCTCGCCCTCGAAATCGACGATCATGAACCCGATCTCCCCCGCCGTGCCAGTCGGGCCGCGATAGAGCTTGCGGTCGAGAATGATGCCGCCGCCAACGCCGGTGCCGAGCGTCACCAGCATGAAGTCGCGAAAGGCGTTGCCGCCGCCGAAGATCGCCTCGCCGTAGGCCGCAGCGTTGGCGTCGTTTTCGATGATGACGGGCGAGCGGAGGCCGTGGTCTTGTTCGAGGCGGAGCTGGAGCTCTTCGCGCAGAGCGTAACGCCCCCAGCCGGGAAGGTTCGGCGGATAGGAGAGGGTGCCCTTCGCGGCATCGACCGCCCCCGGAGCGCCGAGGCCGATTCCGGCAAAGAGGTCGGCGTCGAGCGTGTCGGCGGCGCGCTGGCAGAGTTCGCTGGCCATGAACGCCAGTTGCCGCACGACGCCGTCCGGACCGGCGGCCACATCGGTCGGCCGGGTATCCTCGAAGAGAATCCCCTCCGCCTCATCGACAACCGCTGTCTTGATGTTCGTCCCGCCGAGATCGATGCCGAGCGCCCATGATGGCATAACCGTAACTGCTTAAGATTTGAAGGGTTTGAGGAACTTCCTGCCATGCTCTCCCGATGCGAAGAAGTCGAGGATTTCCAGCACCTCCGGCGTTTGCGGAAGATCGTTGCGCACCGCTTCGAGCGCTTTGGAGAGCAACAGGCCCGACTGGAAAATGATGCGGTACGCGTTGCGGATGTTGCCGAGCTGTTCGGAACCGAAGCCGCGCCGCTTGAGGCCGAGCACGTTGAGTCCTTCGTAGCGGAA
The DNA here is from genome assembly GCF_004118635.1 of Chlorobaculum sp. 24CR. Taxonomy (GTDB): domain Bacteria; phylum Bacteroidota; class Chlorobiia; order Chlorobiales; family Chlorobiaceae; genus Chlorobaculum. Next base: position 71,132 of record NZ_SDGU01000061.1, on the reverse strand, counting down.
CGAGGCGTGGCCGCCCGCCATAACGAAGGGCGGCACGTCGAGCGCCGCGCGGGAGATGCCGCCAACCATCGAGTACCGTCCGATCCTGACGAACTGGTGCACTCCGGCCAGTCCACCGACAACGACGTAGTCGCCCACCTGGCAGTGACCGCCGAACTGCACCGAGTTGGCGATCACCACATGGTTGCCGATCACGCAGTCGTGGCCCGCGTGAACGTAGGCCATGATGAGATTGTCGGAGCCGACCACGGTTTTGCCGCTCGCCTTGGTGCCCCGGTTCAGGGTGACGTACTCGCGGATGACCGTCCGGTCGCCAATGTGGAGGTACGTTTTCTCCCCTGCGTATTTGAGATCCTGAGGCGCGGTCGAAAGCACCGCTCCCGACGAAATCCGGCACTCGACGCCGATGCGCGCCCCGTCGGCGATGTGGACGTGAGGCCCGATGACCGTCCGGTCGCCGATAACCACATCGCTCTCGATCACGGTATAAGGGCCGATCTCAACCCCTTCGCCAAGTACGGCTCCGGAGCCGATGAGCGCTGTTGCGTGAATATTGCTCATTGAAAATTACAAACTATTGCTTGAGTGAATCCAGACGCCTCCGCAGTTCGGGAAGGGCCATTTCCAGTTCTTTCATGACACGATCCGCCTCGCGAACCCTGCCCGCCGCGCGGTAGGCCTGGGCCAGTGTGAAGTACAGTTCGGGTTCCGCGCCCGCGCTGCTCTGAGCGGCCAGCGTTTCAAGATAGTGAATATACGGATATGCTTTCTCGTTTGCACCGCCTGCGGCATAGAGCGTAGCGACCGATGCGGCGAGCTTCGGCGTCACCGGAAAGCGGACGAGCGGGAAGAGCCGGGAGTAGCGGTCAAGCACGTCGAGCGAGAGACTCCCCGACCGCACGGTTTTGCGAGCGCCGGAAGCGTCCGGCGCCATTACCGGCGCGTCCGGCGAAGCGGCGAGCGTAATGGCCAGACGCACGAAAAGCGGCGGATAGTTGCCAAGCAGATTCCGCGAGGTTTCTTCGATATTGACGGCAAGATTGCCGGTATTGCGATAGCGGTAAACGTTGAACAGATTGCCGTAGAGCGTACCTGGGTCGGCGAAGCTCAGCGCCGAGGCGCTCCTGAGCGGTACGACGCGATAGACAAGACCCTCGAGGCGCAGGTTGCGGTCGAGGCCGGTCATTTCGGCAGGATCGACGGTCAGCGCGAAGTAGATCGGGCGCTTGCCGTAGTTGTCCACCACGATGGCATAGACGGCGATGTCCTGCGGGCGGAGGAATCCCGTCCCCTGGTAGGTGAGGGCGGGCCTCAGCGTCCAGCGCAGCGAGTCGGAGGGCGCGCCCGGCAGGGTGACGCCGGAACGCCGCGCGTCGTCGTAGAGCTTTCGCGCCTCGCGCCCCGCCGGAACGGCCACCTCGACCGAATCGACCGGCACGTAGGAGATGTTGCCGAGGTCGTCGTCGCGCATTTCGATATTGACCGGTTTGGCCCCGCGCGGGCTGTCGTGCTTGAGTTGCAGCAGGTACCAGCCGGTGTTGGCCAGGCTCAGATTGACCACGCGCACGTCGGTGCGGATATGCTCCACCTCCTGAAGATACCAGAGCGGAAAGGTGTCGTTGTCGCCGTTGGTGAAGAGAATGGCGTCCTTGTCGCAACTCTGCAACATGTTCCACGCCCAGTCCCACGGCACGTAATTGCCGGAGCGGTCGTGGGTGCGGTAGTTGGCCATGAGCATCCGCCCGTTGATCGACAGGAGGCCGGACGCCACCACCGCGATGGCGAGCCAGGTGAGCTGCTTCGTATCCAGCGACTTCATCTTTGCGGAGAGCCAGGCAAAGAGCCGCTCGACGCCGATGCCGATCCAGAGCGCGAAGGCGAAAAAGCTGCCGACGTAGCTGTAGTCGCGCTCGCGCGGCTGAGGCTCCGGCTGGTTGAGATAGAGCACCAGAATCACGCCGGTCATGGCAAAAAGCACCGCCACGGGCAGCGCCATCTTCCAGTTTTTCCGGAAATGAGACCACGCCCCGAACAGACCCACGAGAAACGGCAATCCCCACAGCTTTCCCCAATCGACCACCGCCCCTTCGACATCCGAGGAGCGCCCGATGAACTGCCATCCGAAATAGCGCAGGTACATCTGGTTGAGCTGGTAGCGCCAGAAGTAGTCCCACTCGCTCGAATATTTCTGGTAGAAGTACTGATAGACCGGCTCCGGCGACCAGCGGCGCGGCCACAGCGGCCACTCGCCATACTGCTCGCGGTTGACGTAGGAGAAAAAGGCCTGGAGCGTCGAGGGATCGTTCTCGTTGATCGGCGGCCCGGCGTGGGCGCGCACGAAGATCAGCACGTACGAGGTGTAGCCGAGGATGAGCAGCACCACCGAGAGCAGCGCGAGATTCATCAACGGGATGCGTTTCTGGTGGCTGTACCAGATGCCGGAAATCAGTGCCGCGAGCACGGCGATCAGCCCCCACCACGAGGTGGTGACGAGCAGCACCGGGATGCCTTTGATAATCAGCTTGTAGATCAGGAAAAACAGGCCGAGGCTGAAGAGCGCCATCAGGCTGAACGATTTCGGCGTAACCGTGTACTTCTTGAAATAGTAGATCAGCACCAGCGAGAAGAGCGCGAGCAGGCAGAGCAGGTGTACGCCGATGGAAAGGCCGATCATGTAGATCACGCCGAGCAGCCACCGCTCGCTGCCGGGCGCGGGGTCTTCGTCGTGCCAGCAAAGCATCATCCAGAAGATGGTGGCGGTCAGGAGCGACGAGGCCGCCCAAAGGCCGGTTTCCGTGGCGTTGAACCAGAAGCTGTCCGAAAAGGCGAGCGCCAGAGCGCCCACCGCCGCGCCGCCCCAGGCCGCGATCTTTTCCGGCAGGCTCCAGCCCTCCGGCTTCGTCCCCCGGTAGAGCGCGATCAGCCGGACGATGATCAGCCAGGTCAGCATGATGGTCGTCGAGCTGATGAGCGTACTGAAAAAGTTGAGGCGAGCGCCGATGTCGTCAAAAAACGGAAGCAGCGAAAAGAGGTGGCCGACGAGCAGGTAGAGCGGCGCGCCGGGGGGATGCGGAATGCCGAGAGTATGCGAAGTGGCGATCACCTCGCCGCAGTCCCAGAACGAAAAAGTCGGGGCCATCGTCGAGAGATAGAGCGCTTCGGCGACAAGAAATATACCGGCGGCGATGATCCGGTTAACGCTTCTGTAGGTCATTCGGGACTGGTTGTTGACAATTCGGTATCAGCCGGGCGCTCACTCCGAAAGCAGTTCGGCGGCGACGAGATCGGCGAAAAGAAAGCCCGCTTCGGTGAGCGACACCGCGCCGCCATCGAGTTCGATCCACCCTTTTTCCTGTAACGCGGCAAGCACGGAATCGAGATGCTGATGCCCTAATTTATGCCCTTTTCGCAAAAACCCAACAGAGAGCGGACGGCGGATTCTCAGGGAGAGAAAAACCTCTTCGTCAAAGCGCTGCGCCTCGGTCAGCGCCTCGCGGAAATCGACCGCCCCGGCGGCGTCGGCGAGGTACTTCGTGAGGCTGCTCGCGTTCGAGAAGCGCGTCTGAGCCCCGGAACTGACGATAAAGCTGTGCGCCGCCGGACCGAAACCGAGGTACGGCTCGCGCATCCAGCTCGCGAGGTTGTAGCGCGAGTGGCGGCCTTCGAGCGCAAAGTTGGAAATTTCGTAGTGGCGATACCCCGCGCCGCAGAGCAGCTCCGCCGCCAGCCGGTACATCGCCGCCTGCGCCTCTTCGCCGGGCAGGCGGCGAAGGCCTTTCTGCACGTCGCGCCACAGGCGGGTCTTCTCTTCGAGCGTGAGCATGTAAACCGAAATGTGCTGCAAACGAAGGTCGAGCGCCGCGCGAAGGTCGCCCTCCCATTCGGCGAGCGTCTCCCCCTCCGCGCCGCACATCAGATCGACGCTGACCGACCGAAAGCGTTCGAGCGCTTCGGAGACGACCCGGCGGGCATCGGCAGCCGAATGCGCCCGTCCGAGCGCCCGGAGCTTGCGGTCAGCAAAGGACTGGACGCCGATGGAGAGGCGGTTGACGCCAACGGCTTTCAGCGCGTCGAGCGAGGCGGGCGAAAGATCTTCGGGGTTGGCTTCGAGCGTGATTTCGGTTTCGGAGGAGATTTGGGCCAGGCCGGAAACCTGCGACAGCCATGCGCCGATGAAGGAGGGCGAAACCAGTGACGGCGTACCGCCGCCGAAGTGAATCGCCTCGATCACCTGGCCTGCGAAGAGCGGCGCTTTCGCCGTGGTTTCGACGGCAAGCGCCTCAAAAAAGCGCTCGACGAAGCCGGGTTTGGTGACCAGAAAAAAGTCACAATAAGGGCAGCGCTCCCGGCAGAAAGGAATGTGCACGTAGAGGCAGATCATCGGGAGCCTTTATCTTGATGTGTCCGACAAGCCGAAATCGATTCTTTCCCTTGCCACCCCTGAAGTCCTTTCCGTCCTTTCAGTCCCCTGCTGTTGCCTTCCTCGAAAGCACAAAGCCGGTCACGGCCTGGTAGAGGTCGTCGGCGACATGATCCGGAAAAATCTGGCGCTCCGCGCAGAGCGCCTCCTCGTTGTGGCCGGTTCTGACGAGAATCGTCTTCAGCCCGGCCCGCTGGCCGCACTCAACGTCGATCAGCTTGTCGCCGATGAAGAACGAGGAGTCGCGATCGACCCCGATGCCCTCCTCGCGCAGGTCAGCGATGGCCTGCTCCACCATGCGGGGCGATGGCTTGCGGTGGTCGATGAAACGGTCGTACTCGGGGTGGGGAAAATTGGGGTGCGCCGGGCAGTAGTAGCAGCGGTCGAACGAGGTCTGGCGCTCCGCCAGCAATTCATTGAGGTAGTCGTTGACATCCTCGACATCACGCGGCGTCACGATGCCGCGCGCGATGCCCGCCTGGTTGGTGATGAGCACGATGCGGAACCCCGCCTCGCGCGCAAGCGCGATGGCCTCGTCAGCCCGGTCAATCAGGATGAACTCCTCGCGGCTCGAAACGTAGCTGCCGATATCGCGGTTAATCGTACCGTCCCTGTCAAGAAAAAGAACCTTCACACTCTCCATAGAACTTATTTCATCCAAGCAGGTTACGGTAAAGTTCGGCATACTGCCCGGTTGAAGCGCTCCACGAGAAGTCGCGCCCCATGCACTCCAGCATGAGCGCGCTCCAGCGCTCCTTGTCGGCGAAGAGCGCCAGCGCCTCCTGGAGCTTCGAGGTCAGCGCATCGGGCGTATAGTCGGTGAAAATAAAGCCCGTGCCCTTGTCGCCGGAAACCTCCTCGATGGTGTCCACGATGCCACCGCCAGCGTAGGCAACCGGCACAGTGCCGTAGTTTTGAGCAAACATCTGCATCATGCCACACGCTTCGATGCGGGAGGTCATGAGCAGAATATCGAGTCCGGCGATCATCTGGTGGTAGAACGCATCGGTAAACTCAGGCCGAAAGGCCATCTTTTCCGCGTTTTCCTCCGCAGTCTCCTTGAGCGCCTGGTCGAACTCCTTGTCGCCCGAACCGAACACAATGAGCTGAAGGTCGAGTTCGAGCAGCCTCGTGAGGCTCTCTTTGACGAGCTCCGCGCCCTGGAAAGCATCGAAGCTCGCAATCACGCCCACGACGGGAGTCTCTTCGGAAAACGGCAGGCCAACCTCATCGAGCAGCACCTTCTTGTCTTCGAGCTTCAGTTCGGGCTGTTCGGCACTGTAGCGCTTCTTGATGAGCTTGTCGGCGGAGGGGTTCCACTGGCGGGTATCCATGCCGTTGAGAATGCCGTGGAAGCGCTCGCCGCAAGCATTCAGCGCTTTGTCCATGCCGAACGAAAGCTCCGGATCAGCCGCGATCTGGCGGGCGTAGCGATCCGACGTAGTGGTGACCAGGTCGGCATGTTTTATGCCGGTAGCCAGCAGGTTGACCGTGTCGCCATCCTTTTCGAGCGCGTCGAACACCTCCGGGTCGAGATGCTTCTGGAACGCTTTCGGCTGGAAAATCCCTTGGCGATAGACGTTGTGAACAGTCTGTACGACCTTCACTTTTTTAAAGAAGTCGTGTTTGGCGTAGCGCGTCTTGGCAAGCAGCGCCACCAACCCCGCATGCCAGTCGTGGCAATGGATGATGTCCGGCTGCCAGCCGAGGCGCACGAGCGTCTCCATGACGCCGACGCTGAAAAAAATGATTCGTTCAGCGCTGCCCTTGTGGTCGCCTCCGAGCGGAATGTCGGAGAAAAGTCCGTAACGCTTGAAATATTTCTCGTTATAGAGAAAATAGGTTTGAATCTTGCTTGACGGAAGGGCGGTAACCTTTATGTTCAGCATGTCGGTCTTGTCCTTGAGAGGGACTTCGATGTCCGACAGCCTGAGCACATCATGCAAACGGAATTTCCGGTCGTTGATGATACCGTATTTGGGCATCATAATGCGCGCCTCGAATCCTTCCTCTTCGAGCGCCTGGGGAAATGATGCCATGTAGTCGGCCAGAGAACTGAGCCTTACAAAAGGGGAACCCTCGCCAGAGACATAAAGAACCTTGAAATTTCTTCTGGCCATCTATCTCACACTCTGTCTGTTTTTTTTCTCAAATCGCTTTCATAGAATACCTTCAGTTTTTAATTTAAGAATTTTCATGCTGAGAAACAATTTAGCAGCTTTCAACTCTGAAGGGAGAACGTCATTGAAAGAATTTCCCGGCCTGAAAATTCTGGCAGCCATCCTGATTCCCCTCCTGTTCTGCGCCTGCGCCGTTGACAAACCGCCGACAGGCGGCCCGCCGGATCGTTCGCCGCTTAGCGTAACCAGCTCACTGCCCGCGACAGCCTCGGTCAATACATCGCCACAGAAAATCCGCATTGGGTTCAGCCACTATGTCGGCAGAGCCGATCTCTTGAAATCGATTTTTTTCTCGCCTCGTGTCGATGATTACGTGGTGACGATGCACGGAAAGGAGGTTGACATCCGGCTGTACGAGCCGTTGCAACCGAACCGCACCTACACGCTGACGCTGCGCGCTCCCCTGAAAAGCATCGACGGAAAACACCAGCTCGCAGAGAGCTGGATGCTCGCTTTTTCAACCGGCCCGGTTCTCGACCGGGGTTCGATTGAGGGGCAGGTATGGACAAACCGCCTGGCTCCGGCCCAAAACGCCACAGTGATGGCCTTCGCCGCCTCACCGTCAAACGCCACTCCGCAGACGAGACCGGACTACATTGCCCAGACCAACCCGTCTGGCGAATTCCGTTTCCAGCATCTCGCGCCCGGCAATTACCACATTGTGGCCACAACCGGCGAGGTCGGCAACGCGCCGTTCAATCCCGAAGAGGAGGCATTCGCCGTCGCCTCCACGCCAACGGTGCAGACCGGCGTGACCGGTCTGGCGATGCGGTTCGCCCCGTATGACCTGTCGGCAAACGCTCTGAATTCCTGCCGTACGCTCAATAACCGGGAAATCGAAGTCACCTTCAAAAACTCCATGCCCACGCGGAGCTTCGAGCTGTCGTCGATACGGATCGAAAATTCCGCCACCCAAGCCACGCTGCCGGTGCTTGGCTACTTCTCGGAATCGAGAAACAGCGAAGAGAACACCTTCCGCCTCCTGACCCCGCCGATGGAGGGCCGCGCCTGGTACCGTCTCCTGTTCGCCCCCGCTGGAAGCCCGGCCTCAGAGCTGACATTCTCCGGCGATACCCGCACGGAGCGCTATCCGGAACTGTCGGTCAGCCTCGTTCCGGAGAATGGGGCCGACAACGTCGTTTCCGAAGCAATCCGTCCTGAATCAAGCTCGCCGGTAGCGCTGCAATGCAATCTGCCGGTGACCGAATCGTCGGTCAGGTCAGCAGTCACGCTTGCGCTGTCCGAAAAAGGCCAACAGAAACCGGTGCCATTCACCATCTCCCGGATCGACAACCGCACCTTTGCCATCGCGGCTTCGGAGGGCTTTCTGCAAAGCAGGGACTACCTGGTGCAGGTCAGGCCCGGAATGCTTACGGGGCTTGTCGGCTCACCGTCGAAAACAGCGCTGGTGAAGTCGCTCTTCAGCACCGCAGGCCCTGATGCGTATGGAGAGATCAGCGGCTCCGGCAAGGCCAACGCGCCCGCAGTGATCGTCGAAGCCCGTCGCGGCGACCAGGAGAGTGCCCTGCGCGTGCTGGCCAGAACAAGCGCCGACGGAACCTTCCGTTTCGACTTCCATAATCTTCCGGCGGGTGAGTACGCCATTGCCGGATTCATACCGTCGGCATCGGGCGCGATCTCGCCTATGACCAAATGGAACAGCGGTTCGATCGCTCCGTTCGCGCCATCCGATCCGTTCGCGGCACTGACCGTTACCGTCCGTGGCGGATGGACAACCGAGGATGTCAGGCTCGACATTCCCTCATCCCGGCAGTCCGGCCCTGACGGCCAGACATCGCCTGAGAAACCGTAACCCGAAATCAACGCACAAACCCAGACTTTTTATTTTTCAATGAGCAGCAGCCCATCCAGAATCGGACCGAACTCCATCATACAGACCGTCGGCGCGCTTGAATCCGCTTACGGCAAAAACGAAACAGAAAAGCTTCTGAAAAAGATGGGTCAGGGCTACCTGATCAACAATCTGCCATCGGAGATGGTCGAGGAGTCGAAATTCCACTCGCTGGTCACGGCCCTGCAGAAAGAGATCGGAGAGACCGGCGCCGCCGGAATTCTCAAGGAGTCGGGGGAACGCACCGCGAAGTACCTGCTCAAAGTGCGCATTCCCGGCCCGTTCCAGACGATTGTCAAGCTGCTTCCGGCGGGCCTCGGCTTCAAGGTGTTCCTTTTCGCCATCAGCAAGAACGCCTGGACCTTCGCCGGAAGCGGCGAGTTCAGTTACGGCTCGAAGCCGTCGCCGAACGTCATGGTCAAGGTCACCTTCCCGTCGCATCCGGTGGTGGGCAACTTCTACCTCGGCACCTTCACCGCCCTGCTCCGCGAGCTGGTCAACCCCCAAACCGAGATCAAGGCCGACATCCGCAAAGAGGGCGGCGCGATCCGCTGCAACTACCTCTGCCGCATCTGAACGCACTCCCGGATTGCGGCACAAGGCAAAAAGACCACCCGTCCCTTTGCCTTGTGCTGCAAACGCTTCAAAATCAACGACCCGAAACTACGCAACCGATCACTCCCGGCCGATCCAGTCGAAACAGTCGTTCCGCTGTTCACGGCCACGGCAATACCGGGCCAGCTTGAAAGCGAGATCCTTTTTCTGCCGCTCGCACAATAAGTCAAGGGACGACTCGATCATCCGCTCCCCATCGGCAAGCATGGGAATACATTTCCGGCAAAGCCTCACCGCCCAGCAATCGGAGCAGCGCGAGCCGAGCAGTCCGGAGTAGCGCTGCAGGTACTCGCTGATCCGGTCATAATCGAATCCCGTCGCAACAGAGCCAACAGGAAAAGCCGTGTTTACCCGCTCGCACATATGGAACACGCCGCCGGTATCGACGTAACAACGCTTGCCGGGAGTGCATTGTCCTCCGGTCGTGGCAAAGTGGCTGAGACCGGTCATCTGGCGATGGTGAATCTTTTTGACTGAGGCTTCGCACACCGCCCGTGCGAACGGAGCAGGACGCTCGCTCCGCAGGCACGACTCGATGAAGTCGTCCCAGACCGGCGTAAAATCGAACGCGCCTTCATCAGGCCAGGCAAGGGGCGGCGCGCCATCACCGCCTGAACGCAAACGAACCGTCGAGACTTTGGGAACCTTCTCTCCGAACAGGTCAGCGTTCTCTTTCATGAAACGCGCAATCTGTTCAAGAGGATTCGGCGGAGCGATGGTGATCGAATAGTTGACCTGCCGGTCGAAGTAATCGGAATGCCTCGACCTGAAGCGCCGGAGGTTGTTCATCACCGTGCCGAAGGTCGGATTTCCGTGACTATCGTGGCGATACCGGTCATGCACCGCCCCCGGCCCATCGATGCTCACAAAGACCTCGAAATCTTTTTCGGCCAGAAAATCGCACACTTCGTCACTCAGCAGCGAGCCATTGGTGGTCAGCGCCAAGATCGCCCGGCTCCCCTTGGGCCTTTTGCGGCCGGCATGGTCGGCAATCGCTCTGAGCAGAGGAAGCTCTAAAAGCGGCTCGCCTCCATAAAATCCGATTCTGTACTCCTTCCGGGGAAACCCGAAGGAGTACTCCACGGCGGCCAGCGCTGTTTCGACGGAGATCGTCTTGCCGGAATGGCCTCTTGAATCGGCATAAGCGCCGGAGTAGTAGCAGTAGTCGCACCTGAAATTGCACGCCTCGGTCACGCCGAGCACCACCATTTCAGGGCCGCTTTGTTTCAGCCCGGCAATGGCGCTGGCAATGAGTTCCGGATCGAATACCACAACATCGTGAGGCGTTTCGGGAATCAGCCCGGCCCTGATCGCTGCCCGCGTTTGGCGCTCCTCCGGCTCACCGGAAGCATACCGGCAAAAGAGGTCACGCGAAACCTCGACGATGCGGTTCGACCAGCCGGAATAGAGATAACAGCCCGCTTCGGTCTCTATCGGCAGGATCAACATGGAAACAGAAAAAAGGGAATGGAGAATGCTGAACAAAATGTGAATGGCGCAACCTCAATAACCGGTTGCGCCATCTGGCGAACATGGGTCGATCCGGGGACACAGGCCTTCACATGGTCGCTCTCATGTTGGCCGTGCTGGCCGTGCCTCCGACGCATTCATCGTCGCATGACTCCGTGGGTGCATCGGCATCATGCTCGACCTCGACACCCGGAAATACCTCTTTCAACTCTTCCATGATACCCTCCTGAAGTTACGATTGAGTGAAAAAGCAAGCAGCGGGCGCTTGTCCCGCCGCAACGATCAATATACACCGAGCGGACGAGAGTCGAACACCGGACAACGGACGACGAGCGCCGCGAAGCTCAGCTTCCGTACCGCCGCATCAGCTCCGGCTCGAAAAAGAAGGAGTCCTCGCCGAACGCCGGGTTCAGGTCATCGATCCACGATGCGCTTTCATCGAACTCCGCAAGGAAGGTTTTGTTGGTCCACTCCGGATTGCGGCTCTGGGTGAACTTCAGCACGAACACCTTTTCGTCGTTGATCTCGGTGACATCCTCGACGATCACCTTGCCGGGAGAGCAGGACATCGACGGCCCGCGAACCGTGCGGCCAAGCCCCGATATCTGCTGGTAGGCTCCGTTGTAAATGTCGAGCGCCTCGCAGAGCGGCACCTCGAAATAGCGCTTCGGCCCGGTATCGCGCTCGACGAACATGTAGTAGGGGATGATGCCGAGCTGTACCTGCTTCTGCCACATCTCGCGCCAGACGTCGGCATCGTCGTTCACATGACGCACCACCGGCGACTGGCTGCGGATCACCGCGCCGGTCGCGCGGAGGCGACGGATCGCCTCGGTCGCGTCGGGCGTGGCGATTTCACGCGGATGGCTGATGTGCGCCATGACGCCCAAGTGCCTGCCCGAAGCGACGACCTCTTCGAAAAACCGGAGCAACTCGTCCGCGTCGGCCTCAGCCGTGTAACGCTGCGGCCACCAGCTCAGCGACTTGGTGCCGATCCTGATGGTTTTCAGCGTCGAGACGCCAAGCAGCGGGCGCATGTATTTTTTGATGAGCGAGGTGCTCATCACCATCGGATCGCCGCCCGTGAAAATGACATCCTTCACCTCCGGATGGAGTTCGAGATACTCGACCAGCTTGTCGATGCTGTCGTTGGCGAACTTCAGGTTTTCCAGCCCGGAGAACTGCGGCCACCGGAAGCAGTAGGTGCAGTAGGCGTGGCACACCTGCGCTTCGAGCGGGAAAAACAGTACGCTCTCGCGGTACTTGTGCTGCAAGCCGTGCAGAGGTTCGTCGCCAAGCAAGGGGGTGTTCAGCTCCATCTGGCCTGCGGGGTTCGGATTCTGCCGGAGCTGTATTTTCCTGGCCTCCTCCCTGATGAACAGCGGATCGGCATTCGACCCGACAAGGTCGGAGAGCATCTGGTAGTCATTGCCCGAAAGCATACCGGCCTGCGGAAAGGTCAGCCGGAACATGGGGTCATCGGGAATGTTGCTCCAGTCGATAAGATTCTCGGCAACATGACTGTTGACCCTGAACGGATAAACCTCGGAAACCACCTTGATGGCGTGAAGTTGCTCCGGAGAGATGCAGTCAAATTGTGGAAGCTCGTGGATATTGTTTGCCGTATATGACTGGTAAGAAAACATAAAACCTCCTTTCTTGCATTACTGCAAGCGGACTCGTGACCGGTGAAAAACCATGAGATCACGTTGGCGGACACCTCGACATTTGGCGAAAAATCGGACGGAAAAGGTATTCCGGATCTGAAATGGCTGGCCACGGGGCAAATGCCATGAAGCCAGACAAACTCGTACACTGCCGGAAGCAGGTACCGAGAGGCGCGACAGATAGTGAGAGATGCCCTTCTGTGATGCCCGCTCGATGAATGAATTTCAAGTTTAAGCGCTATTCTATGTACCATTCATAACGCTTAATACCAAGTGATAGGCAGCAAAGTCACGAAATATTCCCGGCAGTTCACCCAGCCGGAGCTTTCGGTTCACCGGGTTCCCATAATGGAATGTCGCTGCTTCTGATATGCAGATCGGTCTGCGGAAAAGGAATTTCAATGCCGTTTTTCCTGAATGCCGCGAAAATCCTGAAGTTCAGCTCGCTTTGCAAAAACCTCGGAGTCTGGATACGGGTCTCTGTCCAGACCAGAAGCTCGAAATTGAGCGCGCTGTTTCCAAACCCGGAAAAAAGCACCACCGGCGCCGGTTTGGCGAGAATATCGGGATGATGGTCGGCCACCCCGAGCAGCACCCGCCTGACCTGTTCGGGATCGGAACCGTACGAGACCCCGACCGGCACCGCCACCCGGAGATTGCGGTCGTTGTGACTCCAGTTGATGACCTGCTTGGAGACGAACTCCGAATTCGGAATGATGATGTTGATGTTGTCGTTGGTCAGAATGGTCGTTGACCGGATGGCGATCCTGACCACATCGCCATTGATGTCGCCGACCTGGATGCGGTCGCCCACCTTGACCGGGCGTTCGAGCAGGATTATCAGGCCGCTGAAAAAGTTGTCGGTGATATTCTGCAAGCCGAAACCAATACCGAGACCGATAGTGCCCGAAAGAACCGTCAGCGTACTGAGGTCAATGCCCGCCGATTGCAGAACGATCAGGATTCCAAAAAAGACGATCAAATACTGCAGAATGGTGCCGAGAGCCGAGCGAGTGCCTTCATCGTGCACAGAGGAGACCAGAAGCCGCCCCACGAGTACGCGCTTCAGGAACTTCGCGGCTGAAACGATCACCGTGACCAGCAATAGGATGGTAGCGATTTTTGCAATCGATATTTCGGTATGCCCGATCACGATCATCGGCCTCACAAGCCAGTCGGTTACGTGAGAAATATCACGATATGCAGTTGGTTCCATAGAGATTTGCTTTCTAAAAAAAATACGAACCGCAAAAAGATGGGAAGAGCAGAACATCGTTGAGGGCGACAATCGGAAAAGTCAACAGTCAGCAAGAAACCCACAAGACTTTTTCGATGAGAAAATCGATGCTTAGAACAACTGATAACTCTGCGCCCTCATATCGACGACAGTCTCACTGACGACGATTCTACAGCCGTCCGGTGATTGACAGCAGCTTCAGCCACCAGACCATCCAGACGGCTTCAACAATATTGTGACGGGTCATTTTTGATTTACCGATGCTTCTGTCAACAAAGATGATCGGCACTTCGTGAATGACCAATCCTTTTTTCCATATCCGGAAATCGATCTCGATCTGGAATGAGTAGCCCTGTGAATGCACCCGGTCAAGCGCAATGGATCGGAGAGCTTTCGCACTGATGCACTTGAATCCGCTTGTTGGATCGGAGACCGGCATCCCGGTGATCCATCTGGTGTAGATGCTGGCTGACTTTGAAAGGATAAGCCTGGAAAGCGGCCAGTTGACAACGTTGACCGTGTTGTTCATATAACGCGACCCGATAACCAGGTCAGCATTTTTCAGCCCGCCTGATAGTAAGGCTATGGCGGCCGGATCATGCGAAAAATCGGCATCCATCTCGATGACTCGCTCATAGCCCTTTTCAAGGGCATATCGGAATCCCATCAGATATGCCGTGCCGAGACCCAGCTTAGCGGGCCTTGTCAGCAAGGTGACGCGCGACTCTGTTCTCATTATCTCTCTGACGATACCGGCTGTGCCATCCGGGGAGCCGTCGTCAATAACGAGAAGATCGAGCGACTGCGGATACCGTTCGAGAATACTCTCAACCAAAGGCCTGATATTGTCCGCTTCGTTGTAGGTCGGTATGATAACCAGCGTCTTTTCCGTGACCATTTCGCTCTTCCTGGTCTGTACTTCCTGATCGTGCACAATGCTCTGTTTTAACGAAATGGGGCTGAATCCAAATAAAAAAAGCATTGCCTTTGTGCAAAGCAATGCTTTTTCATTTTTCTCCGTTTCGGAATGCCGCTTTTGCCTACCTCACTTCGCGATGGAAACGGTGCAGGAAGCGGAGATCGAAATCGAGCCGCTCCGGAGGCGTGTAAGAAAAGTCGAGCACTTCGCCGTCTGGCAGCACTTCGATCAACGCACCGGACGGGCACTCATCACCCGAAAAACATGCCGTGCAGGAAATACAGGCAACCTGATCGATATAGCATCGGAAACCGCCCTCCTGAACGTCGCCATAGAACTTGTATCCAATAGCGTTGACCTTCGGTGGACATTTGTCGAGGCAAAGCCCGCAACCGACGCAGAGGTTCTCGATGATGAAATAGTGCTTTTTCGCTCTCGGAGCAGCCTTGGCTACTGGTGCGCCGGATGCGGCTTTGGCCGCAGGCGCAGCCTTGGCAACAGGGGCGCCTTTAGCAGCCGGAGCGCCCTTCGCTGCCGGAGCCGGTTTCGGAGGCGGCGCAGCCTTTGGCTTCACGTACGGTAGAGCAGATTCCTGACGGACGCCTGAGCGTCCCAGTGTCACATTGAGCGACGCAAGTCTTGGCTTGCCTGATTGCTTGGCGGCTGGGGCCCCGGCTTTTGCAGCCGGTGCTCCAGCCTTCGGCGATGCTGGTACTTTGGGCGCGGCGGGAGCGCCGACTTTCGGAACCCCCGGAGCGCCTTTAGGAGGCACTTTCGCGCCTGGAGCAGGTGCCTGGTTTTTATTTTCAACAGGTTCGGCCATACAAACCCCCCTCTCTAAAATTGTTTTACGTGGTAAACGTTATTGCTCAAGATGGCCGAAGGGGCATAAGCCCCTTCGTACCGAAATGTTACGCAATCATTTTCATCAGCGTATCGACCAGCTGTGCCAGCATCTGCTGTCCGGACACCGCTGCATGGCTGACGGGAGGCGGCAGCGGAGAGTTGGTCTGATAGAAACCGTTGGCAATGAACAGGAAGACCAACATGAAGGTACCGCCAAAGTAGAGGAAGGTACCTGCAAGCTTGGAGTCCGAAATGGTCAGCACCGGGAAGCGGAAATTGACATCCCTGTTGAGGAACTTCTTGCCCAGCCAACGGATGGTGCGGGTCTGGATGTCTGCACCTTCAAGACGCGAACCGCGATCCTCGAACCAGACAGCAAAGCTGATAAACCACACCAAGTGACCGATCATGAGGATGGTCGAAAGGTGCGAGCTGGAGAAGATCGTCACGGTCTCGGTCCAGAAGTAGTAGAAAATACCCGAGGTGTAGTGATGCTGCAAGTGAGCGATCGAGTCCCAAGCCTTTGCGTCGGCAGCGGGCACACCGTACATCATCGACGCGATCCATGCGCCATCGATGTACCAACAGACTGCGGACAGACCCTTGATACCCCAAAGCATAGCGAACCAGAGCTGATCCTGGATGGAGACACCACAGGTACCGCCATAGACCGGACCGAGGCACGGGAAGGAGTAGGAGTTCTTCTTCAGGCCCAGGTCATCCCACAGAGGAGAGGTATGAGCGAAGAAGGCGATACGCACCAGAGCGATCAGCGAGAAGAGCGAGCCGGCTGTGATAACGTGAGCCATAACCCAATCGTTGATGCTCGGATCAGCGAACATCCACTGGAAGATCGGCAGCGGTTTGAGCCAATAGAACGACATCGTGATATTGGTGCCAAAAAGGTTCAGCTCACAGATGGTGTTCCAGACGATAACGGCATAGACAGAAAGCATGGTCGAGAAGCAAAGCGCCATAACGGTGCCAAGAATCTTGACCTGGACTTCCTGATCGCGGCCTTTGGTGATCCAGATAGACTTGATCTGGTTGTAGATGCCGTTGAGCTGAATCTTGAGCAGGTACTGACCACCATGATAGACACCTGCGAACACATAGAGAACACCGCAGATGATGTGGTTGAAAACGATGAGGTTGGTCACAACCCTTGCCATGCCGAACGATTCGCCGTTCCTGGGAAGAATGGCGTAGGCCGGAAACTCAGCAAACTCCTTGGCGCCGGAGATGACCTTGCCGCCCTGTTCGACGAAGTTGAAGCTGACGCGGTTGAACGGTTCGCCATAGATGTAGAAGACCAGCTTGTCGAGTTCCTTGTAGTACGGAGCGAACGACGGCTGCTGGAAAGCGACGAAAGCGATCACGCCAAGCGCGATGTTGATGTAGCCAATAGCGGTCAGGTGAACCGAGAAAGCGGCTTTCATATCGTCATTGAGGTGGATGGCCGCATTCGGAGGATTGTTCCACCAGTAGATGCCGAGAGCGAAGAAAATCACGGCAAAAACGAACGACATGAACGTCTCGGAGTTGACCGTCTGAAAATCCGGAATCGGAGCGAAACCGAGTATCCCCCACATCACGAATCCCCAGCCAAGGAAGAGAAGTGACATGTAAACGGCGTGTGGGCCAAGAGCCTCTTTGTACGATTTTGCACTGGTTCCGCTGAACACCATGTCACCGAACTTTCCGAGGAAGCGGAAATCGCGGAAATTGCCACAGCGGCCGGTGAAGGGGTTCGTCAGATTGTGCGTCCAGTGACGCCATCCGCCGAAAATCAGCACGGAACCGGCAATGAAATGATAACCGGCCCAGAGAAGAAGCTTGGTGCCCGCCCATTCGAGGTCGGCGGTCTTGGTGCTGTAGGTATCGATACCGAGGGAGACCATCCTTGGCTTGATGGTCAGGTAGAACCAGTTGTCGTGGAAACCCGGAGCACCCCAGGGAAAAACCTGGATTCCCGAGATGTAGTAGATTGCCATGATGAAGCCCAGCACTCCAAGCAGGGCAAGATGGCCGCCGACCACCTGCTCATCATCGATCTTTTCGGTATCAAAGATCTGGTACCACTTTGTCGAGCGTGTTTCCGTTCGCTGGAACAGAAAACGTCTCATTTTGGCGGCATCCTGTTCTTTAATGACCGATGCTCCGCCTGGCGCGCCATTTGCCTTAGGAGCCGGTGCGTTCCCTTTGGGAGGAGGCACTGTCCCCTTCGGCTTGACCCCCGCGGGTTTCACTTGTTCAGCCATTGTATGTTCTCCTTTGTTTGGACGTATTTTCAGGTTGAAGAAACCGAAAAAACCGGCAACCTCTCTCCCGTACATGCGGCCAACGCTTTGTCACGGCAAGAAAACCGGTGACAAACAATTGAGATGGAGAGCTTCCCGGAAAAAACATTTTTGCAGTCTGGCTCAAGAAAAAGTACCCTGCAACAGTAGCAAATAAAATAAGAAAATTTATTTAATAAGAAAGTTTTTTGCCCTTAGGCTCCGCGAGCAACAGTATTTGAAAAGTAAAATAAAACAACTTCATTTTCCATCTCGGTACCGGGCGTAGCCTTGATATTTTACTGAAAACAGACCTTTAAAAAAAGAGACATGCAAATCGATTTCACCAAAATGTCAGGAGCCGGCAATGACTTCATCGTCATCGACAACCGTCAGGCTCACTTCAACCTGCCCCACGAGCAGGTTCGCGCCATGTGTGCACGGAGAACCGGTATCGGAGCCGACGGCCTGATTCTCGTCGAAACCTCCGAAACAGCCGATTTCAGAATGAATTACCATAATGCCGACGGCTTTCCCGGTTCGATGTGCGGCAACGGCGGGCGGTGCGCCGTCTGGTTCGCCCACCTCATCGGCATCCGCCCAGCCGCCGGGCGCTACCGCTTCAACGCAGGCCCTGGAACCTATGAAGCAGAGGTGACCGGCGAGGAATCGGTCAGACTGCACATGCTGCCGCCGACGGATTTCAGGGACGATATGCAGGCCGGGGCATGGAACTGCCATTTCGTCAACACCGGCTCGCCTCACGCCATTGCCTACGTCAACGACCTCGACAAGATCGACGTATTCACCGAAGGTCGCGCCATCCGCCACAGAGAAGAACTCTTCCCCGGCGGCGCAAATGTGAACTTCCTCGAAGTCACCGCGCCGGATGCGCTCAGCATCCGAACCTTCGAGCGCGGCGTCGAGGACGAAACTCTCGCCTGCGGCACCGGCACGGTAGCCGCGGCTCTGATGAGCTACCGGCTCGGCAAGGTCGCATCATCGCCGGTCAAGGTAACGGTCAGAAGCGGCGAAACGCTGATGGTGGGATTCAACGATGCGATGGATGACATTTATCTTGAAGGCCCGGCCCGCGTGGTTTACCGGGGAACTATCACCCTGTAGAAACGCATTCTCTGCCATTATCGGAACACGCCCGATCAACCGGTATCCCGTGCTGAATCCGGAAAAGGACGCAGTATGCGCGAAGCGAACTTCTATCATGCCGCACCCGACGGAGTACTCCAGTGCGACCTCTGCCGCCACTACTGCCGCATCAGGCCCGGCAGCAGCGGTCTGTGCCGGGTGCGCCGGAACGCTGGTGGAAAACTGTTCACCCTCACCTGGGGCCGGGCGGTCTCGCAAGCCGCAGATCCGGTTGAGAAAAAACCGCTGCATCATTTCATGCCGGGCACCTCAACCTGGTCGTTCGGTACGCCCGGCTGCAACTTCAAATGCGCCAACTGCCAGAACTGGGAGATCAGCCAGGCGCTCCCCGACGAAACGATTCCACTGATCGCGCCCGAAGCGATCGCCCGCAACGCCGTCCGCGCCGGATGCTCGTCAATTTCGTGCACCTACACCGAGCCAACCATGTTTGCCGAATATGCGCTCGACGTCATGAAGCTCGCGCGGCAGGCGGGTCTCCGGAACATCTGGGTCAGCAACGGCTATTTTTCAAAAAACTACCTCGACGCCATCCAGCCCTGGCTCGACGCCGTCAACATCGATCTCAAATCGATGGACGACGCCTTTTACCGCCGCGTCTGCGGCGCGCGGCTCGATCCCGTGCTCGACAGCCTGCGGCTGATTCGCAAAAGCGGCATCCATCTCGAAATCACCACGCTCGTCATTCCGGGTCAATCCAGCGATCCGGCCATGCTCGAACGGCTCGCCAGCTTCATCGCGCACGATCTCGGTACTGATGTGCCGTGGCATGTCATTCCGTTTTATCCAGAGATTTCATGGAAAATGCAGGACATGCCACCAACTTCGACGGATGCGATCGAGGCGGCATACGAAATCGGGCGCAGAGCCGGATTGTCATATGTCTATGCGGGAGGCCATTCCGACACTCTGTGCGCGGAATGCGGCGCGAGGCTCGTTGCACGCTCGCAACAATTCATCGGCGCAAAGGTCGAGCGGTTCGACGCCAACGGCCGCTGTCCCGCTTGCCGCGCTCCGTCGCCAATACGAGACTGATCGGACGGCGATGCGACCAAACGTCAGAAATCCAGCCGTTGCCGGGGCTTTCTATCCAGGCGATCCCGTAGAGATCGAAGTGATGCTCGCAAGGCTCTTCGACCGAAAAAGCCCGTCGCCGAATCATCCCGCGCCAAAGGCGCTCATCGCGCCCCATGCGGGCTGGAGCTACAGCGGAGCCGTTGCCGCCGCCGCGTTCCAAACCGTCGAAGGCCGCGCTTTCCATACGGTCGTGCTGCTCGGCAACACCCACGCCGCGCACTTCGACGGCATCGCCCTCGACCCGCATGACGCATGGCGGACGCCGCTGGGCGACGCGCCGGTCGATGACGCCATGCGGCGCAAGCTGACCGCGCTCGATCCCCGGCTTTACCGTCAGTCCGGCGAAGCGCACCGGCGCGACCACGTGCTCGAAGTGCAGCTCCCCTTTCTCCAGTACATCCTGCAACCTGGCTTCAACATTCTGCCGCTGCTCTTCGGGCAAAATCCGGCGAGCAGTTACCGCCAATGCGCCGACGAGCTGTTTTCGGTCATGAGCGACGCCGACCTGCTCATCGCCAGCAGCGATCTGTCGCACTATCCTTCGTCCGCCGATGCCGAATCTATCGACCGCGCGACGCTGCAACTCATGGCGGCGCTTGATATTGCCGGACTGGAACGCCACGAATCGGTGGTGATGCAGCGCGGAGTTCCCGGACTCGAAACCCCGTTCTGCGGCCCGGACGCCGTCAAAACCGTGCTCGAAACCGGACGGCGAAAAGGATGGCGAGGCGAACTGCTCGCCTGCCGCAACAGCGGAGAGGCCGAGGGCGGTGACCGGTCGTCCGTCGTCGGCTATGGCGCGGTCGTTTTTCGTGAATCCTGAAGTTTTATCAACCTCTCGCCCCCTCCCGTCATGCCGTCATCGAACGATCACCCTCAACCGTCCGGGCCGGCAGCCGAACCCTTCGTGCTTGACGCCTGCTCGACAGCCGGATCGGCCAAAGCCAATCCCTTCGATACCGCCCGCCGCCAGCTCGACGCCGCCGCCGAGATCATCGGCCTCGACGCCGAGGTGCTCGAACTCTTGCGCTGGCCGCGTGGATGACCTGGAAAACCGCCGTGCTCAACATCCCGCTCGGCGGCGCGAAAGGGGGCGTGATCTGCAATCCGAAAACGATGTCGCCCGGCGAACTCGAACGGCTGTTGCGCAGCTACATCCGGCAGGCGGGTCGTCTGCTCGGTCTCGCGAAGGATGTGCCCGCGCCGGACGTTTACACCAACCCGCAGATCATGGCCTGGATGGCCGACGAATATTCGTTCATGCAGGGCCACAACGATTTCGGCGTCATCACCGGCAAGCCGCTGGCGCTCGGAGGATCGGCGGGACGCGGCGACGCCACCCGCGCGGAGCGGCATCATCTGCATCCGCGAAGCCGCCAGGATGCTCGGCATGAAAGTGGTGGCTGTCTCCGACTCGAAAGGGGGCATCATCAACCCGGATGGCCTCGAACATACCACCCTCACGAAACACAAAAAGCGAACCGGATCGGTCGCCGGATTTCCCGGATCGACGCCGATAACTGACGCCGAGCTGCTCGATGATACAGACGCCATCGCCCCGACGATCTTATCGCCCATCCGATGAACTTTTTATTCCTGACCAGGCTTTCTTGAGTAACGATTGATGAACTCGCCTGCGAAGATTCGCCAATCGCTACGCACCGGTCTTTTTTACTTCAGACAACCTTAACACGAGGAGATAGAGTTATGCAGAAATGGGTATGTGTGCCTTGCGGCTATGAATACGATCCGGCAGACGGCGATCCCGAAAGCGGCATCGCGCCGGGAACGGCTTTCGAAGACCTTCCGGATGACTGGGTTTGCCCCGTCTGCGGCGTGGACAAGTCATTCTTTGAACCGGTTTCCTGATCTCATCCCGCTCTGTCACTCCGGCCCGGCATCTCTTTAGTTGCCGGGCTGAGTGCTTTCGGACGTTTCTTCAGGCACCGGCTCCGGGGATGAGTCATACCTGACGCTGTCGGGCAGCAAAGAGTCCTGTATCAGCTTTTCCGGAACGCCGACCACAACGGAATCCGGCGGCTGAACGACCGGAGTATCGGAAGCGGTCATCACTTCCCTGTAATCCGGCACCACCAGGCCTCGCCTCAGCATGATGGCGTAGATGTGTTTTGCGCGCGCCTTCACAAAACGCGAAGAGCCGGTTGGCTTGTACAGAACCGGATTCGGAAGCGCCGCGGCGAGCCGGGCCGACTGGCTGGCCGTCAGTTGCGATGCCCTGACACCGTAATAGTGCCGGGCTGCCGCATCGATACCGAAAATCCCGTCTCCCCACTCGGCCACGTTGACGTACAACTCAAGAATCCTGCGTTTTGAGAGCGTCTGTTCGATCCGCCAGGTCAGAATCGCCTCCTTGATTTTTCTCAACGGATTTTTCGATGGAGAGAGGTACAGATTCTTGGCGAGCTGCTGGCTGATGGTGCTGGCTCCAAACTTGAATTCGCCCGCTTCGATATTCTTTTCAAGCGCCCCTTCGATCGCCTTGAAATCGAACCCCTCGTGATGCCAGAAGTTGTTATCCTCCGAAATGAGCACCGCCTTTATCAGAGACGACGAAACCTTCTTCAGCGGCACCCAGCGCTGCTCGATGGTTTTATCGCGCCCTTCACTGCGCCACTCGGCCTGGCGATACTCCATAAAGGCGGTTTTGCCGGGATTGGTATGCGCCAGCCTGGAAACATCAGGGATAAAGAAATATCTGCCCACATCGACAGCCAGCACGAGCAGAATGAGCAAAAAGAGATTTCTGAGCAATCGCATGGAAACAGAAGTTATCGGTTGGTCATGAGTGCGTTTACTGCTCAATTATACAACTTTATGGCGGTCGTAAAAAAAAAGTCGCGCGCGTCCATCTTGCCCCTTTCTTTTTTTAAGTACCTTTGATAGAGCAACGAAATAGCGTTGCCGCTATTCAGGAACCTATGATTATGTACGAGCCATGAAACACTCAAGCAAAACGTTTGGCGTTGCCCTTGCCATCGGCATTGGCGTACTGTCAACCGGAACGCTGTCGGCAAGCGCTTCGGCAGCCGTGGACGGCAAGGCCGTCTTCGAAAAAAATTGCAGCGTCTGCCACTCGGTTACGCCTCCGCCCAAATCCGCCCCACCAATTCTGCCCATCTCCGCCCGCTACCACCAGCGCTTCTCATCGCGAAGCGAAGGCATCAAGTACATGGCTGACTTCATAAAGTCACCCACCAAAGAGAAGGTGCTTGCCGACCAGCAGGCGATCACCCGTTTCGGTTTGATGCCGCCGATACCGCTCAGCGCGGAGGAGCTGAACGCGGTCTCCGCATGGGTGTGGGATCAGTACACCGGCGGAAGCTGGCGACCAGGCCGGGGCCAGGGTCGAGGCGCAGGGCAAGGCAACTGCTACCAGCAATAAGCATACCCGTAAATTTGGCCATAAAAAAAGCAGCAGGGGTGAACCTTGCTGCTTTTTTCCCGTCTGAACGGCCTCGTATGAGTGGTGAGGAGTACCCTTGGGCAGACTCGAACTGCCGACCAACAGTTTAGGAAACTGCTGCTCTATCCACTGAGCTACAAGGGTATAACCGCTCTCGGCGGAAATGTACGAACTAATTCCTCAAAAACAAACTGCCGACCTTCGCGCATTTTCATCCACCATCCACAACGGCCACCAAGCCCACAACGACCATCTCTCCCCCCTACGTTCTCCCGAACATGCGATCGAGTTCGCCGAGCGACAGGCGGATAATCACCGGGCGTCCGTGCGGGCAGACGTAGGGCATCCGGGTGGCGAAGAGGCGGTCGATGAGCATCCGCATCTCATCGACGCCGAGCTTCTGACCGGTCATGATGGCGTTGCGGCACGAGTACGATTTGGCGAGGTTGTCGCGCTTTTCGAGCTTCAGCTTTGCCGCGTTCTCTTGATACTCGGCGATCATGTCCTGCAAGATCGTCGCCTCCGCGCCGTCGCGCACATCGGGCGGCACCCCCTCGATCATGACGCTCATGCCGCCGAACGGCCGGATATTGAACCCGAGCCGGTACAACTCGCCACTGACCTCTTCGTACACCTCGTACTGCCAGGGCTTGAGGTCGATCTTCTGCGGAAAGAGCAGTTGCTGCGAGTTCGGCGCGGCCTCGTTCATCACCTCGATGGCGCGTTCGTAGAGCACCCGCTCGTGAGCAACGTGCTGGTCGATAATCATCAACCCCGTCTTGATCTGGCAGATGATGTACTTGTTGTGCAACTGCCAGATTTTCGGCTCCTTGTCCGGCGCAATCGGGTTCTGCTCGTCGGCGATGCCCGGCTCATCCGCTGACGGAGTCAGCAGCGACTCCTGCACCATCGGAGCCGGCCTGCTTCCGCCGAACAGCGAGGTTTCCGGCGAAGAGTCGAAAAGCGAAGGCGCGGCGGCGGGAGCGCTGAACGCTCCCTCCCTGTAGTTTTTGTACAGATCACCCGTCGTCGAGGCTTTCCCGGAAAACGAGGAGTACGAGAGCTTTCGCGACGACGCATCCGGCAACCCGCCTTCGCGGGAATTTTCGGATGCGGATGGCGTCGAAGCCAACGCTTCCGGCGAAAAATCGGCCGTCTGCACAGCGCGTTTGACCACCGGATAGACCATGCTCCGGATGCTTTTTTCGTCCTCGAAGCGCACTTCGAGCTTGGCCGGATGGACGTTCACATCCACCAGCGAGGGATCGAGACCGAGGAACAAAAGCGCGAAGGGGGACTGCCGCTCTTCGAGCAATTCGCCATACGCCTGCTGCACTGCCTGCACGAGCATCCGGTTCTGGATGAGGCGGCGATTGATAAAAAAGTACTGGTCGTACTTCTGACGCACCATCATGCCCGGTTTGCCGAGATAACCGCCGATGGTCATGTAGTCGTTCTCTTCGGTCACTTCGATGAGGCTCTCGCCGAATCCCTCGCCGTAAAAGTGACTCAGCCGCTCGCGCGCATCGGGAGTGCGGAAGTGGAACAGCTCCTCGTCGTCGTTCATCATACGCCACTCGATTTCGGGATAGGAGAGGACGAACGCCTTGACCGTTTCGTGGATGTGCTTGAACTCGGTAGCGTTGGATTTGAGGAACTTGCGCCGGGCGGGCACGTTAAAGAAGAGGTTCCTGACCGAAATAGAGGTGCCGGTTTCGCACTGCGCGGGCTGCGGCGTTTCGACGACGCCTCCGTCGCTTTTGAGCAGAATGCCGAGCGGATTGCCCGCCTTGCGGGTCTTCAGCTCGAAGTGCGAGACTGACGAGATGCTCGCCAGCGCCTCGCCACGGAAGCCGAGCGTCCGGAGTGCGTCGAGGTCGTCAACGCCCGTGATCTTGCTGGTGGCGAAGCGCTCCACGCTGAGCAGCACGTCGTCGCTCTCCATGCCGCAGCCGTTGTCGATAATCTGGATGAGCTGGCGGCCCGCATCCTTGATGATGACGGTGATGCGGCTCGCGCCGGAGTCGATGGAATTTTCGATCAGCTCCTTGACCGCCGAGGCCGGGCGCTGCACCACCTCGCCAGCGGAGATTTTGTTGGCAACAATATCGGGAAGTCTTGCAATGGAGGCCATAAAATGAACATGCGGTTTTCAATGGATTCAGTCTCATCCGGGCCGATCCCGGCACACAGGATCATCCAGCAAAGTTACACAATCCGGAAGCGGTTGAAAGCGTCGCTGAAAAATATCAGGATTCCATCGCTTTCAGCCGCACGAGCAACCCTCGAAGCGCAGCCTCGCTGAAGCGGATTTTGTTCTGGCGGCGGTCGCCATACATGGCAAGGCGGGTTGCCTCGACTTGCACCGAGCCATCGGACGACTTCGAGGCGACGCCGACGCAGATCGTGCCGACCGGCTTTTCGGGCGTTCCGCCGCCCGGCCCGGCGATGCCGGTGGTGGCCACGGCGATGTCCGCGCCGCTGTTCAGCAAGCAGCCGCGAGCCATCTCGGCGGCGACCGGCTCGCTGACCGCGCCGTGTCGCTCGATGATCGCCGGATCGACGCCGAGCAGCCGCGCTTTAGCCTGGTTGCTGTAGGTGACCAACCCTTCGAGAAAGCAGCCCGACGAACCGGGCACGTCGGTCAGGCGGCTGCCCACCAGCCCGCCGGTGCACGACTCGGCAACGGCCACCGTGAGCTTCCTGTCGAGCAGTGTGCGGACGACAACCTCTTCGAGCGTCTCTTCGGAGGTGGCATAGACGAAATGGCCCGCTTTCGCCACGATAGCCTCGACCACATGGCGATTCTCCGCATCGACCGCTTCGCGGCAAGCTCCCGACGTGCTCACCATGAGGCTGACTCCGGCGGCGTGCGGAAGATAGGCGAGGGTCGTGCCGGAGGGCAGCGCCTCCTCGACCTCGGCGATCATCTCCGCCAGCAGCGTTTCGCCGATGCCCATCGTCATGACTGGGGTGTGGCGGATGAACGCGCCGGAGAGCGGCGCGAAGAAGGGAATGACGGTGAGCCGCATCATCGCCTCCATCTCGGCGGGCACACCGGGCATCAGCACGAGGTAGCGACCGGCGAACCGCGGGGCGCACTCGATCATCATGCCGGGCGCCGTGCCCTTCGTGTTCGGGATCGCCGCCGCGCCCTCGATCACCATCGCCTGATCTTTCATCGCGTCGGTCACGGGACGGCGGCGACGGCGGAAGTAGTCGGCGAGGCGCTCGAACGACGGCTCGTCGAGCACCAGGCCGCGACCGAGCAGCTCCCGCACCGCGTCGCGAGTCCGGTCGTCGCTGGTCGGGCCGAGGCCGCCGGTCACGAGCACCGCCTCGGCGTCGGCGAGCGCCGATGCCACGGTGTCGCGAATCGCCTGCGGATCGTCCGAACAGGCGACGATGCGACTGACGGCAATGCCGATGCCGCCCAGTTCGCGAGCGATAAAGGGAGCGTTGGTGTTGACCCGGTGCCCCTTGAGCAGTTCGTCGCCGATGGAGATGATGATCGCCTTCATGTCAGCGTCTCAAACCAGATAGCTCGCAATCCGGAGAATGTCGGCAAAAACGCCGCCCGCCGTCACCTCGCCGCCCGCTCCCGGCCCCTTGACCACGAGCGGCGTTTTCAGATAACGCCCGGTGGTGAAGACCACGAGGTTCTCCGTGCCGTTCAGCCCGGCCACCGGGCTTTCGAGCGGTACGCGCTTCAAGCCCACCTTCGCCTTGCCATCCCGAAGCTCGCCGGTGTAGGCGATGGTCATCCCCTCGCTCGCCGCGATCGCCATCTCCTCGACGTACCAGTCGTCGATGGAGGCGAGGCCATCGAGGAATTCGGCAGGTGACATCTCGCCGCGCAGCGCTTCGGGCACCAGGCTCTGGCACTCGACGTCAGCGTACTCCAACCGGTAGCCAAGCTCCCTGCCGAGAATGAGCAGCTTGCGGGCGAAATCGGCCCCGGAGAGGTCGTCGCGCGGATCGGGTTCGGTGTAGCCGGCCTCCTTGGCTTTGCGGACAATTTCGCTGAAGCGCCCGCCCTTGCGCAGCTCGTTGAAGATGAAGCTCAAGGTTCCCGACAGCACCCCCTCGATGCAGACGATCTTGTCGCCGCTGTTCTTCAGGTCGTTGAGCGTGTTGATGACCGGCAGGCCCGCGCCGACGTTGGTTTCGTAGAGGAACTTCGCGTTGCTGGAGCGCAGCGCCTCCATGATCTCGGCGTACAGCTCCCACGCCCCCGCCATGCCGAGCTTGTTGGCCGTGGCGACGGAGATGTTCGCGCGGAGCAGCGCGGGGTAGCTCTCGGCTACATGCTTGCTCGCCGTGCAGTCAACGACGATGGTGTTGTGCAGGTTCCGCTCCTGAATCAGGCGGATGTACTGGCCGATCCCCTCGTGCGATTCGCGCGGCTTCAGCGAATCGTGCCAGTGTTCGAGGTCGATGCCTGCGGGATCGATGCACATCGAGCGGGTGTTGGCCAGCCCGGCGACCACGACGTCGAGCGCCATCTCTTTTTGCAGGGTCAGGCGATGCTGGCGGATCTGGCTGATGAGACTTTTGGCGATGGTGCCGGTGCCCGCGATGAAAACGTGCACCTTGCGCATCGAGAGGAAGAAGGACTCGTGGATGCAGTTGAGCGCCTTGTCTTCGTCCGGATTGTCGATGACCAGCGAAATGTTCATTTCGTTGGCCCCCTGCGCGACGGCGATCACGTTGACGCCGTTTTTGCCGAGCGTCTCGAAGAGCTGCGCCGAAACGCCGGGATGGCCCGACATCTTGTTGCCCACCACGGCCACCATCGCCAGATTGCGGCGGACGCTGACCGCCTCGATCCGACGCTCCTCGATTTCGCGGGCGAACTCCTCTTCGAGCACCTTTTTGGCCGTCGTCGCCTGTCCGGGCGCGATGGCCAGGCTGATCGACTGTTCAGACGAGGCCTGCGAAATGAAGATGATGTTGATGGCATGGCGCGCGAGGCAGGTGAACAAGCGCGACGCCGTGCCCGGTACGCCCGCCATGCCGCTGCCGGAGAGACTGAGCAGCACCACGTGGTTGATCGAAGTCAGGCCGGTGACTGTGCCCGGACGCCCCGCGGCACTCGCCGCCTCGATTCCGATCCTCGTTCCGGGACTGCCGGGGTTGAACGAATTCTTGATCCGCAACGGAATGCCCGCTTTCATGACCGGCTGCACGGCGAGAGGATGCAGCACCTTCGCGCCGGCGTGCGACAGCTCCATCGCCTCGGCATAGCTGATCTCCGGAATGACCCGCGCATCGGGCACCCGCTTCGGATCGGCGCTGTAGAAACCATCGACATCGGTCCATATCCACACCTCTTCGGCATGGAGCGCCGCGCCGAGGATGGTCGCCGTGAAGTCGGAACCGCCGCGACCGAGGTTGGTCACGCTGCCATCCGGCGCTGAGGCGATGAAGCCGGTGACGACTGGAAGCGGATCGAGACTCCGGAATCGTTCGTGAATCAGCTTGCCGGTCGCCAGGCGATCGACCTTGGCAAAGCAATGGTTGTCGTCGGTCACAATCAGCTCGCGCGCATCGACGCACTCGGAGGGAGTGCTCGAAACGTGCAGGTAGCGGCTCACGATCCGGCACGACAGCCGCTCGCCGTAACTCAGCACAAGGGCGAGGCTCTTGCCGGAAAGCTCCCGAAGAAGAAATACGCCGTGCAGCACATCGCTCAGCTCGGCCATCAGCCCGGCGACCCAAGGCTCCTCCGCCGACGCCGCGCTCCCGAACAGTTCGCGAATGACACCTCCATGCAGCGACGCGATGGCATCGAGCTTTTCGCGATACGTCGCATCGCCTTTGCCCGCCAGCGACGCAGTCTCGGCCAGCATGTCAGTCACCCTGCCTATCGCCGAAACCACGACGATAAGCTCCGAGCGCTCCAGCTCCTTGCTGATGATGCCAGCCACATTGCCGATCTTTGCCGCCGAAGCAATCGACGAACCCCCGAACTTGAATACCCTCATGCTGAACAATGGTGCGTTACCGTAAAGAAATGACTTACTAATTTCTCACGGACAAGTGAATAAAACAAACCAGTGAGTGCTCTTTTTCGGTGAGTTTTGGTTAAGGCGGAATTCTGCCGAATCAACGCGGCCTCCAAAAAACACAGAAAGCGCCCGGTTCGAGGCGCTTTCTGATAAAATAGCTCTTGCTGCTGCGGTCAGCCCTGCTTCAGAGCGTCGGCGCCGGCGACGATTTCGCTCAGTTCCTTGGTAATAGCCGCCTGGCGAGCGCGGTTGTAGCTGATGTTAAGCAAACGGATCAGCTCCTTGGCGTTCTCCGTGGCCGAATCCATGGCAGCCATTCGGGCTGCCTGCTCGGCGGCATTGGACTCAAGCATCACCCTCCAGACCTGGGTATTGAGGTGCTTGGGCACAAGCTCGTCGATAATGGCCGCTGGCGATGGTTCGTACAAGTACTCGCTGCTTGCGGTTTTGGCGTCGCCCTCTTCGGGAGTGATCGGCAGAAGCTGCTCGGTTCTGAGGTTCGGCGCAAGCACCGATTTGAACTCGTTATAGACCAGCACGACACGATCGACCTCGCCGCTCAGGTACATCTTCGAGGCCGTATCGGCAATCTCCCTGGCCGAGTCGAAGCTGAGATTCTGGAACACGCCGGGATAACCGGCCGCCAGCTTGTATCCCCTCTTGCGGAAAAACTCGGCGCCCTTGGTGCCTGCGCAGATCATGGTGACGCCGCCCTTGGCGTGAAGCGCCGCATAATCTTCGTGAATGACCCTCTGGGCGGCCTTGATGATGTTGGTGTTGAAACCGCCGCACAGTCCCCTGTCAGAAGTGACCAGAATGACCAGCACGTTACTGACCTCTTCGCGGGGCGAGAGCAGGGGATTGACTGAGGTATCGACCTTGCTCGAAAGGGACGCAAGCATCTCTTTCAGTTTCCCGGCATACGGACGGGCCTGGATCGCCCGATCCTGCGCTCTTCTGAGCTTGGCGGCCGCGACCATCTTCATGGCCTTGGTCACCTGCTGCGTGGATTTGATACCCTTGAGGCGTATGCGTATGTCCTTTAAAGTAGGCATGTATTCCGAAACATTGTTGGTATTGCCGAATAATCTTGCGAACGCCCCTGATGTTACAGGGGCGTTCGGCTCACTTTTGCATCTGCCCTCAGGCTTTGTTCTTCTCCTTGAAAGAGGCGACAAACTTCTGAGCCACATCTTTCAGCTTTGCAGCGATGTCGGACTCAAGCGAACCCTTCTCGGCAATCGATGAGAAAATCTCGGGATGCTTCTGCTCGAGCATGGCGAGGAACTCCTCTTCAAAACGGCGAACCTGCTTGAGGTCAACCGAATCGAGCAGCCCCTGCGTACCAACAAAAATGATGGCGACCTGCTTCTCGACCGGCATCGGAATATACTGACCCTGCTTGAGGATTTCGACCAGACGGCCGCCGCGGTCGAGCTGCGCCTTGGTGGTTTTGTCGAGGTCGGAACCGAATTTCGAGAAGGCTTCGAGTTCACGGAACTGGGCCAGGTCAAGCCTGAGCGTACCGGCAACTTTCTTCATCGCCTTGATCTGCGCGGCGCCGCCGACGCGGGAGACCGAGATACCGACGTTGATAGCCGGACGCTGACCTGCGTTGAACAGGTTCGACTCAAGGAATATCTGACCGTCGGTGATCGAAATCACGTTGGTCGGAATGTAGGCCGACACGTCACCAGCCTGCGTTTCGATGACCGGAAGCGCCGTGAGGCTGCCGCCGCCCTTGACAAGAGGCTTCAACGGTTCGGGCAGATCGTTCATCTTCCTGGCCACCTCGATATCGTCGGTGATCTTTGCAGCCCTCTCAAGAAGGCGGGAGTGCAGATAGAACACGTCACCGGGGTAAGCTTCGCGGCCTGGCGGACGGCGAAGGAGCAGGGAGAGCTGGCGATAGGCCACGGCCTGCTTGGAGAGATCATCATAGACGACCAGCGCGTGGCGGCCGGTGTCGCGGAAGAACTCGCCGATGGTCGCGCCGGCAAACGGAGCAATGAACTGGAGCGGAGCCGGGTCAGAGGCGGTAGCGGAAATGACGGTGGTGTATTCCATCGCGCCATACTTTTCGAGGGTGTTGACCACCTGGGCGACGGTCGAGCCTTTCAGACCGACAGCCACATAGATGCAATAAACGCCTTTGCCTTTCTGGTTGATGATCGTGTCGATCGCCACGGCGGTCTTGCCGGTCTGGCGGTCGCCGATAATCAGCTCACGCTGGCCGCGGCCAATCGGGATCATGGCGTCGATAGCCTTCAGGCCGGTCTGGAGCGGCTCGTGCACCGATTTACGGAAAATAACGCCGGGAGCGCGACGCTCAAGCGGCAAACGCATTTGCGCATTGATCGGCCCTTTGCCATCGATAGGCTCGCCGAGCGGATTGATGACCCTGCCGAGCATGGCCTCGCCGACCGGAATCGAAGCGAGAATGCTGGTTCTCTTGACCGTGTCGCCTTCCTTGACCGCATTGGACTCGCCGAACAGCACAGCACCGACGTTGTCTTCTTCGAGGTTTAAAGCCATTCCCATCACATTGTGGGGAAATTCGAGGAGTTCACCCGCGGCCACCTTGGACAAGCCGTAAATACGGGCGATACCGTCACCGACCTGCAGCACGGTTCCTACATCATAAACATCCGCTTCCGACTCGAAACCTGCGAGCTGCTTGCGGAGTATGGAAGACACCTCATCGGGTCTGACTGCTGTTGACATATGGAAATCGATAGGTTATTGTTAAGAAAAGCAAAAGATTCTCCGTACCTTCTCATGATTCCGGCTACGGCCTGTAACTCTCCTGAAAATTGATTCAGAATTTAATGAAAAGCATTCAGTTATTCAAATGCCAGAACCAATTTGGATAATCGCCGTTTCCGGACCACTTCGTCAACAGACTGAATCAGGAATCTTTCCCCCTGTCACGCCATGAAAACCGTCACTGGATTTGCTTCAGCAACGGTTGGAAACGTTGCCTGCGGTTTCGACGTCCTCGGCTTCGCCATTACCGAACCGGGCGATGAGGTCGTTCTGAGCCTTCACGACGAGCGCCGGAGCGACTGCCCCGTTTCGATCACCTCGATTGTGGGTGACGGCGGAGCGCTGCCGCTCGATCCGAAAAAAAACACGTCGAGCTTCGTTGTCCTCAAGTTTCTTGAATATATCCGCACCACGAAAGGCATTACTTTTGACGGCCATATCGACCTGCTGCTCAAAAAAAATCTGCCCCTTTCGAGCGGCATGGGCAGCAGCGCGGCCAGCGCGGCGGCAGCGCTGATAGCGGCCAACGAACTGTTCGGATCGCCTTGCACCAAAATGGAGCTGGTGCATTTCGCCATCGAGGGCGAGCGCGTCGCCTGCGGTTCGGCTCATGCCGACAACGCCGCTCCGGCCATGCTCGGCAACTTCATTCTGATCCGCAGCTACAATCCCCTCGACCTCATCACCATCCGGCCTCCGGCCAACCTCTTCTGTACGCTCGTGCATCCGCACACCGAACTCAAGACCTCGTTCGCTCGCTCCGTGCTGCCAAAGTCAATTCCGCTCTCGGTCGCCACGCAACAATGGGGCAACGTCGGCGCGCTGGTCACGGGCCTGTTGATGGAGGATTACGACCTGATCGGACGGGCGCTGGTGGATGTAGTCGCCGAGCCGAAACGCGCGCCGCTCATTCCGGGCTTCGTGGAGGTCAAGCAGTCGGCGCTCGACGCGGGGGCGCTCGGTTGCAGCATCGCCGGTTCCGGGCCGTCGGTCTTCGCCTTTTCGTCGTCCCGGCAGAGCGCCGAAACGGTTGGCGCTGCCATGCAGGATGCGTTCCTCCGCTCGAAGGCCGCCCTCCAGTCGGACATGTGGGTCTCGCCAATTTGCAGCCAGGGCGCGCGCATCATCAGCTCAACTCCTTGAAACGCATCACGATATGATCTTCTACAGCACGACGAAAGCCTCCGCTCCCGTCACGATGAAAAAAGCCACCCTCGAAGGACTCGCGCCCGACGGTGGTTTGTACGTGCCATCGACGATGCCTCGCTTTTCAGTCGAAGAGATCGCGCTGCTCAAGAGCGGTTCGTTCAACAATATCGCCTTCGCCATCGCCAAGAAGTTTGTTGGCGACGAAATTCCGCTCGACCGGCTCTCGGAGCTGATCGACGAGTGCTTCACCTTCGAGACGCCGCTGCACGAGCTTGACGCGGATACCTACGTCGAAGAGCTGTTTCACGGCCCGACGCTCGCCTTCAAGGATTACGGCGCCCGCTTCCTCGCGCGGATGACCGGCTACTTCGCCGCCGAGGAGAGCCGCCTCATCACGGTGCTCGTCGCCACCTCCGGCGACACCGGCAGCGCGGTGGCTTACGGATTCCACGGCATCCCGAACACCCGCGTGGTGCTGCTCTACCCGTCGGGCAAGGTGAGCCGACTTCAGGAGCAGCAGCTCACCACGGCGGGCGACAACGTTCATGCGCTCGAAGTGAAGGGCGATTTCGACGACTGCCAGCGCCTGGTCAAGCAGGCCTTCGTCGATCAGTCGCTCCGCCAGAAGCTGACGCTCACCTCGGCCAACTCCATCAACATTTCGCGCCTGATTCCCCAGTCGTTCTACTACGCCTGGGCGGCCCTCCAGCTCCGCCAGCGCCAGCCCGGCGCGCTGCCGCTCTTCTCGGTGCCGAGCGGCAACTACGGCAACCTGACGGCAGGCGTGATGGCAAAAATGATGGGCTTTCCGATCGGCGGCTTCATCGCCGCCTCGAACGCCAACGACAGCGTCACCCGCTATCTCGACGAGGGGCGTTACGAACCGAAGCCGACCGTCCGCACGCTGACCACGGCGATGGACGTGGGCAATCCGAGCAACTTCGCACGTCTGCGCTACTTCTTCGACGACGATTTCCGGAAGATGGGCCAACAGATCACCGGCATCGCGGTGTCGGATGCGGAGACCGTCGAAACGATCCGCTCGGTCTATGAGAAATTCGGCTACGTCATGGATCCGCACACTGCCGTCGGCTACCGCGCGCTCGACCGTTTCCGTCAGGATCATGCCGATGCGGGACGCCCCGGCGTCGTGCTTTCGACGGCTCACCCGGTCAAGTTCGACGAAGCGATCAAAACGGCGACCGGCAATGAGGTGCCGCTTCCGGAAGCGATGGAGGAGATCATGAACAAGCCGAAAAAAGCGACCCTCGTCGGCAACCGGTACGACGAGCTTGCGAACTTTCTTTCGGAACTCGACACCCAGGCAACCTGAACGGCTGGCCCATGAATCTCCAGACACTTCTTTTCTTTCTGGTCATCATTCCGGTCATGTTTTTCGGGATGCTCTATGCGCTCGTCCTGAACCTCTTCGATCCGACTGGCGACCGCTTTCACAAGGTTGCCGCCTGGTGGGGACGCTTTTCGGCCAGAGTGCTCGGCATAAGCGTCGAAGTGGAGGGCGAAGAAAATTACCGACCCGGCGAAACGTATCTGGTCGTGAGCAACCACGCGGGCATGGCGGACATTCCGCTGATTCTCGGCGCTATAAAACTCAACCTGAGATTCGTCGCCAAAGAGGAGCTGGGCAAAATACCGGTGTTCGGCCATGCGCTGAAATCGGGAGGGTATGTCTTCATCAAGCGCGGTCAGAACCGCGAGGCGCTGCAAAGCATGCTGAAAGCCGCCGACACGCTCAAGTCGGGGCGCTCGATCCACATTTTCCCCGAAGGCACCCGCTCGAAAACCGGCGACATCCTGCCCTTCAAGCGGGGAGCGTTCATCATCGCGGAAAAAGCCAAAGTGCCGGTACTGCCGGTCACCATTATCGGCAGCAACCGCATCACCCCGAAAAAGAGCTTGAAGATCAACCACGGCAAGGTACGGATGATTATCGGCAAACCGATAGAACCCGGCAAGGCCGAAGCGCTGATGAAGAAGAGTTACGGGATCATCAGCGAAAACCTGGAGAAGAGCGCCGCTTAATAGGAAGAATGGGACTTATGAGAGCTATGGAACTTATGGGAAAAGAAAGAATCGGGACGTAGTAATACCGTTTGTCCTTGCGCTCCTTTTCCTGAGAGTCAGGGCGGCCACAAGAGCCGCCCCTGCAATAAATTGCAGGCAACCAGCCTCCCCTCAAAACTGCTTGTAGAGATTGGCCATTTCGATGGCGGTCATCGCGGCGTCGAAGCCTTTGTTGCCCGCCTTGGTGCCGGCCCGTTCGATGGCCTGCTCCAGATTTTCGGTAGTCAGTACGCCGAACGATACCGGAATACCCGCCTCCATGCCGACCTGCGCGATGCCCTTGGTCGCCTCGGCGGCGATCACGTCGAAATGCGGCGTCGAGCCGCGAATGATCGCCCCAAGCGTGACAATCGCGTCGTACTTGCCCGACAGCGCAACTTTCTTCGTAACCGACGGCAGCTCGAACGCACCGGGGCAGCGGATGATGGTGATCTGGTCAGCCGATCCGCCGTGGCGCACGATGCAGTCAATCGCCCCCTCGACAAGCTTCTGGCCGATGAAATCGTTGAATCGCGAAACCACGAGCGCGAACCTGAGTCCCGAAGCGTTCAGTGAGCCTTCTATGTTGTGAACCGGCATAGTGTTGGTTGGTTTTGTTCATTGCAAAAAGTGGACGTTGTGGACAAGACACCGCGGCCTGTATTTCTCAATTCATAATTCAGCATTCATAATTCATAATTCTCCTCAATCGTAGCCCATCATTTTTTCGACGAGCTCGACGATAACGTGACCTATGGCGATGTGGCACTCCTGGACTCTGTCGGCGCTGCCGGTGTGGGGCACCACCACGGCAAGGTCGGCATGTGGCTTGATTTCGCCGCCGTCGCCGCCAAGCAGGGCGAGGGTTTTCAAGCCGAGCTTGCGCGCTGTTTGCAACGCCTTGAGTACGTTGGAGCTGTTGCCGCTGGTCGAAAGACCGACAAGAATGTCCCCCGGACGTCCGTAAGCCTCGACGAGACGCGCGAACACCTCGTCGAAGCCGAGGTCATTACCGCCCGCCGTCAGGGCGGAGGTGTCGGTCGAGAGCGCGATGGCCGGAAGCGCCGGGCGGTTGACCGAGCTGCGGTACCGGATAGTGAGTTCGGCGGCCAGATGCTGCGCGTCGGCGGCGCTTCCGCCGTTGCCGCACAACAGCACCTTTCCCCCCTCTTTGAAGGTATCGGCGATCATCGACGCCATCGCAACGATCACGTCGCTGTCGCGCCGAGCGACCGTCTCCTTGAGGCGGGCACTGTAGAGCAACCGCTCCAGCACCAGCCCTTCGTAGCGGCCCGAACCGCCGCTCCCCTCGGAACAGTTGCACTGCTGGGTCATGGCGTAACTGCTTGGTTGAAAAATTCCTGCAATATAAAAAAGATCGAACGGATCGGTCAGACCCGACCGATCAAAAAAAACTCCGCCGTGCAAACGCAGGCGGAGTTTTGAAAGCGGGATCGACCAAGCGGCTCAGTGGTACTTTGCGCTCTCTTCCTTGACGAATTCGACGAGGCACTTCAGGTTGGCCGGATCGACGTCAGGCAGAATGCCGTGGCCGAGGTTGAAGACATGGCCTGAGTGGTCGTTGTGCTGGCCAAACTGCCTGAGCACTTTGGCGGCTTCGGATTTGATCTTCTCCGGAGTGCCGTAGAGCACCGTCGGATCCATGTTGCCCTGGAGACAGACGCGATCGCCGAGTTCCTTGCGAGCCTTGGCGATATCGATGTTCCAGCCGAGGCCGACAGCGTCCGCGCCGGTATCGGCGATGTCGGAGAGAATGGTGTTCATATCCTTCGAGAAGACGATCACCGGAATTTCCGGGTATGCGGCCTTCACGGCGGCGACATTCTGCTTGATGTAGGGCAGGGCGAACTCGCGGTAGTCATCCTCGGAGAGCGCGCTGGCCCAGGAGTCGAAAATCTGGACAGCGTCCGCGCCAGCTTCGACCTGCTTGACGAGGTAGGCGCTGATGCAGGTGGTGATCTTTTGAAGAAGCTGGTGGGCCATCTGCGGCTCGCGGTACATCATCTTCTTGGCCCAGGCGTAGTTCTTCGAACCGCCGCCCTCGACGGCATAGGTGAAGAGCGTCCATGCAGCGCCGGAGAAGCCGATGAGCGGTACGCGATCGTTGAGTTCCCTCTTGGTGAGGCGAATGGCGTCGAGCACGTAGCCAAGCTTTTCGTCCACGTCGGGATCGATCAGCTTGTCGATGTCGGCCTGCGAGCGGATCGGAGGCGTGAGCCTGATGCCCTTGGTCTCGATGATCTCCACATTCATGCCCATCGCTTCGTTGACGACGAGGATGTCGGAGAAGATGATTGCGGCGTCCACGCCCATCAGATCGACTGGCTGAATCGTGACTTCACAAGCCAGCTCAGGGGTTTTGCAAAGGGTCAGAAAGTCGGTTTTCTCCCTGACGGCGCGATATTCCGGGAGATAACGGCCAGCCTGGCGCATGACCCAGATTGGAGTACGGGGGCACGACTGCCTTTTCAACGCCCTGATAAAAAGATCATTTTTGAGCATGGAGTGCGATTGGTTATTGATGTTGGGAAAAGAGCTGTCCCGGAAATCTTGTGGACATTAACATAATCAGGTGCAAAAGTACACTTTTTCAGCCAGATTTTAAAACAGTCGGGCACCCTTCTCGTGGCGCCCGTAAAAGCTGATCGATCAGGCTGTAACGATATGTCGTTTGATGCCGAGCTGGCGATCGGAGTAGCCAAGCGCCAGGCCTACCACTTCGGAGAGGTGATAGACCGGAATCGAGCCCTTGACGCCATTTTTCTTGAGCGCCTTCGACTGATAGCCATCCAGCACGGTGTGGCAAAGCGGGCAGGGGGTGACGATGAAGTCCGCCTTTTCGTCCATCGCCTCCTTCAGCGCCTCAGCGGCCACGTTCAGCGACTCCTCCTCGGCGACCAGCAGCGTGTGGAAGCCGCAGCATCGGTTCTTGTGCTCGTAGGGAATCGACTTCGCGCCGAGCGCGTCGAGCAACAGATCGAGCGAGGTCGGCTCGAGCGGATCGTCCTTGCCGAGCACGGTCGAGGGCCGGAGGATATGGCAGCCGTAGAACGGCGCGATGCGAAGTTTGGAGAGCGGCGTCTTCACCTTCTTGCGAATGACGTCGAGACCCACGTCGTCGATGAGCACCCAGAGCAGGTGGCGCACATCGGAGGTGCCGCGATATTCGAGCCCCTCTTCGCGGAGAATCTCGTTGACTTCAGCTCGCAATGCAGCCGATTCGTCGAGCTTTTTCTTGGCGGTTCTGATGGTCATCAGGCAGGTGTTGCAGGAGACAATCAGGTCGAGGCCCAGCTTTTCGGCCAGGGCGATATTGCGCGCGTTGACCAGCGCGAACTGCTTGGGACTCACATAGTCGAGGTTGCTGCCGCCGCAGCAAGCGCTTTCGTGCAACTTGACCAGTTCAATGCCAAGATCATGCTGCCAGAGGTCGATCGAGCGATCGACCTCTTTGGTCATCGCCTCGTTGATGCAGCTCTGATAGTAGGCGTAACGCTTCATACTGCTTATTCTCCGGATTTTTTTTCGTGATCCTTCGCCACATGGCTGGCCATCTCCTTCAGCTCCTTGCGCAGGGATTGAATGCCCTTCGAGGCCTTGACCAGAGGCGGCGGCGGCGGGGTGCGACGCTTGAGTATCATTTTGAAGGCCATCGGCAAAAGGTTCTTGAGCGTCCAGCCGATGCCGTTGGTCCTGATTGGCAGCGTGGCCTCGACAAGGCGCCCCTTCTTCTCGATGTCATCCATGAAGGCCTCGGCATGGCGCGCGCCGCTGGTATCCTTGGTGCCCCGGCGTTCGATGGCGTCCTCGCGGATACCGTGGATGGCGTCCATGATCGGAATGTTCTTGACGCAGGT
Organism: Chlorobaculum sp. 24CR; assembly: GCF_004118635.1. Classification (GTDB taxonomy): domain Bacteria; phylum Bacteroidota; class Chlorobiia; order Chlorobiales; family Chlorobiaceae; genus Chlorobaculum. The sequence continues at coordinate 32,111 of NZ_SDGU01000061.1, read as the reverse complement.
CTCCTGGCAGCGGTAGCAGTGCGTACAGTCCCAAACGCCATGATCCTGCACCAGACCGGCCAGACGCTGGTCGTGAATGCCGTCGCGGCTGTCGGCGTTCATGCGGAACGAGCGGAGCAGCACCACGGGTGAAACATACTCCTTGTGCGCCCGCAGAATCGTGCACTCCGAAACGCACGAAGCGCACAAAATACAGTCGGTCGCCTTGTCGTAGGCCTGGAACTCCTCCTCGGAGACGAGGAACTCCTTCTTGCCCCACTCTTCCTCCGGCATCCGGGAGTCCACCCAGTTGGAGTACTTCTTCATCTTGCCGACCACCGGATCCATCTCGACCACCAGATCCTTGATGTGCGGCAGGTTCCGAAGCGGTTCGATTTTGATGACGCCTGGTTCGCGGGCCTTGTCGAGTTCGTCCCAGACCTGGGTGGTGCAGGCGAGCTTGGACATGTTGTTGATCCTCATGGCGCAGGAGCCGCAGATGCCGGCCTGGCAAAACGCCCTGAAGGTCAGCGTCGAATCGACATGCTCCTTGATATAGCCGAGAGCCCTGAGCACGGTAATACCTTTTTCGAGCTTGATCGTGTAGTCATCGAAATAGGGCTTGCTGTCAACCTGGGGATTGAACCGGTGAACCCTGAAGGTTACATCCCGGCTCTCCTCATGATGCTGTATCGTTGAATCGCTCATTGAAAATCCTTCAGATTAATAGGTTCGTTCCTGAAGCTCGTAGCGTCCCATCGTCACCGGCTTGTAGGCGAGCTTCGGGCGTCCCCCTTCGTATGTATAAATGGTATGCTTGTGCCACTTCTCGTCGTCGCGCGTCGGGAAATCGGTCCTGGTGTGCGAGCCGCGGCTCTCCTCCCTCGAAAGCGCGCCCTCGGCCACGGTTTCGGACAGGTCGAGCATGTTCTTCAGCTCAAGCACCTGGAGCAGATTGGTGTTGTAGATGTCACCCGTATCGAAAACCCTCACATGCTGGAAGCGATCCTGGAGGCTTTCAATATCCGCGATGCCCTGTTTGATCTTCGAGGCTTCACGGAAGATGCCGACGTTCGCGCCGAGCGTATGGCCCAGATCCTCGCGCAAGGTACCGTAGCGTTCGTAATGGCCGCGCGGCTGCATGAAGCTGCGCAGCTCCTGCTCCTTGTCGGTGACTTCGGAGGCGGGAATGGCGGAGGGATTGAACTTGCCGGCCTCTTCGGCGGCGGCCCGCCCGGTGATGCGTCCGAACACCAGAATGTCGAGCAGCGAGTTGCCGCCAAGACGGTTCGCGCCATGCACCGACACGCAGCCGCACTCACCGGCGGCGTAAACACCCTCCATGATGGTGCGTCCGAAGTTGTCGGTATCGATGCCGCCCATCGAGTAGTGAGCCGTCGGCCTGACCGGCACCGGCTCCTCGATCGGATCGACGCCCTCAAAGTACATACACATCTCGCGAATCTGCGGAAGGCGCGACTTGATGATATCCGCGCCGAGATGGCGGAGGTCGAGATGCAGGTATTTGCCAGCCGGGCTGTCGAAGCCGCGCCCTTCAAGAATTTCGGTTTCAAGCGAACGGGAAACCAGGTCGCGCGGGCCAAGCTCCATCTTTTCGGGAGCATAGCGCTTCATGAAGCGCTCGCCCTCCGCGTTGACCAGGTAACCGCCCTCGCCGCGCGCGCCCTCGGTCACCAGCAGGCCGCTTTTACGCAGGCCGGTGGGGTGGAACTGCACGAACTCCATATCCTTGAGCGGAATGCCCGCGCGGTAGGCGATGGCCTGACCGTCGCCGGTGTTGCCCGCCGCGTTGCTGGAGCGGTTCCAGTACATCTTGGCATAACCGCCGGTGGCGAAAATGACCGTCTTTGCCGGGAACGCCTCGACCTTGCCGGTCTTCATGTTCATGGCGATCAGGCCGCGGGAACGGCTGCCGTCAAGCGAGAGATCAAGCGCGAAATATTCGTTGAAGAAAAAGACCCCCTTGCGCAGGCACTGTTCGTAAAGAGTCTGGAGAATGGTGTGGCCGGTCTTGTCGGCGCAGTAGCAGCAGCGGGGACGGCCCGCGCCGCCGAAGGGACGCTGGGCAATGGTCTTGTCATCCATCCTCGACCAGGGCGTGCCCATGTTGTCGAGCTCGCGAATGATCTTGGGAGCTTCGGAACAGAGCACCTCGACGGCATCCTGGTCAGCCAGATAGTCGCTGCCCTTGATGGTATCGAAAATGTGCATCTCGACCGTGTCGTCCTTTGCCTTGTTGGCCAGCGCCGCGTTGGCCCCGCCCTGCGCCGCCGAGGTGTGGGAGCGGTTCGGATAGACCTTTGAAAGCACGGCGATATTCAGGTTCGGATTGGTCTTCATGGCCTCCATGGCCGCATAAAGTCCGGAACCGCCACCACCGACGATGACGATATCAAATGGTTTCATAAACAATCGGAAATCCTTGCCTGTCTGCCGGACGGCAGGCTGGCTGGTTGGAAAAAGGGCCGACCGCCAAAAGCGGCGCCCGTGCTTTCATGATTGAAACTGCCCCGGCTGAACCCCGGTCAACAGCGGGCAGAGGCTTACAGGGCGATATGGTCGTCGTGCGCCGGAAGCTCCTCGACGGCGTGCAGGACGTCGGTCATGTTGAGTACGCCGATGACCTTGTTGCCCTCCATGACGGTGAGTCGGCGAACGTTGGTGCGCTTCATGAGGCGAAGCGCGTACTTGATCCTCATGCTCGGATTGATGCTGATGATCGGCTTGCTCATGATCTGAAAAACCGGCGTGTTCCAGGGATCACGATGCAGGTCTTCACCCGGATCGATCACTTTTTCGAGAATGTCCTTTTCGGTCACGATGCCGTAGCAATCATCCTCGTTGCGAGGCTCGACCACCAGACCGCTCTCGCCGCTCTTTTTCATGAGCTGCAACGCTTCGGCAACGGTCGAACTGCCCTTGATGGTATGGTAATCCTTCTGCATGAGGGCGGAAACCGGAAGGGTCCTTAAGGTGATGAGCTGATCCATATCGATGTTCTCTCGTTTAAAAAAGGACAGACTGTCCCGTTACTATTGCTTGAAAACTAATAGCGTAGAAGCTGTGTCAGAATGTTGCGACTGTAAGGAAGGCACGCTACGGGGCAAAAACCCTAAAAAGCTTAATCCAATAAGAAAAGCAAAGAAGAGAGAAAAATCAAGCCGTCAGGGCAAAATTCAACGAATACCGTGCGCTTTTTTGTACGCAGCCCAGTTGTTTTTCAGGCCGATAAACGATTCTACGTCAGGTTGCAGCAAAAAGGGGTTCGTAGTTTTTTCCCTGCTGATGGACGAAGTTGGCGCGACGCCGTAATCATGGCCGGCAAATACTCTGGTCGCCTCCGGCAACGTCATCAGCCGCTCGTGCAGCGAATGGTACTCCTGCCACGCATCGGCCTCGCTCCACGTGCCGCCGACCTTGCCCACAAAGAGCGTGTCGCCCGTAAAGAGCGCGTCGCCAGCCAAGAGGCAGATCGAGTCCGGCGTATGGCCGGGGGTGTGGATGACTTCGACGCCGCCCTCGCCGAGCGGAAAGCGCGCGCCGTGCGCCACCTCGATTCCCGACCGGGCGTCGCGATCGCCGAAGAGCAGCGCCCGCAACCCGGTCAGCCGCTCGAACTCCTCGTTACCGTTGGTGTGGTCGCCGTGGCCGTGGGTGCAGAAAGCGTGGACAAGCCGCCAGCCGCGCCGGGCGGCGGCATCGACCACCGCTTCCGGCGAGTACGACGGATCGACGGCGAACGCCTCGCCAGTCGCCTCGTCCGAGCAGAGATAGCCGAAATTGCGATCTCCGCCCGTCCTGATCTGCTCTACCTGCATTCCCATGGCCACGCTCCTCAGATCATCTTTTCGACGTTCATCATGAACGCCTTTGCCGGAAAGGCCGGATCAGCGGCGACAGGAGTCGCCTCGATGTCGCTCATGATCTTCTCCGCTTTCTCGTCATCGAGAATGGCGAAGCAGAGCGACGAGTAGGCGGTGGGAATCTCCTTGCCCGCAGGCCACCAGGCGACCGGCTCTCCGCCCGACTCGCATGAGCAACCCCTGATGGCGATGCTGCTGAAGAGGCTGACCTGGTGCGCCGTGAACATTTTGCGAATCAGCGGACGGGTCTGTTCGTCTCCTATGATGGCGATCATTTTCATCAGATGTATCCTTTTTGGGTTATGCCGACTTCATGTTTTCGAGCCTCTTTTTCTCGCCCTTCTTTTCGCTCAGGTAGTAAACCAGCGGCACGACAACCAGCGTCAGGATGGTCGAGAGCACACCGCCCCAGATGAGCGAGATGGCCAAACCTTGGAAGATAGGATCAAAAAGCATAACCACCGAACCGATAACCACCGCGCCGGAGGTCAGAATGATCGGGCGGGTTCTGACCGCCGCCGACTCGATGACCGCCTGCTTCAGCCCGATTCCGTCGTCGCGGCGAATCTGGATGAAGTCGATGAGCAGCACCGCGTTCCTCACCATGATGCCCGCAAGCGCGATCATGCCGATCATGCTCGTGGCCGTAAAGAAAGCGTGGTGGATGAAGTGGCCGGGAATGATGCCGACCAGGCTCAGCGGAATCGAGATCATCATGATGAGCGGCGTCTTGAAGGACTGGAACCAGCCGATAATCAGCATGTAGATGATGACCAGCACCACGGCGAAGGCCGTGCCGAGGTCGCGGAACACCTCGAAGGTGATCTGCCACTCGCCGTCCCACTTCAGGGCGGGCTTGTCGCCGGTCTTGGGTGGCGCGGTGTAGAGCGGGCTGACCTTGTAGCCGCCGGGCGTCTTGATCGCCTCGATCTTTTTGTCGAGTTCGAGCATCGCATAGACCGGACTTTCGGTCACGCCCGCCACGTCGGCGGTCACGTAAACCACATCCTTCAGGTCTTTGCGGAAGAGGCTCTTGTCCTGGATTTTCTCCTTGATCGTCACCAGCTCGGAGAGCGGAATCTGCTGGCCGGGGCGAAGCCTCGTGGTCAGGGAGTTCATCCCCTGCGACTGTACGAAGATGTTGGACAAGTCCTTCAGCGAAGTGCGGTCGGCCTTCGGCAGGCGAAGCTGGATCGTGACCGGTTCGAGTTCGTCCGGCAGGTGCACGATGCCGACATCGACGCCCGCCAGCGACATGCGCAGGGTGTGGGCGATCTGCTCCGGAGTCACGCCACGGAAGGCGGCCCGCTCCTTGTTAATCACCAGGTCGTAAACCTTCTGGTCAGCCTCGACCATCCAGTCAACGTCAACCACACCGGGAGTCGAAGCGAACGCCTTTTTGACCTCTTTGGCCAGAGCGACGCGCGACGCCTCGTCGGGGCCGTAAATTTCGGCCACGATGGTGGAGAGCACCGGCGGACCTGGCGGAATTTCGACGATCTTGGCGTTGGCGCCATACCTGTTAGCTATCTGTTGCACACCGGAACGCACGCGCTTGGCGATGTCGTGGCTCTGCGCGCTGCGGTCGCCCTTGTGCACCAGGTTCACCTGGATATCGGCCATATTGTCGCCACGGCGCAGATAGTAGTGGCGCACCAGACCGTTGAAGTTGATCGGCGCGTTGACGCCGACGTAGTACTGGCTGCTCTGCACCTCCGGCACGGTTTTCAGATAACCGGAAATCTCCTTGGCCACCTGGGCCGTGCGCTCGAGCGCCGTGCCCTCCGGCAAGTCGATGATGACCTGGAACTCGTTCTTGTTGTCGAACGGCAGCATCTTCATCTCCACCATCTTGAGAGGAACCATGGCGATCGCGCCGGCCAGCATCAGGCCAACCACGCCGAAAGCCAGCCAGGTCTTGAAGGTGCTGTCGATGAAGGGGGTCAGCACCTTGTCGAACATTTTGTAGTAACCGGTCTTCTTGATGTCGTACTCCTCGTGATTGCCCTCGTCGGACTTGAGCAGGCGGAACGAGAGCCACGGCGTGGCGATGAGCGCGACCAGGAGCGAGAAGATCATCGCCATCGAAGCGCCGATCGGCATGGGGCTCATGTAGGGACCCATCAGGCCGGAGACGAAGACCATCGGCAGCACCGCCGCGATGACGGTGAAGGTAGCCAGAATCGTCGGGTTGCCGACTTCGCTGATGGCCGTGATGGCCGCCTGGAGGCGCGGCTGGCGCTTCATGGCGAAGTGGCGGTGAATGTTCTCGGCGATGATGATCGAGTCGTCAACCACAATGCCGGTCACAAAGATGAGCGCGAAGAGCGTCACCCGGTTGAGCGTGTAATCGAGCAGGAAGTAAACCAGCAGCGTAAGCGCAAAGGTGATCGGCACCGACATGAAGACCACCAGCGCACCGCGCCAGCCGAGGAAGAAGCCGACCACGATCGTCACGGCGACTACCGCCATGATGAGGTGTTCGAGCAGCGTGAACACTTTTTCCGAAGCGGTCTCGCCATAGTTCCTCGTTTCGGTGACGGTCACATCGGCAGGAATGACCGAGCCTTTCATGCCGTCAACCTTCTCCAGAACCTTGTCGGCAAGCGCGGTGGCGTCGGTGCCCTGCTTCTTGGCGACCGTGAGCGTCACGGCGGGATAGTCCGACTTGTCCTTCTCGCCGGAGGCCGCGCCCCAACCGAATGCGGCGTAGTTGTTGACCTCTTCCGGGCCATCAGTGATGGTGGCCACATCTTTCAGCGTCACCGGCGCGACGCCGTAGATGCCAACCACGATGTTACCGACATCCTCCTTGCTTTGCAGGAATTTGCCCGACTTGACAACGATATTTTCGTTGAAGTCCTTGAAATCACCCGAAGTCATCTGGCTGTTGGTGCTCTGGATCTGGCGGGCGATCTGGAGCGGCGTGATGTTGAAACGCATCAGCTTGCCCTTGTCGAGCTGCACCCTGATCTGGCGTTTCAGCCCCCCCTTGATCTCGACGTCGCCGATATTCTGGGTCTGCTTGAGCTGGTCGGCCACGCTGACGGCGATCCGGCGAAGCTCGTACGGACTCTTGTCCTTGCTCCAGAAGGTGAGATTGAGCACCGGCACGTCGTCGATGGAGACCTTTTTGATGAGCGGCATCTGCGCGCCGGGCGGCATCTTGTCCATGTATTTCATCAGGGTGGCCCAGAGCTTGACCATGCTCTCCTCGGCGCTCTCGCCAACCTTGTAGCGAACAGTCACAAGGGCGAAATCGGGCATCGAGGTCGAATAGACATAATCGACTCCCTTGATTTCGGTCACGGAGCGTTCGACAGGCTTGGCCACGCGCTCCTGCACCTCGGCGGCGGTCGCGCCGGGATAGGGGATGTAAATATCGACCATCGGTACGACGATCTGCGGCTCCTCTTCGCGCGGCGTCATGAACGTCGCCATGATGCCGACCAGAAGAGCGGCCAGCATGAGAAGCGGCGTTATCTTCGAGTTGATAAACTGCTTTGCAAGCCTCCCGGCTATACCTTCATTCATTGGTGTTGAGCCTCCTTCGCTCTGTCTTGCGTGTGCGTGTCTATAGTAATTCTTGCGCCCTCGCGCAGCTCTGCCGAGGGTGACTCGACAACCTGCTCACCCTGAGCGAGGCCGCTGAGCACGATGGTGCTTGCGCCCAGCGTGTGGCCGGTGCTGACCCACCGCAGCGAAACGGTGCTGTCCGGGCCGACAACGAAAACCTGATCGGTACCGGCTTTTCTGAGTATCGACGAAGCCGGAACGAGCAACATCTTCCGGCCAGAGCCATCAACCGACTCCGTGACGGTCGCGACCTTTGCGGCAATGGCGGGAGCCGTGGCCGTGGTTGATGACGATGGCGTCTGCTCCTTTTTATGGCCACCACATGCGCCGAGCAGGGCGGGCAGCATCAGAAAGAGCAGCGCGATTGTTCGGGTGTTCATGCCTTTCATGGTTTTCAGTTTTGCTGTCACGACTGAAAGCGGCTCAATGAGAGCTGTAATATTCAAGTTCGCTCTTGGCGATGCAGTAGTCGTACCGGGCCTGGTTGAGACGCATCTTCGCCCAGGTATAAGCCTGCTCGCGCATCAGGAGCTCGAAGGTCATGGCCATGCCGGTCTTGAACTGCTCGCCGATGAAGTCGAAGCTGACTTTGGCCGCTTCGAGCGATTTCTTCGTCAGGGCGATACGCTCGCGGGAGGTGACCAGAGCACGGCGGGCCATGTCGATCTCCATCTCGCTCTGCTCCTTGGCCGCCTGGTAGTTGTACTGCGCCTCAAGCGCCTGGGCTTTGGCCTCCTGCACCTTGCCTTTGGTGGCCATGCCGTCGAAGATGTTCCACTGCACATTCAGGCCAATCGTCCAGCTCGACCCCTCGGTGCCGAGAAAGCTGCTGTCGTGCCAGTTCTGCTGGGCGAAAGCGTTCACCCTCGGCAGGTACTGCGCGCGAGCCATGTCGTGCTGGTAGCCGGTGACCTCCCGGAAGGCTTCGAGCGCCTTGAGGTCGCTGCGTCCGTCAGCGCTTGCCGACGCCGCCGAAGCCGGAAGCCTCGAATCGACCTTCAGGTCGCCGACCGGCTGGACGGTGTCGTCCGGGCCGAGAGCGAGCATCGTGCGGAGCGCGTCCTGCGCATTGCGGATGGCGTCCTGAATCTGGAGCTTCTGGTCACGCAGTTCGGCAACCCTCACCTCAGTGGAGAGCTTGTCGGACTTGGTCACCAGACCGGCAGCGTAACCGCGCGCGGCCTCGCTGCTGTAGCGCTGCATGATGCCGATCGACTGCTCAGTGGCATCGAGATTCTTCTTGGCGAGAATGAGACCGTAAAAGGCCTTCTTGACATTCAGCTCGATATTCTCCGCCGCCCGGTCGGTCATAAAGCCCTGCGCCTTTCTTGCGCTCCGGGCCATCTTGCCGCCGATGATGGCGTCGCGGTTGAAGATCGGCTGCTGCACCTGAAGGCTGGTGTGGAAATCGGTGATCGCCGCCGGATGGTTGAGCTTGTCAACCGCGAAATCGCCCATATCCATCGTCATCAGATTGTAGTAAGCGCTCTCCTGCTGGAGCTTGCCCACCAGCACTGCGCCGGGATCGTTGGAGTGCAGCACGGTTTCGGAGAGCGTCACCTTCGGCAGGTAAGCCTGGCGGCTCTGCACGACTCGCGCGTCGGCCTGGTCGTTTTTGGCGCGGGCCGCCTTGAGCATGGTGTTCCGCTCGCGAGCGATCTTCAGGGCATCGTCGAGCGACAGTCTCATGGTGGCCGCGTCCGCCTGCGAACAGGTAGCGAGACCTGCCACGAGCAGGGCGAAAAACCTTTTGGTTGCCATCTTGGTCATCTATTTTTTCGATATGAGTTTGATAATCTTTTCCACGCTTCCCGAATCGTGACGGTTCAGGCAATTCTGCAAATTCCGGTTCAGCACGAGGGAAAAGGTGTTGTCGAGGGCCGCCTTGGCTGCCTGGAACTGGGTCACCACCTTGTCGCACTCCTCGCCGCCCTCGATCATCCTCGTCAAGGCCTGTATCTGGCCGTTGACCTTCTTGAGCCTGACGATTACATCGTCCATCCGGCATTCTTCGTTCATCGTCTGTCCCCTTTTCCCGCCCGAGCGGGAAAACCGTTTTAACTAACCTATACCCCGTTAGGGTATTGAAAGTACAAAAAAGGAATCCCTTGTGCAAACAGCCTGTTCTGGAACAAAGAGAAGAGAGGCGCAATGTGCTCACAAAAAAAGCCCGATAGAAAACAAAATCCATCGGGCTTACAAAGATGCGGTGAATCGGCCTCAGCGCTCAACCTTGCCGCCGGAAGCGTTCAGCTCGGCGGTGGTGCAGCAGAGGTCGGCCTGCACCTGGCAGAGCATGCTCTCGGTAGCCTGCTGCATGATTTTCGACATGATCGCCTCGGTCATGAACTTCAGAACGCCTTCCGGCATGAGGTTGAGCGGAAAGGAGAGTTCGAAGTCGAGCGTGATGTCGGTCTCGAAATGCACCTCGGTGCGATGGTCGTCGAGGTGGTAGAGGCAAATCCGCGTGTTGGCCTGTCCGACAAAGGTGTTCTTTTCATTCAGCAGTACATCGGGCGCTTTCGGGGCGTTGACCCACTGGATGCACCGGCCCGACACCGCGGAGTCGGGAAAGCTCTCCTCCGGAGAGACGGGACCAGCCGGAACCGTGCGCGAATCGTCGAGATGCTCCTCGTTCTGCGTCACGAAAAAGACCGCCGTGATAGGATTTTCACGCGGGTCATCGACCTGGAAAATCCACTGATAGACCCCGTGCTCCTTCAGGTACGTGACGCCGGTACAATAGGGATTACACTTGAGAATCCTGACATGATCGGAGAAATAGATCACCGAATCGTTCAGATGCGACTCGATGACCGCCTTGGCTCTGCTTTTTCCTATAACCTCCATGACAATAACACTCGCTTGATCGTGAAAGACGCTTCTATTTTATTTGTTGCGCGACTCGGTTACGGCGTTGGGTGGTGCTTGCTCATCCCGAAAGCTTTCAGGGTTCCGGCTTCTGCGCCCCATCGGCCTTGTCCTCGGGTCACTCAAGGACTAATAAATAGAGATGCCCTGTAATAAGTTTTGTAATTTTTTCAATGAACGCCGCCCAAAAACCAAGAGTTCCCCCTCTTTTTTCACCTGCCTGAGCCGCCGGATGGCGTTCAGGGGGCGTTCCGTCACGGGCAAATGGCTGTTGGAATGACGGTTTTTTGTTTATTTTGACCGCTTCAAAACCGCTTGCCGCTCAGGCAACTCCCGTGCAATTCATAAAGCATCGACCATGAACGATCCTTTCAACTATACAACGATTTTCGCTCCCCTCGGCTTCTTCATCGGCGGAATCATCCTCGTGCTCCTGCTCAACCGATTCATCGGCAAATCCCAGAACAAAAAAACAAACTGAATGCGCTCTGGCGCGTGAAGACAAGCAGGCATGCCTGCACGGATTTTCACGAATAGAGAACAACGGATCGTTTCCCTGCCATGGCAAATGCCTGACCGTCCCCGCCACCGTTGCGCCATCACGTGGCTTGCTGCGGCGCAACGATACCGTGCCGGAAAACCAAGGCGAACCGCGGCGGCATCTGTCGCAATTTGGCAAGGTTAGACGCATCCGGGTTTACCGGATAAAAAAATGCGCCGGTTTCACCCCCGCCGGAGACACCCGTCTGCGCAGGAGTTGAATACTTAACGGATTGTCAACACCTTTTTACGTTCCCACCCTTGCGCAACTGTTTAAAATATATTAGCTTTATTTCATTATCACGAAAGCCTGCCATCGTGCGGAGAATTTCTCTTATGTGCTTTCTAACAACTCAAAACATATACACATCATGTCAAACGGATCAAACATCGATGTCTCGGGCGCCATCAACACCCTCACCGAGACCTTCGGCAAACTCTTCCAGATGCAGGTTGACGTTGCCAACAACGTCCTGAAAGCAATGGCTGACGTTGCAGAGCCTCTCGGCAAGACCGCTACCGACCTGGTCAGCAACTTCGCTGGCGCCGCCACCCAGGTTCTCCAGAGCGTATCTTCCGCGATCGCACCGAAGAAGTAAGGCATACCGCCTGACCTCAAGCACCTTATGCGTATGTGTAAGGTGCTTTTTTTTTAGGCTCCGCATCCACCCGTCACGCCACATGGAACTCCCTGAATCGATCCGACTCCTCTTTCCGCCCGAAGAACGGGCCCGACTCGACCTCAGCACCATCAAGGGCGACGCCTCGAACCGTCAGTACTTCAGAGTCACTGGCCCAGGCGGCGCGTCGGTTGTCTGCGCTGATCCGGCATTCCGCGACGCCGCGCCGGAAAACTACCCGTTCCTCGTCGTCCGCGACCTCTTCGCCCGCCACGGAATCCGCGTGCCGGAGCTGCTCGGCATGGCCCACGAACGCGGCCTGTTGCTTCTCGAAGATTGCGGCGACCTGATGATGCAAGACGAAATACCGATGCTCGACCGCAACCGGCTTGCGGCTCGCTACCGCCAGATCATCGACCTGCTCGTGCGCATCCAGTCGATCCGCCCGGACGAAAAAACGCCGGACACGGCGATTCCCTTTTCGCTCGCTTTCGACGAGGAGAAGCTCATGTTCGAGTTCGACTTCTTCATCGAACACGCCCTGAACGGCTACTTCAGGGGCCGACTCGACGGTCGCGCCATCGCCGAGCTTCGCGGCGAGTTCCTCGCCATCGCCCGGCTGCTGGTGCTGCCGGAGCATTTCGTGCTGAACCACCGCGACTTCCACAGCCGCAACATCATGCTCTTCCGCGACGAACCGGTCGTCATCGACTTCCAGGACGCCCGCCTCGGCCTGCCGCAGTACGACGCCGTGTCGCTTCTGCGCGACTCCTACGTCCGGCTCGACGCCAGCCTGGTCGATGAGCTGAAGCGCTACCACTTTGAGCAGCTTGTCCGCCATGAGCTGACGGCGATGGAGTGGACGGAATACCTCCGGCTGTTCGACCTGATGGCGTTCCAGCGCAACGTCAAGGCGGTCGGCACCTTTTGCTACCAGACCACCGTCATCGGCAACCGCGCTTTCGAGCCGTGCATCGCGCCGACCCTCGGCTACCTGCGCTCCTCCATCGCGGCCCGCCCCGAACTGGCCGCGGCGGGCCGCCTGCTCGAACCGCTCATTCCCGGAACTTCGCGATGAACGCCTTCGTCCTCGCCGCCGGGTTCGGCACCCGCCTGCAGCCGCTGACCGACGCGACGCCCAAGCCGCTCGTGCCGGTGCTGAACGTGCCGAGCCTCTGCTACTCGCTCTTTCTGCTCAAGGAGGCGGGCATCCGAAAGGCGATCATCAACATTCACCACCATCCGGAGCAGTTGCGAGACTTTTTCGACCGGCACGATTTCGGCAGCCTCGAAATCGTGCTCTCGGAGGAGCGAGAAATTCTCGGCACGGGCGGTGGGCTGAAGCGCTGCGAAACGTTGCTCGGCGGCGATGATTTCGTGCTCATCAACAGCGACATCATCAGCAACATGAACCTGCGCGCGCTCATCGACGCGCACCGGCGCTCCGGCTGCGGTGGCACGCTCGCGCTCTACGAAACGCCGCTTGCCGCCGGAATCGGCCACATCGGCCTGCGCGATGGACGGGTGCTCGACTTCCGGAACCAGCGCGGCACCGGCCTCTCGTCATCGTTCATCTACACGGGAACCGCCGTGTTCAGCCCGGCGATCTTCCGGCATCTGAAAGCGGAGTATTCGGGCATCGTCGATACCGGATTCCACGGGCTGGTGGACAACGAAGGACTCGCCTTTTTCGAGCACCGTGGATTGTGGCAGGATATTGGCACCGTGCCCAACTTTTACTGCGCGAACCTCGACGATAATTTGCGTATTCTTCAGCTTGCGGAGCGCATGAAGCGTGCAATCGGCTTTTTTCCCCGCATGATTTCGGAAAATGCGTCGATCAGCCCCGATGCCCGCGTCGAAAATTCGGTGGTCAGCGCGAACTGCGCGATAGCCGCCGGAGCCGCCGTGGAGCACTCGGTGCTCCTGCCCGGCGCGACCGTCGAGAGCGGCGAGACGCTCCGAAACACAATTGCCGCGCCCGGCATTCGCATTCCGCTTTGAACTCCTGACAGCGCAAACAGCAACGGCATGGTCATCAACGGTCTCGACATCCTCCTCCGGAATCCCGAAATGCTGAAGAACCGGCGCGTCGGCCTGATCGCCAACCAGACCTCGGTATCGGCAACGCTCGACTATTCGTGGACGCTCCTGCGCCGCGCCGACGTGGGGCTCGCGAGAATCTTCTCGCCGGAGCACGGTCTGTTCGCCGTCGAGCAGGATCAAGTCGCCGTCACGCGCCAGCCCGACACCGGCTGCCAGATCGTGAGCCTCTACGGCCAGAGCGAGCAGTCGCTCGCCCCGGCCCGCGAGCTGCTCGAAGGACTCGACCTCGTGCTCTTCGACATTCAGGATGTCGGCTCGCGCTACTACACCTACCTCAACACGCTGGCGCTCTTCATGGAGGCCGCTTCGGGACTCGACATCGAAGTCATGGTGCTCGACCGCCCGAACCCGCTCGGCGGCGCGACGGTCGAGGGGCCGCTGCTCGACCCGGCGTTTCACTCCTTCGTCGGCGTCATGCCGACGCCGGTGCGCCACGGCCTGACCGCCGGAGAGATCGCCCACTTCTGGCGCGACTACAAAAAGCTCGATCTCAACCTGAGCGTCATTGCGATGCAGGGCTGGTCGCGCCAGATGCTCTTCCCCGACACCGGCCTGCCGTGGGTGCCGCCCTCGCCGAACATGCCGTCGTTCGAGACGGCGGAGGTCTATCCAGGCATGTGCCTCTTCGAGGGGCTGAACGTCTCGGAGGGGCGCGGCGCGACCACGCCCTTCCTGCTCTCCGGCGCGCCCTTCGTCGATCCGGAAGCGCTTGCCGCGCGGCTCGCCTCGATGCCGCTCGAAGGGGTGGCGTTCCGCCCGACCTGGTTCCGCCCGACCTTCCACAAGTACGCAGGCAAAGCAATTGGCGGCATTTATCTGCACGTCACCGACCACGACCGCTTCCGCCCCTTCGCGACCGGCGTCGCCATGACCTGCGCCCTGCGCGAACTCTGGCCGGAGCAGCTCGAATTTCTGGAGAGCGAGTACGAGTTCCGGGACGACATCCCGGCCTTCGACCTGCTTGCCGGAAGCTCGGCGATCCGCTCGATGATCCTCGGCAGCGCTCCGGCGGAAAGCGTCATCGCTTCGTGGGGAAAGGACGAGGCGGCGTTCGCGGCGATCAAACCCAACTTCCATCTGTACAACTCGTGAACCGATTGCCCGCCAGACCTCTCGTCCAGCGCGACGGCAGGTCGTAAATTTTCCTGATCCCGATGCAACCTCTCGATTACGCCATCATCATCCTCTTTCTGGCGGCCAGTATGCTGTTCGGCCTCTTGCAGGGCCGGAGCAACCGTCAGACCTCCGACTATTTCCTCGGCGGCCATAAGCTACCGTGGTTCGCCGTGATGCTCTCCATCGTGGCCACCGAAACCTCGGTGCTGACCTTCGTGAGTGTGCCCGGCCTGGCTTACCGGGGCGACTGGACGTTTCTGCAACTCTCGTTCGGCTACATCGTCGGGCGGATTCTGGTCAGCTTCATTTTGCTGCCCGTCTATTTCAAGCACGGCGTCACCTCGATCTACGAAGTGATCGGCATGAGGTTCGGCCACGGCATCCAGAAAACCGCTTCGGTCATCTTTCTCGTGACGCGGATTCTCGGCGACGGCATCCGGTTTCTGGCGACCGGCGTGGTGGTGCAGGCAGTCACCGGCTGGCCGCTCTCTGTCTCGGTGCTGGTCATCGGCATCGTCACGCTCGTCTATACGATTTCGGGAGGGCTGAAAACCGTCGTGTGGCTCGACAGCATCCAGTTCGGCCTGTATCTCGGCGGCGGCGTCATCGCCATTGCGTTCATCCTCGCTCGCCTCGACGCGCCGTTGCCCGATCTTCTCGCGCCGCTCCTCGCCGCAGGAAAACTGCGGATCATCGACGCCGACCCGAACATCTTCACCAACCCGCTCTCGCTGGTCAGCGCATTCTCCGGCGGCGTGCTGCTCTCGCTCTCGTCGCACGGCGTCGATTACCTGATGGTGCAGCGAGTGCTCGGCTGCGACGGGCTCGGCTCGGCCCGCAAGGCGATGATCGCCAGCGGCGTGTTCGTGCTCTTCCAGTTCGCGCTCTTCCTCTTGGCGGGTTCGCTCATCTACGTCTTTTTCCACGGAGCGCCGCTGGTCAAAGACCGTGAGTTCACCGTCTTCATCGTCCAGTCGCTGCCCGCCGGTCTCAAAGGCCTGCTGCTGGCGGGAATCCTTTCCGCCGCCATGTCCACCCTCGCCTCGTCGATCAATTCGCTGGCCGCATCGACCGTCACCGACCTCATGAAGGGCAAGGCGTCGCTCAACGCATCGCGCCTCATCAGCGTCGGCTGGGCGGCGGTGCTGATCGGCATCGCGCTCGTGTTCAACGAGAACGACAAAGCCATCGTCATGCTCGGCCTCGAAATCGCCTCCTTCACCTACGGCGGCCTGCTCGGCCTCTTCCTGCTCTCGAAAAGCAGCAGGCAGTACCGCTCCGCAAGCCTCATCGCAGGACTCGTGGCCAGCATGGCGGTGGTGTTCCTGCTCAAATTTCTCGGTCTGGCATGGACGTGGTACATTGCCGTTTCAGTCACGGTCAATCTCGTAACGACGGCTGGCGTCGAGGCGCTGCTTCCCGGCAGGGACTCTTTCGAGCGGGAGTAAACTTTTTTGCAAACAAAGCTGTATCTTGTGAGCATATATTTCCGGCAATAACCCGCGTCCCCGCCCATGCCGCGACGATACAGGAACAGGGATTCTGAACAACATCGAACAGACGACGGAGCATGAAAACCAACGCCCCTATCCTGGTCATCGAAGATGAGGAAGATATCCGGCAGATGATCTGCGACATTCTCGAAGAGGATGGTTACAGCACATTTCAGGCATCCAACGGCATCGAAGGGTTGCTGCTCCTCAGAAAAACTCCCGACATCCGCATAGTCATCACCGACCTGTTGATGCCGGAAAAAGAGGGTATCGCCCTGATAAGCGAGATCAGGAAAGATTTTCCCTGGATCAGAATTGTGGCCATATCGGGCGGAGGCATCTGCATTCCGGAAAACTATCTCAACCGGGCCAAGGCCGTCGGAGCCGACGCAACGCTGTGCAAGCCGTTTGAAAGCTGCGAGCTGTTGAGCATTATCGACGAGCTGAACCGATAGGCCGGTTTGGCGCGATTTAAACTATCAGCCAACTGCACCAAGCACCAAGCAACAACCTTTCAGTAATGGACAGTCACAAACCGGACTTACCGGTATGCGCTGAAAACAGGATGCCCGAAGGGGGCGTCGAGGCGCTTGAAAAGAAGATCGCCATGCTCGAAAGCAGGGCCTCGATAGCCGAACAGCGAGCCAAGACTCTGGCGACGGTCCTCGAATCGGCCCGCGCCGGATCATGGGAGTGGGATGTCGAAAACGGAACGATCCGCATCGACCGCCAATGGTTGACCATCACCGGTCTCGCCGACACAGAAGCCGATACGATGACCGTCGAACAGTGGCGCGAGCTGTGCCACCCGGACGATCTCGGACAGCTCACCAGTTCGATGGGGGAGTTTCTGGACAGCGAGGCGGAGTTTCTGGAGCTTGAATTGCGGGTGCGCCACGGACAGGACGAATGGATTCGGGTGCTCGATCGCGGCAAGGTCAGCGAGCGGAACCGGACTGGCAACCCGTTGCGCCTCGCCGGCGTCCGGCTGGCTCTCGCGGCGCAAACCGGCACGGAAGTCGAGGAGAAAATGCGGACGCTCATCGACAACATCCCGGCGGCCATTTACCATATCGACACTTCAGGCAAAACCAGCATTCACTCCCAACCGCCCGCATGTCTGAAAGCTCTCGCCTCAGAACATCGCGGAACGACCATGTTCGACACCATCTCGATGATCCACCCTGAAGATCGGCAGATAGTCGCCGACACCTACCGGAAACTCAAGGAACAAAAGCAGTCCCAAACGCTGGTGTACCGCATTGTCACTCCGGATGGCAAACTCCGGTGGATCGAAGATCACATGAGATCGTTTTTCTCGAACGAAGGCTTCTTCGCGGGAATCGACGGCATTCTGTGCGACATCAGCGACCGGATATCCACGCAGGAAGAAAAGCGCAGGATTGAATCGCAGTTGCGCAAATCGCAGCGGCTTGAAACCATCGGCACCCTTGCTGGCGGTATCGCTCACGATTTCAACAACATCCTCACGCCGATTCTCGGTTACGCCGAAATGGGGCTCGCCAGTATCGGCGACGATGACCCGATGCATGAATATTTCGGGGAGATCATGCAGGCCGCCGAACGGGCGCAAAAACTGGTCTCGCAAATCCTGACCTTCAGCAAGGCCGAAGAGGGCAAGGCGGTACCGGTGAGCATGCAGGAGGTCATTGACGAAGCGATCCAGTTGCTGCGGCCATCGCTGCCATCGACGATTTCCATCGAAGAACAGATCGACAATTCGTGCCGCACGGTTCTTGCCGACCCGACCCAGATGCACCAGGTCGTCGTCAATCTCTGCACCAACGCCTTCCATGCAATGGAAGAGAACGGCGGGGTCCTGAAAATCGGCCTCAGAGAGATCAGCTCCGGAAGCGGAATGCCGCCAATCGTACCGAAACTGCCCAATGGCGACTATGCCGAACTCTCCATTTCCGATACGGGAACCGGCATGGATGACTCAACCGTAGAGCGTATTTTCGAGCCTTTTTTCACGACCAAATCGATCGAAAAAGGCGCCGGACTCGGCCTGTCGGTCGTTCATGGCATTGTCACCGCATCCAACGGCCAGCTCAGCGTCAAAAGCGACCAGGGCAAAGGCTCTACCATCCACGTCTGGCTGCCGGTTATCGACAACAAAGCCGGAGCCAAGCCGGAGGAAAAACCGCAGCCGGCCACATATGAAGCCAGTGTTCTCTTTATCGACGACGAACCCGCGGCGGTCAACATGGTCACGATCATGATGACCAAACTCGGCTACAACATCCAGGCCGAAAAATCTCCTGCCGAAGCCCTGAAACTTTTCAAAGAAAAACCGGACCGGTTCGATCTGGTCATCACCGACCTGACCATGCCCGAAATGACCGGAATCCAGTTGACCAGCGAGATTCACAAAATTTCTCCTTCGATTCCGGTGATTCTGATGACCGGATACGGAAAAATAATCGATCACGACACGCCCTTGCGGCATTACGGTATCAACCGCCTGCTGAAAAAACCGGTCAAGCTCGCCCAGCTTGCATCGGCGGTCAACGAAGTTCTCTCATCAACAAACAATCCCCCTAAAGAATTATGAAAATTCTCGTTATCGACGACGATCCATCTGTCAGGAAGTTTATAGCCACAACGCTGAAAAAGGAAAACTACCTGGTATCCGAAGCGGAAAACGGCGCTGAAGGGCTACAAAAACTTCAGCAGGAGCGAGACATAGCCATTATCATCACCGACCTTATCATGCCCGAAAAAGAGGGTATCGAAACGATCATGGAGATTCGCAGAATCAATCCCGCGCTGAAAATTCTGGCCATTTCGGGTGGAGGGAAAGCCGGCCCCGAAAACTTCCTGCTGCTTGCCGATGCCGTCGGAGCCAATGCCACGCTCAAAAAGCCCTTCGGCGGCCAGGAACTGCTCATGTGCCTGCGCATGTTGGCCTGACTGATAAAACACCGACAAATCGCTGTTGCGCCGGTATGTTATTTTTTTTAACTTGGGTTAAATTATGACCATTCAATAACAAGGAATTTTTCACCATGAACAACCCGACCGGAGCATTCGTCCAGGGAGCTGAAGCCTATGGCAGGTTTCTTGAGGTATTTATCGATGGCCACTGGTGGGTAGTCGGTGACGCCCTTGAAAATATTGGCAAAACAACCAAAAGGCTTGGCGCGAATGCCTACCCGCATCTTTATGGCGGCAGCGCGGGACTGAAAGGTTCCTCTCCGAGGTATTCCGGCTACGCCACGCCGTCGAAAGAGGTGAAAAACAGATTCGAGGAGTGAACCTCTTCACCGGTTTTGAAACAAAAAAAGGGCTGCGCAGCCCTTTTTTTGTTTTTCCCTCTTCCCGCCTTTTGAAGGGTTATGCGCAAATGAGTACATTTTTCAGAGTAACCCGCGATGCCGATGTTTCACGGTGCTTTGTTTTTTTTCTGAAAGCGCCGGGCGGGAATCAAAACATCAAGGTTTCAACCCAATAGCAAAAAAGGAGAGAGCATTATGGCAGAAGAGGTAAAAAAAGCCCCCGAAACCACGGAAAAAATCGACACCATGAAGTCATTCGACTTCGCGGTAAAAAGCATGACCGAACTCGGCGTCAACCAGCTCAATCTGGTCTCTGAAACCATCCAGTCTGCATTGCCCGCAGTCACCAATGCAGCGCAAAGCGTCAGCGACACGGTTTCCGCTTCGGTCAAATCCATTACCGAAGCCGCCACACCCATCACCGGAGCATTGGGCGAACTCGGAGGCGCAGTCGTCAACATGGCTGGAGCCGTGGCCAGCTCGGCTATTTCGGTCGTCCAGAACGGAGTCACTGCCGCGGCAAACGCCGTCAGCGGAATCCTTCCGGCAAAGAAGGCCTGAGACGCTCATCCGCGATTGCCAACCACCTGCCGTACCGGGGCCTCGACAGCTCGAAGCTCCGGCAGGCGGCCCTCCCGCGGACCAGCTATTCCAACAGCTTGTCGAAATAGCCCGCGAGCGACTGCTGCGGTTCGGGAGCTTCGATAATCACCTCGAAGGTTTTGTTGGCCGCCTTTTCGACCCACAGCGACAGCACGGCAAGCTCGGCCACGTCCGAGCGGTTCATCCAGCCGTTCCACAAGTGGTCGCCCTGCTCGACATGCAGCCGGTGCTGAAGCGGCTCGCCATCCCTGAGGCCGCCGGGACGGATAATCGTGTACGAGCGCCCTTCTGAACCAAAGGTTTTCCGCAAATGCTCCTCGGCAGCAAGTTTCATGCCGAGCACGCCACCGAACAGGTTGAGCGGATGAAACCACTTGGTCACGGCGATGGAACTGACCATCGCGACATGCCTCACCCCAGCTTTGGCGGCCTGATCGATCAGCCTGATCGCGCCGTCGCGGTCAACCTCCGATGGCGAGGCCTCTCCGCTTATCGACGAGGAGCCAAGCGCGGAGATGACCCCGTCGCAGCCGCTGACCGCCCGCCGGATCGCCTCGGCGTCCTGGATTTTTCCCGTGACCACCTCAACGCCATCGCCGAACATGCTCCTTGCTTTCTCCCCGGATCGCACAAAAACCCTGACCGGCACACCATAATGCAGCAAGCGCTTGACGACCCAATTGCCGGTTTTGCCCGTAGCTCCGGTCACGAGCACTTTCTTTCCATATCCCGATTTTTCAGTCATAATTCCGTTTATCTTTTTTTTCCAAATTGCTACTCTCCAAAGAAAACCATTTTTACCCGCACTCTGTTTCCGGCATGGTTTTTCAGAACAGGCGTCATCAATCAAGGCCCCGCTGGACTCTCTCGCTTTTTCATTACCTTGATACATCGCAGGCCGTGGTCACACCGAACCGCTCGCGGCCCGTTCAACTGTTTTTCATGCACCACACAACACCGCACCATGAAAACTCATCGCCATGCCGTTCCGGCAATCATCCTTGCACTCACGCTCTCCGCCTCACCCGCTGCCCAAGCCTACAACCGCGACCAACTGAAGCTGCTCCAGAAAAGCGTCGCCGAGTGGAACGCCATGCGCAGCCGACAGCCGGAGCTTCCCATCGACCTCTCCAAAGCCAACCTCGAAGATACCAATCTCAAGGGGGCGAATCTGTCGAAGGCCAATCTCTCAAAAGCTGACCTCAGCGGCGCGGCGCTCGACAAAGCTAATCTCGAAGGCGCGAACCTCTCGATGACCTACCTGAAAAAAACCGGCATGAAAGAGGTCAACGCCAATCGCGCCTGGATGGCCGGGGCGAACCTGAACGGCGCGTTCCTGAAGGACGCTTCGCTGAAGGCGGCCAATCTCGCAGGCGCGAACCTCCGGTGGGCAAAGATGGGTGGCGCTGACCTGGAGCAGGCAAACCTCAAGAATGCGGTGCTGTTTGAAGCCGGTTTCGATGGAGCGAACCTCAAGGGCGTACGGTTCAACAATGCGCGCTTCCTCGGAAACGCAACCTTCAGGGACGCGACCTTCTCGAACAATACCATCCTGCCATCGGGCGAACCGGCTACGCGAAGCTGGGCGATGATGCGCGACGCCCGCTTCTCGAAGGAAGCGCCCGCCTTGCCGCCGGAGCTGGCGCCGCCGCCCGTAGCCTCGCCGGTCATCATTCCCGAAAACATGCCCGCCGGAAGTTCGCAAGCTGTTCCGGCGCAACCTGCCCCCGATGTGCGGGAGGTCGAGGAGTGGAATGCGATGCGGCAGAACAATCCCGAAGCGAAAATCGAGATGAGCGAGGAGAAGCTCGGCCACGCCGAACTTGGCGGCGTCGATCTGAGAAAAGCCTCGCTCTCCAAATCCGATTTCGAGCGAGCCAACCTCGACAAGGCCAATCTGGCCGGAGCCGACCTGAAGGGCGTCAATCTCCAGAGAGCCGACCTGAAAGAGGCGAACCTGAAGGAGGCGAACCTCGAAGGCGCGAACCTCGACCGGGCATACCTGAAAAATGCCGACCTTTCCGGTACGAATCTCAAGGGGGCGATGCTTTACGGGGCGATGCTCTACGGGGCGAATCTGGATGGTGCGAAGCTCACCAATGCCTCGCTGTTCGACGCAAATCTGGAAAAAGCTTCGCTGAAAGGGGCCGACCTGGGCGGAGCAACCCTGATCGGCGCGAACCTGACCGATGCAATAATTTCTCCGGCCACCATCACGCCTTCAGGCAAAAAAGCGACGCGAAGCTGGGCAACGCTCAACAACGCCGTTTTCACCGACAAATAACCGGCGGCGCAACGCCGAACCGATCATGGCTAACATTCTTGTCGCGAGCTACTACAGCCGCTGGGACCTGGCTGAACACAATGGCAGAATCGCGCTGTACGATTCAAGCAACCAGCTCATCGAAAACCATCTGTTCACGAACCCTGGCGAGTTCCAGGTGGTGGCGAGTATGCTGCGGCATGAAAAACCGCTCTGGTTCGATACGGAGGCCAAACACCTCCGCACCGGATCAGAGCCGGTTGGCGAATGGGAAAATTAAGCAGAAGGAGAACACCCCCCGTTCAAAACGAAAAGCGGTGTTCCGGTTCAGTTGGAAAACGCTTCCTGTGAAAAAGCTGCTGCAAGGGGTGGGCTTTGCTGATATTTGGGTCGTTGACCGGCAGAAGGTGCTTTTTTCCCGTGCGGGTAACCACCTCGATCGTGCCGTCGCCGTTGACGGAGGTCACTTTCCAAAACTTGTCCACCACATAGTGGTAATGCTCGCCATGTTCGAGGGCATAGACCTGCCTCGCTCTCGGACCTGGCGACACGGAGCTTTTCGGCTTGTGATAAATGATTGAATCACCGACCCTGAATTGCATCATTTCCCCTCCCTTCCGTTGACGAAACGGCATATAGACTTTTATACAAAACAATTGTTATCGTGAGTGTATAAAAAAAATCAAACAAACTCTACACTTTTTTCATCCCGGAGCGCGGTGAGGCTTTTTTTTCTGCGCCGATCCGGGGCCGACCGCATTCACGGAAGTCTTTCCGAAAAACCGATGACCAGCCGGTCGCCCTCCCGCCGCGCGCCCGTAGTTCTGAGCGTAGCCAGCGACTGCGGCAGCACCATGTTCCTCCGGTGGTTGCCGATCCTGATGTTCAGCTCGTCGCCACTCTTGCTCAACTGAACCGACTCGTCCGGAAGAGCGGGCAGCAGCAGTTCGAGATCGAATCCTCCCGCCGTCTGCTTGATCTGATAGGGATTCTGTCGGAAATAAACCTGTGAAGGGTCCTCGTCGCCGTAGAGCATCTCCTTGAGTTTTTCGAGGGTCGCAAGCCCGCAAATCTCGCGGGTGTAGAGCGGCACCTCCTTAACGGGCAGCGGACTGAAGCTGTCGATGATCTCCTGTCGGTAAATTTTCTGATTCTCTTTCCAGTACTGAAAATAGGGGTCTGTCACTTCATCGGGAATGATTCTGTTCGACACGACCATGTCGATGGAGATGTTGTAGAGGCTGAGATAGGCCTGCGCCCGCAGCGACTCCTTGATGACCATCTTTTCGGGATTGGTGACCAGGCGCACCGAGGTGACGCTGTTGTCGGTCAGAATCCGGCCGAGCGCCTCGATCTGTTCGTAAAACTCATAGGGCAGATCCATCATCTCCTTGTCGGGCAGCGAAAAACCGGCAAGTGGCTTGAAAATCGGTTCAACGAGCGGCCTCAGATAGACGGCCACCTTTTCGAGCGGCTTGTACAGCCGCCTCATGTACCAGCCGCCCACTTCCGGAATGCTCAACAGACGC
Organism: Chlorobaculum sp. 24CR; assembly: GCF_004118635.1. Lineage (GTDB taxonomy): Bacteria > Bacteroidota > Chlorobiia > Chlorobiales > Chlorobiaceae > Chlorobaculum. Next base: position 8,232 of record NZ_SDGU01000061.1, on the reverse strand, counting down.
AGGGCGGTTCCTGTCGGCGCGGAGTCGATAATCAGCACGTCGTAATCGCCCTCCTTGTGGTGGCGGAAGACCCTGACCAGCCCGAAAATCTCATCCATGCCGGGCAGGATGGAGAGCTCTTCGGCCTGGACGCCGTCCAAGCCACGGGCCTGAAGCACCTCGGTCATGTAGCGCTTGACGCTGCCCCAGTTCTGTTCGAGCTCTTCGAGCACATCAAGTTCAGCGCCCCAGAGATTTTCGCAAACCTTGCGAGGCTCATGGCCAAGCGGCACATCGAAACTGTCGGCAAGCGAGTGGGCCGGATCGGTGCTCAGCACCAGAGTTTTGTGTCCCAGCTCGGCGCAACGCAGGCCGGTGGCCGCCGCCGTGGAGGTTTTGCCTACTCCGCCTTTTCCTGTCATGAGAATCAAACGCATACAAACTCCCGTTTTTCTTATCAAACCACAGGATAAAGCAGTTTGTTCTCTTAACCCTCTTGCTCCATCCGGCAAAGGAAAAACAACTCGAATCAGCGCAGCATAAAAAAGCCTCTCTGCCGCGCGGGCAAGAGAGGCCTGAAGTGTATCGCCGTTATCCGGAAAATCGTGCATTCCGGACGTTCCGAAACCGGTCAGAAAAGCTGGTTGTCAGTTTTGCGCAGAATCATGGCGTACTCGTTTTGATCGGTCATCGGTTTTCTTTTGACCGAAAGGCTCCACTCGACATTCAACCAGGCGCCATCACCGCTCCTGAAACGCGAATAGAACATCAGCACCGCCTCATGAGGCTTCTGGCGCTCAAGCGCGTTCTTGAAGTGCAGATAATCGTCCGGATGAAGAATCTCCGAAAGCGAAACTCCGGCAAGCGAACCCGGCGCGAAACCGAGGAATTTCTCGATCGAACTGCTCAGATCAACAATCTTCTCCTCATCGTCGAGTACGGCATAGGCCTCGATAGCCGGCTTGAGCCGCTCCTCGAACCTGCCGATGTGCATGCGCACCTGCCGGAGCAGATTGTCGATATCCATCCGGTAGCGGGAGAGCGCCAAGGCGTCGCTGATAGGGCTGACCTGCTCTCCGACAGCATGACCGGTGAGAATCCAGTCGATATCGGCGCCATCCTTTTCAAGCCGCTCAAGCATCTTTTTTCCCGGCAGGCACTTGCCCTTGAGGTACGGGGTCATCTGCGCCGGGTACTTGATGCCTACCGCCCGGCAGAAGGCGTTGACCGAGCCGTGCTTTTTCAGGATATAATTTCTGAGTCGATGATTGAATCCGCTATGTGCATTCATGATGATCGAGAATAAAGAGCTTTTGAAAATTTGTGATCAAAGGGAATTACTGCTTCGGAAAGCAACAAACATATCGTTTCTCATCCTCCGCTCTCCTTTGCCGGCACATTGAACAAGGTGCTGGTAATAACCGGAACCAGAAAAATGGTCACGGTTATGAGCGACATGACAAGATCGACCTGGTGTCCTTCGAGATATCCGTCAATGGCCATGCCCGGCCAGAGATGCTCGAAAAAGGAGAAGACAAGCCTCGCGCCAAGAACAGCAAGCACGATATAGGAGCAAGTCTCCAGAAACGCATACTCTTCCATCAACCGTATAAAGCCATAAGCGACAAAACGCATGGAGAGAATACCGATGAAAACGCCGGTACAAACCAGAATGAGATTATCCGTGAAGGCAACCGCCGCAAAAACATTGTCTATAGAAAAAGCCATATCCATGATCTCGACAAACAACACGGTTGCCCAGAACGGCCCGATGCGACCCGAAACAAACCGGTAGAGGCGATTGTTGCGCTTTTCGGTATTCATCTCCCCCGCATCCCTTGCGCCCCGGCTGTTCCACCAGCTCCAGACCAGGTAAAGAAGATAGAGTCCGCCAAAAGGCTTGAGCCACCAGATGCTGACCAGAGAAGCGGCAAAAACAAGGAAAAGACCTCTGAAAAGATAAGCGCCGAAAATACCGTACCTCAACGCAGCAGGACGATCTTTGCGGGGCAGGTCAAGAACCATGGTTGCAAGCACGGCGGCATTGTCCACCGACAAGAGAGCCTCGATGACGATGAGGTTGAAAATAACAAGCAATGATGCCACCGGGTGGCCAACGATGTGCTGGACAAGTTCTTGCATCGAGATACTGAAAGCGCTTTCCCGTTTCTATATGCCAATGTACATAATACTATATAGAAAACAAATAAAACTGGGGAAAATGCAGTATCAAATCTGCACCTGTACGCCTATCTCGATCACCTGTCCGGAGGGAAGATCGTAGTAATCCGTGGCGCTCAGCGCATTGCGAGCCATGAGCGCGAACAGCTTTTTTCGCCAGTTGCTCATTTTCGACTTCATGCCGGTCACGATCTTTTCGCGGTTCAGGAAGTAGCTGATCGCCTCGGTCCTGAAATGCATCCCCTGCTGATTGGCCAGGGCGAGCACCTGCCGGATATTCGGGTACTCCATGAAACCATATCGGGCGGTGATCTTGTACATGCCGTAGCTGAGCTGGACAACCTCCACTTTTTTGCTGTTCGGAACCCTCGGCGTACGCTCGGTTGAAAAGTTGAGCAGGCCGACCTCGGAGTGAAGAATCTTGTTGTGCCGCATGTTGTGCAACAAGGCCATCGGCACCACGTCAGGGTTGGCCGTCAGATAAATCGCCTGCCCTTTGACCCGCTGCGGCTGCTGAATGGCGAGGCTTTCAACAAACTCGCCGATGGTGAGCGTTCGATCAGCGATCTGCTTTTGCAGCAACCTCCGCCCCTGCTTCCAGGTCAACATGAGGGTGAACAGTGCAAACCCGATCACCAGAGGAAACCACGCCCCATGAAACAGCTTGCTGACGCTGGCCCCGAAAAACGACAGGTCGATCACCATGAACAGGCCCATCAGAAGATTGAGCGGAACGGGCTTCCAGTTCCAGAGGTCACGTGCGACATAGTAGAACAGCACCGCCGAAATCAGCATGGTAGCCGTCACGGCCACGCCATACGCCGAGGCCAGGCGACTCGAAGAGCCGAAGCCCGCCACCAGCGCGATGGTCGAGAACATCAGCGCCCAGTTGGCCGCCGGAACGTAAATCTGGCCGATATGACTGGCCGAAGTGTGCCGCACGGTAAGGCGCGGAATGTAGCCGAGCTGGATGCCCTGCTGGGTCAGCGAAAAGACCCCCGTGATAAGCGCCTGCGAGGCGATGATGGTCGCGAGCGTCGCCAGAATGACCATCGGAATAATGCCCCATGACGGTACCAGCGCATAGAAAGGATTGTATGACTTTTCAGGCTCGGAGAGCAGCACCGCCCCCTGTCCAAAGTAGTTCATCAAGAGTGCGGGTAACACCAGCACCAGCCAGGTCAGCCGGATCGGGCGTTTGCCGAAGTGGCCCATATCGGCGTACAGCGCCTCCGCGCCGGTCACGGCCAGGAAGACAGCGCCAAGCACCAGAAAGCCCTTGGAGTGGTTGTTGACGAGAAACTCGATGCCGTACCAGGGAAAAACCGCCCTGAGAATGGCCGGATATTTGACGATCTCGACCAGGCCGCACAGCCCGATAGCGATGAACCAGAGAAGAATGACCGGCCCGAAAAAGGAGCCGACCTTGGCCGTGCCGTGATGCTGGAACAGAAACAACCCGGCAAGAATGACGATGGTCACGGGAATCACCAGCGGAGTGAAACCGGGCGCGACGATCTGGATGCCCTCGACGGCGCTGAGCACCGAGATCGACGGCGTAATCATGCCGTCGCCATAGAGCAGCGCCGCGCCAAACAGACCGAGACTGACCAGCACCCACCGCTCGCTCCGGCTCTTCTTGCTGTGGGAAATAATCAGGGAGGTCAGCGCGAGAACGCCGCCCTCGCCCTCGTTGTCGGCCTTCATGATGAAGGTCAGGTATTTGAGCGTAACGATGAGCAGGATTGACCAGATCAGAAGCGAAAGCACACCGAGCACATTGGGCATCGTAACCGGAATGCTGTACTCGCCATGAAAACACTCACGGATCGCATAGAGAGGGCTGGTGCCGATGTCGCCGAACACCACGCCAAGCGCAGCCAGCGACAAAGAGGCAAGGTGCTTCAGATCGGAGCGGCCAGAAAGCGAAGACCCGTGAGAATCTTCCGATGTTGTTGACATAGCGAAGGTATGTCTTGTTACGTAAGCCTTTCGGATTTCAAAAAAAGCTCAACCCGATACCGTTCAAATCTGCACCTGTACGCCAATTTCGATCACCTGTCCGGACGGCAGATCATAGTATGAGGTGGCGCTGAGCGCGTTGCGAGCCATGAGCGCGAACAACTTTTTCCGCCAGTTGCTCATTTTCGATTTCATGCCGGTCACGATTTTTTCCCGGTTAAGGAAATAGCTGATCGCGTCGGTCCTGAAGTTCATGCCCTGCTGGTTTGCCAGGGCCAGCACCTGCCGGATGTTGGGATACTCCATGAAGCCGTACCGGGCGATAATCTTGTACATGCCGTAACTGAGCTGAATAACCTCCACCTTCTTGCTGTTCGGTACCCTCGGCACCCGCTCGGTCGAAAAGTTGAGCAACCCGACCTCGGAATGCAGAATCTTGTTGTGACGCATGTTGTGCAACAGAGCCATCGGCACCACGTCCGGATTGGCCGTCATGTAGATCGCCTGCCCCTTCACCCGGTGAGGCTGCTGCAATGCGAGACTTTCGACGAATTCGTTGACCGTGAGCGTGCGATCCTGTATCTGCCTGAGCAGCAGCGCCCGCCCCTTCTTCCAGGTCATCATAAGCATGAACAGGCTCAGGCCCATCACCAGCGGGAACCACGCCCCATGAAACAGCTTGCTCATGCTCGCGCCGAAAAAGGAGAGATCGATCACGAGGAACATACCCAACAGGCCAAACGAGGCGAATGGACTCCAGTTCCACATGTGCCTTGAAACGAAGAAAAACAGGATCGTCGAGATCAGCATCGTGGTGGTCATCGACGCGCCATAAGCGGCCGCAAGGCTGCTCGACGTTCTGAAGCCGAGCACCAGACCGATGGTGGCGATCATCAACCCCCAGTTGGCCGCCGGAACGTAAATCTGCCCGATATGGCTGGCGGAGGTGTGGCGGATCGTCAACCGCGGCAGGTAGCCAAGCTGAATGGCCTGCTGCGTCAGCGAGTAGAGTCCGGTGATGAGCGCTTGCGAGGCGATAACCGTGGCGAACGTCGCCAAGAGCACCATCGGAATCAGCGCCCATGACGGCACCAGCGCGTAGAAGGGGTGGTCAGACGCCGCCGGATTGGCCAGCAGCAACGCGCCTTGCCCGAAATAGTTCAAGAGCAGGGCGGGAAGCACGAACAGCGCCCAGGTCAGCCGGATCGGACGCCTGCCGAAATGACCCATATCGGCGTACAGCGCTTCTGCGCCGGTCACGGCCAGGAAAACCGCGCCGAGCACCGTGAAACCGTGAACCTGGTTGTTCAGCAGAAATTGGATACCGTGCCAGGGAAAGAAGGCGTGAAGAATCTGGGGATACTCTAAAATTTTAACCACACCAAGCACGCCAAGCACGAAAAACCAGGTCAGAATGATAGGGCCGAAGAGCGCGCCGAGCCGAGCCGTGCCGTGGTGCTGAAACAGAAACAGGGCCGCGAGGATGGCGACGGTCACCGGAATGACCAGATCCGAGAATGCGGGCGCGATCACCTGAAGCCCCTCGACGGCGCTGAGCACCGAGATAGCCGGCGTTATCATCGCCTCCCCGCACAGCACCGACGCGCCGAACAGCCCGATGCCGACCAGAAACCACCGCTCACTCTTGTCCTTCTTGCTGTGCGAAATGATGAGGGCGGTCAGAGCGAGAATACCGCCCTCGCCTTCGTTGTCGGCCTTCATGATGAAAGTGAGATACTTGAGCGTGACGATCAAGAGCAGCGACCAAACCAAGAGCGACAGCACTCCGAGTACGTTTGGCGTCGTTACGGGAATGCTGAATTCGCCATGGAAACACTCCCGGATCGCATAGAGCGGACTGGTGCCAATATCACCGAACACCACACCAAGCGCGGCGAGCGACAAGGTTGCAAGACGCTTGAAATCAGTATCGCTGGAGTGAGAATGAGAAGATAAATGAGAATCTTCGGATGTCGTCGGCATAGGCAGGAAAAGTCTTGTTAGCGCAAAGAATTCATTCAAAAAAACCGGTTACGGCTGCTGAATCCCCCTCGCTTGAGAAACGCCTGACATGGCTTGGAAGCTCGATTGATGACAAAGGATTTCATGTGCTTCAGATAATCAAGTCGAAGGAATATACACATTCACCCTCAATTGCAAACACCCGCCTCCGGGCGTGCTTCATGGCGGCGCTCCACCGGAAACCGTCATCTCCCGAAGCACCTCGTCAGCCAAAGAATCGCCTAGCGCCGAAGCCCGCCGGAGATCTTCGGTGGCCCCCTGCCGGTCACCGGCGAGCTTCCGGACGACCCCCCGGTTATACCAGCCCGTGGCGTCTTGCGGAGATGCCGATATGACGAGGCTCAAATCTTCAAGAGCACCGTTATAATCTCCAAGGGAGAGTCTGGCAAAAGCCCGATTGTTTCGCGCCGCAAGCATTCCGGGATCGAGCACCAGCGCCTTCGAGTAATCATCGACGGCCTCCCGGGCCGCTCCGGTCGCCACATGCGCGTTGCCCAGATTGTACCAGGCAACCTTGTAACGCGGATCGATCCGGACCGCCTCGCCGTAATCGGCAACCGCACCGCCGAGATCGCCGACAAGATTTCTGGCAAGGCCGCGATTGTTGTACGCGCCGGCAAGCGCCGGATCAAGTTCGATAGCCCTGCTGAAATCGGCGATAGCCAGCAGATACGCCTGCATCGACATCCTGAGTGTGCCGCGATTGTTATACAACTGCGCCATATCGGGCCGGATGGCTATCGCGCGCGTCATATCGGCAATGGCTTCCGCAAACCTGCCAAGAGCCGCCTGGCTGAATCCGCGATTATTGTATGCGCTGAATGAACGGGGATCGAGGCTTATGGTTTTGGTGTAATCGGCAAGAGCGCCCTTCAGATCGCCAATTGAACCACGGGCAAGGCCCCGGTTGTAATAAGCATCCACATTGCGCGGCTCCAGGCGTATGGCGCGACTGAAATCATCGATTGCCTCGCGGTACTCCCCGGCAAGCCCCTTCCGTATGCCCTCTTCTATCAGGTCGTCGGCAGGCCCGGCGGCATGGGCAACCGAAGTGGCCAACAGCAGATACACGGCCACCAGCATAAAGCGGGCCGCCTGCTTGCAGGCATGCCCTGTGCGTTTGTTTTCCACGTGCTGAAGCTGCTGAAAATGATCGATCCGGGCGTTTCCGTCAGAGTGACTTCAACAGCCCGCGTCGCTTAAAAGCTTCCCGAAAGCAGTGCGCAAAATCCGGGCATCACCGATCCGCAATACGTTAATCACGCGCATAACCGCAACAGATCACAACGCAAACCCGAAACATTTTTGCCATTCTTTTATTCAAAACAGCCTCCCGGCCAAGCAAAAAAAACCGGCGAAGGGAAAGAGGTAAAAACAATAATTAAAGCAACTTAACAAATAATCAGAAACCATTATAGCGTACCGGGATCAGGTAAAACAACGGGATTTCGCACTTTAAAAACCTTTTTATTATATTAGCCCACGAGTTAATTACCGTAAAACAAAACAGCGCTCTACCAAAGGCACTCCCATGAAAGAAACCGAAACCATACGCACCATCAGACCCGGTAGCCGCGCGTTAACCAGTAGTATGCGATTATGAAAAAACCCTTTACCCAGTACTGTCGCCTTGCATTGGCATTATCACTCATCATATCAGCCTCTCCGTTCAGCGCTCTTGCCAGCCAAAACGGAGCCATAAACCACACCATTTCTCAGAAAAGCAGCTCATCCCGGAGCACAGCAAAGCCTCGTCCCAACGGTGACCGGTTCATGGTCGCTGTCGGAAGGGCCTCTTTTTACGCCAGCAGATTCCACGGAAGGACAACGGCAAACGGCGAAACCTTCGACATGAAAGAGTTTACCGCCGCCCACCGCTCGCTTCCATTCGGAACCATCGTGCGGGTAACCAACCTCAACAACGGGAAAATGGTCTTCGTCAAGATCAACGACCGCGGCCCCTACGTCAAAAACCGGATCATCGACCTCTCGAAAGCCGCCGCCAAACAGCTCGACCTCGTGGACTCCGGCGTCGGCAGAGTCAAGATCGAAGCGTATAACTAAGCGCACCGCCCCAGACGTTTATCC
>NZ_SDGU01000060.1 GCF_004118635.1 Chlorobaculum sp. 24CR | reverse complement strand
TTCGGGGAGTTTGCCTTCGATCTGGCGGAAGGCCCATTTGGCGAGGTATTCGGCGGTGGGCGGCTCGTCGGTGACGAGCACGCGACTGTTGCGCCTGAGAATGAATTCGAGATCCTCCTTGTCCTCTTTCCAGACCGCGAAGCCGTGGTCGAGCAGGTCGTGGATGTGCTCGTCCATGATCTGGCGCAGGAACTTGAAGTCCATCACCATGCCCTCTTCGGCGTCGCCATGGCGCTCGATGACCGGCCCTTCGACGGTCGCCACGATGACGCCGCGATGGCCGTGCAACTGGTTGCAGAAGCTGAAGCTGTTGGGAAGGGTGTGGCCGTAGTCGATCTCGATTTTCCTTGAGATGAGCATGGTGTCGAGCGGTGTCGTTTTCGTAAAGCTGTAGCCAATTGTACGCAAAATTTTTTGGAAAACATGGAGGTTATCGACCGGGAGCGTCGGGTGGTTTTCGAGGGATGATCCGGAATGGCGGCAAGCGGGTGGTTTGCCTTGTTTTGCGTACATTGGTCGTCAGCGCCGCTGGTCGCGAGCGGGAAACCTTTAAGCTGCGGGCGGCGCTTTATTGCATGATGCGGCAAGCAGTTGTTTCGCATTGCCGCAATCCATCCACAAGGAAGTTATGAGCGTACAGGATATCTGGTCGTTGATTCTCGAAGAGGCGCGTCTCGAATGCGAGCGCGAGCCTGAAATCCGGCTGTTTCTCGAACAGCACATTTTGCGATATGAGGAGTTCGCCCCGGCGCTGGCGATGCTGCTCTCCGTGAAGCTCGGCTCGAAGCACTTTCCGCCGCCGGTGCTCGAAGGGATTTTCGAGGAGTTCTACCGGCAGAGTCCCGACTCCGTCCGCTACGCCGCCTGCGACATGGAGGCCACCCGCGAGCGCGATCCGGCGGCGGTGAACTATTTCGAGATCATGCTTTTTCTCAAGGGCTACCAGGCGCTCCAGTCCTACAGGCTGGCTCACTGGCTCTGGCAGAACGGACGCAAATCGCTCGCCTATTTTCTGCAAAACCGCATGTCGGAGGTGTTCGCGGTCGATATTCACCCGGCGGCCAAAATCGGCAAGGGCATTCTGCTCGACCACGCCACCAGCCTGGTGATCGGCGAAACCGCCGTGGTGGATGACAATGTGTCGATTCTGCACGAAGTGACGCTCGGCGGCACCGGCAAGGAGAGTGGCGACCGCCACCCGAAGGTGAGCAAGTCGGTGATGATCGGCGCGGGCGCCAAGATTCTCGGCAACATCAAGATTGGCGAAGGGGCGAAGATTGGCGCGGGCAGCGTGGTGCTCGATGACGTGCCGCCGCACTACACGGTCGCCGGCGTACCCGCGCACATCGTGGGCCGTACCGAAGTGCCCGAACCGTCGCTCGAAATGAACCAGCGCCTGATTTTTCCGGACAAGCAAAAGCAGAAAGGAGAGCAACACTCCTGCCTGTGAGCGTGTGAAGAATAACGCATGACGAAAATTGTCCCCTTGTTTTTCCGCTGTTGCTCCTGTCCTCCTTTTTGTCCTTTATCGATTTGCAGGGGCGGCGTCTCCAACTGTCGGAACGCCGCCGCTAAAAATCCTACAAAACGTCGATAATCATCTCGACCGGGAAGTGGTCGCTGAATCCCTTCCTGGTTTGCTTGTCGAACGCCTTGGGGCGCTGCTTGTTGCCCGGAGCCATTTCCGGCGTGGTGAAAATCTGCATCGAGTTGGGCCTTGCCTGGAGGCCTGACTCGCCGTAAAAAAGTCCGCGCGACACCATGAACTGGTCGAACAGATTCATCGTGTTGGCCGATTCGCCGCTGAAGAAGATCGTGCCTTTGTCCGGTTGGGCGAGCATCGGCCACGAGAGGTTGAAGAGCGTTGGCTGGCGCTTGATGTAGGCTTCGATGGACGGAATCTGGTGGTTCGGCGAGGCCTTCACCAGCTCCTCGACCTTGTCGAGATCCTTCGAGGCCAAGAGGTAGTCGGTGACGCTGCGGCAGAACGGATCGTCGTTGAAGTCGCCCATCAGAACAATGTTGCGGTTCCACCGCGCATTCAGCTTTTCGAGTTCCCCGGCGACGTCGGGAACCTCGGCGTACGCCTGCCGGTCGAGCTTGAGCAGCTCGTTGACGATCTGGCCGCAACGCTCGGCCACGGCGATGCGGAGCGGCTCGGACTGGTGAGGTACTCCCCAGTTATAGGACAGCTATCGAGAGAAAATAAGTTTGTTCATGCGGCTTCCGGAATCAGTCGTTTATTGGCAGAATAGACTTTTGCCGGAACCTGACCATCAAGCGCTTTGTGGCGACGAACCGTGTTGTAGTCGTTGAACCAATGCTTCAGGCCTTTGTAGAGTTCGAGACCATCGGCTGGTGGGTTCAGGTAAATGTACTCATACTTGACGCTCCGCCATAGCCGTTCGATGAAGACGTTGTCAATTGCTCGGCCCTTTCCATCCATGGAGAGTTTCGACTTGGCCTTATCAATAACAGCAACAGTGAAGACCTCGCTGGTGAACTGGCTGCCCTGATCGGTGTTGAGAATCTTGGGTGCCCCGTGCAACCGCACGGCTTCAAGCAAGACCTCGGCACACCATTTGGCGTCCATGGTATTCGATACCGACCAGTTCAGCACATAGCGGCTTTTCAGATCGATGATGGCCATCAGGTACATAAAGCCATGGGCCATCGGTACATAGGTAATATCAGTTGCCCAAACATGGTCGCTGTGCTTGATCGCAAGTCCCCGGAGCAGATACGGATAGACCTTATGGCCCGGCGCCGGTTTCGAGGTGTTCGGCTTGGGGCCGATGGCTTCCAGACCCATGAGGCGATAGAGCCGCCGTACCCGTTTGAGGTTGATCTTGTAGCCTTTGTCCATACTCAGCCATTGCCACATACGGTAAACGCCGTAGTATGGCCTCAGCAGGTACTGCTCATCAATCAGCCGCATGAGCTCACGATTCAGCTTCGAGGTCTTTATCGGCTGATAATACAGGCCTGATCGGTGGATCGAAAGCAGGTCGCACTGCCGTTGCATGCTGATACCGCTATGTTCTTTCTCAACCATGGAGCGTCGTTCCGAGAGCGATTTTACGACTGCAATTTTTTTTTGAGCCAGTCGACCTCAACCTTCAATTGGCCGATGATTTTGTAGAGTTCTTCGCTCTCCTGCTGATAATCCTGCTCGGTTTTCCTAGCCTTTTCACCTTTCGAAAAGACATCGGAGGCCTTGTCGAGGAACTCCCGTTTCCATTGAGTGATCTGGTTCGGATGAAGCTCATGCTTCTGGGCGAGCTCTGCCATGGGAAGCCGTTCACTGAGGGCTTCCAGGACGACCTTTGTTTTGAATTCAGGCGTAAACTTGCGGCGTGTTTGTTTCATAGTGACTGCTGGGTTTTTGTTGATCCAATTTAACCAGCCGTCCTATTTTTGGGGAGTATCTCATGGTATTGGCCGTCCCGGCGCGACGGCCAGTGGTTGACCAGCACATTGAGCTCCGCGCCGCTGGTTTTGAGGGTCAATCGAACCTGAAAGATGTCGCGCGTCGGAAACCGGAAGTTGACCAGATGGCCCTTAATATCTTTTGCCGGAGGCTTTTTGAACACCTTCGACGAGTAGATGAGCGAGCAGTCGATGCCTCGGATGTCCGGCGACTCGACATGCGCCACGCGATAGTCGTCGCGCCCGATTTTTGCCAGCAGGTCATCGACCACGCCCTTGTTTTCCACCTCGCACAGCCCGAGCAAGTCCGGCCCCGCGCCGCCGTGCATCTGCCGGATGACGCTGGCGATATTGTCCACCTTGATGTTGTAAACCTCCTCCGTCCACCCCTCTTCAGGCGTGAATTCGAGGTCGGTCGCGATGGCCGACGCCGTGGTATCGAACAGGTTCTGGACATTCCAGAACGCAACGTTGATCGTTGACATGATTGGCCTCCGGATAGGTTGTAAAACTGTCGATAACGTAAAGTATTTCAACTCTTTACAAAGCTTTCGGAACTGATGGAAACGGGATGAGAGCAAGATAGCGTAATTTGCCCGGCTCGGCAATGCGGAGGGGCGGGGGCGATTTTTTGTTGGTCAGATAATCAGTTTCACGTGTCGTCGTAGTGGCCGCGGAGGGAAAGGATGTAAACGATGACAATGTTGTCGTCGATGCGATAGATGATCCGGTCTTTCTTGTTCAGTCTGCGCGACCAGTATTTCGACAGGTCGCCTTTGAGCTGTTCCGGTTTGCCGGTTCCTGTCGTTGGATGTTGGCGAAGTTCGTCGAAGATTTTTTCGATCTTGCGCTGCACGGCCTTGTCACCGCTCTGACGCCAGTGCTTCAGGTCTTTGTCGGCCCTTCGGGTTACGATGATGGAATATTTTCCCATAAGTCCTTGCTGTCGTTGATCTCACGGACACGTCCCTCGGCGATGTCCTCTTCCGACTCTTTCAGTGCGGCGAGAAGTTCCGGATTGGAAAAACAGGAGTCATTGTCGCTGATCTTGCGGGCGGGAATGATTTCGTAGGTTTCGCTTTTCCCGCACTGAATGATGACCCGCTCCTTTTGGGCGAGGTTCAGATACTTCCGCAGGTTTTTGCGCAGTTCGGTTGTGCTGATTGCGATCATGATAGTGTACTTTATGTGTTACGCAATAATGTACAACAAAATCAAACACAGAGGCAATCAGTTTCCGAATCGAGCTAAATAATGATAACCAGGTGAAATATTCGCGCCGTGTAGGATCGGGAGCAGAAACGCCGCAACCCGGAACGCTCGGCGCGAGTGCTGCTAACCGTCATCGCCCGCGAACCCGAAGCGGTGAGTTGGGGGTTGGCGGAGTGAGTGGGAGATTGAGGTTTTCAGAGTAGCGAAGAAGTTTCCATTGGAAAGATCATCGGACTATTTCTATTTTGCAGGTGTAATGTTGTTGTCTCTGCGAGCATACCCGTTGTCCGGTTCGGAGAGAGCACTGAATGAATATTGACTTTGAATTGATATTACCACTATGTCAACATCTGCCATCAAGACTGAATGCATGAAGCTTTCCGTTTCCGAGCGGATACAGCTTGTAGAAGACATCTGGGACAGCATTGCCACCGAAGCGTCAGATACGATTGGGCTGTCTCAGGCGCAAAAGGATGAGTTGCATCGCCGAGTTGCCGAGCATCGCGCTGACCCATCCACAGCCGTTCCCTGGGAGCAGGTCAGATCACGATTGTTTCCGGTGAAATCGTGATGAGGGTCTATCCAGAGCACTTGGAATTTATGCCATTGGAGTTTTTTTGTAAGGTTCTTTGTAGAGTTTATTTTTATACTTTTTGGATTACCTAACATAAATATATTGGAGGAATTATGTCATTTGTAGAGAAAATTGCAGGGTGTTTTGGTGATCAAGATTTGATTTTTGCAGGTCACTCAAATGATAAAAAAAGAGCAAAAGAGATGATGATAAATGCATTAGAGGAAGGAGTGAGTTTTAAAGATTATGAAAAATCAATAAAGAATTATTTAGAGGAAAAAACGGAAAACAGAAGCCATATAAACAATCAGATGAGAAGAGTTAGAAATTTAAAATACTATTTCATGTAATAAAACCTATGGTTAATCATTTTTTGAGAAGTCAATCATTATTTGCTGGCTTATATCAGAAATATCCTTTATTAATTTCGTAGTGCTTTTTAAGTTTTCCATGAATAACTTTTGTGTTTCAAGTTTCTGCGTAAGTTCTTCCAAAGAACAAATTTCTAAGAAAAGTAGGTTTTGATAATTGATAAGTTCATCCAATTGATAAACTTTTTCTTTTAATTCTGGAAAGAAGAGTGTCGCAATGACAATGCCATTCCATCTTGGTGGGTTATTAACAATTTGTTTTTTGTTTTTAATCTCTATGGGATATATTCCCCGAAGCTCTGCTTCGTTAAAGATAAAAGTGTAATAATTGAGCACATATATTCATAAAAGTCATAATGTAT